>CAKQVG010000003.1:0-249109 GCA_934277695.1 uncultured Clostridia bacterium
ACATCCATGTGTTCAACTTAAACACGATACCAATGTGTCCAGAATTCTGGGTACATATCAAGGGGTGCTTCGTGTATTTTTGCGTTTAAGGGAGAGAAAAATTACAAGTGTAAAAAAATTACAAAAACACCACGCGGCGAAAACGTTGAAATTTCAACCTTCTAAAATTTAACATTTTTACGCAGGATAAAACCCCGATGCAAATCCGGTGTGAAACGGGCTCAAAAAGGTGCAAAACCGGCAAAAATACACGAAAAGGGGGTCAATTTTCGGCACTTGGTGGGAATTGCCTAATTTTTCCAGCACGCGAAAGATTGTTTACCCCGAACACTCAGATAGAAAGGGGCTGCCTGCATTAACGGAAATAACCGTTAATGCAGGCAGCCCCGTTTGTATCTTAATATTGATTCTGTACATCCAGCGCTTCAATCAGCTTCACATCGGAATGCTTTTCTTTGAAATACTGGAGCGTAAACTGATTCGCAAAGAGAATCAGCGGACGCTTGAAGTGGTCGAATACCAGCATCTGTCTGGAATCCAGGATGTCTTTGACGGATTCGATGTCGTCGGTGTCCATCCATCTTGCTACGCTGAAATCAAGGCGGTCCATGCGGACAGCAGCATTATACTCGTTCTTAAGTCGGTACTCGAAGACTTCAAATTGAAGCTGGCCGACCGCACCGATTACAACCTCGTTGTATTGGTTGCGGTAAACCTGAATGGCACCTTCCTGTGCAAGCTGATCCACACCTTTTTGGAACTGCTTAGCCTTCATCGTGTCTTTTGGTGTCACGAGACAGAAGAGTTCCGGCGGGAAGGTCGGAAGCGGCTCGAAGAAGAGCGGCTCTTTGGTTGTTGTCAGCGTATCACCAATCTGATAGTTTCCGGTATCGTAGATTCCTATGATATCTCCTGCAATTGCGGTTTCAACGTTTTCACGCTCGTTTGCCATGAGCATGGTGGACTGCGCGAGCTTCATTTCCTTGCCGGTTCTCGACAGGCGTACGCTCATGCCGCGCTCGAAGGTTCCGGAGCAGATGCGGAAGAATGCCAGTCTGTCTCGGTGCGCGGGGTTCATGTTTGCCTGAATTTTGAAAATAAATCCGCTGAAAAATTCGTCGGTCGGGAGCACTTCCCCGGTCGTAGTCTTGCGGGGACCCGGAGCAGGGGACATATCGAGGAAGTGATTGAGGAACGGAATCGTTCCGAAGTCAGCAAGTGCCGAACCGAAGAAAACCGGTGAGAGCTTTCCTTTTGCAATCAAATCCGAATCAAAATCATTTCCGGCACCCTGAATCAGTTCAATTTCATCGCGGAGTGCGGAAAGATTATAGCCTGCGATTTCCGATTCCAGTTCGGGTCCGAAAACCCCGTCTTCTCCGAGTGCAATCGTTTTGCCTGCCTTGTACAGATGCACCTCGTTTTTCAGAATGTCATAAATTCCTTCGAAATTCAGTCCGTTGCCGATCGGCCATGTTACAGGCACGGAAGGGAGTCCTAACACATCTTCCAGTTCCTGCACGAGATCAAACGGGTCTTTGGTTTCGCGGTCGATTTTGTTGATAAAGGTGAAAATCGGAATGCCGCGCATGGAGCAGACTTTAAACAGTTTCTTAGTCTGCGCTTCGATACCTTTTGCGCCGTCGATGACCATCACAGCGCTGTCGACGGAGGTCAGAATACGATAAGTATCTTCGCCAAAGTCGTTGTGTCCGGGAGTATCCATAATGGAAATCACTTTGCCCGCATATTCAAACTGCATAACAGAGGAAGTTACGGAAATGCCTCTCTGCTTTTCGATTTCCATCCAGTCGGAGGTTGCAAACTTGCTGTTTCGCCGCGCTTTTACCGTACCGGCTTCGCGAATGGCGCCGCCGTGCAGCAGCAGCTTTTCGGTCAGTGTTGTTTTACCTGCATCGGGATGCGAAATAATCCCGAAAATTCGTCTTGATTCTATTTCTTCCAATCTTGTAGTCATATAGTTTCCTTTCTTACGAAAATGTGAGTTTTTATTATCACCAAAACTTCACAAGGAATATCATACCATAAATCTTGAATTTGTAAACATACTATTATATAATATATCTTTGTGGTATCAAGATAAGAAAAAAACAAATATAAGAGGTAATGATGGAAGGGAAAGAACATGTAAACAAGATGGGCACTATGCCGGTCAAGAAACTCTTGATTGAAATGGCATGGCCCGCAATATTATCGATGACAATCAATGCACTGTATAATATTGTAGACAGCATTTTCGTAGCGCAGATAAGTGAAGATGCGTTAACGGCGGTGTCAATCGTAAATCCGATTCAGCTGCTTATCATTGCGCTTTCTGTCGGAAGCGGAGTCGGAATCAATTCACTGATTGCCAGAAAATTAGGGGCAAAGAAACAGGAAGAAGCTGATCAGGCGGCTAGCACGGGGCTTCGAATCGGTCTTTTGAATTATTTTGTTTTCTTGATTATCGGAGTGTGCTTTACGGGGATTTTTATATCCGGATATGCCGAAAAGGGCACATACATATATGAAGAAGCGGTCAAGTATATGGCAATCGTATGCATCGGCTCGTTTTTCCTGAATATGCAGGTTGTTTTTGAAAAAATTCTGCAGGCAACAGGCAATATGATCGGACCGATGGTCTGCAGTTTGACAGGCGCAGTTGTCAACATCATCTTAGACCCGATTCTGATTTTCGGACTGCTCGGAGCACCGAAGATGGGCGTGGCGGGGGCAGCAACTGCAACGGTAATCGGTCAGGTCTGCGGCATGACGGTGGGAGCATTTATTACTTTCAGAGGCGATCATCTGGTAACGCTTACGGTAAAAGGCTTTAAGATTGACTGGAAAATTGTAGCGGATATTTATAAAGTAGGTCTTCCGTCCATCGTAATGCAGTCGATTGGATCGGTTATGATTATTTTCTATAATAAGATTCTGGTTGACTTTTCGACAACAGCGGTTGCGGTTCTGGGCGTATACTTTAAGATTCAGTCCTTCGTATTCATGCCGGTATTTGGCTTGAATCAGGGGGCGATGCCGATTATGGGCTATAACTACGGTGCCAGAGATAAAGACAGACTTATGCAGGCATACAAGGAAGCACTGAAGATTGCAGTCATCGTCATGGCACTCGGCGTGGTGCTTTTCCAGCTTTTCCCGAAGGAACTTCTGCTTATGTTTGAGGCTTCGGATGAAATGCTTCGCATCGGAGTTCCGGCCCTGAGAATCATCAGTATTTGTTTCCTGCCGGCGGCGTTCGGCATCATAACAGGAACGCTCTTTCAGGGGACGGGACACGGCATGTACAGCTTGTGCGGTTCTGTAATCAGACAGCTTGCGGGAATCCTTCCGCTTGCGTATATCTTAATCCGAATCGGCGGCGTTACGCTTTCCTGGGCGTCGTTCCCACTTGCGGAAATCCTAGGAGTAACTTACAGCGTAATCATGCTGAGACACCTTTACAAGAAAGAAATCGAAAATATGTAAGCAAAAACAGTCATCTCAGAATGACTGTTTTCGATTTTTTGTTATGTACTTCATAATTTTGGAAGCTATGCTTCGTCGCGGGCCCTTGAGTCTTCCTCAACCAAATCACAAATATGAGGGTCGCGGATTAAATGTTTCCACACAGTATATGTCGCCTTCACAAAATCGTCGTTTAGAGGAATTTCATCCTCAATCAAAGGGCAGGAATACGGAAGCTCTTCGTCATTATAAACAAGTTCCAAAACTCCCTCCGGGGAAAGGTACGGGGAGAGGGGATAGGTACGGCATTGAAACGGCCGCATTTCACGCGGACAATGCGGGGGTGCTTTGCATTTTACAAAATAAACTTTGCCAATCCACGAATCGGGGAAATCGTAGTCTTCGGCATCTTCAACCGTCCATTCGAGCCAGTCGGATTTGCGGCTGTGAATCGCATCCTCACCCGGATACAGATAGATTCCAAGGTCTTCAGCTGATTCATCGCCGCATGTGCAGCAAGCGGCACCGCATAGCTTGCCGCAGTCTCCGTCAATCGGAGATACATGGTCGAGCAGCCTGTAAATTGCACGCCATGTTCGTTTCTTAATCATACTTTTCATGTGTAACAGTATACTAAAATATCGCGCAAAATGCAAATGAAAGCAACAATAAATTTAACAGTCTTTTAACGGGGTTTGGTGTTAAAATTACAAAGTAAAAAAATGTCGAATTGTCGTTTTACAAGAAAAATTTAACTATATATTAAAGAGGAAAAATATGAGACTTGGAATTGATGTTGGATCAACAACCGTAAAATTGGTTCTTATCGATGATAACGGGAAGATTCTTTATCAGAGATACGAACGTCATATGTCAAGCGTTTTCAGCAAGGTCAGCGAACTGCTTGAGCAAATGCGGGCAGAAGTAGGTGACATTGCGGTAAAGGCTGTAATAACCGGCTCCGGCGGGCTATCCCTTGCGGACAAAATCGGTGCGAGGTTTGAGCAGGAAGTTGTTACTTGTTCCCTTGCGGTCGAAAAACTTATTCCGCAGACAGATGTGGTTATCGAGCTTGGCGGGGAAGATGCGAAAATTACATATTTCGGAAGTACAATTGAACAAAGAATGAACGGAACCTGTGCGGGCGGTACCGGTGCGTTTATCGACCAGATGGCAATTCTTCTGAACACAGACGGCGACGGACTCAACGAGGCAGCAAAAGATTACAGCATTATCTACCCGATTGCGGCGCGCTGCGGCGTTTTTGCCAAAACCGACATTCAGCCGCTGATTAACGAGGGTGCTCCGATTGAAAATCTTGCGGCTTCGATTTTTCAAGCTGTCGTAAATCAGACGATAAGCGGACTTGCCTGCGGACACAAAATCAAAGGAAATGTAGCATTCCTCGGAGGACCGCTCACTTATCTTTCAGAACTTCGAAAAAGATTTATCGAAACGCTCGAACTCAAACCGGAAGAAGTGATTTTTCCTGAGAATTCAAAGTATTTCGTTGCCATCGGTGCAGCCTATATGGCCGACGGCGAACAGGAAGTAAAACTCAGCGAGCTTCTCGACAGGGTGAACAGCGTGGATCCGCTTGCGGATTCCGCAACCAAGCATGTTGAGCCGCTGTTCAAAGACGAAGCAGAATACAAGGCATTCAAGGAAAGACATGCGAAAGCCCAAATCAAAAGAAAAGAATTAAGAAGCTGCAAGGGGCCTTTGTTCCTCGGAATCGATGCCGGCTCGACCACAACCAAGGCCGCGTTGATCGATCAGGACAAGAACCTTGTATATTCCTTCTACAGAAACAACGAAGGAAATCCGCTGGAGGCCACGAAGCTGATGCTTAACGAACTTTACTGCATGCTTCCTGCGGATACTTACATTGCAAATGCGACCGTTACCGGATACGGAGAGGGTCTTATTAAGGCTGCATTCAGAGCCGACTACGGAATTATCGAGACGATGGCGCATTACAAGGCCGCAGAGGAATTCCTTCCGGGCGTCGACTTTATCCTCGATATCGGCGGACAGGACATGAAGTGCATGAAAATCAAAGATCATGCGATTTACAGCATCATGCTCAATGAAGCATGCTCATCCGGATGCGGCTCATTCATAGAAACTTATGCGAAATCGGTTGACATGCCGGTTGAAGAGTTTGCACAAGTCGGGCTTCTGTCACAGAACCCTGTGGATTTAGGCACTCGCTGCACGGTATTTATGAATTCCATGGTAAAGCAGGCGCAGAAAGAAGGCGCATCCATCGGCGACATCGCTGCGGGGCTTTCCTACTCGGTTATAAAGAATGCATTATACAAAGTAATCAAACTCAGAAATCCTGACGAAGCAGGGGACAAAATCGTTGTACAGGGCGGAACATTCCTTAACGAATCGGTTCTCAGGGCAATCGAAAAAGTGCTCGGAAAGGATGTCGTCAGACCGGACATTGCAGGTATCATGGGTGCATACGGATGTGCTTTAAACTCGATGAACAACTGGAAGTACGGTCACAAATCTTCAATACTTGATTTCGATACGGTGAAAGCTTTCACTGCCGGAAGCAGCAATGCAAGATGCAACGGATGTGAAAACCGCTGCATGCTTACGATTACCAAATTCAATGATAACGAAAGATACATAACCGGAAACCGCTGCGAAAAAGGAAGCGGAAAAATCGGCACCGCAAGCGAGCTTCCGGACTTATACGAATATAAGCTTAAGAGACTTTTCGGATACGAACCGCTGGAAGCATCCGAAGCGTCGCGCGGAAGCGTGGCAATCCCACGCGTTTTGAATATGTTCGAGGACTATCCGTTTTGGTTTACCTTCTTTACGGAACTCGGCTTCCGGGTGGTTCTTTCCCCGATGTCCTCGAAAGAATTGTACGAGAAAGGCATTGACAGCATTTCTTCGGATACTGCGTGCTATCCTGCAAAGCTTGTGCACGGACACATTCAGACCCTGGTTGAAATGGGTGAGAAATGGATCTTCTATCCTTGCGTGAATTATGAGCAGGTGGAAGACGAAAAATCCCAAAACCATTACAACTGTCCGATTGTTGCTACCTATCCGGAAGTAATCGCAAACAATATGAACGATGTTTTCGAAGAGAACGGTGTGGAGTTCTCGCACCCGTTCGTGCCGTATGACAATGACGAGCGATTAATAAAGAGAATGCATGAAATTTTGCAGACAAAAGGCATCGGCAGGGGAGAAATCGCAAACGCCGTACATACGGCGAGAGAAGAACAGCACGCATTCAAGCACGATGTCAAAAATGAAGGCAGAAAGGCTCTTGCTTACGCGAAAGAACACAAGAAGAAGGCTATCATACTTGCGGGAAGACCGTATCACCTGGATACGGAAATCAATCACGGAATCAACAAGATGATAACTTCATTTGACATGGTTGTGCTTTCTGAAGATTCGGTATGCGGCATGGGCAATCTTCCGCGGCCGATAAGGGTTTTGGACCAGTGGGTATACCATTCAAGACTGTACAAAGCGGCGGATTTCGCAGGACGAACAGACGGGGTGGAACTTGTCCAGCTCAATTCCTTCGGATGCGGCGTGGATGCGGTGACGACCGACGAGGTGGAGGAAATCCTCGAACATTCCAATAAATTGTATACGGTTCTCAAGATTGACGAAGGAAACAATCTCGGAGCCATCCGAATCCGGATTCGTTCCCTCAAAGCGGCAATGGAAGAAAGGGATAAGAACGGAATTAAGGCGAAACATTCGGAAAAACCGTTTGAGAGAAAGCTTTTTACGGAAGAAATGAGGAAGAATTACACGCTTCTCATTCCGCAGATGTCACCGATTCATTTCCAATATCTTGAGGTTGCACTCAGGGAAAGCGGATACAATGCAGTTCTGGTTCCTACGGTTGATAAACACGCAATTGATGAGGGACTCAAATATGTAAACAATGACGCTTGTTATCCTACGCTTGTCACACTCGGAAAGATGATAAGTGCGCTCAAGTCGGGAGATTACGACCTTGACAGAACTGCCTTGATTATGTCTCAGACCGGAGGCGGCTGCAGAGCCAGCAACTATATCGCACTCCTCAGAAAAGCATTAAAAGACCTGAATATGGAGCAGGTCCCTGTCGTATCCTTTAATATGGTGGGACTGGAAGCAAACCCGGGATTCAAAATTGATGTAAGCATGGGTAAGCGGCTGGTAATGGCGGCGATTTACGGAGATTTGTTCCAAAGACTGCTGTATGCGACCAGACCTTACGAAGAAGTTCCGGGCTCTGCGGAAGCAATCATGAAAAAATACGAGGCGGCGATTTTCCAAAACTGCAAGGACGGAAAATTAAGCACATACAAGAAACTTATCCCGCAGATTGTTGCCGATTACGATGCACTCCCGCTCAAAGACATCAAAAAACCGAAAGTCGGGGTGGTTGGAGAGATTTTGGTAAAATATCATCCGGATGCAAACAACAATATCGTGGACATCATCGAAAAAGAGGGCGGAGAAGCCGTAGTTCTTGACTTGATCGACTTTTTCCTTTACGGAATGTACAGCAAGAAATTCAACTACGAAAAACTTTCCGGTTCGTATAAGCAATACAAAGTGAATCAGGCGGGAATCGCTCTGATTGAGTGGTTCCGAAAACCTATGCGTCAGGCTCTCCGAAAGAGTAAGCGTTTCACGCAGCCGGGATACATTGAAAAAACGGCAGAAGAAGCCTCCGTTATCGCTTCGACCGGCAATCAGTGCGGCGAAGGATGGCTCCTCACGGGCGAGATGATTGAGCTGATTAAAAGCGGTGTTCCGAATATCGCATGTCTGCAGCCGTTTGCATGTCTGCCGAACCATGTGACGGGAAAAGGGATGATGAAAGCAATCAGAGAACGCTTCCCGAAGGCAAACATCGTGGCAATCGACTATGATCCGGGTGCAAGCAATGTGAATCAGCTGAATAGAATCAAGCTTATGATGGCGACTGCGCATAAGAATCTCGAAGCTTGAAAACAAACCTCTTGAAACTATGCCATATAGGTGGTATAATGACTTAGTTAAAAAAATCAAAGAGGTTAGGAGGTGTCTCCATGGGAAGACACGGTACAATCGCAGGCAGAAAGGCCGCACAGGACTCAAAAAGAGCCGCAATGTTTACAAAATATGCAAGAGCAATCACAGTAGCAGCTAAGGCCGGTGGAGATCCTGAGTACAATGCAACATTAAGACTGGCAATCGAAAAAGCGAAAGCAATTTCAATGCCTAATGATAACATCACGAGAGCAATCAAGAAGGGAACCGGAGAACTTGCCGGTGAAACATATGAAGAACTGAGCTTTGAGGGCTACGGAGTAGGCGGAGTTGCAGTTATCGTAGAAGCTCTTACAGACAACACAAACAGAACGACTTCTTCCGTAAGATCGACATTTGATAAATACGGCGGAAACCTCGGAACTCCGGGATGCGTGTCCTACATGTTCTCAAGAAAGGGCATTATCTTAATCGAAAAGACAGATGCCATTGATGAGGATGCTTTAATGGAAGCCGCTCTCGAGGCAGGTGCTGACGACATGATCGTTCACGATGACAGCTTTGAAATCATTACAGATCCTTCGGCATACACGGATGTACATCATGCAATTTCCGAAGCAGGATATGAAATCGTGGAATCCGATGTTGAATATGTTCCTTCCATGGAAGCAGCACCGAAAGATGAACATGATATCAAGAAGCTTGCAAAGATGATTGAACTTCTTGAGGACAATGACGATGTTCAGAAGGTATACACAAATTGTTCCATAGACCTTGAAGTGGAATAATTACATAGAATAAGGTCAAAATAAAACCAATCCTAGGTTATGCGTTAAGGAAACATAATTGAACCTACAATTTTTGAACGGGAATCCGGGTTTCGCGTGCGTTATGTCAGGCCTCCTTCGAGTGGAAGACAGAAGCAGGAGAACAGGGCACCCACCTATCGGAAGATAGGGCGTCAATTATATCCTTAACGGTAATTTGGGATTTTATTTTGCATGAAACGAAAAAATAAGATATAATAAACACATCAAAGGAGACAGCAATGAGACACTTAAAACCCGCTGAGATTTTAGATGAAATTGCAGCATCAGGCATAGCAAAGACAAGCGGATCGTTCCGAAAACTTTTGATTCTGGGCATCATGGCAGGTGCCTATATTGCTTTTGCCGGAGCCGGAGCCAACATGGCAGCTTTCGGACTTCTGGGCGATGCCGAGACATTCGGCCTCGGAAAGCTTGTTTCGGGTGCGGTTTTCACCGGGGGACTCATCATGGTTGTCCTTGCCGGGGCGGAGCTTTTTACTGGAAATACCCTGATAACCGTTTCTGTGATGCAGAAGAAGACGAGCATTTCGAAGATGCTCAGAAATTGGGTAATCGTCTACATAGCAAATTTTATAGGTTCGGTCATTGTGTCAGCACTTGTATTTTATTCGGGCGGCCTGAATGCCGGTAACGGGTATCTGGGCGCAATGACTTTGCAAATTGCAGCAAACAAAGTAAATATGCCGTTTGTGAATTGTATTTTGAGTGGGATTTTGTGTAACTGGCTGGTATGTCTTGCGGTATGGATTTCAACAGGGGCTTCCGGAACCTGCGGCAAAATCGCGGGAATTTTCTTCCCGATTCTTCTTTTTGTGGTTGCGGGATACGAACACAGCGTAGCAAATATGTACTTCATATCTGCAGGGATTTTTGCAAAGACAAATGAACTTTTTGTTGCGCTTAACGGTGCGGCAGATTTTTCAAACCTCACTTGGCTTGGAATGTTTACAAACAACCTGCTGCCGGTTACAATCGGAAACATCATCGGGGGCGTTGTTTTTGTTGCAATGGGATATATGCTTGCTTTAAAGGAAAGGTAATGCCATAATGGAAAGAATTGTGATAATCGATGGCAACAGTTTAATAAATCGTGCGTTTTATGCGATGCAAAGGCCGATGATTACGAAGGAAGGCATCTATACGCAGGGAATATACGGTTTTATAAATATGCTCAACAAAATAGAGAGTGATTATGAACCTGAATATATCACCGTTGCATTTGACTTGAAAGCGCCGACCTTCCGGCATCTCGAATACGATCAGTACAAGGCAGGGAGAAAACCCATGCCGCCGGAACTTGTCATGCAGATGCCGCTGCTGAAGGACGTTCTGCACGCAATGAACATAAAGACCCTTGAGCTTGAGGGTTTTGAGGCCGACGACATCATCGGCACCGTTGCACGAATCGCAGAGAAAGAAAATTTGGAGCCGCTGATTATTACAGGCGACCGGGATGCTTTGCAGCTTGCGACTGACAAAACGCAGATTCTCATAACTAAGAAAGGAATCAGCGACTTTGAACTTTATGATGACAAAAAAATGATGGAACGCTACGGGCTTACACCGACACAGTTTATTGATTTGAAAGGGCTGATGGGAGATTCGTCGGACAATATTCCGGGAATTCCGGGAGTGGGAGAAAAGACGGGAATCGCACTTCTCGAACAGTTCGGTTCGATAGAGAACATGCTTGCACATACGGATGAAATATCCAAAAAAGGATTGAGAAGCAAGGTGGAAGAAAATGCTCAGCTTGCGGTAATGAGCAAACGGCTTGCAACCATCAACCGATTTGTGCCGATTGACCTTGATATCAAGGAACTTGAGCGAAAAACACCGGATTACAACCGATTAATCGAAATTTATACAAAACTTGAGTTTAACAGTTTCTTGAAGCGTCTCAAAGTTGAGGATACGGCAGAGAATGTGAAAGCGGAACCTCCGCAAATCAAGCTGACTGTTATTGCGTCTGAGGGAGAACTTTCCAAACTGAACGCACTCAAAGGAAAAGACGAAGTATTCATAAAAGTTTTCAGCGATTACGCACATGTGAAGGAACCGCAGACACAAGGAATCTTTCTTATGTGCGAAGAAGAAGGTTTTTATGTCGATTGTCACAAAATCGATGTTTGTGCTGCAGCCGAACATTTGAACAAACTCACATTGAATCTCATGGGACATGACATCAAGGATGATCTCTATGCACTTATGTTCCGCGGATATTCGAACTTCAAAACGGTGTTTGACACCGCAATTGCAGAGTATGTTCTCGATGCCGCAAAAAACAAATATGATTTAAAGACTTTGGTACTTGAGATGCTTCATCTCCACCTGCCTGTATTTGAAGATTTTGTTTCTGCGGATACACAGCAGATGGATATGTTTACGGATTTTACGGCAAAATATGCAGATTACGGTGCGATGTGCGGCGACATTGTATTTAAAATTTCCGGGCTGCAGAAGAAAAGAATCGAAGAGGAAAAGCTCTCAAATGTGTTTTACGAAATAGAAATTCCGCTGATTGAAGTTTTGGCATCCATGGAAGTCGAAGGTGTCAGAGCCGAAAGAGAATTCCTGAACGAATTCGGAAAGGAACTCAAGGAAAAAATAGAGCTTCTTGAAATCAAAATTTATGATCTGGCAGGGCGGACTTTTAATATTCAGTCCCCGATACAGCTTGGGGAGGTTCTTTTTGAAGATCTCAAGCTTCCTGCGGGCAAGAAAACAAAGAGGGGATACAGCACAGGGGCTGACATTCTTGAAAAAATCAAGGATAAGCATCCGATCGTACCGGCTGTGCTCGAGTTCCGAAACCTTACGAAGCTGAATTCCACCTATGTTGAGGGAATGAAGCCGCTTATCGCAGCCGATGAAAGGATACGGGCGCATTTTCAGCAGACGGTAACGACGACGGGCAGAATCAGCTGCACGGAGCCGAATCTGCAGAATATACCGATCCGGCAGGAACTTGGCAGAAATCTGCGAAAAGCTTTTACGGCCTCGGAAGATCATATCTTGGTCGGAGCGGACTATTCACAAATTGAATTGCGCGTCCTGGCACACCTTTCGCAGGATGAAAGCCTTATTGAAGCTTTCAATAACGGAGAAGACATTCACAGAACCACGGCATCGCGTGTTCTGGGCGTTCCGCCGGAGGAAATCACTCCGCTTGACAGAAGCCGGGCAAAAGCCGTGAACTTCGGCGTAATATACGGAATGAGCGGGTTTGGTCTCAGCGAAGAACTGCATATAAGCCGCAAGGAAGCAGAGGACTACATTCATGCATACTTTGCAAAGCACAGCAAAGTAAAGGAATATATGGATGAGCAGATAAGAATCTGCAAAGAAACCGGCTTTGCCACAACCATGATGGGCAGAAAAAGAGCAATCCACGAAATCAACGCTTCCTCCTACATGGTACGCCAGCTCGGAGAACGTCTGGCAATGAATACTCCGATACAAGGGAGTGCTGCGGATATCATTAAACTTGCCATGATAAATGTGTACAAGGAACTCAAGGCAGCGCATCCGGACTCCAAGCTGATTCTTCAGGTGCACGATGAGCTGATTATCGATGCATCCTCTGCCGAAGAAAAGGCAATAAAAGAACTGCTGACAAGAAATATGGAAAATGCCGTGAAACTTTCGGTGAAACTTTCTGCGGAACTGAACACGGGAAATACATGGTATGAATTAAAATAGGTGCGAAGGATGAAGATAATCGGACTTACGGGAGGAATCGGAAGCGGCAAATCCACAGCTTCCGACTATCTGAAAAAGAAAGGCTGCTTAATCATAGACGCCGACAAAACAGCAAGACTGCTTACGGAAAAGGGAAGCCCGTATCTCGATATATTGCGGGAGACCTTCGGCGATGACTTTTTCCTCGATGAGGGCGACCTCGACAGGAGAAAGCTGGGAAGATATATTTTTGCGCGTCCCGAAAAAAAAGCGGTTTTAGAAAGAATCGTAACGGATGCGGTTATCGAACGGACGCTTGATACAATTGAGCATCTGAAACAAAACGGTTTCGAAGGTATTGCCGTTTTGGACGCACCGCTTCTTTTTGAGTGCGGGATGCAGAAGTATATGGATGAGAGCTGGCTCGTAAAGGCAGAACCGGACATCGTAACCGAGCGAGTAAAAAAACGTGACGACATGACCGATGCGGAAATCAAAGGAAGAATTGCGGGACAGATGCCACTGAGCGAAAAAGAAGCCATTGCGGATCGAATCATCGACAATTCAGGGAATTTGGACGATTTGTATCTGAAATTGGACAGAGAACTCGACAGATTAAAGAATGGGGAAGACGACAATGTCAAAAATCATTAACTTTATCAAAAAAAGATGGATATGGATACTGGCCGTACTGTTGCTTTTTGCGGTGATTGTTTCCAGTATCGAGATATACAAGGAAGAAGTGCTCAATATAGACCCTGACATCAAATATAAGCAGAAGAGTACTTTGTATTTTGCTGCGGAGCGGTTTGACACGCTTAACCCGATTGTATCGCAAAGTGAAGATGTGTATTATATTTCAAAGCTCCTTTACGACAGTCTGTTTGACTTTGACGATAATATGAATGCAGCACCGAAACTCGTTGAAAAATACACAGTTGATACAGAAAAAGCATCGGTATACATTAAACTGAAAAAGGGTGTAAAATGGCATTCCGGAAAGGCTTTGAAGTCGGACGATGTAAGATTCACGGTAAATGCGGTAAAGCAGGCGGGAAGCAAGTCGCCTTACTATGAAAAATGCTCAAGAATCATGTATGTCAATGTCAAGAATAACAGAGAATTCACAATTTTCTTCAACAATAATTACAATTGTTCGCTTGATATTTTGACCTTTCCGATTGTACCGTCCGCAGGATACAGCACACCGTATCAGTTTGTAACCGACACCGACGGTTTTAAACCGGTTGGCACGGGAATGTACATGTATTCTTCGTATGATTATCTAAAGAAGCTAAAGCTGAAACCGAACAAAGAATATTACGCAGATGAAGTCAAAAATAAAATCCAGATTAATATTCTGCCCGATGCTTCATACAAATCTTCGCTCACGGAGATAAATGAAGTAACCTGTTATATAGACAAGTCTACGGACAGGTACTCGATTGTAAAAGATAAAAAACTCAATATGTACGACATGATATCCGGACAGGTTGAATTTGTCGTATTCAATACAAAGAAGTCATATCTCGCATCGAAAGAGGTGAGAAAGGCGATCGCTTACGGAATTGATACGGAAAAGATAATAAAAAACTCATACGCATCCGATGCGGGTTTGACAGATTCGCTCTATTATCCGAATTTCCTCGGGGTTTTGGATACAGGCGGCATGAATGAGTATAATTACGATAAGGCATCGCAAATGCTTACCAAAGCGGCAATAAAGGACTTCGATGGCGACGGATTCCTTGAGGATGTATACGGTAATCGAATTACGCTTACCATACTTGTAAAAAAATCCAATGCGCAGAGAGTGTCGGCATGCAAAAATATCGCAAAAAACATGGAAACGCTTGGCTTTAAAGTTGATGTTAAAGCCCTTCCTTCCAATCAGTATAAGCAAGCCGTAGCTTCAAGAAATTTTGACTTGCTTGTTGCCGGATGCAATATGGAGGAGACCTATGATCTAAGAGAGTTCTTTAACGGCAAAAATGACTGGGGCTATTACAATGCAGAATTGCTTACAAAGGCAAGAGAACTTGAAAGGTTATATACGGAAGAAAAGCAGCAGCAGAAATACACGCAGATGAAAGATGCACTTCTGGATGAAATGCCGTATTACGCATTATGTTACAAGAAGATGGGTTTGGTTGGAATCTCAACTTTTACAGCGGATAAGCTTCCGACGTTCAACAATATATATAAAAATTGCAATACATGGAGCTGGAAAGAGCGGAAAAACTGATTTCCTCAAAAAATGTGAAGATATGATGAAAAAAATATTTGTAATACTGCGGTTTATGTGATATAATTGAACCGTTGCATATAATACGCAACCGATAATTCCGCCGGCGTGATGGAATTGGCAGACGTGCGGGACTCAAAATCCCGTGGTGGCAACACCGTATGGGTTCGACCCCCATCGCCGGCACCATTATACTTGCTCGAGAGGAGAGTTGTTTTATGAATTATAACACATTAATTAATCTGTTACCGATTGTTTTGTTATTTGTACTGATGTATTTCTTAATGATCAGACCACAGAAGAAGAAGGACAAGCAGATTAAAGATATGAGAAACAGCCTTACTGTAGGAGATGAAATCATAACGATAGGCGGTCTTTGCGGCAAAATTGTTAAGACTAAGGACGAAACCATTGTTGTTCAGGCAGGAGCAGACAAAGTTAAGTTCGAGATGATGAGATGGGCAGTTTCGACTGTTACAAAAGAATCCACAAAGCGTGGAATGCAGGACAACTTCGAGGATGATGACGAACCGAAGAAAGTTATGCCTAAGAAGCTCAGAAAATCTTCCGACATTGAAGAAGCTGAGGCTAAAGAACCTGAAACTAAGGAAGCAAAGGTTTACGACGAAGAATAATACATAAAACGAATTTTAATCGACCTCGAGAAATCGGGGTCTTTTGATTTTTTTGTTGAAAAATACACATTTGTGCTTGTATATTCCGACAAAAAGTAGTAGAATGTAATGTAAAATAAAATGCCCATATTAGTGGCATTAACAGATTTTTCTATAATGAGAGGTTTTAAAAAATGAGTGTAAAACTAAAGAAAATTTTAGCCGTACTGGTAATTGCAGTACTCGTGTTCGGCTGGTTTGTCACCCTGTTTGGCATAGGTGACCAATCAAAAGATGATGCCATTAAATCAGTTAAAGACGCATTAAAATACGGCCTTGACATTAACGGCGGTGTTTATGTTGTAATGGAAGCACAGACGGACAAGACGGGCGATGAACTCAAAGAGTTGATGGATCAGACGAGAGCCGTTATCGATAACCGTGTAAATCAGATGGGTGTTGCCGAAGCTTCGGTTACAATCGAAGGAACAAACCGTATCAGAGTCGAAATGCCGGGTGTTGAGAATGCAGATGAAGCAATTCAAGCAATCGGAAAAACCGCAAAACTCTATTTCGTTTTAGCCGACAATTCCATCGTGCTTGACGGCAGCAATGTTAAAGACGCACAGATTGCGACGGACGGTGGTCATTACAAGATCTTACTCGAATTTGACAGCGAAGGTGCCGCATTGTTTGAAGAAGGAACTCGAAAAGCTGTAAACGGCGAAGTTACATCAACCATTGACGGCATGTCAAGCAATGAAATCGCAATCGTATTGGATAATGAAATCGTTGTACATCCTGAAGTAAGAGAAGTTATCAGTGGCGGAAGCTGCGAAATGACAGGAAATTATTCAAAAGAAGAAGCGACCATGACAGCAGCACTTATAAGAGGCGGTGCACTTCCGGTTGAACTTGTGGAAGTACAATCATCCGTTCAGACAGCAACCATCGGTGCACATGCGCTTGACAAGTCAATCGTTGCGGGTGCTATCGGTCTTGCTATCGTATTCCTGCTTATGATTATTTTCTACGGAATGCTTGGTTTCGTTGCAGACATCGCATTGCTTCTCTATGTAATCATGTTCCTGTGGTCTATGGTTGCGTTTAATGTGGTATTAACCCTTCCGGGAATTGCTGCATTGATTCTTTCCATCGGTATGGCAGTTGACGCCAACGTTATCATTTTTGCAAGAATCAAAGAGGAGATATGCGCTGGCAAATCAATCAGAGTTGCAGTTGACGCCGGTTTCAAAAATGCTTTAAGCACGGTACTCGATGCACAGATTACAACGCTTATCGCGGCAGTTGTACTCTATGAAGTCGGAACGACATCCGTTAAGGGATTTGCACTTACGTTGATGATTGGTATCATCATCAGTATTTTTACAGCAGTTGTGATAACCCAGTTATTCATTTCGCTGCTTGCAAACAGCCCTAGATTCGCTAAGAACAAATACTTTGGAGTGAATGAGGACGGAACTCCGAAGCAGATGCTTAATAAGACTTTCTCATTTATTAAACATAGAAAAATCTTCTACATCGTCAGCGTTAGCATAATCGTAATCGGACTGCTTTGGTCTGTAATTTTAGGAATGAATTACGGTATTGACTTTACAGGCGGAACCACCATTCAGGTTGACCTCGGCAAGCAGGTTGCGATTGAAGACGTAGAAAAAACATTAAAGGATTACGAACTTGATCCGCAGATTATTTACGCGGGTGAGGGCAATACGCAGGTTGTTATTAAAACCATCAAGTCCCTTGATAATGCAGGCAGAAACGAAGTAATCAATACCTTAGAGCAGGCTTACGGAATTACCGAAGACGATGTTCTTGCATCGGAGCAGTTCGGACCGTCCGTAGGTGATGAACTTAAGCTGAACGCCTTGAAAGCGGTTATCATTGCATCCCTTGGAATGCTTATCTATATTATTTTCAGATTTAAATCCTGGAAATACGGACTTTCTGCGGTTGCAGGCGTTGTACACGACGTTTTGATGGTAATTGCATTCTATGCAATTTTCGGATTCACCGTAAACAATCCGTTCATTGCTGCAATTCTGACATTGGTTGGATACTCAATCAATGATACAATTGTAATATTTGACCGTATCAGAGAAAACAAAGCACTCCATACGAGAGATAACAGCGAAGTGAATATTGACAGAAGTATTAACCAGACGCTGAACAGAACAATTATGACATCGCTGACAACACTTGTTGTAATGGTTCCGCTCTGCATTATGGTTTCATCCTCCATCCGCGAGTTCATTATTCCGCTTATGGTCGGTGTTATCGTAGGATGCTGCTCCTCCATCTTCATCTGCAGCCCTCTATATTACGATTTATGCAAGAAGGATGAAGGTTCAAAATATTTAAAGAATACAGCAAAAAAAGTAAAGACTAAATAACAGGAGACATCAATGATTACAAAGGCTGAGTTTTTAGAAAAAATATTAAGTATTAATTCTAAATACAACACCGACTTGATTGGCAAAGCATTTGACAAAGCCCAGGCCTTGCATGACGGCCAGCTGCGAAAAAGCGGGGAACCGTATTTTATACACCCGATTAACGTAGCTCTGATTCTTGCAGAAATGGGTATGGACGATGCCACAATCGTCGGTGGGCTTTTGCATGATGTCGTTGAAGATACAGAATATACCAGAGAGCAGCTCGTCGCCGATTTCGGCGAGGAGATTGCTCTTTTGGTTGACGGTGTAACCAAACTCGGCACCATAAAATTTGAATCAAAAGAGGAAATCCAAGCAGAAAACTTCCGAAAAATGTTTCTTGCAATGTCAAAGGACATCAGAGTTCTGATTATAAAGCTTGCGGACAGGCTGCATAACATGAGAACGCTTGGCTATATGAAACCCGAGAAAATCGTTGAAAAATGCAATGAGACGCTTGAAATTTATGCGCCGCTTGCCAGCAGGCTCGGTATTTCCAAGGTTAAGTTTGAACTGGAAGACCTTGCGCTGAAGTATCTCCATCCGGAAGAATTTGAGGATTTAAAACAGAAAGTAAGCAAACGCAAAGAAGAAAGAGAAGAAACAATCAACACCGTTATAGGCGAGATTAAGGAAGCCTTAAACGATATGGATCTGCACTATGATATATATGGCAGAGCAAAGCATTATTACAGCATATACAGAAAGATGAAATACCAAAACAAGCAGATTGATGAGATCTTCGACTTGATTGCGGTAAGAATTATAGTAGAAAACGTAAAAGAATGTTATGCGGTTCTTGGTATTGTTCACACGATGTGGAAACCGATACCGGGACGATTTAAAGATTATATCGCCATGCCGAAACCGAACATGTATCAGTCACTTCACACGACGGTTATCGGAGACAACGGCGAACCATTTGAAATACAGATAAGAACATATGAGATGCACAAAGTCGCTGAATACGGTATCGCTGCCCATTGGAAATATAAAGAAGGCGATACTTCCGGCAATGCATCCAATGATGATATAAAGCTTGCATGGCTCAGACAGTCACTGGAATGGCAGCAGGACATTAAAGATCCGAAAGACTTCTTAGAGACCATGAAGATGGACTTGTTCGCAAGTCAGGTATTCGTTTTCACACCAAGAGGAGATGTTATTGAATTACCTGCAGGTTCGACACCGCTTGATTTCGCATTTAAGATTCACTCAGCAATCGGGTGCAAATGCGTAGGTGCGAAGGTGAACGGAAAGATGGTTACCATCGACTACACCCTCCAAAACGGGGATATTGTTGAAATTGTAACCTCTGCAAACTCATCAGGACCGAGTGTGGACTGGCTCAAAATTGCCAAAAGTTCCAATGCCAGAAACAAAATCAGAGGCTGGCTCAAAAAAGAAAACAAGTCGGAAAATATCGAAAAAGGCAAAGACCTGCTCGATAAATATATACGAAAAAAAGGTTATGATCCTTCGGCTTGTGCGAAATCGGCGTTCTTAAATAAGGCGATGAAAGCCATGAATTTTGCCAATTCGGAAGAAGCTTTTACGCAGCTTTCCAACGGCGGAACGCTTGTAAGCAAGTTTGCAAATCTGCTGTTCGGCTATTATGCGGAGGAAACCAACACCGAGGTGAAATCCAACGAAGCTGTCATTGAAGAACTGAAAGCTGCAGAGGCAAGAAAAGCAAAACTCCGTCAGAGAACCAATGACAGCCCGGGCATCGTTGTGGAAGGTGCAGACAACCTGATGATTAAACTTGCGAAATGCTGCAACCCGGTTCCGGGAGATGACATCATAGGGTTTATAACAAAGGGCAGAGGCATTTCCGTTCATCGGTGTGACTGCTCCAATATCGTTGCTCTGCCGGAAGAAGAGAAGCAAAGATTCATTCATGTGGAATGGGAGGATCTCAAGGCAGGAAAATCCTACAATGCGGACATCTGCATTATCGGAAACGACCGAAAAGGAATTCTTTCGGATATCTCGAGAGTCTGCGAAGATATGGACATTCATCTTTCGGGGGTCAATGCAAAGAGCGGCAGAGACGGAAGTCTGACGATGACAATTACATTGTCCATATCCAGTACGCAGGAAATGCAGAAAGTTCTGCGGAGCCTGAGAAATATCAGCGGAGTTACGCAGGTATACAGAGCAAAATCGTAAGGAGGAAAAATATGAGGGCTGTTGTTCAACGGGTAACCGAAGCGGATGTAACGGTTCAAGGAAGCAGTACAGGTTCCATCCAAAAAGGTTTGGTCGTTCTTCTTGGAGTAGAAGACGGAGATACGAAGAAGGATGCTGATTATATTGCGGACAAGGTTTCGGGACTTCGGATTTTTGACGATTCGGAAGGCGTGATGAATCTTTCCGTATCGGACATCGGAGGCGGAATCTTATCTATTTCACAGTTTACGCTCCTTGCAGATGCGCGAAAAGGCAAGCGGCCGAGCTATATCAAGGCGGCAAGGCCGGAAGCTGCAAAGGAACTTTATGATTATTTTAATTCAAAAATCGAAGAAAAGGGAATCACAGTCGGAAAGGGCGTTTTTCAGGCAGAAATGCTTGTTAGAATCTATAACGACGGACCAGTAACCATTTTGCTTGACAGTAAAAAACTATTTTAAGAGGTACAGAATGAAAATTATCAGTTATGTAACGGGACCGATACAGGTCAACACATATTTAGCATATGACGAAGAAACAAACAAGGGTTTTATCGTCGATCCGGGAGATTATTCCCCGAAATTAAGCAAACAAGCCATGGATTTAGGCTTAGACATAGAATATATTATCCTGACACATGGACACGGAGACCACATCGGCGGCGTAGAACGCTTTAAAAGAGACTTTGCCGGCGCTAAGGTAGTTGCGCATGAAAAAGAAAAAGAAATGCTTGCAGACGCGGAAATAAACTGCTCTGTCGAAATGTTTCCAAAGCCGATTACACTGGAAGCGGATATCTGGGTAAAGGGCGGAGATACGCTGAAAGTCGGAAATATGGAGCTGCATTTCATTTATACGCCGGGGCATACGAAAGGCGGAATGTGCATCTATGTTGACGGAAATCTCTTCAGCGGGGACACGCTGTTCCGCTATTCCATAGGCAGAACGGATTTTTACGGCGGCGATTTTGACGCTTTGATGAACTCGATTAAAAAGAGACTTTTCACGCTGCCTGACGATACGGTAGTTCTGCCGGGGCACATGGGAGTTTCGACAATCGGAGACGAAAAGAGAGGAAATCCTTTTGTATAATATCATTATAAAGAATGTTGAGAACAAGTATGATTTTGCCGAGCTTATTAAAATTTTTCTCAGACCCGAAGAATTTAACGCTTACACGGAGGCAGAATATGCCGAGAAAGCGGAAGCGTGTGAACCGGCTGAGCTGATTATTTTCAACGAAGAAATGTCCGAAGACAAAAACAAAATCAAACGAGAGATTTACAATAAACTTTCTCGGTTAACCGACAAAAAGCCGGAGTGGGGGATTCTGACCGGCGTAAGACCTGTAAAACTCACGGGCGAGCTGTTTCAACGATTGAAAACGCAGGAAGCGGTTGAAAGCGAACTTTCGCACACCTATCTTTTGGCAGAAGAGAAAATACGCCTTTTGACCGACACCTATAATTATCAGCAGGAAACCTGCGGCAATCCACCGAAACATTCCGTGGGAATCTATATCGGAATTCCATTTTGCCCGACGAGATGCCTGTATTGCTCGTTTACTTCCAATCAGGTAGGCGATGCGGAAATCGCAAGGTACCTTGAGGCCCTGAAAACTGAAATCTGCTATGTTGGCAGGCGGATGCGCGAAACCGGACTTACGGCGGAGAGCATTTACATCGGAGGCGGCACTCCGACGACACTTACGGCAGAGCAGCTTGATGATTTGCTTCAGGCGGTTGAGGACAATATGGACTTAAGTGCATTGAAGGAATTCACGGTCGAGGCCGGGCGTCCCGATACGATTACATACGAAAAATTAGAAGCGATTCATAAACATAAAGTTGAAAGAATCAGCATAAATCCGCAGTCCATGAAGGAAAGAACGCTTGAGCTTATCGGACGTTCACACGAACCTGCAGACATTGTGAAGGCATTTCAGAAAGCAGACCGGGTTGGCATTCCGGTAGTCAATGCAGATTTGATAACAGGTCTTCCGGAGGAGAGCCCGGAAGATTTTGCACGAACACTGGATGAAATCCTGGCTTTAGATCCGGAAAACATTACCGTGCATACGCTTGCGGTTAAGCGTGCTTCACGGCTTGTGGAGGTCGATAAGGATTTTCATTACAAACAGGCGCAGACGGTGGCAGAAATGCTTAAAATCGCAAGAGAAAAACTCAAAGAAGCAGGCTTTCGCCCGTACTATTTATATCGGCAGAAGCACATGGCAGGGGCCTTTGAAAATGTGGGCTACTGCAAGGATGACACTCCGTCAATCTATAATATTCGTATTATGGAAGAAAAGCAGACGATTCTCGCGCTTGGTGCCGGCGGAATCAGCAAAATGTATTATCCTGCCGAAAACAGGCTCGAACGAGTGCCGAATGTATCAAATTACGAAATCTATATTTCCCGTCTTGAGGAAATGCTGGATAGAAAAGAACAAAATATTTTTAAGGAGGTAAAATAGCATGTTAACGAATGCTCCAAAAGGAACAAAAGACATAATGATGGACCAGGTGTATAAGTGGCATTATGTTGAAAAAAAGTGGAAAGAAATCTGCGCGAGATACGGATTTAAAGAAATCAGAACTCCGATATTTGAACATACAGAATTATTTCAGAGAGGTGTAGGAGATACGACCGATATCGTACAGAAGGAAATGTATACATTTGAAGACCACGGCGGCCGCTCCATCACACTGAAGCCGGAAGGAACTTCCCCTGCAGTTCGCGCATTCATTGAGCACAAACAGTATGCGGAAGTACAGCCGATTAAACTGTATTACGACATTCCTTGCTTCCGTTATGAAAAGCCGCAGTCGGGTCGTTTAAGACAGTTCCACCAGTTTGGGGTGGAAACCTTCGGAACGACGAATATGGTTGCAGACGCTGAAATTATTGCAATCGGATATGATTTTCTGACTTCCATGGGCGTTACCGACCTTACGCTTGAGATAAACTCCGTCGGCTGTCCGGAATGCCGCGCAAAACACAGAAAAGCACTTAAGGACTTCCTTGCTCCGAAGTACGATCAGCTTTGTGACACATGCAAGTCCAGATACGAAAAGAATCCGATGAGAATTCTTGACTGCAAGAGCCCAATCGACCAGGAACTCGTTCAGGGAGCGCCTATGATGGTGGATTTCCTCTGCGACGACTGCAAAAACGCATTTGAAGATTTGCAGAAGAACCTCGACGCTCTTGAAATTCCTTATGTTATCAACCCTAAGATCGTAAGAGGTCTTGACTATTATACAAAGACAGCATTTGAATTCGTAACAAACAGCCTCGGTGCTCAGGGCACCGTATGCGGCGGAGGCAGATACGACAACCTTGTGGAAGAGGTTGGCGGACCGCCAATCCCGGGCGTTGGCTTCGGTCTCGGAAAGGAAAGACTGCTGATGCTCATGGAAGCAAACGGCGTTGAAATTCCAAAGCCGTCTGATTGTGATGTTTTCATTGCGACGATGGGAGAGGCAGCAAAACTTTACGGACAGAAACTTCTGTTTAACCTCAGAAGAAACGGCATCAAGTGCCAGATTGACGACCTTCAGAGAAATTTCAAGGGTCAGTTCAAATATGCGGACAGACTCGGCGCGAAATATGCTGTCGTAATCGGTGACAACGAACTGGAAACCGGTGTTGCGACATTGAAAGATATGGAAAAAGGCGAACAGTCCGAAGTGAAATTCGACGACCTTATTGACGAATTGAAGAAGAGAATTTAGGAGAAGAAAAAGATGAGCACTATTTTGAAAAGAACGCACATGTGCGGCACTTTAAATATTGAAAATGTAGACCAGGAAGTTGTTTTAAACGGATGGGTTGCAAAGAGAAGAAACCTCGGAGGCTTGATTTTCGTGGATTTAAGAGACAAAACGGGAATCGTGCAGGTAACCTTTGATGACAAAATTCCACAGGAACTTTTTGAAAAGGCTGATGCACTCAGAGGTGAATATGTCATCGGAGTAAAAGGCATCGTGAAAGAAAGAAGCGCGAAGAACGAAAATATTCCAACAGGCGAAATCGAAGTATTTGCAACGGATATGGTTCTTTATTCCGAAGCAGACACGCCGCCGATTTACATCAAAGACGATGACAATGTTGATGACAATCTGAGATTGAAATATCGTTATCTGGACCTCAGAAAGACGAAGATGCAGAGAAATCTTACATTCAGACATAAAGTATGCAAATGTGCGAGAGACTACTTCGACGAAAACGGATTCACCGAGGTGGAAACTCCGATGCTCATCAAATCCACTCCGGAAGGTGCAAGAGACTATATCGTTCCTTCCAGAGTTTATCCGGGCGAATTCTATGCGCTTCCGCAGTCACCGCAGCTCTTCAAGCAGCTTTTGATGGTCGGCGGAACGGACCGATATATGCAGATTGTAAAGTGCTTCAGAGACGAAGACCTTCGTGCAGACAGACAGCCTGAATTCACACAGATTGACCTTGAGATGTCCTTTGTGGATCAGGACGATGTAATCGCAATTCAGGAAGGCTTCCTCGCAAAAGTTTTCCGCGAGCTCAAAGGCGTTGAAATCCAGCTTCCGCTTCCGAGAATCACTTGGGATGAAGCGATGGAACGCTACGGCTCCGACAAGCCGGATACTCGTTTCGGATTTGAACTCAGAAAGCTCAACGATACAGTAAAAGACTGTAATTTCAAGGTTTTCACTGACTGCCTTGCAAACGGCGGAGATGTCAGAGGTATCTGCGTAACCGGCGGTTCCGAGCAGTTCAGCAGAAAAGACATTGACAAATTAACAGACATGACGAAGGCATACGGCGCGAAGGGCCTCGTATGGATTCGTGTAAATGACGGAGAATATAAATCCTCCGTGGATAAATTCTTCTCGCAGGAAGAACTTGCTGAAATCGCAAAGGTATTCGATGCGAAGAAAGATGACCTCATTTTCATCTGCTCCGACAGAGCGAAGGTAACTTACGATTCTCTCGGATTCCTCAGAAGAGAGTGCGCGAAGAGAATGGGACTTCTTGATGACAATCAGTATAACTTATTATGGGTTGTTGACTTCCCGATGTTTGAGGAAGACGAAGAAGACCACTCCCTCAAGGCTATGCACCACCCGTTTACTTGTCCGAAGCTCGACCAGCTTGACTTGCTGGACACAGACCCGCTTGCAGTAAAAGCGGACGCTTATGACATCGTTTTGAACGGTGTTGAACTGGGCGGCGGTTCTGTGAGAATCCACGACAAGAACCTTCAGGCGAAGATGTTTGAAGTGCTTGGCTTGACGAAAGAAGAATGTGACGAAAAATTCGGCTTCTTAATTGAAGCGTTTAAGTATGGTGCACCGCCTCATGCAGGACTTGCATACGGTCTTGACCGTTTCGTAATGCTGCTTTTGGGCGAGCCTTCCATCAGAGAAGTCATCGCATTCCCGAAGAATCAGAACGCGCAGTGCCTTGTTTCCAGCGCACCTTCGCCGGTAGACCGGGCGCAGCTTGATGAACTCGGTATTACAACGAAGTAAAACATTTGACAGATATATGCAGGAGGAGCCATGGCAAAGCAATGCATTAACTGCGGTGCTAAAATCCGATTCAGAGAGAACTATTTTACACTATCCAACCAGGGAAAATATTTTTGCGAAAAATGCGCGAAAACAGCAGAACCGCTTCTAAATGAAATTAAGACGATAACAAGTGCAAAGTCATACGAAGCCGCAAAAGAAAAGTTTAATGATGAACTTTCAAAAGCACCGCTTCTTGACGGAGCAAAAAAATATCTGCGTTATGAGTTCGACGACATTGCAAGAATGGCGTCAATTGTGCCGGACAAGCAGTATGCGAATGCGAAAACTTTCAAAGGTTCCTTTCCGGCATGCCGCGATGCGGTTTACCGGGCAGGAAAGACTATTTGCGGCTCAGAACCCGTGGTGCCGATGCAGTGCATAAAAATAACGACGAGCCGTGACGGCGATATTTATGTCGTAACTGCGGTTTTTGAGAATTATTTTATGCGTACGGGTTCTTACGCAAGTCTTTCAGTGACAATGATCTGGATGCCCGGCTTTTTCAGCAAAGGAACCGCTGTTGTAAGTGCAGTCGGCTCCGGAGGCGGAGATGGACTCTTCAACATCAGCTGGGGCGCGGAGGATGACTTCGTGGATTGGTTTTGGACGACACTGCAGGAACAGAATCCGGAATTTGAATTTAAGCCGTACGATGAACCGATTCTGTCTGCTGGCATTACATTTGAAAATTATGACAGCGGGCAGGAAGAAAAAAATCCCGAAACTACAAACCGTATCGGAATTCTCGGCGGAACTTTTGACCCGGTTCATATGGCTCATGTCGCACTCGGCAGAGCCGCTGTTACGGAGGCGGGATTGTCCAAGCTCATTGTCATGCCGGCGTACATTCAGCCGTTTAAGCAGGGAAAACGCATGACCGACGACGAGCACCGGCTTGCGATGGCAAGACTTGCCTTCGAAGATATTGAAAATGCAGAGATTTCGACCTTTGAAACGGACAGAATGCGGGTTTCTTATACATATGACACGCTTACGGAACTGAAAAAATCCTATCCGCAAAACGAACTCTCTTTCATAACCGGGGCGGATTCATTCGTGTCCGTCGATACATGGTATAAAGGAATTGACTTGCTGCAGAATTTTTCGTTCATAGTGAGCGTAAGACCGGGATGCCGTGAAGCGGAGCTGAATGCGAAAATCTTGGAATACAAAGAAAAATACGGCACGAATATCATAAAGCTGACCTCGGCCATGCCGGACATTTCCTCCAGCATGATTCGGGAAAAATACAAAGAGGGAGAACCTGTAACAGGGCTTATCCCGGAAAAAGTGGAAAGGTATATTGCAGAACATGGACTCTATCAAAGAGATTAAAGAATATATCGAAAGAAATTACTCGGAAAAGAGAAAACTTCATACAGAAGGCGTGAGAAAAACCGCTGTAGAGCTCGCCCGAAAGTACGGCGCTGACGAAAAGAAGGCAGAAATCGCCGCGCTTTTCCATGATATGTACAGAGGCGTACCCGAAAAGAGCCTGAACTATTATGTAAAAAATCTCGGACTTGAAGATAAGTATCTCAACAATTGCAATCTGGCGCACGGCAAAATCGCTGCGATTGTGATGAAACGGGATTTTGACATCGAAGACGATGACATTATAAACGCAGTTTCTTACCATACGACCGGAAGAGCCGGAATGTCACTGCTGGAAGAAATCATTTATCTGGCAGATGCGATTGAGCCAAACAGAGCCTACCCAGGAGTTGACAAGCTGAGAGAAATTGCACAGACGGATCTCGACAAAGCCTGCCTTTTGTCACTTTCGAACACGATAGACTTTGTTCGTTCCAGCGGAAAATATTTAGATGAAGAAACCATACTCGCAAAAGAGTATTTGGAAAGAAAAATAAAAGAAAGGGAGAATGCAAATGACAAATAGAGATTATGCTGTTTTAGCCGGACAAACATTATCCGCCAAGAAGGCACAGGATATCTTAATCATTGATATCAGCGAAAAAGCATCCTTTGCGGATTATTTTGTAATCTGCTCGGGTACATCGGAGAGACAAATCAACACGCTTGTTGATGAGGTGGAAGATGCCTTTGCTAAGGAGGGACTTTTGGTTAAATCCATTGAAGGCAAACAGAATTCAGGGTGGATTCTGATGGATTTCGGTGACATTATCGTAAATCTGTTCACAAAGGAAATGAGAGAAAAATACAATATTGAGAAAATTTGGGGCGACTGTGAGTTCATCGAAGTGGAGGATTAGAAAAGGAAATGAACGAGAGATACGATTTTACGAAAATTGAAAAGAAATGGCAGAACTATTGGGAGGAAAACCAGCTTTTCAAGACGACAGAAGACGAAAGCAAAGAAAAATATTATGTTTTGGAAATGTTCCCTTATCCGTCAGGAAAACTGCATATGGGACATGTAAGAAACTACTCTATCGGCGATGTGGTAGCAAGATTTAAGAAAATGGACGGATACAATGTCCTTCATCCGATGGGATTCGACTCGTTCGGACTGCCTGCCGAAAACGCTGCGATTAAGCATGGCACACATCCGAGCAAGTGGACATGGGACAATATCCATGAAATGGAAGAGCAGCTGAAGGAACTCGGTCTTTCCTATGACTGGGACAGAGAAGTTGCAACCTGCCACGAAGACTACTATAAATGGATGCAGTGGATTTTTATCCAGTTCTACAAAAAAGGACTGGCATACAAGAAAGAAAATCCGGTAAACTGGTGTCCAAGCTGCCAGACCGTACTTGCAAACGAGCAGGTTGTTGAAGGCGCATGCGAAAGATGCAAGACGCCGGTAACGAAGAAAAACTTGTCGCAGTGGTATCTTAAAATTACCGACTATGCAGACAGACTCCTTGAAAACCTTGATAACGGCAAGCTTGACGGTTGGCCGAACAAGGTAAGAGTTATGCAGAAAAACTGGATTGGCCGTTCCTATGGATGCGAAGTTGACTTTGAAATGAAGGATTCCGATGAAAAGCTGACGGTTTTCACAACCAGAGTTGACACAATTTACGGTACGACTTTCATGGTTCTGGCACCGGAATATCCGACTGTCCTCGAAAATGTAAAGGGCACGGAATATGAACAGCCGGTTCTGGAATATATTGATAAAGTAAAACATATGAACGAGATTGAAAGAACCTCCACTTCCAACGAAAAGACAGGTGTGTTCATCGGCAAATATGCAATCAATCCGTTTACTCACAAAGAAATGCCTATTTACATCGCAGACTATGTTTTGATGGGATATGGTACGGGAGCCGTAATGGGTGTACCTGCGCATGACCAGAGAGACTTTGATTTCGCGACGAAATTCGGCATCGATATTATTCCTGTTGTTGACCCGCAGGATCCTGAAGTAGATGTAAACAATCTTACGCAGGCTTGCGCAGCTTCCGGAATTATGATCAACTCCGGAGAAATCACAGGAATGAAGTCTGCCGATGCAATTCCGTATATGATTGATAAGGCAGAAAAGGAAGGTCTCGGACAGAGAAAGGTTAATTACAAGCTCAGAGACTGGCTGATTTCGCGTCAGAGATACTGGGGCTGCCCGATTCCTATGATTTACTGTGAAGAGTGCGGATGGGTTCCGGAAAAAGAAGAAAATCTTCCGGTTAAACTTCCGACAGACGTGGAATTTACAGGAAAAGGCGAGTCGCCAATCGCAACATCCAAAACCTTCAAAGACTGCACCTGCCCGAGATGCGGCAAAAAGGCAGCAAGAGAAGTGGATACAATGGATACTTTCCTTGATTCCTCATGGTATTTCTTAAGATACTGCGATCCTAAGAATACAGAAGTTCCGTTTGCTCCTGAAAAGGTTAATTATTGGATGAACGTCGATCAGTATATCGGCGGAGTTGAGCATGCAATTCTGCACTTGATGTATTCACGTTTCTTCCAGATGGCACTTCATGATCTCGGTCTTGTTGACTGCGAAGAACCGTTTAAGAACCTGCTTACACAAGGCATGGTAAACAAAGACGGAAAGAAGATGAGTAAATCTCTCGGAAATGTTGTCAGTCCGGAAGAAATCATCAAGAAATACGGCGCGGATACTGCAAGACTGTTCATCCTGTTTGCAGCTCCGCCGGAAAAGGAACTCGACTGGTCGGATGCAGGTGTAGAGGGAAGCTATCGTTTCCTTGCAAGAGTATGGAGACTGGTTTATGAATACACGCAGAAATACAGCGATGCACCGGACACGTTTGAAGTGACGACAGCGGAAGACAAATCACTGAACTATATGTTGAATGCGGCAATCAAGAAAGTCAGCGAAGACGTAGGCGGAAGATTCAGCTTCAACACAGCAATCAGTTCCATCATGGAACTTGTAAACGAAATGTACAAGTACAAGGAACAACCGGAATTCAATCGCGGACTTTATGCAAAAGCGGTTCGTGAACTTATTTTGATTCTTTCACCGTTCACACCGCATATTTGTGAAGAAATGTGGGAAGAAATAGGGGAAAAAGAATCCGTTGCAACGATGTCATGGCCGAAGTTCGACGAAAAGGCACTGGTAAAAGATGAAATTGAAATCGTTGTTCAAATCAACGGCAAAGTGAAAGAAAAACTGAATGTTGCCAATAATCTTGGAAGAGAGGAGTTAGAAAAAGCAGCCCTGGACAATCCTAAGGTTCAGGCATTGACCGATGGAAAAACAGTTGTGAAGGTTATCGCAGTACCAAACAAACTGATTAACATCGTAGTAAAATAAGGACGAAAAAATATGAGAAGAAGACAAACAACAAGAAAGAAGGAAACCCCGGAATTGAAGGTTATTCCAATCGGCGGGCTGAATGAGATCGGAAAAAACATGACCCTGCTCGAATGCAATAACCAGATAATGATTATAGACTGCGGGCTTTCCTTCCCGGATGATGAAATGTACGGAATTGATATCGTCATACCGGATTTTTCCTATCTCATTGCAAACAGAGAAAGGATAGCAGGCATGGTAATCACACATGGGCACGAAGACCATATCGGTGCGATTCCGTATCTGCTCAAGAATATCAAGATTCCGGTGTACGGCACGAGACTGACACTGGGACTTGTAGAAAACAAACTGAAAGAACACGGAATTCAGGGAGACCTGAGAACGATAAATGCCGGAGACAAAATACAGCTTGGCTGTTTCGACATTGAAACGATCAGAACGACGCATTCGATTGCAGATTCCATCTGCCTTGCCATTACAACTCCGGCCGGCGTTGTCTTCCATTCGGGAGACTTCAAAATCGACTATACTCCGATTGATGGCGAACCGATTGACTTTTCAAAGCTCGCCGAAATAGGCAAGAAGGGCGTTATGCTGATGCTGTGTGACAGCACAAATGTAACAAGACCCGGATTTACCGCATCGGAGCGGGTAGTCGGGCAGACAATCGAAAATATATTCAGAAACGCAAAAACGAGAATTATCATAGCGACATTCTCATCGAATGTGCATCGCGTACAGAAAATTATTGAGAACGCAGTTAAATTCGGACGTAAAGTTGCGATATCGGGCAGAAGCATGGAAAACGTCGTTGCTCTCGCAATCGAACTTGGATATTTGGATATTCCGCCGGGAACTTTGGTGGATTTGAAGATGACGAAAAACATACCGGATGATCAACTCGTTATCATCACGACGGGCAGCCAGGGTGAACCGATGTCGGCACTTTCCAGAATCGCTTCGGGCGAACACAAGTCCGTAAAGCTGAAAAAAGGCGACATGGTTATTCTGTCATCAACACCGGTACCGGGAAATGAAAAAACCGTTTCAAATGTTGTAAACAAGCTGTTTGAAAAGGGTGCCGAAGTTATTTATTCGGATATTGCAGACATCCATGTATCCGGTCACGCATGCCAGGAAGAACTGAAACTGATTCATTCGCTCATAAAACCGAAATTTTTCATGCCGGTACATGGTGAATACAGACATCTGATTGCCCATGCAAGACTTGCCGAAAGTCTTGGAATGAATAAAGACAATATCTTTGTACTTGAGAACGGAGACATTCTCAAGGTGAACAAGAGAAGGGCCAAAAGAGAAACAGCAATGGTCGAAGCAGATGCAATTCTCGTTGACGGACTTGGCGTAGGCGATGTCGGAAACATCGTTCTGCGCGACAGAAAACTTTTGTCAGAGTCCGGTCTTATCATTGTCGTTGCGGCAATCGAAAAAGAAAGTCATATGGTAGTATCCGGGCCGGAAATAATTTCAAGAGGTTTCGTATACGTAAGAGAAAACGAAAGCCTCATTGAAGAAGCACGCAAGGTTGCAATGGAAGCACTTGAAAAATGTCAAAACAAGAGAATGAAAGACTGGAACGCCATGAAATCGCAGGTAAGGGACGCACTCAATTCGTACATTTACGAGACGACGAAGAGAAGTCCGATTATTTTGCCGATTTTCCTGGAAGTTTAGTCGGGAGGTAGAAGCATGAATGTATATGATCAGGCGCACGGTTTAGCTCAGGCAATCAAGGCATCCGAAGAGTTTAAACAATACGATGCGGTAAAGAAACAAGTTGACGCAAATGAAGAACTGTCAAAAATGATAAAAGACTTTCAGGCGAAACAGCTCGAACTGCAGACCAAGCAGATGATGGGCGAAACACCGGGTCCTGAAGATATGGCAGTGATACAGCAGTTATATGCAATCATGGCGAAGGATCCGATTGCAGCACAGTATATGGAAACAGAGATGAGGTTTTCACTGATGATGAAAGATGTATATGAAATCATAGGCGAAGCGATCGGCATCGGCAGTATTCTTGGATAATGGGTACTTGGCAATCTGCTTGTTTTTTGGTATAATATACGGAGTTGGGTTAAAAAGAGTTGAAAAGACTCAAAATTATAAATAACAGCACGAATTTTAAAAAGAATGGAGAGATAAAAAATGATTTATGCTAGTGATTTCAGAAAAGGCAGAACATTCCAGATTAACGGTGAACCGCATGTTGTATTGGATTTCTTACATGTAAAACCGGGTAAAGGTGCAGCTTTCGTAAGAACGAAGTACAGAAACATCATTACCGGAGCTACAAGAGAAGAAGCATTCAATCCGGATGATAAGTTTGAAGAAGCAATCATCGAAACGAAGAAGATGCAGTATTTATATGACATGGATGATCTGTATTATTTCATGGACCCTGAAACATTTGAACAGGTTCCTCTCGGAAAAGAACAGGTTGAAGAAGCGATCAAATTTATGAGACCGAACGATGAAGCAACCGTTAAGTTCTTCCAGGGAAATGCTTTCCTCGTTGAAGCACCTAACTTTGTTGACCTTGAAGTAATTGAAACCGAACCGGGCGTTAAGGGCAATACAGCTACAAACGTTACAAAAGCAGCAACTGTTGAAACAGGCGCAGTTGTTCAGGTTCCTATCTTCATTGAAACAGGAGAAAGAATTCAGATCGATACAAGAACAGGCGAATATCTTGGCAGATCCAAATAATTGATTTTTCGGAGGACACGCGGCGGTTCGGTGCCGCCGCATGCCTTTTTGGTTATGCATGAAAGAATACATATTGGGGGAAGGAATGGATTCAAAAAAAATTGCAGTAGTAGTTGTAGCAGCAGTTCTTGTCATTGCAATTGCGGCAGCCGGGTTTATTTATCTGGGCATGGGGAAGGCCCTCGATGAAACGGATTCCACGCTGGTGAGCGTTGTGATACCGTCAGGGGCAACCGCAGACAGCATTGCACAAGCACTTGAAGACAACCATGTTATCGACAAGGCCTCGGACTTTAAATTATGGTCTAAGGTAAAAGGATACGACAGTCAGTATAAAGCGGGGACATATGCACTTTCTGCGGCGATGGATTTTGATACAATCGCCGATATTTTGGTTGGAGGAAAGGTAAGCATGTCATCCTTTACCGTGCCTGAGGGCTTGACTGTGGAACAGACAATCGAAAAACTCGTATCTCAGGGGATGGGTACGAAAGAAAATTTCGAAAACGAAGTTAAGGACAAGAAATGGTTTGATAAATATGAGTTTTTGCGCTATGCCTCCTATGAGGATGAAGAGCGAAAGACGCTCAGTGATAACTACTTGGAAGGCTATCTCATGCCGAACACGTATTATGTGGCAGAGGGGGCTTCCGAGGAAGAAGTTATTGATGTAATGTTAAACCAGTTCAATAAAGATGTCTTCGAAGGCATCTTCAAAGAATTTATGGAGGACAAAAGTTCTCTCCTGAACAGAAAATACGGAGCATATTTAACTACGGAATGTGGATTCCAGCTTAGGGAAGTAATAAAATATGCGTCAATTATCGAGAGAGAAACAGTTTTGGACGAGGAAAGACCGTTGGTGGCTGCAGTTATCTATAATCGGCTCGACAAGGGAATGAAATTCCAGATGTGCTCAACTGTTCAATATATATTGGGATTCAAGAAAGAAAATCTGACTTATGCTGATATTTCAATTGATTCGCCATACAATTCCTATCTGTATGACGATATCCCGGGACCGATTTGCTCCCCGGGACTTGCGTCAATTAAGGCGGCTTTTTATCCGGAAGATAAAGATTACTTGTATTTCGTCGTAAGTGATAAACTGGACGGAAGCATGAATTTTTCTTCAGACATCAATCAGTTTGAAAAAGATAAAGCTGCTTACAACAAAGCGTATAATGCGGCACATTAAAGGATATTTTGATGGAAGCAAAGAGAAACATTACCAATGACCTTGTAACAGATTACATAAACGGTTTTTATGCACCGCTTACGGACGAACTTGGTAAGCTGCGTGTGGATTCCGAAGAAAAGAATGTTCCCATCATCTTAAAAGAAACCGAAAGCTTTCTCAAGACATTTCTTGGAGTAATCAAGCCGGCAAGAATTCTTGAAATCGGCTGTGCGGTCGGCTATTCGGCGATGTTCTTTGCGCAGCTTACGGGTGCTGAGGTTTATACGATTGAAAAAAATCCCGAAATGGTTGAAACTGCCGTAAAAAACATTGAATCACTTGGGTATGCTGAGAGAATAAATGTTTTCGAAGGCGACGGCGAGGAAATTGCAGAGCTTCTTAAGAAAGAAGGTACGAAACCGTTTGATGTCGTGTTTATCGATGCCGCAAAAAGCCACTACCGAAGGTTTTTTGATGCATGCCTTCCGCTGTGCGGGCCTGATACGGTGATTATTGCGGACAATGTGCTTTTTAAAGGAAGAATTGCCGATGACAAATACGATCCGGATGGAAAATATAAGACGAATATAAGAAGAATGAGGGAGTTTATTGCGTATATCATGAACAAGCCCTCGCTTGACAGCTCAATTCTTGCTGTCGGTGACGGACTTTCGATTACGAGATTCAAAGCCGTATAAACTCTGATAAGGAACAGAATGAAGAAAATAGAACTGCTCGCTCCGGCGGGCGATTTGGAAAAACTTAAAATAGCGGTGCTTTACGGAGCGGATGCCGTCTATTTCGGCGGCGAGGTCTTTTCCCTCAGAGCCGGCGCGGGAAATCTGACGATTGACGAGATGAAGGAAGGTATTGCCTTTGCACATGAGTGCGGAGTTAAATGCTACCTGACTATAAACATCTTTGCGCATAATCGGGATATTCAGCCGCTTCGGGAGTATTTAGGAAAGATAAAAGAACTGAATATTGACGCTTTTATCGTGAGCGACCCAGGAATTATCTGCTTGATTCAGGAAATCATTCCGGATGCTGAGATACATTTAAGCACGCAGGCAAATATGACCAATTACCAAACGGCAAATTTCTGGTATAATATCGGTGTAAAGCGCATTGTACTGGCAAGGGAACTCAGCTTTGAAGAAATGGCGGAGATACGGAGCAATACACCGGACGACCTTGAATATGAGGCCTTCGTGCATGGCGCGATGTGCATTTCCTATTCGGGAAGATGCCTCCTCAGCAACTTCATGATTGAAAGAGATGCCAATCAGGGCATGTGTGCACATCCTTGCAGATGGAAGTACGCTTTGGTCGAGGAGCAAAGACCCGGTCAGTATTATCCGATTGAGGAAGATGACAGAGGCACCTATATTCTCAATTCCAGAGATTTGTGCATGATTGAGCATATTCCGCAGCTGGTGGAATCAGGGCTTGCGTCCCTTAAAATTGAAGGCCGAATGAAGAGCATATTCTATGTGGCTACGATTATCGCGGCATACAGGAAGGCCATCGACGCCTATTATGAAGATCCGAAAGGATATGTGTTCAAGCAGGAATGGATGGATGAAATGAAAAAAGTGAGCCACAGAGAGTTCACCACCGGATTTTATTTCAACAATCCTACCAACAAAGACCAGAATTACCGTACAAGTGCTTATACGAGAGACTATACGTTTACGGGACTTGTTAAGGAATATATTCCCGACACGGGCTATGCCATTGTGGAGCAAAGAAACAAGATGGTGCTCGGGGATGAGATTGAGGTTTTTGGACCGGGAAAAGATTTCTTCGTCCAAAAACTGAATGAGATGTACGATGAGGAGGGGAACGCGATTTCGCAGGCTCCGCATCCGCAGCAGATATTAAAAATAAAGATGGATTATCCGGTTGAAGAAAATTTTATGCTTCGAAAGAAAAAGGAGAAATAAAAAAATGTCAAACGATTTAGGCGGCGGGCCCAGTCCTAAGGGCGGCAAAGAAGTAAATCTGAAAAAATTTTGGAAAAAAATTATTCACAAAGAGGATTCGCAACAGCTTGAAGAAGAAGTCATGTCCATGCTTGAGGCAGGACAGGAATCCGGAATTTTAAAAGAAGAAGGCAAGAAGATGATTAATTCCATCTTTGCTTTCGACGACAAGCTGGCATATGAAATCATGACTCCTCGTACGGATGTTTTCGTGATTGATATCGATGATCCGCCGGAGGAATATCTCAACGATTTAATGACCATGAGGTATTCCAGGATACCTGTCTGCAAAGGCGAGACGGACAACATAATCGGAATATTGCATATAAAAGACTATTTGATTCAGGCATGGGAGAAGGGTTTTGACGGTGTTGACATTGCATCGATAATCCGAAAAGCCTATTTCGTGCCTGAAACCAAAAATATAGATTCACTGCTCTATGAAATGCAGCGTACAAAACAGCAGATTGCCATATTGATTGATGAATACGGCGGATTCAGCGGGATTGTTACGATGGAGGACATTATCGAGCAGGTAGTCGGAGATATCGACGACGAATACGACGAGGAAGAGGAAATCATCGATAAGATTGACGATAACATCTATCTGGTAGACGGAGATGTTGATCTTGACGATTTGGATGAGGAACTCGGAATTGACCTTGTTTCGGAAACCAGCGAAACAATTGGCGGCTTTATTATTGATATGCTGGGCGAAATCCCGGATGAAAACGATGTCGGACGCATTGTTGAATTCGAAAACTATCAATTCAAAATCATGGCGATTCAGGACAGGCGTATCGAGCGCGTAAAGATTTACATTCTTCCGAAGGAAACGGAAGAAAATTCAGCTTCTGAATCGGATGAAGAAGAATAATATGATTTTGTTTAAACTGTCCTAATAGGATGTAATATATAAAATTTAAGAGGTGCAAAAAATGAGTGAAAAAACATGTAATTGCAATTGTGCCGAAAAGAGGAGAGAGCAGTTCAAAGATCTGCAGCCTGTTTTAGACCAATACGCAAAAGTACCGGGTAGTTTAATTACTATCCTCCAGAAAGCTCAGGATATCTACGGTTATCTGTCAATTGACACGATTAACTACATATCTGAAGCTACAGGAATCAAGCCGGCAAAGATTTACGGCGTTGCAACATTCTACGCGCAGTTCAGACTTCAGCCTATCGGAAAGTATTTAATCATGCTTTGCCAGGGTACTGCGTGCCATGTTAACGGCTCTGAAATTATCGAAGAAGCTGTATGCGAGTACTTGGGAATCAAGGATGGAGAAACTACCGAAGACGGTATTTTCACACTTAACAATGTTGCCTGCCTCGGATGCTGCTCATTGGCTCCTGTAATGATGGTTAAGAGCGCTGACGGTGATGAAACTTACGGCAACCTTACGAAAGATAAAGTTACGCAGATTCTCGCTGAAATCAGAGAAAGAGCATAGGAGGTACATAGTATGAGAGTTGTAGTTGGACAAGGCAGCTGCGGTATCGCTACTGGTGCCAAGAAAACGGTTGCTGCATTAGAAAAATTAATCGCTGAAAAAGGTCTTAATGTTGAAGTTGGGACTGTCGGATGCGTAGGTACCTGCTATCTGGAACCAATCGTTGACGTGTATGAAGACAACGGCGACATGACAAGATATGTCAAAGTTCAACCTGAAAAAGTTGAAGAAATCGTTGAAAGCCATCTTGTAAACCACAAGGTTTGCGAAGATCTTGCTATCACCGAAGAAGACAAGCAGTTTATCGGAAAACAGCAGAGAGTTGTTTTGAGAAACTGCGGAATCATCAATCCGGAAGACATTGACGAATACCTTGCTGTAGATGGTTACAAGGCTATCGAAAAGGTACTCAAGTCCATGAAGCCGGAAGAAGTTATCGAAGAAATCAAGATTTCCGGATTAAGAGGAAGAGGCGGCGCCGGCTTCCCTACATGGTTCAAGTGGAACGCTGCAAAAGCAAGTCCGGGAAATGAAAAATATTTAGTATGTAATGCCGATGAAGGAGACCCGGGTGCATTCATGGACCGTTCCGTTCTGGAAGGCGACCCGCATTCCTTAATAGAAGGCATGATCATCGGCGGATATGCAATGGGAGCATCCCAGGGCGTTATCTACTGCCGTGCTGAGTATCCGCTTGCAATCAAGAGACTTGAAATTGCAATGGCTCAGGCAAGAGAAAGAGGATACCTCGGAAAGAACATTTTCGGAAGCGGATTTGACTTTGATATCTATATCAAAGCAGGTGCAGGCGCATTCGTATGCGGTGAAGAAACAGCTCTGATCGCATCCCTCGAAGGCGAAAGAGGTATGCCTAGACTGAAACCACCTTTCCCTGCAGCTAAGGGCTTCTGGCAGAAACCTACGGATATCAACAACGTAGAAACACTCGCTAACGTTCCTTGGATCATCTTCAACGGCGGAGCTGCTTTCGGCAAGTTCGGAACAGAAGCTTCCAAGGGTACGAAAGTATTCGCACTCGCAGGAAAGATCAAGAAGGGCGGCCTCGTAGAAGTACCTATGGGCATGACTCTGAGAGAAGTTCTTTTTGGCATCGGCGGCGGAATCAAGAACGACAGACAGTTCAAGGCTGTTCAGATGGGTGGACCATCCGGCGGCTGTATTCCGGCAAGCCTCATCGACACGCCGGTTACATATGAAGATATCAACAAGACCGGCGCGATTGTAGGTTCCGGCGGTATGATCGTAATGGACGAAGATACTTGTATGGTAGACATGGCAAGATACTTCCTGAACTTCACTCGTGACGAATCCTGCGGTAAGTGTAACTACTGCCGTATCGGTACGAAGAGAATGCTTGAAATTCTTGAAAGAATTACAAACGGCGAAGGTAAGGATGGAGATATCGAACTTCTGGAAGAACTCGCAGGAAAGATCAAAGACGGTTCTCTCTGCGGTCTCGGACAGACAGCTCCAAACCCTGTACTTACAACAATCAAGTACTTCAGAAACGAATATGAAGACCATATTTACAACCATAAATGTACAGCGAAGTCCTGTAAGGCTCTCGTAACTTACACGATTACAGATGCCTGCAAGGGATGTACGGCTTGTGCTCGTAAATGTCCTGTCGGTGCTATTTCCGGCGAAGTTAAGGGACAGCACGTTATCGACAAAGAAAAATGTATCAAGTGCGGCAAGTGCTTAGAAACTTGCAAGTTTGGTGCAATTGAAAAGAACTAGAGAGGAGGAAACGGTAATGAATAAATATAGATTAAATATTAACGGCAAAGAAGTTACAGGTTTTGCCGGCCAGACTATTCTTGAAGTTGCCAGAGAAAATGATATTTTCATTCCAACTCTTTGCTACGATGAAAGAACTAAAATTTACGGTTCCTGCGGTCTCTGTATGTGCGAAGTAGACGGAAATCCGAAGCTTTGCAAAGCATGTGCAACAGAAATCGCACCGGGAATGATTGTTAACACAAATACAGACAGAGTCATCGAATCCAGAAAGACAAACCTTGAACTTCTGCTTTCCAACCACACAGGTGACTGCAGACCTCCATGCGTACTCGCATGTCCTGCAAAGACAGACTGCCAGGGTTATGTTGGATTAATCGCAAACGGTGAATTTGAAGCTGCTCTTGAACTGGTTAAAGATAAAATTCCTCTGCCTGCAGCACTTGGAAGAGTATGTCCTCATCCATGCGAAGAAGCATGCAGAAGAGGCCTTGTTGACGAACCGATTTCCATCCAGCAGTTAAAGAGATTCGTTGCTGACCAGGATCTTGACGGCGACAGATTCGTGCCTGAATGTGAAGAAGACACAGGTAAGAGCGTTGCTATCATCGGCGGCGGCCCTATGGGATTATCCGCAGCTTACTTCCTGAGACAGATGGGTCACAGAGTAACCATCTTCGAAGCAATGCCTAAGGCAGGCGGTATGCTCAGATACGGCATTCCGGAATACAGACTTCCGAAAGCTGTTTTAGATGAAGAAATCGCTACAATCGAAATGATGGGCGTTGAAATCATCACAAATACAAAGATTGGCGAAGATATTCCGTTTGAAACAATCAAAGCGGACTTCGACGCAGTTCTCCTGGGCATCGGCGCATGGGTTTCCACAGGCGTTGGCTGCAAGGGTGAAGATGCAGAAGGCGTTATCGGCGGTATCGACTTCTTAAGAAAAGTTGTCAGAAACGAAGAAATCGGCATGGGTGAAAGAGTTGCAATTGTCGGCGGTGGTAACACTGCAATGGACGCTTGCAGAACAGCTGTAAGACTCGGTGCGAAAGAAGTTTACAACATCTACAGAAGAACAAAAGACGAAATGCCTGCTGACATGGTAGAAATCGAAGAAGCGGAAGAAGAAGGCGTAATCTTTAAGAACTTAACGAACCCGATCGAAGTTGTAAAAGACGAAAACGGTCATGTTAAGGAAGTTGTTCTTCAGGTTATGGAACTCGGCGAACCGGATGCTTCCGGCAGAAGAAAACCGATTCCGGTTGAAGGAAAGACAGAAACGCTTGCAATCGATACCATGATCCTTGCTATCGGTCAGGCAGTAGATGCTTCCATCTTCGACTGTGACAAGACAAGAAAGAACGCAATCGCTTACGATCCGGATACATTCATGACAAGCATTCCGGGCGTATTCGCAGGCGGTGACTGCGGTAACGATAAGATTTCCATCGCGGTTGAAGCAATCGCAGATGCTCGCAAGGTATCCGACATTATCGACGCTTACCTTGACGGTGAAGAAATCAAATACGAAAAACCTTTCTTCGTAGAAAGAGACGACATCACAGAAAAGACTTTCGAAGACAGAGAAAGACTTTGCAGACCGACTCTTCCTCAGCTCAGCGCAGAAGATAGAAAAGATAACTTCAGTGAAGTTATTCCTTACGCATACACAGAAGAACAGGCTGTTGCAGAAGCTTCCAGATGTCTGGAATGCGGATGCCACGACTATTTCGAATGTAAGCTGATTGACTTTGCAAACCAGTATGATGTACACCCTGAAAGATTCGCAGGCGACAAGAATACAATTGAATTCGAAGATGCTCATCCGTTCATCGTAAGAGACCCGAACAAGTGTATCCTTTGCGGACTTTGCGTAAGAGTCTGTGACGAAGTTATGGGCGTTGGCGCTTTAGGCCTTGTACACAGAGGTTTCGACACAGTTGTTAAGCCGAACATGGAAAAACCGCTCATCGAATCCGGATGTATCTCCTGCGGACAGTGCGTAAGCGTATGTCCTACAGGCGCTCTTCAGGAAAAGACTTCCATGATCAAGGAAACTCCGCTTGCTGCTGACATTACAGAAACGACTTGTTCGTACTGCTCCGTTGGCTGCTCGCTGAAGCTTGAATCCTACGGCGATCTCTTAATCAAAGCTAACCCGGATAAGGACGGCGTTGTAAACAAAGGCCTCATCTGCGGTAAGGGTAAATGGGGATTTGACTGCTCCGTACTCGAAGGCAAGATTGAAGATCCGCTTGTAAAGGAAGACGGAAGATTCAGAGAAGCTGATTACCATGAAGCAACGGTTCTCATCGCTAAGAGAATGCAGACAATCGGTGCGAAATACGGTAAGGATGCAATCGCAGTTGCAATTTCCGACAGATACACAAATGAAGAAGCTTACGCTATGAAGAGAATGGCAGATGTTATGGGTGCAAAAGTTCTCTGCATGAACAACAGAGCAAACGGACTTGCTGAAGTTCTTGGCTTCGATGCTTCTCCGAATACAATCGACGAACTTCTTTCCACAAATGTAATCTTAAGAGTTGGCTTTGAAGACAATGACTCCAGAGTTATCTCCTTAAAGATGAAGCAGGCTGCAGAAGCAGGCGCTAACGTAATCAACCTCTGCAACGGTGAAAACGACCTTGGATTCCTGAAGGAAATCGCTAAGGCTATCATCGACAGCGGCAAGGCTAAGAAGGTTGAAGGATATGACGAATTCGCAGCATCCGTTGCAAACGTTAAGGTTTCCGACGAAGCTAAGGCTATCGCAGATACATACCTTGCAGCGAAGAAGGCAATGATCGTTTACCAGCAGAACTTCCTGACGGTTGACGGTGCGAAACTCGTCGGCGACATCGCAATGCTTTCCGGACACATCGGATCACCTAGAAACGGTATCCTTATGGTTAAGCCTAAGAACAACTCTCAGGGTCTCATCGACATGGGAATCACTGCAGGCAGGGAAGCACTGGAAGGCGTTAAGGCTCTCGTAGTATTCGGCGAAAACGCTGATATTGATACAACAGGACTTGAATTCCTTGCAGTATGCGATACGCATATGACAGAACTTGCTGAAAAGGCTAACGTAGTAATCCCTGGAACAGGATTTGCGAGTGCTGACGGTACTTATACAAATACCGAAAGAAGATTACAGCCGGTAACAGCTGCAATCGACGAAGATATCCTCTTCACGAACTGGGAAGTTGCTGCAGAAGTTGCAAGCGTATTCGAAGTTGAATTCGGATGGGATACAGAAGAAGACATTTCTGTTGAAATGTGCGACACAGTTCCTGCTTACAAGTATGCGGAAGTTGGAGAAGTTCTCGGCGGTGCATTAGCTCCGACAGACGAAGCAAGACTTGCAGTTGTAGGCGATGGCGCAGTCGTTGATGCTCTTCCATGCACAGACAGCTTAATGCAGGACATCATGGACAGACTTCCAAAGGCTGCAAACCCGACAGCATAAACAATTTTATAAAAGATAATACAAAAGGGCTCTTCTTTTGAGGAGCTCTTTTTATCTGTTGAAATTTCAATGTTTTGATTGAATTATACCATCTAAATCTATAGGTTTAGATATAAAATATTACAGTTAAACATAATAAAATTAACCCGAAGGATAATTGCCTCCTATCCATATTTTGGTTAGACTTTCACAAGCGGCAATCGCCGCAAGAACTTATTCCCATTTATAAATAGGAGGTATAATTATGGGCAGAAAAATACCGTTTTGGCAAGTAATTCTTGTCATGATTGTAATGATTGCATTGCTTTATTGGTCAATCGTTAAAGACGCGGGAGAAAAACCGCATATTGCTTTAATGATTGCAGCACTGGTAGCAGGTATTGTTGCATGTTCAAACGGATGGAAATGGTCATATCTTGAACAGGGTATGATTGCAGCTATTCAGAGATCCATGCAGGCAATCCTGATCCTTGCGATTTTAGGTGCAATTATTTCATCTTGGATGGCAGCGGGAACGATTCCTACAATGATGTATTACGGAATCAAAGTTATTAATCCTAAAATCTTCTTAGTAACATCCTGTTTGCTTTGCAGTATTGTATCATTGGCGACAGGATCGTCATGGTCCACTGCAGGTTCCATGGGCGTAGCGCTTATGGGTGTTGGAGCAGCACTCGGATTCCCATCTGCTATGACTGCAGGAGCAATTGTTTCCGGAGCGTACTTTGGAGACAAGATGTCGCCATTATCCGACACTACAAACCTTGCACCTGCTATGGCAGGAGCGAATTTGTTTACTCACATCAAACACATGATTTACACAACGGGAACTTCTTTAATCATTGCGTTGATTGCATACGCGGTTATGGGCTTTATGTTTGCATCCAACAACGAGGCGGACCTTTCAACAATGGATGCAATTCTTGATTTCATCAAAGGGGCATCGAATATCAGTCTTTTGACTCTGATTCCACCGCTGTTTGTAATTGCAGCTGTTGCAATGAAGCTTCCTGCAATTCCTGCACTTGTGGTTGCGGCACTTCTTGGCATTCCGTTCTTCTTTATGAACGCAGAATACATTGAATTGGCAATGGGAGATGCTATAAGTCACAATGTTTTCAACATCCTTGACTATGGTATTTCTTTGGGTAGCGTTCCTGATGATGCATCATTAATCGTTCAGAAACTTTCTTCCCTGCTTTCCTCGAGTGGACTGATTGGCATGTTTGATACAATCGCTATCATTATTGCGGCAATGTGCTTCGGCGGCATTCTTGATGTAACAGGCATGATGGCACAGATTGCAGAAAAAATTCTCAAAGTTGCAAAGGGCAGAGGCGGATTGGTTCTTGCTACAGAACTTATGTGTCTTGTTACGAACGCAGTATGCTGTGACCAGTACTTATCCTTAGTACTTCCAGGCAGAATGTTCAAGGAAAAATTTGAAGATATGAGACTTCGCCCTGAAAATCTTTCAAGATGTCTGGAAGACTGCGGAACCATTACATCCAATTTCTTCCCATGGAATACTTGCGGTGCGACAATGAGAAAATTCCTCGGTGTTGACTCCAGCTATATTCCTTATGCGATTCTTAACTGGCTCAACCCTGTAGTTTCCGTATTCTTCGGATACACAGGCATCACAATGACAAAGATGACAGATGAAGAATATGAAGCACTTCTCAGAACAAGAGAAGAAGAGCAGAAGATGGCATTAGCAGCTATGGAAGCATAATAATGTCAATTATATCCGCATAAGTCGGACTTATAAGTCCTTCTTATAATATATAAATAAATGAATGAAGGTCAAAATGTCGGGTCAAATCCCGGCATTTTGATTTGTTGCAATTTTGGTTTAACGGTGTTACAATAATTTAAACGGAGGACGAAAATGTCGCATATATTTTTTTTCATAACAATAAGTATAATTGTATTCTCAGTAATACCGCTTGTAATATTACTTTCATCCATTCATTATCTACAGAGCGTTAAGCCGCTCATAAGTCGGATATGTCTGTTTCTTGTAATTTTCATTGCAGCCGCCATAAGCAACATGGTTTTATTCTACGATGATAAAATTGTCAATATTAATATAACGAAATTATTCTATGAATTCGGATGGTATTATTTATATTATCTTGTTTTTTTCAGATGGTTACCGATTCTGAAATATTTGTGCAATAATAAGTTATCAATTATTGTAAACAAACTTAATTCTTATTTTTTGGTTATTTATACCACGGCATGGCTGTTTGCCGTAATTTGGGCGCAGGAGCATTACTGGGATGTTATCAGCATTTGTGACAAGGTGGATATTGGTCTTTCCGTCGCGGGAATCCTATGCTGTATTTTAGCGTTCGTCCAAGGAAAATGCAGAGATACCATATCCGTAATTTATGGGATAATTGTGCTCACTCTAAATATAAGCTCTTTTTATTGGAAAAAAGATCCAATGCTTTTTCATGAAAATATTTACTTATTTTCATGGATTGGCATTGCCTTTGCGACATTAGCTTACATCATCTATGTTGTAAAAAGTGAAAAATCGAAAAGTGTTTCACATGCACAGGAAAAGATCATTGATATTGATGATGCTTATCGTAAGCTTCGGGAAGCTTACGGTTTGACGAAAAGAGAGGAAGATATTCTTCGTGAAATATATTCGGGCAAGAGCAACCAGCAGATTGCCTCTGATTTATGTATAAGCGAAGCAACCGTAAAAGCACATATTCATAATTTGCTTGGAAAAATGAGCGTTGGAAGCCGAGTGGAAGCTATTGTAGCAGTACAGAAAGAAATGTATTTATAATTTTTAATGACAATATTCAAAGAGGAAAAAAATCATGATTTTGTTTTTTACAGGTACGGGAAACAGTGCATATATAGCCGGAAAGATTTCACAGACAACCGGAGATCGCGTTATGAGCATGAACGATAAAATCAAGGCAGGAGATTATCGAAAGGTGGAATGCGGCGATAAGCTTGTCATAGTGGTTCCGACTTATGCGTGGAGAATTCCCCGCATTGTGGACGAATGGCTCAGGAAAGCGGAGCTTTCGGGTGCAAAACGCATCTGGTTTGTTATGAACTGCGGCGATCAAATCGGAAATGCCGACAAGTACAATCGCAGGCTTGCAGAAGAAAAAGGCCTTGAATATATGGGCACTGCAGAAATCATAATGCCGGAAAATTATGTTGCAATGTTTCAAGTTCCGAATCATGAGGATGCAGAGAAAATTGTAAGGACCGCGGACCCACATATTACAGCAGCGGCAGAAGCAATAAAGGAAAACAAAGCATTTCCCAAAGCAAAAAACAATATGATATATCGCTTGATGAGCTCAGCTGTAAATCCTGTTTTCTACCCGCTGTTTGTGTCAGCAAAAAAATTCACGGCAGACAGCCGCTGTACAGGGTGCGGAAAATGTGTTAGACTATGTCCGTTAAATAATATTAAAATTGTGAATGGCAAACCGGTGTGGGGCAGGAACTGTACACACTGCATGGCATGTATTTGTTACTGCTCACAGGAGGCAATCGAGTACGGAAGCAAAAGCGTCGGAAAACCAAGATATTATTTTGATTTTTTCAATTCAAAATAAAATACGGAGGAAAAAATGTTTGTATTAGGGATTGCAATATTTGTTTTATTTGCCATTGGTTTGCTTGTCAGTGCAGCAGGCTTTTTCATTATCTATAAACAATTCAATACAAAACACAGCGAAAAGACTTCAAATAAACAGGCTGTAAAAACAAAACAGCTGATTTCCTTTTACGAAGAGTGTAAGGAAAATAACATTACAGAGTTGACATCTGAGAAGAATATACAAAAAGCGACACTAATTGCAAAGAAATACAATATTCCGTTTACAGACATCAAAGAATTATATAAAGAAGCTGATTCTGCTTTAATCGAAGAACGAAAGAAGCAGAAAGAAGCACATCTGGCGGAAATGAAGGAAGAAGAAAAAGTACAATTTAATTCACTTATGCAAAGAGAGCATGACTGGGCAATTTATGGAGGAATCGCAAGCGGCATCGCAGGAGGCGCTGCAGGTGCTGCGACCGCTATGAATATACAGGCAAAAAATGCCAAATAACGGGGATTTATTTTCAAGACTGATATTCACAAATGTAAAGATTAAAAAGTCAGATACAGGAACCTGCACGGTTACAGCCAGCGTTTCCACGGACATTCATAACCCGGTTAGATTGTTTTGCCGAAAGACGGCATTCAAGGAATTGTCAAGGTGACCGGAATGTGCCTTTTCTGCGGCGTCTTAGGAAAAAAATACACAGTTAAATTTACGGATAGAAAATTATGGGCAATAGAGAAATAAAAAAAGAAGCTTTTATTAAAACCATACCGATTATGTGCAGTTACTTCTTTATCGGAACTGCGTACGGCATGATGATGGAGAATGCGGGATTTGAGTGGTATTACTCACTTCTGGCAAGTGCCGCAGTATATACCGGTGCATTTCAGTTTCTGCTTATCACCTTTTTGAGCAGTGGTGCTTCGGTTATAACCATTGCACTTGCGGCACTTTTGATGAACAGCAGGCATACCTTCTACAGCATTTCGTTCATTGATGAATTTCGAAAGATGGGAAAAAGAAAACTCTTCATGATAAGAACCATGACGGATGAAACGTATGCTTTGAATTGTTCTATCCCAAAAGATGATCCGAATCGCGAGGAATTACTGTACAGAATGGCTCTGTACAGCAGGATCTACTGGCTTTCGGCAAGTGCTGCGGGAGGAATTATCGGGCAGCTTATTCCGTACGATCTCACCGGAATTGATTTCTGCATGACGGCATTGTTTGTTATTTTGTTTATCAACCAGTGGGAGGAAACTAACGACCACAGACCGGCACTTCTCGGACTTGCAACAGCACTCATATGTCTGCTTGTTTTCGGTTCGGGTTCTTTCATGCTGCCTGCTCTGCTTATAACATCTGCATTTTTGATTCTGATCATAAAACTTGATGAAAGGAAGGAAAAATAAAATGGATATAAACGTAAATGCAATTTTAATCATTTTATTGATGGGGCTGATTACTTTCGGACTCAGGGCTGTGCCTTTCCTTGTATTTCATGGTGAGAAGCAATTACCGAAGCTGATGAAAGACCTAGGAGACATTCTTCCGGCATCCGTTATGTCTGTACTTATAATATACTGTCTGAAGGATGCCCCCGCAGATTTCATGGGAAGCGGAATATGGCAGCTTATCAGCATTGCAGTCGTTGCAATCAGTTATAAATGGAAGCACAACACATTTTTGAGTCTTCTGCTCGGAACGGTTTGCTACATGGTTTTGATAAGAATTTTTTAATTAAAAATTTTCGGAAAATTCTAAAATTTTTGTAACCTTTTGTGCGTCTGTACGGAGTATATTGTGTAAGGGTTAACAAACCGACATACTTACACGAAGTTATAGGAATTATCGAAGCACAAGGAGGAATATGAAATGAAGAATTTATTACCATTACTTTTAATCTCATGTATTATGCTTGTATTCTCCGCTTGTGGTACTTTATGATTGAGATAAAGTAACAGAAGGGGAATTGGTATAACGGGTTAAAGAAGACAAAGGCCGGCGTAAGATGAACGCCGGTTTTATTTTTTTTGCATAAAACCTTGTCCTACACATAAAATGTACAAACCAAGGAAAAGAGGGCAGGCATATGAACAATTTTGATGAAATTCTAAAAAAACTTCCAAGAAGCATTTCAGATGATCTAAAGTCACTTCCCACATCCGTAATTTCTGAAGTGGAAGAAGTAAGACTTCGATGCGGCAGAAACATAAGACTGAAAAGTCATTTCTTTGAAAAAGCAATCGCCCATATCATAACCTCCGAAGAACTGCGAAGTACATTAAACAGCTTGATAAAGTATTCTTTTTATGCCTATGAGCAGGATTTGGCAAACGGATTTGTAACAATCGAAGGCGGACACAGAGTCGGTGTATGCGGCAAAGTCGTCATTAAAGACGGAAGACCCGCACTGATAAAGGAAATCAGTTCGCTGAATATCCGATTTGCAAAGGAGATAAAAGGCTGTGCGGATAAACTGACAAGCGAGGTACTTGACGATAACGGCAAGGTGATAAACACGCTGATTGTATCACCTCCCGGCTGCGGCAAGACTACAATGATACGGGATTTGACGAGAAATATAAGCAATCGGAGGCTTCAGGTGGCTGTGTGTGACGAACGGTCCGAAATTGCGGGAATGTATTGCGGCAGAACGAGTTTTGATCTTGGGAGCAGAACCGATGTGCTCGACGGCTGCGACAAAGCATACGGCATTCCGATGTTGATCCGATCGATGGCCCCGGATGTAATCGTAACCGATGAAATCGGCAAGACAGAGGACATAAGAGCCGTTCAGCAGTGCCTCAGCACGGGAGTCGGACTGATAACGACGATACACGGGAGCAATTTGGATGAAATTGAAAGCTCCGCTATCGGAAGTCTCATACGAGAAAAGGTATTTAAAAGAATCGTATTTTTGACGAAAGAAGGCGGACCGGGAACAATCAGAGAGGTGCTGCATGCTTAAATTCGCGGGAATCGTCGGACTTGTGGCAGCACTTGGACTTATCGGAATTTTAAAGGCAGAGGAATTGAAATCTCGTATAAAGGATCTTGAAGATTTTCTGAGGATGTGCCTTTTTCTGAAAAGCAAAATAAATTATCTGCGGGAACCTCTTACATACGCGTACTCCACGGGAAATTCGGGGAGTGGGAATCGGGCGGATTTACTGCTGCGTGAGGTATTTGTCGAGATTGATGAAAGACAAGGGGAAATCGAAGAAATATGGGCTCAAAAAGCGAATGAGATATATAAGACCTCTCATCTCACCAAGGCGGATATGAATTACATCCGTTATCCCGGAAAATTTATCGGACAGACCGATTACGAAAATCAGCTTTATCAATTTGAATATATTCAAAGTTCATTGGAAAATCAAATAAAAGAAGCCGACGAAGAATTAAAAAGGAAAGGGCCATTATATCGAAAGCTTGGTTTTTTTGCAGGGGCTCTGATAGGAATAATACTTATTTAAAAAAAGTAAGGAGAGAAGATGTCTTTTGATGTTGACATTTTATTTAAGATTGCTGCAATCGGTATTGCAATTGCACTTCTTAATCAAATATTAAACAAAGCGGGGCGCGAGGAGGAGGCCATGATGACAACGCTTGCGGGAGTTATCATCGTTCTTGCGATTGTAATTAAGATGATAAGCGAGTTTTTCGACACAATAAAAACTTTTCTGAGTTTTTAGAAGGAGATTACAATACAATGCTTGCAATAATAAAGATTTGCGCGGTTGCCGTTGTCGGGGTAATCATCGTCGCTTTGATACGAAATTACAAGCCGGAATTTACGGTTGAAGCTGTCTTGTGCACTTCAATCCTGCTCTTATTTTATATTTTGGAATGCCTCCGATACGGTTTTGCGTTTATAGACAATTTTTATGCGCGGCTTACATACGGACATGACTATTTTCCGATTATTATTAAAGTTCTGGCCATCGCATATGTAACGGAGTTTGTCTTTTCATTGTGTGAAGACGCAGGGGAAAAGTCAATCGGTACAAAAGTTGAGATGGCAGGTAAAATCGCAATTTTTTTTGCTGCAATCCCGATATTTACCTCGCTGATAAACCTGCTTGACAGTCTGATTTAACGGAAAATGGATTACAAAGAAATACTGAAAGAACAATTTCATAATGTCGTTGATTTGGATCAAATCGATGAAATTTCAAAGGAAACCTATGAACTCAGCGAGGGGCTTTCCGAATCCTTCAGCCTCGAAAAAATACTGGAGTCTACCCTAAACGGAGAAAGTTTTTTTCATAATCAGGAACTTATTTCGGGAATCAAAGACCTGGCACTGTATGAAATACGAAATGCGATGATTCTGGGTGTGGAAATCCTGATAATCTGTGTCGTAATAGGGCTTTTGAAAAACCTTTCGGCGTCTTTCGGCAATAAATCCATGTCCGATATTTCGATGCTCGTATGTACGATGGTGATAATCGGCATATCGATGAACAGCTTCAGAATCGTGTATCAGCTTGCACTGGATTCGGTAAGCGTTATGGTCAGCACCATGGAGATTCTGACCCCAATATTGCTTGGCATAATGATTTCAACGGGCGCAGTGACATCGGGGAGTATTTTGAGCCCGGTTATCATTGGCTCGGTTACAGGATTTGGCATTATATTGAAGAAAATAATCCTTCCGGCACTGTTTGTTGCAACAATATTGGGTCTGATAAATTGTTTAACAGAAAAAGATTATGTAAACAAGCTCGGCAAACTTATTCGGAATGCATCACTTGTCGTAACCGGGCTGATTATTGCAGTTCTCACAGGAATTATTACAATTCAGGGTCTGATTACCGAAACATCCGACAGCCTTCTGATGTCGGCGGCAAAATATTCCCTGAGTACATTCATACCGATTGTCGGCGGCTTTACATCTGACACGATTGAGCTGTTTCTTCGTTGCATGGGGACGATTAAAAATGTAGTCGGGGTATTTGCAGTCATTACGCTTGTGCTGATTGTGGTTGTACCGCTTATCAAAATCCTGATTATTGCTTTGATTTACAAACTGACATCGGCTGTGACCGAGCCTGTAAGCGAGAGTAAGATCTCGGACGGGCTCAATGAAATGGGAAGCTGCCTGATATCGATGGCATCCATTATGTTTTTCTGTGCGCTGCTTTTCATTATGTTTGTAAGCATTATCCTGAGAATAGGGGGAAATGCATAATGAGCGAGATATTTCAGTGGGTGAGAGATATTTTTATCATCATAATTTCGCTTACGTTTTTCCAGATTCTCTTACCCGATTCGACTATGGCCAAATATGTGAAATTTATCTTTTCCATAATAATTCTTATAATAATTCTTCAGCCGGTCATAACTTTTTTAGGTTTATCATAATATTAGGAGTGAGATTATGTTTGAAAAAATAGTGAGTAAAGGTTCTCTGGGAAAGCTTATCACAATCCTTTTGATTGCTTCCGTTGCGATTCTGGCCTTGAGCATATTAACCGACTCCAAGGACGGAAGAAAGCAGATTATAGATTCGGACGGAGGCGACGAAGAGCGCCTGTGCAGCATTTTATCCGGAATAAAAGGAGCAGGAGATGTGGATGTGATTGTGAAATACGACGATGACTGCAAGGTCGTCGGTGTAATTGTAAGTGCGGAAGGAGGAGAAAACCCCATTGTTGCCAATAAGCTTACAAACGGGGTTTCAACGCTTTACAATATTCCGGTTTCAAGCGTAATAGTTTTTGAGAAAGAACAGGAGGAGTGACTTTGAAAAAGAAGTTTAGCTATAAGGATATTATTTTTAAAGGCAAACGCCTTGCAGCCCTTTGTCTGTTCGTTGTGTTCGGTGCAGGGCTGGCAATTACATCAAGCATGACCGGAGATATACCCGTACACGACGGGGATGTCCTTGTAGACAGTCTGGCGGTTGCGGAGAAAGAAGACAAAGCAGGGGATAAATCATCCGAAGGCAGCTTTGAAGAAATGAGGGCGGCACTCACTTTGGAAAGAAATAAGCTCATTTCGACGCTTGATTCAACCATTAATAACAGCAAGAACGATGCAGAAAAAGCAAATGCATCCAAGTCCAAAGAAAAAATAGCTGACTATATGGAAACGGAACTGGCAATCGAAAGCCTGATTAAATCAAAGAATCTTCCGGAGTCCTTCGTAATTATTACCGACAGCAGTGTCAGCATAACCGTGGATAAGCAGGAACTTGACACGAATACAGTTGCCAAAATATGCGATATCGCTATGCGTGAGACAGGCAGAACCGCCGACAAAATCGTAATTCAAAGCAAATATTAAATAAAAAGACCTCTATTATTTATTACATCAAATGTCATTGTAAAATAGAGGTCTTTCTGCTATAATGATTCTGAGGTATACAAAATGGCAGGAACAAATGAAAAACAGATAATCAATAAAATTTCAGAAGAAATCATATGCAGAACTGCCGTGAAAGCAGCACTTGGCGTGCCCGGAGTAAGCAGACTGAGTGACAGCTTCACAGATAACCTTACCAAAATGCTGTATGGAAAAGATTCCGCCAGCACAGGCGTGAAAATAAGCAGCAGCGATGACGGAGTGACGATTGACATCTTTGTGATTGTTGATTTCGGAGTTAAAATACCGCAGGTTGCATGGGAAATACAAAACGCCGTGAAGAGTTCGGTCCGCGATATGACCAAGATCGTGCCGAACGCTGTTAATATTCATGTACAGGGCGTGAGCCGCTGATACGGGAAGGACAAAATCAGTATGAACAGAGAAGAAGCCGCATTAAAGCAAACCGTTAAATTTACACGTAAGGATGCAAGAGAATTTCTGATGCAGACGGTTTTTCAGATGGATGCACAGAAGGAACTGGATGTTTCCCATCTTGAGAAATATCTGTCGGACAGAAAATTCGGAACGCAGACCGCTTATGTAAATACGGTATTGCGCAAAATGCTTGAAAATATAGAAGAAATCGATTCTATGATTAATGCCGTAAGCGACGGATGGTCCACATCCAGAATGGCGAAACCGGATCTTGCAATCAGCAGGGTTGCGGCAGCGGAAATTTTATATGCAGATGATGTGCCGCAGGCAGTGGCAATCAACGAGGCTGTAAATCTCAGCAAGCTTTACGGCACGGAACAGTCGCCGAAATTCATTAATGCCGTACTCGGCAAAATAGTTAAAAAGCTTTAACTGCATTCGAAAGGCTGGTTAAATGGAAAGAGAATTATTGTCAATGGGGATTGACACGAGTAATTACAAGACATCGCTTGCCGTTGTTGATAAGACCGGAGAGGTGTTGTTTAATTATCAGGAATTTCTCAATGTGAAACCCGGGGAAAGAGGCCTTCGGCAGTCGGAAGCTTTTTTTCAGCATGTTCAAAAGCTCCCGGAGGCAATCGAGAAGGCGTTCGAAGACGCAAATATTCGAAAAAACATAGGTGCAATAGCGGTTTCCTCACGCCCAAGACCTGTAGAGGGATCGTATATGCCTGTTTTTACCGCGGGTCACGGATATGCAAGGGCACTGGCGGCCTCTATGGGAATTCCTCTTCAGACCTTTTCGCATCAGGAGGGTCATATTGAAGCAATCCGGCATTATTCCTCTCTTAAAGACGAGGCACCTCTGATATGCTTTCATTTCAGCGGCGGAACAACCGAAGCTCTTCTTCTTGATGAGAACGGAAAACTTGAAATTGTCGGGGGGTCCAAGGATATTGCGTACGGCCAGGTTCTTGACAGGGTCGGTGTAAGCTTGGGGTATGCTTTTCCGTGCGGCAGGGAACTGGATGAAATAGCCGTTTCCGCGTCGGGTCACAGAGATATTTTATCCAAGATAAAGGTAAAAGACGGCTATGTGAATCTTTCGGGAATTGAAACACAATGCCAGAGAGTGATTGAGGACTATCCTCAGGAAGAACTCATCGATGCTTTGTTTGAAAGACTGTGTGAATCCGTTGCGGATATGACGACGCAGCTTGCACACAAATATGATATAAATAATTTTATTTACGCCGGCGGTGTGTCCTGCAGCACATTTATGAGAAATTATTTGTCGGAACATATGTACAAAGATGTCAACATCGTTTTCGGCAAACCGGAAATGTCGGCAGACAACGCAATCGGCACGGCTTTGCTTGGAGGTAAGAAAATATGGCTTTAAAGCCTGTTTCCGTAACACAACTGAATGAGTATATCAGCAGAGTCCTTACGACGGATCCATTGCTCGGCAACATACGTGTAACAGGCGAGATTACCAACCTCAAATACCACAGCACCGGACATGTGTATTTTTCGATTGCGGACGAAAACAGCAAAATCAACTGTTTTTTCCCGGCAAGTTATGTGAAAAATCTCCGGATTGAACTGTATGATGGGCTGAAAGTAATCATTAACGGATATATCAATGTTTATAAAAAAGGCGGAACCTATACGCTGTTTGTTCGAAGCATAGAATCCTGCGGAGAAGGTGATCTTGCGGCAGCTTTTGAATTGTTAAAGAAGAAACTCGATGCCGAGGGGCTTTTTGCTCAGGAACACAAGAAACCGATTCCGGCTTTTCCGCGGAAGATAGGGATTGTTACTTCGGAAACCGGTGCAGCACTCCAGGATATTCTGAAAATTATCAAGGGCAGGACAAGCCTTGTCGATATTGCGATATTCCCGGTGCTTGTTCAGGGACCGGATGCGGCAGCGGATATTGCTTCTGCTTTAGATAGGATAAACGAGACATTCCATGATATTGACACTCTGATTGTGGGAAGAGGCGGAGGCTCAGCAGAAGACCTGTGGCCTTTCAATGAGGAATGCGTTGCCCGGGCAATTTACAGGTCGCGTATCCCCGTTATCTCGGCGGTCGGACATGAAATCGACTTTACCATTTCGGATTTTGTGGCAGACAGGAGAGCGGAAACTCCCACAGCGGCCGCGGAAATGGCTGTTCCGGACACAAACGAACTCCGCAGCAGGATGCAGATGCACAAGAATAATCTCGAAGCACAGATGAACAATAAAATCAAGCTGGATCGATTGACAGCTGATAATTTTCTGCTTGAAATGAGAAACTCTCTGCACCGTATCGTAACGTCTGCAGAGCATAAATTGGAAAAATTCGGGCTGATGTTGGAAGAAAACAATCCCGAAAACATCTTAGGAAAAGGGTATTCTTTCATGCAGACCCGGGACGGTGAGGTCATTACTTCCGTGTCGGCGGTTAAGACCGGTGAGGAATACAAGGTTACTCTGAAAGACGGAAATGTGATTGTGAAAGCAATGGAAATTAACGCGAGGTAAACGGTATGACATTTGAAGAATCCATAAAGAAACTCGAAGAAATGTCCGATAAAATAAGGGATGACAAAACGACTCTTGATGAGGCCGTTCAATACTACGAAGAAGGCATCAAATGCTATAAGGCATGCGAAGAAATATTAAATAACGCCAAACAAAAAATTGAAATATATTCAAAAGAGTAAGTAAACAGGAGGTTTACGTTATGGAAAGAAGCTATCAGGATTACAAAGAAATCATTGATGCACATCTGCTCGATTTCATTCCGAACATCGACAATAAGAGCATTTCACTGTATGAATCCATGAAATACAGTCTCACTGCAGGCGGAAAACGTCTCAGACCGATTCTTCTCCTTGCCGCATGCGAATTTGCCGGCGGAGATATAAACGAGGCCATTCCTTATGCATGTGCGGTGGAATATATTCACACCTATTCCCTGATACATGATGACCTGCCGGCAATGGACAATGATGATCTCAGAAGAGGACTTCCCACCAACCATAAGATTTACGGAGACGCTCTCGCAATTCTTGCGGGTGACGGCTTGCTCACCACGGCTTTTGAAGCAATAAATAAGGATATGATGATGTATTTTGACGATCCTGAGAAGATGAGAAAGCGAATCAGCGCTTCCTTTGAAATTGCAAAGGGCGCAGGATGCAAGGGAATGGTTGCGGGACAGGTTTCTGATATTGAAGCCGAAACAAACGACTGTTCAAACGAAATGCTGGAATATATTCATATAAATAAGACGGCGGCACTTATCAAGTCCGCAATAAAAGCGGGATTGTATCTTGGAAATCCTTCTTCGGACATGCTTTCACAGCTCGACAAGTATGCCGAAAATCTGGGGCTTGCATACCAGATTGCCGACGACATCCTCGATGTGATAGGAAATCCCGAGGAACTCGGTAAGGAAACGGGCTCGGACAAGAAGAAAAACAAGACGACATACACGTCAATCAACGGTCTTGAAGCTGCACAAGACAGATTGGAACAGCTCACGGAGAATGCCGTTGAGGCAATCGCCGACTATTATGACAATGCTGAATTCTTCAGGGATTTGGTATTGGAATTAAAGGACAGAAGAAACTAGGATTTTTATGAAAGAAAATATATGTGATTACGATTTTCCCGGGGAATTAAAGCAGATGTCAGAGAAAGAACTGGATCTCCTGACCTATTCAATCCGAGATTTCCTCATTGAAAATGTCGCGAAGACAGGGGGGCATCTTGCTTCAAATCTGGGAGTGGTTGAGCTTACGATTGCGCTGCACAAATCCTTTGATTGTCCGAAGGACAAAATCATTTGGGATGTGGGGCATCAGGCATATGTCCACAAAATTCTCACGGGCAGAGCGAAAGATTTTTCGACATTGAGACAATTCGGAGGTCTCAGCGGTTTTCCCAAAACCTGTGAAAGCCCTTACGATTGTTTTAATACGGGCCACAGCACCACTTCGATTTCAGCCGCGGCAGGAATGGCAGCGGCACGGGATTTGAAGGGTGAAAAGCATGAAGTCATTGCTGTGATAGGAGACGGCTCTCTTACCGGTGGAATGGCGTACGAAGCACTGAACAACATCGGTGCCTCCAAGTCAAAGGTAATCGTGGTGCTTAACGATAACGGAATGTCGATTTCACCGAATATCGGCGGAGTATCCAACCACCTCGACTCGCTCCGAACTTCAAAGGGCTACCTAAGCGTAAAGAAGTTTATAAAAAACAAAATTGCGACCATTCCGAGCGTCGGCAAAGGGATTGCAAGAGGTTTGGCAGATATTAAAAACGATATAAAATATTCGATGATGGATTACGGCGGGGTTCTTTTTGAGGAACTTGGGTTTACGTATTTTGGGCCGGTTGATGGGCATGATATCACAAAGCTCTGTGACGCCTTTGAGCGCGCAAAGATGCTGAATGAGCCCGTGCTTATTCACGTCATAACCAAGAAAGGCAAGGGATATCGCAATGCCGAAAAAGCACCTGGCAGATTCCACGGAATCGAGCCTTTCGATCCGGAAACCGGAGAGGTTCTGAATAAACCGAAACGCCCGACTTATTCCAAGCTGATGGGCGAGCATCTTGTAAGTCTTGCAAGAAAAGATGAACGAATTGTTGCGATTACGGCGGCGATGGGTGAAGCTACGGGACTTGGAGCATTTGCAAAAGAATTCCCGGACCGATATTTTGATGTGGGAATCGCAGAACAGCATGCCGTGACATTTGCGGCGGGGCTTGCAAAAGAAGGTCTGAGACCGTTTGTCTGCATTTATTCCTCGTTCCTGCAAAGAGCGTATGATCAGATGATTCATGATGTATGCATGCAGAAACTCCCGGTTACCTTCATGATTGACAGAGCCGGAGTCGTCGGGGCCGACGGTGAAACGCACAACGGAGTTTTTGATCTCAGCTACTTGAATCCGATGCCGAACATGACGGTGCTTGTACCGCCTTACGACAAAGCACTAACGGACTGCATGGATTTTGCTTTGGAACTTGACGGTCCGTGTGCAATTCGCTATCCCAGAGGCGAAGTACTTGAGCCTGTCCAAAACCGGGTCTGCGGCAGGATGTTTTATCCGGCATCGAAAACCGCTGTCAGAGTTGAACTGATCGGAATTGGCAGAATGGCAGAGACGGCGCATGAAGTTTGTAACATTCTCTCAAAGAGAGGCATTCAGGCGGACTGCGAAGAGACCGTGTTTGCAAAACCGATAGAAGAACGTTTTTATAAGAACTTAGAACCGGACACGGTTATCGTTACAATCGAGGACAATGTCGTGAAAGGCGGATTCGGCGAGGCGCTTAAGGCACAGCTTGATGCAAATCAAATGATTATGAACTTCGGCTGGCCGGACACCTTCATTGAACAGGGGACCTTCAAAGAATTGACGGACAAATACGGCCTGTCGGCAGATACGATAGCAGAAAGGATATGTGAAGCACTTGAAAGAAAGGCTTGATGTTTTGCTTGTGAAAAAGGGTTTTTATCCGTCCAGAGAAAGGGCAAAAGCCTCCATTATGGCGGGAATTGTCTATGTTGACGGACAGAAAAGTGACAAAGCAGGCAATATGATTGACGAAAACGCGGAAATATTCATAAAAGATAATATTTGCCCGTATGTGAGCAGGGGCGGTCTGAAACTTGAAAAATCCATGAAACTGTGGCCGATTGAACTGAAGGATACGGTATGCATGGATATCGGGGCTTCCACGGGCGGCTTTACCGACTGCATGCTGCAGAACGGCGCACGCAAGGTCTATGCTGTGGATGTGGGCTACGGACAGCTCGATTACAAGCTGCGAATCGACCCCCGCGTTGTAAACATGGAAAAATGCAATATAAGATATTTGGATTTTTCTCTTATTGAAGACCCCATTAATTTTATAAGCATCGATGTGTCTTTCATATCGTTAAAGCTTGTTTTCCCGGTGGCTTCGAAACTTCTTGGAACGGACGGAACGCTTGTATGCCTTGTAAAACCGCAGTTTGAAGCGGGAAGAGAGCAAGTCGGCAAAAAAGGTATCGTCCGTGACAAAAAAGTACATGAGGAAGTTATCAAAAATGTGGTACAATATGCTGTAGAGAATGATTTGCATCCGGCAGGGCTTACTTTCAGTCCGGTCACGGGTGCGAAAGGCAACATCGAGTATCTTTTGTATCTTTCGAAAGTACCGCAGGAATCCGTTCTTTCGACGGATGACATACAAACCATTGTCAACACCTCCCACGAGGAGTTAGAAAAATAAAAGATGTAAAAAGAAAAGAGGAGATTAAAAATGAAATTATCACAAAAGATTCAAGCCATGGAACTTTCCCCAATCAGAAAGTTTGTCCCTTATGCTGACGCTGCAAGAGCTGCAGGCAAGAAAGTTTACGGTCTTAACATCGGTCAGCCGGACATCAAGACTCCGAGGGCATTCTTTGATGCTGTAAAGAATTTTGACCAGGAAGTTCTTGCATACGCAAACTCCCAGGGCGAAAAGTCACTCATCGAAGCTTTAATCGGTTACTACAAGAGAATCGGCATCGAATTCGAAAACAAAGACATCTTAATCACAAACGGCGGTTCTGAAGCTCTTTCCATGATTTTCACCGGTATTCTTGATGAAGGCGACGAAGTAATCATGGCTGAACCTTTCTACACAAACTATAAGACATTTATCAAGGCTGCAGGCGGCGAAGTTGTTGCAATTCCTACAACTGCAGACGACGGATATCAGTATGCGGTAAGAGAAAAGATCGAAGGCGTTATTTCTCCTAAGACAAAAGCCATCGCAATCATCAACCCGGGCAACCCTACAGGCAAGGTTCTTACAAAAGAAGAAATGGATCTTATCGTTGATATCGTTGTTAAGAATGACTTATATCTCATCTGCGACGAAGTTTACAGAGAATTCGTTTATGATGGCAAAGAAATGTCCTCATTCGGTACATATAAAGAAGCTGAGCAGAATGTAATTATCGTTGACTCCGTATCCAAGAGATTCTCCGCTTGCGGCGCAAGAATCGGTTCCATCGCATCCAAGAACGAAGAATTAATGGGCAACTTAATGAAACTCTGCCAGGCAAGACTTTGCGTTCCTACATTAGACCAGGTTGGTTCTGCTGCTCTTTACAATCTTGATCCGTCCTACTTCGATGACATCAAGAAAGAATATGAACACAGAAGAAATGTTTCCGTTGAAGCACTCAACGAAATCGAAGGAATCAAGTACGGTGTTCCGGAAGGCGCATTCTATATCACTTGCCAGCTTCCGGTTGACAACGCAGAAAAATTCTTAATGTTCCTGCTTACAGAGTTTGACGTTGACGGTGAAACATGCATGTTCGCACCTGCAGGCGGATTCTACGGCACAAAGGGCGTAGGACAGTCCGATATCCGTATCGCATATGTTCTCAAGGCAGAAGACATGAAAGCCGGAATCAATATCATCAAAGAAGGTATCAAGGCATATAACGCAAAATAATAAAAAAGGAGTTTTTTCATGAAATTATCCCCAATGATGCAGCAGTATTTAGATATTAAGGAACAGTACAAAGACTGTATTCTGTTCTTCAGACTGGGGGACTTTTACGAAATGTTTTTCGATGATGCACTCCTTGCATCGAAAGAACTTGAATTAACTTTAACAGGCAAAAGCTGCGGTCAGGAGGAAAGGGCGCCCATGTGCGGCGTTCCTTTCCATGCCGCAGATTCTTATATTGCCAAACTTGTCGAAAAAGGCCACAAAGTTGCCATCTGTGAACAGACCGAAGACCCCGCACAGGCGAAGGGCATTGTCAAGCGCGAAGTCATACAGATTGTAACGCCCGGAACCATCACATCTCAGTCGATTCTTTCTGAGAAAGAAAACAACTACCTGGCATCCGTCTATGCAGGCAGTGATGCGATGTCCGTGGCATATTGCGACATTTCGACAGGAGAACTCTATCTTACCGAATATAAGGGCAGCGACCTATATGACGTAATTCTTAACGAGCTTGTAAAAATCAATGCAAGCGAAATTATTCTTTCTCAGACTTTTTCTGAAGAATATCCGACAGACGAAATCAAAAATATCACGGGGGCATATATAAACATCCTCGGAGATGCATATTTCTCAGAAAAGAGCTGCGAAGAAATCATCAAAGCTCAGTTTAACTGTATCTCGATTACGGGGCTTGGTCTGGATTTTCGCCCGTGTGCGGTTCCTGCACTTGGAGCTCTGCTCAACTATCTGCTTGAAACACAGAAACAGACTTTAAAACATCTTACCCATATCAACATTTACGAAATCGGCATGCATATGGCGCTTGATAAGGCGACTATACGCAATCTTGAAATAACCGAAACTCTGTACGAAAAGAAAATTCAGGGTTCGCTTCTCGGCATTCTCGACAAGACACATACCGCAATGGGATCGCGAAAGATGAGACAATGGCTCAGGGAACCGCTGAACAATGCAAAGGAAATCAATCTCAGGCTTGACGGTGTCGAAGAACTATATAACGAGCTTATTATCCGGAACAATATCAAACAAAACCTCAAGCAGATTTACGACTTTGAGCGTTTGGCGGGACGAATTGCGTGCGGAAATGCAAACGGAAAAGATTTAATTGCTTTACGAAACTCCATAGCAGTGCTTCCGGAAATCAAATCGGACCTCGGAGTGCTTCATTCGGATATCATGCAAAGCATTGATTCGAGAATATGCGACCTTTCGGCAGTATATAATATCATCGACCGCGCAATCTGCGACGAACCGCCTTTTACAGTCAAGGAAGGCAGTTTGATTAAAGACGGTTATTCGGAGGAATTGGACAATCTTAAGTTCTCCATTAAGGATGCGAAGACATGGATTTCGACGCTGGAAGGGAAAGAGCGCGAACGCACCGGAATCAAAAATTTGAAAGTAGGATATAACCGCGTGTTTGGCTATTATCTTGAGGTCACCCGCTCCTATTATGATTTAATCCCGGAAAACTATATCCGCAAGCAGACGCTTGCCAATGCGGAACGTTTCATAACGCCGGAACTCAAAGAAATGGAAGGACTTGTGCTCAATGCGGAGACCAAAATCAACCGAATGGAATACGACCTCTTTGTTGAGGTGAGAAATTTCATAGAGGGTTACATAAAAGATATACAGTCAACCTCTTCGGCTGTTGCGGAACTTGACGTTCTCACATCCTTTGCACATGTAAGCGACAAGCTGGGTTATGTCAAACCGCTTGTTGACGAGTCATTCGAGCTTGAGATCGTGAAAGGAAGACATCCGGTCATCGAACAGACTGTTTCAAACGGCATGTTCGTTTCCAACGATACCTATTTGAATAATACAAACGAAAGCATGCTGCTCATCACAGGTCCGAACATGGCCGGAAAGTCCACATACATGCGCCAGACCGCTTTAATCGTTTTGATGGCTCAGGCAGGCTGTTTCGTGCCTTGTGAGCGTGCAAAAATCGGCGTGTGCGACAGAATCTTCACGCGTATCGGCGCTTCGGACAATCTCGCACAGGGACAGTCGACGTTCTTTGTGGAAATGAGTGAGCTTTCGTATATTTTGAACAATGCAAAGGCTCGCAGCCTGATTATCCTCGACGAAATCGGAAGAGGGACAAGCACCTATGACGGCCTTTCCATCGCGTGGGCGGCGGTCGAGTACCTTTGTAACGATAACACACATATTCGAACGCTTTTTGCAACGCATTACCATGAACTCACGGCACTGGAAGGCGAACGATACGGAGTCAAGAATCTGAATGTCGATGTCGCGGAGGAAAACGGGAATATCGCATTCCTTCACAAAATTGTCGAAGGCTCTGCAAGCAGAAGCTACGGAATCCATGTTGCAAAGCTTGCGGGGATACCGAAAGTTCTGCTTGAGCGCGCACAGGAAAAACTTGCGGAGCTTGAAACGGCGGCTCCTTCACAGAGTGTGATGTACGGTGACTTGACAACGGCTTCAAACACAAAAGCCGCAGAACCTTGCGAAGAGCAGATTTCCATGTTCTCGTTTGCGCCGAATCCGGTAGTCGAAAAACTCAAAGCACTCAATCTGATGGAAATCACGCCCTCAAAGGCATTTGAAATATTAGAAGAACTGAAAGCATCGCTGGATAAATAGTAAAACCAGGGGGTAAAAAAATGTTGAACAAAGATTGGTATGAAATAAGAAAAGGGGATGACACCGTCTATGCTTTTTGCGAGCATAAGCATGCACAGTGGGTACATTCTTTCCTGATTTTGGGTGAAAAGCTCAGCGTACTGTTCGATACGGGACTCGGTGTCTGCAATATTGAGGAGGCAATCGCTCCATACCTCAAAACACCGCTTATGGTTGTGAACAGCCACGCACATTTTGATCATATCGGAAACAATTGGCGTTTCCCGGAAGTGTACGGTCACATCACGAATTTTTCGGAGAAAATCGCGCGCGAAGGTGTCTCTCATGAAAAACTTGAGGGACAGTTTGACGAATGCAATTTTTCGGGTGGATGGCCGGAAGGCTTTGACGGCAGCACGTTTGCCATTCCTATGTACACTCTGAAACCGCTTGCTGACGGCGAAAAAATCGATTTGGGCGACCGCAGCCTTGAAGTATTATATTGTCCGGGACACAGTGATGACGGCATCATGCTTTGGGACGAGCAGACAGGAAACCTCTTCACCGGTGACTCGTATTACAGCGGCGGACTTTATCTTTATTTCGATGATGATGTGTACGGCAAATCCGACATCAAAGCGTACTACGATGCAATCACCCGCATTACAGAGCACTGCAAAAACATCCGCAAACTCTGTGTTTCGCACAATCCGGACGCTTTCCACGAGGGCCCGTCTCAGCTCATCGAACTGCAGCAGGGTCTTGAAGATCTTATGGACGGTAAACTAACGCCTGAGCCGGTTGACCTGCCATGCGGCGATTCGTATTATGCAGGCGGCGGCAAGAGGGCAGTCCTTCCGCATTGCTCGATCATTTACAGGTAATCCTGCGATTTGCCCGAACACGACAAAATCGCAGGGGACGGAGGCAACATGGACTTATCAGATTACACATTGCAAATAATCATAGTGCTTACAGTTCTCACATTGTTCGTGCTTCAATATGTACTGTGCAAACGAACCGCAAGCAAATGGCTCCGTGCCATCCCGTTCTTGGCACCGCTTGCTTCGCTTGCCTTCGCGGCATGGTTTGCCTTGCAGCCAAAAGGCGGGTTCATGGATTTCAGCATGCTCGCGGCATTCTTGTTCGTGCTGTTTGCACTTCTGTGCCTGGTGCCGATTCTGGTGGCGAGAGTAGTGTGCCGTGTGCGGGAGAAGAAGCGAGTAAAAGAATAGATCTTAGGAATGAAAAGGCATCATGGAATTGGTGCCTTTTTGTGCACATAAAAAAAGAAACGAGCAACCTTTTCCAGCCAAAAGACTTTACTCAGTAACAAAACCCATTTCTTACACCCACTATACACGATTTAATTTTGTTTGTCAATGATTTTAAGAAAGATTTAATTATGCAGCCGTGATTGCTTTTTCGCGCAGCAGCAGGTAAAATGTAAGTATCACAGAAAAGAGGATATAAAGATGTCGGAAGATAAAATCAGAGAATTTCATAAATCTTTTCATACTGCTTTTATTAATAAGAATTGTAATTCAAATCTGGCCTATAAGCCCCAGTTTGTATATAACGACAGTAAAGAAGGAAAAAAAGTTTTCACATCTATTGAAGATGAACTTTTGCGTTGTGAAAGCTTCTCCATTAGCGTCGCTTTTATCACGCGAGGTGGAATCACACCATTATTGCAAACTCTTAAGGAATTAGAAACAAAAGGGATAAAAGGCAGGATTTTAACAACCGATTACTTATGCTTCAGTGACCCTGTGGCATTAGATACCCTTGCAAATCTTACAAATATCGAATTACGCATGTATCAAACGGAGCGTGCTAAAAATGGCTTTCATACGAAAGGCTATATTTTTCAAAAAAATGAAGAATATCATTTCATTATCGGAAGTTCGAATTTGACCATGGATGCGTTAACACGAAACATGGAATGGAATACAAGGATCGTTTCGACGCTGAACGGTGAAATGATAAACGATGTTTTAAGCGAATTTAATAAATTATGGAGTGCGACCGATATAACACGGACATATGAGGATATAAGAGAGGACTATCAAAGAAAATACGCTGAAAAACAGCTTTTTAATAAGATTGTTGCAGAGCAGCGAGAAATCGCACGAAAACAAACGGTTCCGTCAATTGAAGCATATAAATTACAACCAAACTCTATGCAGAATGCCTTCATATATAATTTGTTGGAATACCAAAAGCAAAACATTTCAAAAGCATTGCTTATTTCCGCAACTGGTACAGGAAAGACCTATGCTGCAGCATTCGCTATGCGACAGCTTGGATTCAAAAAAGTTCTTTTTGTTGTGCATAGAAAGCAGATTGCAAAGCAGGCGAAGGCATCCTTTGAGCGCGTATTTGGTAACGAAATTAAAACCGGATTAGTCTCAGGAAATGAACATGACTATGAGGCAGAGTTTGTATTCGCAACAGTGCAGACTTTAAGCAAACAGGACAATTTGGCATCTTTTTCTCCCGACTACTTCGACGCTTGTATTTATGATGAGGCACATCATACCAGTGCAGAAAGCTATAAAAGGGTGATGGATTACTTTACTCCTAAATTTACGCTTGGGATGACTGCCACACCAGACAGACGCGACGATAATGTTGATGGAAGAAACATCTACGAAATCTTTGACCATAACATCGCTTATGAAATACGCTTACAGCAAGCTATGGAAGAAGACTTGCTTTGTCCGTTCCACTATTTTGGAATCACCGATTTGGAAATGATATCTGACGAAGGCAATTCGAAAGAAGAACAAATAGAAAACTTTCGATATCTAACAAGTGATGCTCGTGTGGAAAACATTATAAAGCAAGCCGAATATTATGGATACTCAGGAGAACGAGTAAAAGGTCTGATTTTCTGCAGCAGAATTGATGAAGCACGAGAGTTGTCGAAAAAGTTTAACCAACATGGATTAAAGACGGTTGCTTTAAGCGGAGCGGACACTGAGGAGATAAGAGCCGATGCAATTGAACGCTTGACAAAGAATGTAGAATCAGAAACGGATGATTATCTGGATTATATTTTAACTGTTGATATTTTTTCCGAAGGAACTGATATCGTAGAGGTGAATCAGGTTATCATGCTTCGTCCAACGCAGTCCCCGATTGTCTTCGTGCAGCAATTGGGCAGAGGTCTCAGAAAATCTGATGAAAAAGAATATGTCGTGGTTCTTGACTTTATCGGAAATTACAAAAATAATTTCATGATCCCGATTGCACTTTCTGGCGACCGCAGTTATAACAAAGACAATATTCGTAGATATTTGATGGAAGGCGGACGCGTAATACCGGGGGCAAGTACGATTCATTTTGACGAAATCAGTCGAAAACGAATATTTGCAGCTGTGGATAATGCGAATTTCAGCGATATCAAACTGATTAAGGAGAATTATGCAAATCTTAAGAATAAGCTCGGTAGAATTCCGAAGTTAAAGGATTTTGATGATTATGGCGAGATGGATGTTCTTAGAATCTTCGATAACAATAGTTTGGGAAGCTACTATAAGTTTCTCGTCAAATATGAAAAAGAGTACAGCATACGGCTAACTCCAGAACAAGAAAGCATTGTAGAATTTGTTTCTAAAAAATTTGCAAACGGCAAACGCATTCACGAATTAAAATTATTAAACAGAATCCTTACTTATGCGAACGCTTTTCCATTGTTCGCCGGATTAGAGGAAGACCTCACAACTGATTATGGAATTCATCTAACAAAAGATCAGAAGGAAAACATTGTAAATATAATGACGAATGAATTTCCGGCCGGCGCAAGCAAAAGTACATATTCAAACTGTATTTTTATAGAAGAAGATGAAAATACAGAAAATGATTATCACGTATCATTTTCTTTAGCGCAAATGTTAAAAAGCATGGACTTTTATAACATTTTAAAAGAACTTGTCGATTTTGGAATCAGCCGATATGAACGGGATTTCTCTGATAGATATAAGAAAACGGACCTTGTTCTTTATCAGAAATATACATATGAAGATGTTTGCAGACTGCTTAACTGGGAACGAAATGAAGTGCCTTTGAACATAGGTGGATATAAGTATGATAAAAAAACAAAAACCTTCCCGGTTTTCATTAATTACGATAAAGAAGATGACATCAGTGATACTACTAAGTATGAAGACCATTTCGTAAACAGTAGTAATCTAATCGCAATATCGAAATCCGGACGAAGCATTCACTCGGAAGATGTACAGAATTTCCTGCATGCGGATGAACTTGGCATACAAGTTCACTTATTCGTACGTAAAAACAAGGATGATAAAATATCAAAAGAATTTTATTATCTGGGGAATATGCATGCAATCGGCAAGCCAATCGAGTTTACCATGTCAAATACTGATAAAACCGCGGTTGAAATTGAATGGCAGTTAGAGGTGCCGGTTAGAGAAGATATTTATGAATATATTGTAAACGAATAGAGGAATAAAATGAAGACGATACGCGTAGTTGCTGCCGTGATAAGAGCAATAAATGGAGATGGCAAACAAATGATATTTGCTACACAAAGGGGTTATGGAGAATTTAAAGGCGGTTGGGAATTTCCCGGCGGTAAAATTGAAGACGGTGAAACACCGCAAGAAGCCCTTAAGCGAGAAATTATCGAGGAACTGGAAACGGAAATCAAAGTCGGCGATTTAATTGATACAATTGAATACGACTATCCTGCATTTCATCTTTCCATGGACTGTTTTTGGGCAGAGATTGTTTCTGGCGATTTAATTTTGAAAGAACATGAGGCGGCGAAGTGGCTGACAATCGAAAACCTAAATTCTGTTGACTGGCTGCCGGCAGATGTGTCGTTGATAGATAAAATCGCTGAAAGCTTATAAATGTACCATAAATCGCACAAATTCAGAAGTTTTTTTCATCCGACATCTCTATAATGGAGTACGAAAAGGAGCTACGGATGGATATTTTACCGGAAACTATGTGGGTGAGGATGGTTATATGGAGATTGACATTTGCTTTCCGCTGGTTTGATATTGTTCCGCTAATTGGGCGAACATTATTCCGATAAGATTGATATTGTTCCGATAATATGGTATACTATATCATAGATTGGAGGTACATCCTATGTTTATGACAGTAAAACAGGCTTCCGAAAAGTGGGGCATCTCTGACAGAAGGGTCCGAATTCTTTGTACTGAAGGGAAAATTGCGGGCGCATATCAGGAAGGCCGAGGATGGAAAATTCCTGTGGACGCAATGAAGCCTGCCGATGGACGATATAAAGTAACGGAAAGTCTTTTGACACAAATTGACCGTAAAAAAGCTGAACTGGACAGCAGAAGACCATTGACCGCCGGCGAAGCAGAAAGACTGAAAGAAGAGTTCGTCGTAGAGTACACCTACAATTCTAATGCCATCGAAGGAAATACTCTTACATTGAGAGAAACAGATTTAGTGCTCCGTGGTCTTACAATTAACCAAAAACCGTTGAAAGATCATATGGAGGCAGTCGGTCATAAAGAGGCCTTTGATTTTGTGAGCGAGCTTGTAAAAGAGAATGTTCCAATCAGCGAGAGTATCATTAAACAGATTCATTCTCTTGTCCTTGCTGATAAGAGAGAAGACCGCGGCATCTATCGCCGAGTTCCTGTTCGTATTTTGGGTGCTCAGCACGAGCCTGTGCAGCCGTACCTGATTGAGCCGAAGATGGAGCAGCTATTGCATGACTTTGCTGAAAGTAAAGAACATATCGTGACAAAATTAGCACGTTTTCATATTGAGTTTGAGGGCATTCATCCTTTCATTGACGGTAACGGCAGAACAGGAAGACTGCTTGTGAATCTTGAACTGATGAAGGAAGGATATCCGCCGATTGATATTAAGTTTGCAGACAGAGTTTCCTATTATAATGCCTTTGATGAATATTATGCAAAACATAATCTTTCGGCAATGGAAAACTTGTTTGCAGGATACATTAATGCAAGATTGGATATGTATTTGGATATGCTGAGAGGTTAGGGGAATTGAATACAGTAACGAATATTTTGAAACGTTAGGAATTGAGCGGTAAATGGAGTTAGGAAATGGATAAAAACATTATCAACAAATTATTGAGAATAGCAGGCATATTATTGTTGCTGGCCGCGACGCTGCTTATTTGTTTGCACTTTTTCGGAGCAGAAAGAAATAACACATATTTAAGCATCGCATTATTATGTCTCATACTGTCGAATTTGTTTAATATTATAAAAAATAAAAATTCAAAGTAAGAGAAAATTCGGTTATAGGATTGGTAACAAGAGGATAAGAAGAACTATGCAGACAATGACAAAAATCTTATTCATTTGCCACGGCAATAAATAACCAGTGTGGCTGTATGATTGAAATTTCAATATATACGTGAGTTGCCGTGTAGTTTTTACTACTAATTTACTACTTATGACCGAAGGGGCTCAAATTATTTCAAAATAGCAATTTCTATAGCTGGAAGTTTTGATGGATATGTTGTATAATGATTCTAAAGAGAGGCAGGTGAGAAGTGTGAGCAATTTAGGCTTGAATAATCTGATGAAGGAAACTTATTCGGCACTCAGTAATGTTTTTGGAGAAAAGCTGGATGAAGTGTGGCTGTATGGTTCCTATGCCAGAGGCGATTTTGATGCGGAATCTGATATAGACATTATGGCATTGGTAGACTTGCCGAAAGAGCAGCTTGCGACGTATCGCAGAAAAGTGAGCGACCTTTCCTCGGATCTTGACTTGAAGTATGATGTACTTTTGTCCATTAAGCTGCAGGATAAAGATACATTTTTACGCTTTTCAAACACGCTTCCGTTCTTTCAAAATGTCATGAAGGAGGGAAAGCGCATTGTACAGTAAAGAGTGTATTGATTTAAGTTTATATAGACTTTCAAAAGCCGAGCAATACTTGGAAGATGCAAAACGTACATTGGAACTTGAAATGTATGATACATCTGCAAATCGTTCCTATTATGCGATTTTTCATGCTGCACGTGCAGTTTTGGCGCTCGAAGGACTGGATTTTAAGAAACATTCCGGAGTGATTTCAAATTTTCAAATGCGATATATCAAAACCGGGATTTTTGATAAGCAGCTTTCGAACATCATTAAGAGTGCATTTTCACTTCGGACAGAAAGTGATTATGAAGATTTTTATGTAATCGCAAAAGCAGATGTAGAAAGCCAAGTCAAAGAAGCTGATATTTTCTACCATGCTATCAGCGAATATATTCATGAAAAAATAAAATAGTGATAAGAACGATACCCTAGGAGCGTGTAACTCCTAGGGCTTTTATAATACGCTGTACCTAACATTAAAAAAAATAGAAAAATATAATTTATCAAAATAACAGGAGATATGTAGACAATGACAAAAGTACTATTCATCTGCCACGGCAACATCTGCCGCAGCACAATGGCGCAGTATGTGTTTGAAGATATGATAAAAAAGAAGGGACTGGCGGACTGTTTTGAGATTGACTCAGCGGCCACAAGCCGTGAAGAAATCGGCAATGATGTCCATCATGGTACACGGCGAAAGCTGGCGGAGATGGGCATTCCATGCGGGAAACATCGTGCCCGTCAGGTGACAAAAGCGGATTACGAACATTTTGATTATCTGATTATTATGGATGCAAACAACCGCAGGAATTTGATGCATATTATCGGCAGCGACCCGGATAACAAGGTTCACAGCCTGCTTGACTTTTCCAAGAACCCGCGGGATATTGCAGACCCGTGGTATACTGGAAATTTTGATGTGACTTATGAGGATATTGCGGAAGGCTGCACAGACTTTCTGAAGTACATTCAAGATAAACTTTATGCAGAATAGATAGGAGGCAACTATGAGACGAGCTGACAGAGAAATTAAGAACTTTGAAGAGATGCTGGATGTCATTTCCCGCTGTGATGTGTGCAGGCTGGGATTGAATGACGGAGACTATCCGTATATCCTGCCGCTGAACTTCGGTGTGAAAGCCGATAAAGAGAACCAAACCGTGACGCTGTATTTTCACAGTGCATTAGAGGGTCACAAAATGGATCTGATGCAGAAGAACAACCATGCATCCTTCGAAATGGACTGCCGCCATGAGCTGCAGTATAAGGCGGAGCAGGGCATGTGTACCTTTGCGTTTGAGAGCATCATCGGGCAGGGCACGATTCGCATGATTGACGACGAAAACGAAAAACTGCAGGCTTTGAAAATTTTGATGGATCATTACTATCCGCGCGAAAACAAGTATTTTAATCCGGCAGCGATTCCGAGAACCGCGGTTTACTGTTTAGAAGTTACCCGGATGACCGGAAAGAGAAAGGTGTTGAAATGATTTATCAAGTGATGGCGATAGTCATTTTAGCCGTTTTTTACGGATGTTATTTTCTGAAAATGTTTCTGCAGCGTCGAAAAGGCATTCGAACGGATCAGATCGGACAGGGAAAGGTCGGTTTTGTGAAATTCGTCGAAGTAACCATGAAGATTGCAACCTTGCTGGTTCCGGCAGCGGAAGTGATCAGTATCCTTTTGAACACAACCTGTTTTTCGGTTCCGCTCAGAATCTGCGGTGCCGTCATCGGTGCATTGGGAGCAGCTGTGTTCGTGACATCGGTGGTGACGATGCGCGACAGCTGGCGGGCCGGGGTCTCCAAGACAGATAAGACGGAACTGGTCACGGACGGGATCTATCAGCTCAGCCGTAATCCGGCATTTTTAGGCTTTGACCTGGTGTACATCGGCATTTTACTGATGTTCTTCAACCCATGGCTTCTAGTAGTGTCGCTTTTTGCGATGATTATGTTTCATCTGCAGATCGTGAATGTGGAAGAAGACTTCCTGCTAGAGACGTTTGGACAGGAATACCTGGCGTATAAGAAAAAAGTAAATCGCTATATTGGAAGAAAATAAGATAGCTTAGTACAAGTCGAAAAGCAGAATAAAGAGAGGGAAAATTTCTCTTGACTTATCTCAAATATGATACTATTATATTATTAGTCTTAAAAATGAGATTAAAATAAATCATTCATATGTGAGGTAGTTTGATGAATACGAAAAATTCGAATAATTTGAATCATACAAAAGGCAAAGCCATCTTGCGTTTTTTGTTATGCGTGCTTCCGATTGCGATTATCGGCGGCTATTTTACTGGAATTTACATCTTGGAGCATTCGACGAGCGAGGTAACGGCACAAATTTTGGCTCAAATAAAAAGCCCGACAGCACTTTATTTGCTGACTATGCTTCAAAGCACAATTTATGCGATAATTGCGTCTGTGGCGGGATATTTTCTTGCAGACAGGATAGGGCTTTTGAAGCCGTTTGCTTTCAAAAAAGACATCTTGAAAAAGACGGTTCCGGTAATTATTCTGTTTGGAATACTGTTTACTGCGGACTATTTTGTGATAGGACCTTTTATCCCGGAAGTTGCAGCAGATTATGAGAGGGGAATCAGTGCGGCATATTTCATTGCTTCCCTGACTTACGGCGGGGTTGTTGAAGAAATCCTGATGCGGTGGTTTTTCATGTCGCTGATTGCATGGATTTTGGTTCTGATTTTTGCAAGAAAAACCGAAAAAACGGAGCTTCCGGATTGGATTTTCATTGCTGCGAATATCACCGCGGCGCTCCTGTTTGCGGCAGGGCATCTTCCTGCGACCATGGCATTTTTCGGACGCATTACACCGCTGATTTTGGCGAGATGTTTCGTATTAAATGGTGGATTTGCGCTTTTATTCGGTAGATTTTACAGGAAATACGGCATTCAGTATGCGATGCTTGCTCATTTTGGGCTGCATCTTGTAAGCAAACTTATTTTACTTGCGGTTATCTAAGGAGATTAAGATGAAAGATATTTATATCGACGCTTGTCTGAACCCGGTTCGGCAGCGGATTTTGCAGGTCTTGATTGAAAAGAAAGAAGCTTCCGCAGCGCAGATTCTGGAAGTTTTAACGGACATTCCGAGAGCAAGCTTGTATCGGCATATCAAGATTTTGGCGGATGCAGGGGTCATTGAAGCAGTCAGGGAAGTCCCGAAACGGGGCTCGGTTGAGAAATTTTATGCACTTGCTGCACCGCCTGCAGATGCGAAGACAAATGAAGGGATGAACCAAATGATACAGGCGGCACTGATTGCCTTGGCAAATGATTTTTCCCGTTACTTTTCGGAAGGAGGAAACGATCTGCAGAAAGACATGCTGACATTTGGGCAGGCGACGCTGATGCTCTCTGACGAAGAGTTTGTAGCTTTCTTGACAGAGTATTCGAATCTGCTTGCAAAATTCCTTCACAACAAGCCGTCAGCGGAACGCAAAACGCGTAAAATCACCTTTATTTCTTCGCCCACAGATGATATACTGTTCTTATCGAAATAAAACCTTATAGGAGGATACAGCTATGTTCAGAAAAATGCGTCGTGCAGACAAGAAAGCAATTTCAAACGAAGATACAATCAAATTATTGAACGAAGGAAGACGAGGCGTTCTTGCCGTAGCAGGCGATGATGATTATCCTTATGCATTTCCAATCAATTACTATTATGATGAAAACGAGGGTAAGATTTATTTCCATTCGGCACTTGCCGGCCACAAGGTCGATGCCATGAAGCGCAACCCTAAGGTTTGCTTCACTGTTTTCAGTGAACCCGAAATCAGAGACCTCGACTGGGCTCCTTATGTAAGAAGCGTGGTTTGTTTCGGCAAGGCACAGCCGGTTGGCAAGGATGAATTGCCTGCAAAACTTAAAATATTTGCGATGAAATATTATCCTTCCGAAGCAGAAGCGGATGAGGAAATCGAAGCCGATTTAAAAGCAGTACAGCTTATTGAAATCACAATCGATCACATGACAGGCAAAGAAATTCAGGAAAAATAATGAGGGACACAATGGCAAAAAAAATCATTCAAAGAGTTATAATCGTTATCTTTGCGATACTGCTCGTGCTGGCGGCAACGGTTACCATCATGTATTTTCACCGTTCCTCACCGGACGATGTGATAAAATACGATACGACCAATCCTTTCATCGTTTCCGATACGCAGATTGCCGCACACAGAAGCGGTGCGGGAATTTTGCCGGAAAACACCCTGATGGCTTTCCGGGCGTGTGTTGAGAACGAAGAATATAATCCGGATGTTTTTGAATTTGACTTACATATGACGGCGGATGGCATTCCTGTGCTTTTTCATGACGGAAATCTCGACAGGGTTACCGACAGCGTGTATGTTTTCGGCAAGGAGGATGTCTGCCCGGGAGACAAAACATACGAGGAATTACGGCAGCTCAACATGGGCGCCGGTTTTACCGCAGATGACGGAAGCAGCCCATATAAGGATCTGCACGGCGAAGACGTGCCGGAAGATTTGAAAATTTTGAGTCTTGATGATGCTTTGGCATATCTTACAAGTGCCGGTGATTACAGGTTTATAATCGAAGTTAAGGACCCGGGCGAAATAGGAATGAAATGCGTTGATATTCTTTATCAGACGCTGCAGAAATACGATATCGTGGACAAGGTGGCCTTTGGCTCTTTCAACGGGGAAGTCTCCGATTACAAGGATGAGGCATACCCTGATTTGATGCGCGGAGCACATGCTTCGGAAGTTTTGGATTTCTATGTGGCTGCTTTGCTTGACAAGTCAGAGTATTCTGCGGCATTCGGAGTTCTTCAGATTCCGTTTGCGAATGCGAAGGAATCCAAGTGCGTTAATTTGGGAACCGCGACCGTGGTTAACTATGCACACAAGAACAATATTGCCGTGCAGTACTGGACCATTGATGAGGAAAAAGACATGGAATATCTTGCATCAATCGGTGCGGACTGCATTATGACCGATTTCCCGAACATTGCCCATAAAGTAATGCAGAGGTAAAAGAATGATCAGAGTTTTAGATAAGGCGATTGCCGACAAAATTGCCGCAGGTGAAGTCATCGAGCGGCCCGTATCAATCGTAAAAGAACTTGTGGAAAATGCACTTGATGCCGGTGCCTCGTCCGTTACGGTCGAGATAAAAAACGGTGGAAAGTCATATATTCGAGTTACGGACAACGGAATAGGGATTGCACGTGAAGAAGCCGCTACGGCTTTTTTGCGTCATGCCACAAGTAAAATTTCCTCCGTAAAAGATTTAGATGCTATAGAAACTTTGGGCTTCCGAGGAGAAGCGCTCGCATCCATTGCAGCTGTTACAAGCTGTGAGCTTATCACCAAAACAGCGGACGCCAAAGCCGGCACACGCATTCTTATGCGCGGCGGTCTGCCTGTGAGAAATGATCAGACCGGCTGCCCGGACGGAACGACGATTATCATAACGGATTTGTTTTTCAATACGCCTGCCAGGCTGAAGTTTATGAAGAGTGACGGTGCGGAGAGCGGAATGATTATCGACTTTGTTTCGCAGGTTGCGCTTGCATATAAAGAAATTAAATTCTGCCTTATTAACAATGGTAAAATTTTGTTTACAACGCCCGGCGATGGCAACCGCTTGAATACAATTATAAGAATCTATCACGATGTTGACGCAAAAAACATGGTGCCGGTATCCTATTCGGAAGAAGGACTTTCGCTGGAAGGCTATATTTCCACACCGGCGATGAGCAGAACAAGCCGCGGCAGCCAGATTTTCTTCGTAAACGGTCGTGTTGTCAGCAGCAAGGTGATGGAAAAGGGAGTTTCTCTGGGTTACAAGGAACGTCTGTTTGAAGGAAGATACCCGGTTGTATATCTTTTTCTCCGTGTAGATCCGGGAACAATCGATGTAAACATACACCCGAACAAAAGGGAAGTGCGTTTTGATGACGAGGCACTTATTTCCGACTTTATTTCCCGGGGAATTAAGGCAGTGCTTGCAACAAAAGAAGCGGTAGTCGATGCCGGAAATCTTTTCAAGCCGGAAAAGAAAAATGTCGTATATCAAAACATATTTGCAGATCATAGCAGCAGAGAAGACAGCACCGTTCGGGAGCAAGTTGACATAAAAACGTTATTGTCTACAATAAAAAAAGAACCTTCTCCGGAGCCTGCAAAGGAAGAACTTGTTACGACTGAGATTCCGGAAGCCGGCGTGCCGTCGGAAACCAAAATTGAAATCGATGTACCGATGATAAAGCCGTTTGATATTACGGAAATCAAGGTGACGGGAGTGCTTTTTGATACTTACATAACTGCCGTGGATGATGACAATTTCTATCTTATCGACCAGCATGCGGCGCAGGAGCGAATCTTTTACGAGAAGCTTGTAAGTGAGTATGATGCAAGCGAAAAGACGAAGCAGCCGCTTCTTACGCCTTTAATCATTAACACTTCAATGACAGCCAATCAGGACAAGGATGACTGGCTGAATGCGCTCGAAGCGATGGGATTCACAATTGACGAATTCGGACCGGGAACATATAGAGTGCCTGAAATTCCAATGTTTATGGAACTTTCCGAAGCAGAAGATTTTATAAACAATTTTATTGAAAATATTCATACATCAACGGATTTGAGAAATACGGTTGTTGTGGACAAACTGATTATGATGTCGTGCAAAGCGGCCATCAAAGCAAACGACAAGCTGAGTCTTGATGAGGTGAATGCCTTAATCGCAGATTTGTCCAAATGCGTTAATCCATTCAGCTGTCCGCATGGGAGGCCGACTTTTATCAAACTCACGAGATATGAAATCGAAAAAATGTTTAAACGTGTATAGAGAAAGAGTTACAAATGAGAGAAATTATTGTGGTTGCAGGCCCGACGGCCGTAGGAAAAACAAAATATGCAATAGCACTTGCGAAGGCTTTTGACGGTGAAATCGTCTCCTGCGACTCCATGCAGCTCTATAAATACATGAACATCGGAAGCGCCAAGCCTACAGATACAGAGCGTGCGGAAGCGGTGCATCATCTTGTTGACGAAATCGACCCGAAAGAACCTTTTTCGGTAGCAAAATACAGCAAGATGGCAAAAGAGGCGATAGAAGATATTTTTTCGCGTGGGAAAACACCGATTGTGAGCGGAGGAACGGGGCTTTATCTGAATTCCTTGCTTTATGATATGGATTTCAGCAATGCTCCGAAGAATGAAGAGCTGCGCGAGACGCTTGAGAAAGAAGCCGAATTGTTTGGCCCGGAATATATCTACAACAAGCTTTGCGAAATAGACCCGGAAACAGCAAAACGCATCCATCCGAACAATGTCAAGAAGGTCATTCGTGCGCTGGAAGGCGCTTCATCGGGAAGCAGCATTACGGACTTTAAGAACTGTACGAAGAAATGTACAGACTATGACGCGGTTCTGATTGGGCTTACGAGGAACAGGGAAGAACTTTACGAGCGAATTAATCGCAGGGTTGATATTATGGTGGAAGAGGGACTCTTCCATGAAGTGGAAAACCTTCTTGAAATGGGGCTTGCCGAAGAGGATATCTCCATGAAGGGAATCGGATATAAGGAAATTATCGGCTTTTTTGACGGACTTTACGGCAAAGAGGAAGCAATTGACTTAATAAAGAAGAACAGCAGGCATCTTGCAAAACGCCAGCTTACTTGGTTTCGCCGATATGAAGATATGAAATGGTTTAATATCAGCGAATATAAAGACGATGAAGAAGCAATTGAGGATATTTTGGTATGGCTGAAAAAGAGATAAGAATACACAACAAAAGCGACCGGCCGGATAACGTAATCCAAAAAGAGAACGACATTTACCTCGAATGTGAGAAGATCGAAAAACAGCTTCCCAAATTCATGCGGGGGTATTTTTCGTACTTAAAGAGTAACGTTCTGCCTGCAACAAGGCTTGCGTATCTTCACGATCTCTTGTTCTTCATGAACTATCTGATCAGCGAGACGGATTTGACGGAGGCCGAAAAGACGGACAAAATCAAGCTTTCGGAGCTCGACGAAGTGCAGGCTGTTGATGTCAACATGTTTATTGAGTACTGCCGTAAGTACAAAGTGGAAACGGACGATACCGTATACATGTACGAGAATTCCAACAAATCACTTGCCCGCAAGAAATCATCGCTTTCCGTGATGTTCAAACAGCTTTACAGAGACGGCCTGCTTTCGAAAAACATCACCGACGGTTTCGATCCGATTCGTGTTCCGAAGCCGGGAGAACGTGAAATCAAGGCGCTTCAGGATGATGAAGTTATGATTATGCTCGATGCGGTTTCGACAGGTGTCGGGCTCACAGATCATGAACGCAGTTACTGGCAAAAGACTAAGAAACGTGACAAGGCAATTCTGATCATATTCCTGACCTATGGCCTCAGACTGTCGGAATTGCAGCAGCTCAACATTTCGTCATTTAATTTTAAGCGCGGTGAGTTTGTCGTCTATCGAAAACGCGGCAAGGAATCCGTGATGCCGCTCAACAAGTCGGTTACAGCCGTTTTGAACGACTATATTGACAATGAAAGAGCAGCGGGGGCGGATTTGTCCGACGAAAGCAAGGATGCACTTTTCCTGTCACTTCAGGGAAAACGCATGACAGATCGTCAAATCCGGGAGCTCGTAAAGAAATACACATCCATTGCTCTCAGCACGAGCCGGCGTGCCGGATACAGCCCGCACAAGCTTCGTGCCACAGCGGCAACGAGCCTGATAGGGCGCGGAAATTCCATTTTCGATGTTGCCGCACTGCTCGACCATGAGCAAGTAACAACCACGCAGCTTTACGCACGGCAGAAAGTCAACGTAAAGCGTGATCTCGTTAAAGATATGGAATGGGAAATAGAAAGGACAGAAAAATAATTATGCAGCAGGGAAACAAAACAGCAGAACTTTTAAAAGATGCTTTTCATATAGAGCCAAAGGTAATTGAGATTGTACAAGCCGCCGAAAGGGAAGCAGGCACAGAGTTTGCGCGTCTTGATGACATCATGGCGTACAACCAATATAAGGTGCTGGCAGCATTTCATAAAAACAGAATCCGCGACATGCATTTCGGATGGAAGACCGGTTACGGCTACGATGATGCCGGCAGAGAAGCCGTGGAATCCGTCTTTGCGGACGTTTTTCACACCGATGCGGCACTTGTACGCACTACATTTGTAAACGGCACACATGCGCTTGCCACCGTTCTTCTCGGCATTTTGAGACCCGGAGATGAACTGATTTATGCGACAGGAGATCCGTATGATACATTACAGACAGTAATCGGAATTACGAACTACACGCCGGGAAACGGTTCGCTTAAGGATTACGGCGTTACTTTCAAGAAAGTTGACCTTCTTCCGGACGGTTCCATCGATATTGAAGGCGTAAAAGCCGCAATAACCGACAAAACCAAGATGATAACCGCACAGCGTGCCACCGGCTACTCATGGCGAAAAGCCATTTCCGTCGAAGAAATCGGCATGCTGATGGATGCAATTCATTCGGTAAATCCGGATATCGTAAAGATGGTCGACAATTCCTACGGTGAATTTCTTGACACGAAGGAACCTACCGATGTCGGAGCGGATGTTATGGCCTCGTCGCTCATCAAAAATCCGGGAGGCGGTATCGTGCTGAGCGGCGGTTATGTTGCCGGGCGCCAGGACTTGATAGACCAAATCCAGTATCGTATGACATGTCCGGGAATCGGGGGAGAATGCGGACTTACTTACGGGCAGACAAGAACGATGTTGCAGGGATTTTTTATCGCTCCGAGGGCTGCAAATGCAGCACTGAAGGGTGCGGTTCTTTGCGGAAGGGCATTCGATAAACTTGGATTTGATGTTTCGCCGAAGGCCGGTGATCTTCGTTCTGACATCGTACAGTCAATAAAATTTGACGACCCTGCGAAAATGATTGCTTTCTGTGAAGGAATTCAGGCGGCGGCACCGGTTGACAGTTTTGCTCTGCCTGTACCGGGGGATATGCCGGGCTATGAAGATCAGGTGATTATGGCTGCCGGGGCTTTCGTGCAAGGCTCGACGATAGAACTTTCTGCGGATGGACCTATGAGAGAGCCATATATCGCATATTTCCAGGGCGGATTGACATACGAACACTCCAAATTCGGAGTTATCAAGGCAATTGACACATTATACAAAAAAGGATTGATTGAGATTTAAACAGTTAGGGGACAAAAATGGATAGAGAACATACGAAACAGGAATTCAATGCGGGGATTGAAAACCTTAAAACCGCTGAACGAAATCAGCGCAGAAAAGTAATTTTGTCAACAATTAAAATTATTTTGCTTATTTTAATTGTTATTGGAATTCCACTTTATTTATATTTCTTTCAGCTTGATTGGCTCAAGGAATTTAAAGATATCGACAAAATCGTCGCATTTTTAAATGCTTACAAAAGCCGGTCAGTGCTGATATACATCGGATTTCAAATCGTGCAGATTGTAATAAGTGTTATCCCGGGACAGGTTTTTCAGGCGGCTGCCGGATATCTGTTCGGATTTTGGAGTGCGCTGCTGTACGCGATGATCGGGGCTGTGCTTGGCACCGGTCTCTCGTTTCTGCTTGCAAAACTTCTGGGAAGGGATTTCCTGCACATTTTCTTTGGCGAAGAAAAAATGAGCTATTATATCGAAAGGCTGAATTCAAAACAGGCATATACAATTGTGTTTTTTCTGTATCTTATACCGGGCATACCGAAGGACATGGTCAGTTACGCTGCCGGAGCCTCAGAAATGCGTTTTAAGCCTTTTATACTGCTCTCAGCTGTCGGCAGACTGCCCGGAATGGTAGGATGCCTGCTGATCGGTTCCATGGTCGAAAGCGGTAATTATGTCAGTGTTGGGGTGCTGCTTGCGATTGCGGTAATTGCCTGCATATTATGCATCGTTTTCCGAAAACGAATCAATGTATTTTTAGATAAAATTTATAATAAAATCAGCAAGTAGGCGATTGTATTCATTTTTACTGAATGGAGGAATTGTTATGGAATACGCTTTAATTTCCTGCATACCTATTTTAGTGCTTATTACGGGAGCTCAATAAAAAACTCAATCTTTTGCGAACATTTGTTCAAAATATGCTTGACAAAGAACATTTATTCTGTTATATTATAGAAAAGAACAAATGTTTCGAAAGGGGCGAGGACCTAATGACTAAGACATATAGAGTAGTAAACAGATTCAGATTCACAGTTTTCGTTGTTTTAACCATAGTTATATTAACTACGGCAATCAACTTTGCATTAGGTTTTAATACAGCTGCAAGCTTAACCAAAACCGACTATATGGACGTTCAGATTATATCCGGAGACACATTGTGGTCAATTGCACAGAATTATATGCCGTCTGATATGGATACACGCAAAGCAGTTTATGAACTTTGTCAGTTAAACGATATATCTGCATCCGAGTTATATGCAGGAATGACGATACAGGTCCCAATTTATCACTAATTATATAGAAGAAGCAGTAAATCTTAAGGAAAAAGGATTTACTGCTTCTTAATATATATAAAGAGGCAGATCTTAATTTTAGGCAAAAATAATAGGGGATTAATTCCTCGACAACAGATAAAAAAATCGCTTAAAACGCAAAATAGAGGCTCGGATTTCGGGCGGGCTTTGGAGAACCGTTGAAATTTCAAATCTTTTAATAATCTCCTTGATTTCGCCCTAACTATTCCCAAAATTGATATTTAAGGAATAGTTAGATGTGGGAACATGAAACCGTTTGTACCTCTATCACATACTGCCGACTATTGAACCTCTTCTATTCCTATGATATAATCATTTCATAAATTATATTAGGAGACGAAATTTTTATGGAAATTATTTTAGCTGCAGCATTACTCCCGGCAATTATTTTAATGGTATACGTATATAAACATGACAAAATCGAAAAAGAGCCTTTTGGACTTTTGCTTGTTTTATTCGCATTCGGTGCACTTTCCTGCATACCTGCCGGACTTTTGGAAGATTTGTTCTCCGGTGTTCTCGACTCTATGAATATTCAGGATAATAAAACATATTACATAATCATGTGCTTTGGAATTGTTGCTTGTTCTGAGGAAGGCGCAAAACTTTTCTTCTTGAAAAGCAAAACTTGGAGATGTCCGGACTTTAATTACACATTTGATGGTCTCCTCTATTCTGTTTGCGTGGGCCTTGGCTTTGCGGGTCTTGAAAATATAATGTATGTCTTGGATTACGGATTTGGTGTAGTTATCTCAAGAGGTCTGCTCTCCGTACCCGGACACTGCACATTCGCAATCTTTATGGGGCTGTTCTATTCCAGAGCAAAGTTCCACAGTGCTTACGGCAATAAAACAAGAGCCGGAATCAACAAGCTTCTGAGTTTTGTCGTTCCGGTACTCTTACATGGTTACTATGATTATTGCTTGATGATGCCAAGCGATACTTTGATTTACTGCTTCTTTGTTTTCGTGGTGGTTGTTGATATTATCTCATTTATAGTCGTAAAGAAGCAATCAAGGAAAGATACCTATATTGCATAAGCCCTCTTTCTTCGAATTCACCCACATGCGGCATGGATTAGGAAAGCGTTAAATCACCGTCTTTTACCCAGCCGATCTTGCGGAAGAACATATTAATAATCGGACATAATACGGCAGGAAGAATGATTGCTATGAGAGCCAGTCCAATCCAGTCCATGCTTGTAATCGCTGTTCTGACACCCTCCGTGATTTCGTTTGCCCAACCGGTATAAACACCGATAGGCCCTACCAGACCGCAGGTTCCCATTCCGGATGAAATGGCAGGTCCGTTCATTTCCATTTTAAATAAACAAGTTGCGATCGGTCCTGTAATCGCCGATGTAAGTGTCGGTGCAATCCAGATTCTAGGATTTTTAACGATATTGCCCATCTGAAGCATGGAGGTTCCGAGTCCCTGTGAGATGATTCCGCCCCATCTGTTTTCTTTAAATGACATGACTGCAAATCCCACCATCTGTGCACAGCAGCCTGCAACTGCAGCTCCGCCTGCAAGCCCTGTGAGTTGTAATGCTGCACAGATCGCTGCGGATGAAATCGGAAGCGTAAGTGCAACGCCTACGATAACGGAAACCAAAATTCCCATCAGGAACGGCTGGAGTTCGGTTGCCCACATAATCAGGCTTCCCACCTTCATTGCCGCAGCACCGAGTGCCGGCGCCCACCATGCAGATAATGCAACACCTACGCCAATTGTTACCATAGGAGTTACAAGAATATCGATTTTTGTTTCTTTTGAAACCGCCTTGCCGACTTCGGATGCGATAATTGCAACAAACAGTACAGCAAGCGGTCCACCTGCCCCACCTAACGCATTCGACGCAAAACCTACGGAAATCAAGGAAAACAGTACAAGCGGCGGACAGTTAAGCGCATATCCGATTGCGACTGCCATCGCAGGGCCGCACATTGCCGATGCCAATCCCCCGATCGTGTACGGGACTTCGTTGATTGTTACAACTGTCATTGTAAGCACTTCAATGTTCAGTTGTGTTCCGAGGGTGTTGATAATGGTTCCGATAAGTAATGTGCAAAACAAGCCCTGTGCCATTGCACCAAGTGCATCGATTCCGTATCTTTTTACGGAAATGACGATGTCTTTTCTCGCTAAAAATTCTTTCATCTTTAACCTCTTTTATGTTTTTTTACTATATTAAGATAGAAATCATCTTAATCCGTCCAAATAGCTTTGAAGGATGACAACGGCCGCCTGCTTGTCGATTACCTTCTTTCTGTCCCTGCGTTTTACATCTGCTTCAATTAATACGCGTTCCGCAATGACTGTTGTAAAACGTTCATCCTGCCATACAACTTCAATCCCTTTCATGCCCGTAGAGCGCATTTTGTTTTCGAGCATGGTTCTGAATTCATATACTTTTTCGGTTTGAATACTGTCGGAGCCGTCCAAATTTTTGTTCAGACCTATAACGATGGTATCGCAATCGTATTCCTTGACTAAATCAAGAATCTTGCCTGTATCCTTGCGTATCCCTACCCTTTCCAATGTCATAAGGCCTTGTGCGGTAATGTTGAGCGGATCGGAGATTGCAATTCCTACCGTTTTATCTCCGACATCCAGTGCAATTTTTCTCATTTTTCGTAATATTCCTTTCGAGCTTGTCTTTGTTTTCACAAACAATAAGCGGGCACTGCGCCCGCTTAAAGACTTTATTTATCGATGTCAACATATTCACGAAGCAACTCAGCTATAAGTTCATCTCGATCGATGCTTTTTATCATCGTTCTGGCATTATTATAGCTTGTAATGTATGACGGATCGCCTGAAATCAGGTATCCAACCAACTGGTCGATTGGATTATAATCCTTCTCTTCGAGTGCACGATAAACTTCCTCAAGAATTTGTTTGTTTGTTTTTTGCATTTTGAAAGAATCAAACATGATAGTATTTTTTTCCATATTAAATACCCCCATCTTCCATAATTACCAATACATTATCTATTCTGCATTTTATCCTTACCGGTAAATTATACTATTTAATTAAGGATTCTGCAACAGCAAATGCATCATTAATTTTTGAAGCATCCTTCGCACCTGCCTGAGCCATGTCAGCTTTGCCGCCGCCTCCGCCGCCGCATGCTGCAGCAATCTGCTTAATCATATTGCCTGCATGGAGTCCTCTGTCAAGGAGGTCATCCGTAAGGGAAACAAGGAAGGTAACCTTTTCGCCGTTTACGGTTGCAAATACCATTGCAACGCCCTTGTATTGCGCTTTAATATCATCGGAAAGACTTCTCAAATCATTGATATTATAATCCTTAAATTCTTTGGTTACAAGTTTAATTCCGTTTATTTCTTTCGCACTTGCGATCATTTCGTCTACTTCACCGCCCATAGCCGCTTTTTTGAGTTCTTCAATCTCTTTTTTCAGTGCTTTCAGCTCCTCGGACATGGATTTTGCCTTGTCTGCAAGAGCATTTTTGTTGCATTTGAGCGTATCGCATACATTTGCGATTGTTTCTTCGGCGCTCTTTGCAGCAGTAAGTACGCTGGTTCCCGTAACCGCTTCAATTCTTCTTACGCCGGATGCAACACCGCCTTCCGATACAATCTTGAATGCTCCGATTTCGCCTGTATTTCCGACATGGGTGCCTCCGCAAAGTTCAACAGACCAGTCACCCGCATTTACGACACGTACGGTTGAACCGTATTTTTCGCCGAAAAGTGCCATGGCGCCTGTTTTTTGTGCGTCTTCCATGGACATCTCTGCCACGGAAACAGGCATGAAATTATTAATTACTTCGTTCACTCTTGCTTCAATTTCCTGAAGCTGTTCAGATGTTACCGCCTCAAAATGGGAGAAGTCGAATCGAAGAACATTTTCATTCACCATGGAACCTGCCTGCTCTACATGTGTTCCCACGATTTCGCGCAGGGCTTTCTGCAGAAGATGCGTTGCTGTGTGGTTTCTCTCGGTACAATGTCTCTTTTCAGGATCCACTGCGAGAAGGACTTCATCACCGACTTTGATTTCGTTCGAAAGCACCTGAACCGTATGATAGAAAACTCCATCCTTCTTTTCAACCTTCAGAACTTCGGCATCGAAAATCTTTTCCTCATCAGATTCGACCACAGTTGACATAAATCCTTTATCGCAAACTTGCCCGCCGCCTTCTGCATAAAACGGTGTTCTGTCAAGGATGATGATTGCCTTGTTTCCTTCACCTATCGTATCCGCAAGTGTACCTTCGGAGATAATGGCAAGAACCTTGCCTGTGTCAAGTAATGTATCATAGCCTGTAAATGTTGTTTTTTCAACATTAAGCTCCAGCTCGTTTTTATCCCAGCCTTCGTCTTCGTTTGATTTTCTGTTCTTACGTGCCAGCTCCTTCTGTGCCTGCATGTGCGTCTTAAAGCCTTCTTCGTCTGCACTGAATCCGTTTTCGGCAAGAATTTCTTCCGTAAGTTCGAGCGGGAATCCATATGTGTCATAAAGTTTGAATGCACTTGCTCCGTCAAGAACGGTTTTCCCCTCTTTCTTAAGGTTTTCAATATAGTCGGTAATGATTTCCTCGCCTTTGTCGATGGTAGCAGCGAAGTTATCTTCTTCCACTTGAATGATTTTCTGGATGTAATCTTTCTTTTCAAGAAGCTCCGGATATGCTTCACCCGAAACTTCGATTACTCTGTTTGAAAGCTCAACAAGGAAAGTACCCTTTATGCCGAGGATTTTTCCGTGGCGTGCAGCTCTTCTGAGCAGTCTTCTGAGTACATAGCCCCTGCCCTCGTTGGAAGGCATGATTCCGTCGGCAATCATGAATGTCATAGCTCTGAGGTGGTCAGTGATGATACGGATGGAAACGTCCGTCGGTTCTGCTCCGTCATGGTATGCAATGCCGGATTTCTCAACTACGCCGTCGAGGATGTATTTAATCGTATCAACATCAAAGATGGAATCCGTACCTTGCATAACGCACGCCATTCTTTCGAGTCCCATGCCTGTGTCGATATTCGGATGTGCAAGGTTTGAATAGGAGCCGTCTTCCTCTTTGCTGAACTGGGTGAAAACGTGATTCCATATTTCAAGGAATCTGTCGCAATCACAACCCGGTTTACAGTCCGACTTACCGCATCCGAATTCTTCGCCTCTGTCATAGAAGATTTCCGAGTCCGGACCGCAAGGTCCCAGACCGATTTCCCAGAAGTTGTCTTCCTTGCCGAGTCTTACGATATGATCCGGATTCATTCCTAATGATTTCCAGATTCCGATTGCTTCTTCATCATCGAGGTAAACCGTAGCCCACAGCTTGTCCATCGTAAAACCAAGATGCTCTGTCAAGAATTCAATACCCCATGTCAGGGATTCCTTCTTAAAATAATCTCCGAAGCTGAAGTTTCCAAGCATTTCAAAGAATGTACCGTGTCTTGCGGTATGTCCTACATTGTCAATATCACCTGTTCTGATGCATTTCTGACAGGTACACATTCTCTTCTTAGGCGGTGTTTCCGTTCCGGCGAAATACGCCTTCAGTGGTGCCATTCCTGAATTTATGATAAGGATTGACTTGTCATTTCTCGGAATAAGGCTTGCGGATTTTCCTACATAATGGTCCTTACTCTCATAAAACTTCAGAAATCTCGAACGTATTTCATTTAATCCTAACTTTTCCATATATAAAATTCCTCCTGAAAATATATACAATTTATATAAAATTTAACAACAAACATAATAATTAATTGTATCATATTTAATGCAAAAAGTCTATGGTATACCATAGACTTTTCTTTAAATTACATTTCATTTTTTAAGGTTCTTGCCATCTGTGTCATATCGGCGCGAACATTACCAAGTTCCTCCTTGACATCATCCATATGATTAAATGTCTTTCGGAAATCCTTCTTTAGTTCATTCTTTGTGTGCGGCTTCATGGAAGAATATGCCATGACTGCAGCCGTCCCGACTACAGCCGCAATCGCAACTCCTGCTGTTTTTTTCATATATCATCACTCCCCTTCAAAAATATTATTTGAAGGAAAGCATTTTTTATTCCGAAATAAATCCGCCGCCGATTACATGGTCTCCATCGTAAAATACGATGGATTGTCCGGGTGTTGCAGCACGCTGAGGTTCTTCAAATGTTGCAACAACACGATTACCGTCTGCTTTTATCGTTGCTTTGGCAGGCTTTGCAGAGTATCTCACCTTGGCAAGAACTTCTTTTCTGTCATATATTTCCGCCGGGTACGCAGCAAATACATTGTCACAAGAAACAACGGATGTATCAAACAAGTCTTCGTTATCGCCCAATGTAACCGTATTTTTTTCGTAATCGATTTTTGTGACGAATGCCGGTTTTCCTAGAGCGATGCCAAGACCTTTTCGCTGCCCGATTGTATAATTGAGAATTCCCTGATGTTTTCCCAAAATATTGCCGTTTTTATCCACAAAATCACCGGGGCGTGAAGTGAATCCTGCACGTTTAATATATTCCGCATAATTATCCGTCGGATCAATGAAACAGATCTCCTGGCTGTCCTTTTTTTCAGCGTTTTGAAGGCTGTTTTCACGCGCAAGCTCTCTGGTTTCATCCTTGCTCAAAAACTCGCCCAGCGGGAAAATAAGGCGGCTTACGACCTCTTGACCAAGCCTGTACAGCATATAGGACTGGTCTTTCTTTTCGCTTACCGCGCGCTGAATATAGAATTTCTCGTCATTTTTGTCATGGAAGACACGGCAGTAGTGACCGGTAGCGATATAGTAAGCTCCGATTTCGTCTGCATGATGAATCAGGCGCTTGAATTTGACATTCGGGTTGCACATCACGCACGGATTTGGTGTCCTGCCATGCAGGTATTCATCAATAAAATTACCGATTACAATTTCGCTGAAATCTTTGGATACATCCTCATAGATAAAATCGATTCCAAGCTGCTTTGCAACCGCCGCGGCCTCGTCTCTTCCTTTGATATTGTTTCTGGCTACATCAAAATAATATCCGGTAACCGAAAAACCTTTCTCTTTTAATAATAAAGCAGCGGTAGCACTGTCGACTCCGCCGCTTAATCCCAATAAGACTTTATTCCTGTTCAGCTCCATGTTCGTCCTCGTCATCGTCTGCGTTCGGATCGTATCCTTCCAAAGCTTCATACTTCTTGCCATTCTTCATTGCATAATCGTAAATGGCATTCTTGATTGCCTTGTCAGCCAGAACGGAACAGTGGACTTTTACTGCCGGAAGTCCGCCAAGTTCGTCGATAATTTCTTTATTTGTAAGTTTCAGAGCTTCTTCTACGGATTTTCCGATAATCATTGAAGTTGCCATGCTGGAGGAAGCGATTGCAGAACCGCATCCGAAAGTTTTGAACTTCGCATCGGTAATAATATCGTTTTCATCAACTTTAATTTCAATCTGCATCATGTCACCGCAGACCGGGCTTCCGTAGATTCCTTTGCCGTCCGGATTTTCCATTTCGCCGACGTTTTTCGGATTGAGGAAATGTTCCATTACTGTATCGTTATATAATGCCATAATTTTACCAACCTTTCTCTGCATTAATCGGTGATAATGCTCTTAATTTTTCTACAATTATTTTCAACTTCTCGATTACATAGTCGATGTCTTCCTTCGTCGTGAAATCACCTACCGTAAAACGTACGGTTCCGTGAATCATTTCTACCGGAACGCCGAGCGCAACCAGTACATGCGACGGTTCCAAAGACTTGGAAGAACATGCTGAACCTGTGGAAACGCTGATTCCGAACTGGTTCAAAAGCAGAAGAATTGATTCGCCTTCAATGAACTTAAAGGTGATGTTTGCGTTGCCCGGATGTCTGCCTTCCATCGTGCCGTTCAGCTGCGTATCCGGAATTTCCTTCAGTATTCTGTCAACCAGATAGTTTCTAAGTTCGCTGCAGTGCTGAACATGTTTGTCAAAGTTTATTCTTGCGAGTTCAGCAGCCTTGCCGAAGCCTACGATTCCGGTAAGGTTTTCCGTTCCGGCTCTCTTGCTGTTTTCCTGTGCACCGCCGTGAATATAGTTGGAAATGCGAAGTCCTTTTCTCATGAAAAGAGCACCCTCGCCTTTCGGTCCGTAAATCTTATGTGAGGACATGGACATCAAATCGATTCCCATATCTTTAACATCAATCGGTACATTGCCAAGTGCCTGAACCGCGTCCGTGTGGAAGATAATCTTGTGCGCCTTCGCAATCTTTCCGATTTCTTTAATCGGCTGCACGGTTCCGATTTCGTTGTTGACCATCATAACACTGATTAAAATCGTCTTGTCCGTAATCGCATTTTCGAGCTCTTCCAAGCTGATTCTGCCATTCTCGTCAATTCCCAGATAAGTAACCTCATATCCGTGTTTTTCAAGGAATTCGCAGGAATGTAAAATCGCATGGTGTTCAATCTTCGTCGTAATAATATGATTTCCCTTATCTTTGAGCTTGTCCGCAACACCCATGAGCGACCAGTTGTCCGCTTCGGTTCCGCCTGCTGTAAAATAGATTTCCTTCGGATCCGCATTAATCAAAGATGCGAGCTGTTCTCTGGCATGGTCTACAGCTGCTTTTGCTTCCAGCCCTTTATCGTAAAGGCTGGACGGATTTCCGAATTTTTCGGTAAAATAAGGTATCATTTCTTTTAAAACTTCTTCCTTGACCGGTGTGGTCGCAGAATAGTCCAAGTAAACGTTTCTCATATATTATCGCTCCTTTTAATTAAGCTATGTACAATTTAAAAATCCAGCTATGAATATTCTGAAATTTTACTCAAACATTATACCAAAAAAACGCAGAATTTAAACACTTTTTTGCAAAAAAAATGTCATTTTTCGTCTTCTCTTTCCCGATGAATTAATAGAATTGAACAAGCTTAAAGATGTTATCGCTTTTTTCAAGAATCACACTGTAATTCCCGACAACTTTTTGCAAGTCTGAACCTCTGTAGAGCCCATCTGCACCGTTTACCTGCCATTCGACCGACAAAAATGCACAAATCACATCATCATCCTCGTAATGAATGACAATATCCCGCACATCATAACCAACCACCTCTTCTATGTCCGTTCCAAAGAAAGATTTCAGGGAGTTTCTATCATCATCAAGAAGCCTGCCTTGTTCTATTTCCGAAAGCTTCTCACACGCTTCCTGATAGGTTAATTTGCCCAAATAAAAATCATTCATAGCATTTGTGCGTTTACACAATGCATTTTTCACAATGCCTTCGCTTCCGGTCCCCGATGAAAATAAAATCAGTATGAACACAAGCAGAAGTACAAGCAGCCCCTTTGCCAAAACCTTCTTTCTCATTTTTTGAATTCTCCTTCTCTTTTCGTATTTACACACATATACACTATAAAACAAAAGAGCCGAGAAATTTGTCAAAATCCCGACTCTGTTTTGTTTTTAATTAAATTTTTCTTCACTTTCTTCAAGCGTTTCTTCAAGCTCTTCAACTTCCTCTTCAATCTTTGCGACTTCTTTCTTATTATCGTCGACAATTTCGATTGTATCAAGCTGTGCTTTCAAATTCGCTTTGAATGCATCGATATATGCCCGGTAGAGGACTTTTTGTTCCGCTTGTTCTTCTTCGGTAAGTCCTTCCGATTTCTTCTTCTTTGCCAATTCATTTATTCTGTCAATTTGTTCTTTTGTAACCATTTGCAACATCCCCTTTATTTAAATACTTGTTACATTATACACCAATAACGGGAATTTCAAAAGGTCAAAACAGAAATTACACGACTTTTCTTTCAAGTCTGAGTTTGTCACTGATAATTGCAATAAATTCGGAATTGGTCGGCTTGCCTTTGTCGTTTTGGATGGTGTATCCGAACAAACTGTTGAGTGTCTCAAGCTTGCCTCTGTTCCATGCCAGCTCAATTGCGTGTCTGATTGCACGCTCCACTCTGCTTGGCGTTGTATTGTTCATCGATGCTACGGTAGGATAAAGTTCTTTTGTTACAGCGCTTAGCAAATCCATGTTTTCAACAACAAGAGCAATTGCCTCTCTTAAGTATTGATAGCCTTTTATGTGAGCGGGAACTCCGATTTCGTGAATTAAGTTTGTAATGTCGATCTCAAGATCATTGTTGAGCAGCGAGTCCCTCAGCACCAGCGATTTTCTGAGTTTTCCGTTGGTCGGCTCACCGACGAAGCTGTCGCTTATATTGTCGCTGAGCTGATTGATTCTCTTGACAAGCATTGCCAAATTAATCGGTTTAACAAGATAATATTGTGCACCAAGGGCAATGGCTTTTTGAATTATGGTGTCCTGCCCCACTGCTGAAGTCATGATTACGCGCGGATAGCTCTTTAGTTCCAGATTGTTCAAAGATTCAAGAACACCAAAGCCGTCCAAATGCGGCATAATTAAGTCGAGAACCAAAATATCCGGACAATTTCCGCTCTTCAGATACTCTATTGCCTCCATGCCGTCATGAGCAAGAAAAGCAATTTCCATATTCGACTGCTTCACCAGGTAATCGGTGACAACATCACAAAAATCGCGATTGTCATCTACGACACCAATTCTTATTTTTTTCATTTTATCCTCCTTTTACATCGGTTTTCATCGAAAACACCAAAACACTTTACGCTTTCATTGTAGTATTGTGTCGATATGTTGTGTGCCCCGTTCGGTATCAAAATGTTACAAAACAACATATTGTATGTTTCTTAACTAAATCTTTTCACCTTCCGAAACCATCCATTCGGCAAATATCCCATATCCTTTAGTTGGATTATTAACAAAAACATGTGTCACGGCACCAACCAATCGATTATTTTGGATAATCGGACTTCCGCTCATCCCTTGAACGATTCCGCCGCAATATTTCAAAAGCCTGTCGTCAACAACTTCAATTTCCATGCTCTTGCTGTCGGGGCCGCTCTGCCTGTTTACTTTGGTAATCTTGATATCAAACTTTTCCACGGTGTCACCGTCAATTGTCGTCAGAATATAGGCGTAGCCCTCCTCAATTTGATCTTGATACCCCATGACGATAGGTCTTGCTAAGTTCAGCTTCTCCGGGTTTTTGCCTTTTGCATAGATTCCGTATAAGGAATTCTTTTTTACGTCTCCGATTGCCTCATCATCGGCATAAAATATTCCGCGAATTTCTCCGGGCTTGCCGATATGCCCTTCTTTTATGGATTTCACCTCGGTTCGCAAAAGCTCGCCGTTCCCGGCTTCCAGAAGCGTCCCGGTGCGGCTCTCGTATATACCGTGGCCCAGCGACGCGATGACATTCGTCTTTGGATCATAGAATGTCATCGTACCGATTCCGGCAATCTTCTCTTTTACCCATAGGCCGATTTTGTACTCCCCGCTTGTTTTTTCCTTTACGGGCACCAAATCAAAGGAGAGTTCTTTGTCCTTACGCCTTACTTTTATATTTATGGAACTGTTCTTTTTCTTATCTTTTGCGGCATTTACAATTTTAGACACATCACCCGCATATTGAACTTCTTCACCGTTTACAGCGGTTACAATATCGCCGATTTCAAGGCCTGCGGTATATCCCGGGCTGACGATTGAGTCTTCGGTTTCAATTTCTTCAAGACCGACAACCAAAACACCCTTTACGTTCATTTTGATGCCGACAGACTGTCCTCCGGGGATGAGGATTCGCTCACTTACGACCTCTACGGTCTGCTTCGCTTCGTTGATATAGTTACTTATGAACCCAAAGGCTCCGATTACGGAGATGGTTAATACAAACAGCCCTATTGATTTTTTCCAGTTCATTTTCATTGAAAATTCAACCTATCCTAACTTTCAAAATCTTGCAGCAGGACAGCCAGTTCTTCTTGGGTTTTGACCTTATATCCTTCTTCAAATAAAGCCTGATCATCAAAACTCAACATGTCATAAAGAATGCTCGTGGTTTCAAGTTCCACCTCGTTGCCCGAATGATCAACAAAGAAAACCTTTATCACATCGCCTGCTCTCTTCACTAAATAGTATGATTCACTTTCGTTTGAAATGTTAGTTTTTTCTCCCGGCGGGAAGTTATCTTCTTCATCCCAATCACCGTCCTCATCATTGTCGTTTTGAGCATTACCATCTCCCTTGTTCTCCCCATGCTCCTTGTTTTCTTGTGAAAGCTGCTCTGAATTTGCCTTCGCACCGGGATCATCATTGTTCTTTATTTCCGGGTCGGATGGCCATGCGATTGCAATAATCAATAAGCAAAGGGTAAATATGATGGTTACGAATATAAAGGTTTTGTAATTTTTTCTTTTTTGTGTAAACATAAAATCACCTCTTGACTATTGTTTACTCAATTGGAAAGAATTATACAGTTATGTACTCCTTTATGCTCTCAAAAGTTTTATTTCCGATTCCGGAGATGTTTTTGATATCGTCGATTTCGTTAAATTTACCTTCGGATTCCCTGTATTCAATGATTCGATCGGCCTTTGACGGGCCGATTCCGGGTATGGTCTGAAGTGCAGCGGCGTCTGCGGTATTGATGTTTACTTTACCTTCGCCGGTATCCGTAACAGTATTCGCAGAGTAACCCTCTCGGTTTTCATTCGGATTTTCCCCTTGCCTGCCAATCATAATTTTCTGTCCGTCCTGTACCGTTTCAGCCCTGTTAATCCCGTCAATATCCGCATCCTCGGTCAGACCTCCCGCCTTATCGATTACTTCAAACAAGCGAGTTCCTTCACTCACTTCGTAAACACCGGGTTTCATGACTTCACCACCGATATCGACATAAAGGTGACCCTGCGATGGATTGACTTCTTGTTGAGAAACGCCATCTTCTTCAATCACGGAACTGTCTCCCTCGTCGATTTTGATTTCGTCGCTTCCGGAGTTCAACCAAAAAAATAAAACAGCAGCAATCACCAGGACAGGGACTGCCACTATTTTAATCTTGTCTTTTTTATTTTCAATAAACTCTTTCAGTTCTTCCAAAAATTTATTGTTGCCAAAATACTCCATGAAAATCCCTCCTCTTTTTACATAATATTACATTATATGAAGAGGGATGTCAAGTTAAAATTGTAAGTTATTGGTAAAGAATAATTCCTCGCGTTCCACTTCAATGTCATATCTCGGTGTATCGATTCCGGCAAATTCGCAGAAAGATGAAATCACAAGTTCCGGGCTGCAGTTTGACTGACTTCCGCAGTCAAGCAATATTTTTATCATCGCAAACTCTCCGAGTTTAAGTATTTCACCCTCACGGATCATCTTTCTAATATTGACCGGCTGAAGCTCTTTGGTTTTCTTCTGCCGTTTCATCGCGAGAATTTCATTCTGCCCTAAATATTTTGAAAACAAGGATTTCAATTCAGCTTCGTCCAAATCTGTAGGTATCCAGATTTTATAGAGTGCCGCATCCGCACAGGCCGCCAAAGATTTTATGTCGGACGCAAGTGTGAAACAGTCCAAAAGATGGATTCCTTCCGGCATCAATTCCTGCATTTTGTTCAATATCACTTTTTCATCCGTCGGAGAATTCAACTCAAATTCGATCAATTCGCACTTGCTTGAATATCCCAGTGACAAAGGCTGAGCAAACCCCATTTTCGGATGCGGATTAAATCCCTGCGAATATCGAAGACCCAGCCCGGTCTTTTTAAAGGCTCTTTTGAACACACGCAGCAAATCAAGATGCGAGGTATATTTTACATATCCGTTTTTCGTAAATTTAATAACATATCTGTTTGTCAAACTAAGCCCTGCCTTTCTTTGCAGCCCCTGCCATCGGGCAAACAACTTTTGTGTTCATGCCGCACCCTGTACATCCGTTTCTGCAATCCGGAGTTATTTCTTCCTTCACGGCTTTTTGTGCTTCATTGATGAGGAATCGTTTGGAAATACCGCTGTCAACGATATCCCACGGCAAAATTTCATCAAACTCGCGTTTTCTTGTGGTATAAAAATCCTTATCGATTCCGCTTCTTTCAAAGGCGGTTTCCCACGCTTCCGGCCTGAAATGTTCCGTCCATCCGTCGAACTTACAGCCTGCACGGAATGCCTCATAAAGAAGCCTGCCGCATCTTCTGTCACCCCTTGCAAATACGGCCTCATAAGCACTCGTGGTGTTGTCGTGATAATTAAAGGTAACGCCCTTTATCTTCAAGCGTTCGGCCAGATAATTGTGCTTGTCCGCAAATTCCTCCGCAGTGTTCTGTGCTTCCCACTGAAACGGTGTATGCGCCTTCGGAACAAAATTCGAAACGCTGACCGTAAGATTAAATCTGCCGCCTTTCGGACCGTTGACCTTGTAATTGAGTTCCTTGATATTCTTTGCAATTTCAACAATTCCGTCAAGATCCTCATAAGTTTCCGTAGGCAGGCCAATCATGAAATACAGCTTAATATGCTTCCAGCCGAGTTCCAGTGCCTGCTCTATGGACTCATAAATATCCTTTTCCGTAACGCCTTTGTTTATAACGTCTCTCAGCCTTTGCGTTCCCGCTTCCGGTGCGTAGGTCAAGCCTGACTTCTTGTATTCCTGAATCTTATTCAGGACATCGAACGCAAACTTATCAATTCGCAGAGACGGAAGCGAAAGCGATACATTTTCTTTCTTTGTATAATCAATCAGTTCAGTGGCAAGTTCCTCAAAACACGAGTAGTCACTTGTCGAAAGGGAAAGAAGCGAAAGTTCATCATGTCCGGTGTTCTCAAGCTGCGTCTTTGCAAGCTGCAAGATGCGTTCCTTGCTTCTTTCTCTTACCGGTCTGTAAATCATGCCTGCCTGGCAGAATCTGCATCCTCGTGTGCATCCACGGAAGGTTTCCGTAACCGCTCTGTCATGAACGGCTTCAACCATTGGAATGATTGGATTTACCGGAAAGTCGGTTTCTTCGATTGACGGGAGTATCGCGCGTGTAACAGGAAGCGGTGCTTCCTCATAGAGTTTACATAATTCTTTTATCGTTCCATCGTCGTTATATTTTACATCATATAAGGAAGGTACATATACCCCCTGTAGTTTTGACAACTCACGCAGGTAATCCGCCTTAGCCATGCCTTTTTTCTTGCAGTCGATGTACTTTTCGACGAATTCCGGCAGCAGATCTTCTCCGTCGCCGATTAAAAAAACATCGATAAAGTCTGTGAGCGGTTCCGGATTAAATGCACACGGGCCTCCGGCAATGACCAGTGGATCGTTTTCATTTCTTTCCGCTGCAAATACCGGTATCTTTGCGAGATCGAGCATATTCAGGACGGTAGTAAAGGACATTTCGTACTGAAGCGTGAATCCCACAATATCCATTTCTCTCAGCGGCATTTTGGCCTCGAGCGTCATAAGGGGAACATCCTCCTCACGCATCAGTTTCTCCATATCAACAGCAGGCGCAAAAACTCTCTGACAAAATATGTTTTCGCGCTTGTTCAGTTCATGGTACAAAATCTGAAGACCCAAATACGACATCCCAATTTCATATATGTCAGGAAAGGCAAACGCAAAATTCGCATCAACACTGTTTGGGTCCTTGCGGGCGGAATTGATTTCTCCGCCGATATATCTTCCGGGCTTCTCAACCCTCTTTAATAACTGATCCAGTTTATACTGTAATTCCATTTTTTCGTTTCCTTTGTTCATTATTTTTTCCCTAAGTATTTTAACATAGAATGGGTGTTTTTTGTATTAAGTTTGCAAATTTTCCTCTAAATTATAATAAAACTTTTTGCTGCTCCCGGATTCATAGGTGCCGATAATATCCCCCTTTTTTACTTTATCGCCTTGAACAACTTTTATTTCCGTGAGATTTCCGTATGTCGAAATCTTCGTATCATGCTGTATTTTAACGAAACTCCCGAGTTCTTTGCTTATGCCGGATGTAATAACCCTGCCTGCGTTCGTGGCGTAAACGCAGCGTACCTTCTTGTCAGTATCCTCATCAATGGGCTGTCCGTACTCCCCAAGCTGATTTGCTTGTATGATTGTACTTGCAATCACTTCGGGTGCACCTTTTGCCCTTTCAAGGAGTTCCGAACCCGCCTCTTTCACCTCGTCGACAGAATAATTCTTTTCAAACTGCTCCTTTACGGCACATTTTATTCCGTCGAGTTCTTTTATGTTGAGTATGCTTCCTGCTTTAACTACCGTAAAAATCATGCAGCAAACGATTACCTGCAGAAAAATTTTTTCTTTATATTTCATTTCCTTCCTCCATACATTACCTATGTTTCATTGTATGAAGGAGCGCACAAAAAAACACCGCGGATTGCGGTGTTTGATTGGTTTAAAATTCGTCCCAGTATTCCAGGTCGTAATCCTCAATCCGGATAATGTCGCCTTCCTCAAGGCCAAGCTCTTTGAGCTGTTCAATCGCGCCCTTCTTCTCGATATATTTGTAAAGGTATCTGAGAGAGCCCATATCGTTGAAATTCGTGGACTTGAATATCTTGGAAAGCTGCTTGCCGCTGAGCGTGTAAACGTCTTCTTCTTCATCGTATCCGCAGATGATATCACGATAGGTCGGATCGTTGTCCTCCGCCTCAAAATCAAAGAATTCCGTCGTATCCTCTTCTTGCAGGCTCGGATCCTGCTCGATACGATTCAGTTCATTGAGCGCCGCACCCAGAATTTCTTCAACGCCCAAATTGAGCGGTGCGGACATTGGGAACACTTTATATCCCAAGTCCTCAACATATTTCTTGAATTCGAGGTACTGAGGGTCGTCTTCATCGATCATATCAATTTTATTTGCTGCAACAAGCTGCGGTTTTTTGAGAATTCTCGGACTGTATGCCTCGAGTTCCTTGTTTATCTTGTTGAAATCATCAATTGGGTTTCTGCCTTCGCTTCCCGAAACATCGACTACATGAATCAGCACTTTGGTTCTTTCGATATGTTTCAGGAACTTAAATCCCATGCCCAGGCCTTCGCTCGCACCTTCGATGATCCCCGCAATATCGGCCATTACGAAGCTGCTGTCATAAATCTTAACCACACCCAGATTCGGATCAATCGTCGTAAAGTGATAGTTTGCAATTTTCGGCTGTGCGCTCGTTGCAACCGCTAAGAGCGAAGATTTACCCACATTCGGAAATCCTACCAGACCTACATCTGCAATCAATTTCAGCTCCAGAATGACATTTCGCTCTTTCGCCGCACCGCCTGCTTCTGCAAAGTTTGGCGCCTGTCTTACTGAATTCTTGAAATTCGTATTGCCTCTGCCGCCTCTGCCGCCTTTTGCTGCCACAAAAGATTCGCCGTCCTCGGTTAAGTCCTTCATCACAAGACCGCTGGCCTCATCGATGATAACGGTTCCAAGCGGAACCTTGATGATAAGGTTTTCGCCTGCCTTGCCGAAACGCTTCTTTTTCATGCCGTTTTGGCCTGCCTCTGCTTCATATTTTTTCTTGTATTTGAAGTCCATGAGCGTTCTGAGATTACGGTCTGCCATGAAAATAACATCGCCGCCTCTGCCGCCGTCGCCGCCGTCCGGACCGCCCTCCGGAACAAAAGGCTCTCTTCTGAAGGTTACAGCCCCGTCGCCGCCCTTGCCTGACTTAATATATATTTTGGCTCTGTCTACGAACATAATGGAAACCTCCTTTGCAAAAAAAGACCCTGTGCAAACTATGTACAGGGTCTAAAAATCTAATTAAGCTTCTTTCGGATAAACGCTGACCTGTTTTCTGGTCTTGTCTTTTCTTTCAAACTTAACTGCTCCGTCGATCTTTGCGAACAAAGTATCATCTCCGCCGATGCCAACATTGTTGCCAGGGTGAAACTTCGTTCCTCTCTGTCTTACAAGAATGCTGCCTGCGCTTACGAACTGACCGTCGCCGGCCTTCAGTCCAAGTCGTTTGGACTCGGAATCACGACCGTTCTTAGAGCTACCTACACCTTTTTTACTTGCCATAAAAAGTACCTCCTAACCGTATAAGATAAATTACTTTAATGCTGCTTCAATAGCTTCGATGATTACAGCCTTAGTAGCTTTTTCGTCGATAGCGATATTGTTTTCTTTAGCAAAAGCAATTAATTCGTCTTTCTTCATGGAAGCGGAAACCTTCTTTGCAGGTTTTGCTTCAGCTTTTTCTTCAACTACAGCCTTTTCAGCCTTAGGAGCTGCTGCCTTCTTAGGAGCTGCACCTGTTAAGCTTTCGATCTTAACCATTGTGTATGGCTGTCTGTGACCCTGTTTCTTTCTGTAGTCTTTCTTAGCCTTGTACTTGAAGATAATAACCTTCTGACCTTTTCCGTTTTCTACTACTGTACCTGTTACAGCAGCATCAAGGTAAGGAGTTCCAACTTTAACATCCTTGCCTTCTCCTAATACGAGTACCTTATCGAAAGTAACTGCCTGACCTGCTTCAACATTTAATTTCTCAACAGTGATAACGTCGCCTTCCTGTACTCTGTACTGTTTTCCACCAGTTTCAATTACTGCGTACATTAATATTTATCCTCCTCTATCCAGTCTCGCCATTGCGGGTGTCCAAACCAAATCCGGAACTTACTTACCCGGTCTGCGCGGCTCAACTCAGTTATAATATCACCTAAATGGCTAAAAGTCAAGCTTTTTTTCAAAAAAGCTTGACTTTTCAATGTTTTTATTCATTATAAACTGTAAATTACTCCTCTATCACAACGCCGTCTTCATCGACAAACAAATCCATGATTGCAGAAATGTCTTCTTCCGGAATTTCCGGCTCCTTCTCCTGCTTGCCGTCATTCTTAATCTGGTCAAGAAGCTGTCCTTCGAGCTTATCCATAATCTCAGGGTGTTCTTTGAGATATACTTTAACATTCTCTCTTCCCTGTCCGATTCGATTGCCTTCAAAACTGTACCAGGAGCCTGCTTTCTCGATAAGTTTGGCATCAACCGCACAGTCGAGAATATCTCCGGCCTTGGAGATTCCTTCTCCGTACATGATATCAAACTCTGCCTGTTTGAACGGAGGCGCAACCTTGTTCTTTACAACCTTAACTCTGGTTCTGTTGCCGATAACTCCGTCGCCTGCCTTGATGCTCTCGATTCTTCTTACGTCAAGACGCATGGAAGAATAGAACTTAAGCGCTCTTCCGCCGGTCGTAACTTCAGGATTGCCGAACATGACGCCGACTTTCTCTCTGAGCTGGTTGATAAATATAACACAAGTGTTGGACTTGTTGACCGTACCCGTAATCTTTCTCAATGCCTGAGACATCAGTCTTGCCTGTAAGCCTACATGGGAATCACCCATTTCGCCTTGAATTTCCGCCTTAGGTACAAGTGCCGCTACAGAGTCGATTACGACAACGTCAAGTGCACCGCTTCGTACGAGCATATCGCAGATCTCGAGAGCCTGTTCACCGGTATCCGGCTGCGAAACGATGAGCTCACCGACATCAACGCCAAGGTTCTTCGCATATACGGGGTCAAGTGCATGTTCTGCATCGATAAATGCAGCCTTGCCGCCCGCCTTCTGCGTTTCTGCTATAATATGTAATGTAAGGGTCGTTTTACCGGAAGATTCCGGTCCGAAAATCTCAACAATTCTTCCCTTCGGTACGCCGCCGATTCCGGTTGCAATGTCAAGGCTTATCGATCCGGTTGAAATTGCACCGATGTTCATGTGTGCGGTGTCGTCACCGAGTTTCATAATCGAACCCTTGCCGAACTGTTTCTGTATCTGCGCCATTGCGGCTTCTAAAGCTTTATCTTTCTCGCTCATTGTGTTGTTTACACTCATTTTCTGTCCCTCCGAAAATAGAACATCTGTTCTTCTTATTCTTATCTTATACTATTTTGTTCTTCAGGTCAAGTACTTTTTTAAAATTTATATGGTATTTATTTACATAATATAACGCATTCTGCCCGCTGTCAAGCAAAATGCGCCATACTCTGCTTTTTATTTGAACAAATCGTCAATCCTGCAGCCAATGACTTCTTCTATCTCGTCAAGCAGATGCTGCATTTTCGCTTTGTTCTCCATGATTGTATCGAAATCAAGGACACCGTACTTCTTTGCTTTTTCGATGATATAATCGAAACGTTTGTCAATTCCGACATAAGTGTCTTCTTTCACAAGACGGTCTCCCAAACATATGATATCTGCCTCCGTAATCTTATCCACCGGATTATATTCACCCGGATTCATATGCACCTTCACGATGGCAGCCTCGTCGTAATATCCCATTTCGTTAAGTTTTTCGGCCATCACGTCCCAATGTCTTTCCATGGTTCTTGCTGAGTCATGAGCAAGCCCTGCGCCGTTTATGAGAGCAATGTCAAGATGGAATCCGTGTGCATTGAGAGCTTTCGCGATTCTGACTCCGCAGTCTGCTACGGCTGCACAATGCCTTCTGACATGTTCCGGCGTTTCATATTCCTTATAAATTTCATTTACGATTTCCGGCGTAATTCTTTTGTGTTTGATGCGCTTGTAAATTTCGTTAAGCATTACAAGAAGCATATAATTTCGGTTGTATTTTCGCGAAACATTGCGATGCTTTGTCTTCACCACGTCGGTTTTTCCTTCATAACAAATGCCGATGTATGCAAGTCCTGCAGGCCTTGCCTCATCGATGTCGTCAGGACCTGCAATCCCGGTTATCGAAATGCAAAGCTCAGAACCCGTCTTTTCCCGCAGTCCTTCTGCCATCTCCCTTGCAACTTCAGGGCTTTCAGCTGTGTATTTCTCCAAAGTCTCGCGCTTTACACCCAGCTCCTCCATTTTTGCATTCCATGAATAGGTTGCGATTCCCCGGTCAAACACTTTCGATATCCCCGGAATGTCCGTAAGCGACTTTGCAAGAAGCCCGCCCGTGCAGGACTCACAGCAGGAAATCGTGATTCCTTTTGCAAGGAGAATTTTGCCGACGACATCGATAAGCTCTTCATCATTTGTGCTGTAAATGTAATCGCCGATAATTTCCTTCACTTTGGAAAGCATTTCCTCAACCGCCGCTTTTGCTTCCTCGAGCGTTTTTCTCTTTGATGTTATGCGGAGAGAGCATTCGCCCTCTTTCGCATATGTTGCAATCGTAGGGTCTGTCTGGCCGTCTATCAGCGGCAGAAGCTTTGTCTCCATGGTTGATTCCCCGAGCGCAAACGTCCGCACGATTCTGTAATAAATTACGCTGTCCTGCTTGGCAGCAAGACGCGGTTTCAGCTGTTCTTCCCACATGAGCATCATTTCTCTCGGCGGACCCGGAAGTGCTGCGATCATCTTGCCGTTTTTTTCGAGCAGGAATCCCGGTGCCGTGCCTCCGAAATTGTCAAGGATTTCGGCATGCTCAGGAAAATACGACTGCTTCGTGTTGTTTTCGGTCCAATTGTACCCTGCACGGCTGAAAGTCGTTTTCAGCCAGCACAACACATCCTTGTGACATACAAGCTCTTCTCCGAAATACTCTGAAATGATTTCCTTTGTCAAATCATCCTGGGTAGGCCCAAGCCCCCCTGTCGTAATAATCAGATCGCAGTCTCTGTATGCCAAAGCAATCAACTCTTTCAGCCTCTCCGGATTGTCTCCCACGGTATAGTGATACATGACATCATAGCCAATGTCCTGAAGCTGCTGCGAAAGAAACGCCGCATTTGTATTTACAACCTGTCCGAATAAAATTTCGGTTCCCACTGTCAAAATTGCTGTTTTCATTACTGTCTGAACACCTCTTTGTTCTTAATCACATATTCAGCACCGGAGTATACAGTCATTACAAGGCTCGCCCAAAGGAACGCATACGTTGCATAATAATACACGGTATAGATCATGTGCCCGCTGATGCCCGAAAGTGCCGGCAGAAGCAAAAGCATCGGCACCGCAATCATTTGAAGAACGGTCTTGATTTTTCCGCTCATGCCCGCAGCGATTACAATTCCTTCGGATGCGGCCACCGTACGCATTCCCGCAACGGTGAACTCTCTTGCCAAAATGATGATGAGCATCCAGCCCGGTACATAGTCCGGAATCAAAAGGCAGAATGCCGAGTAAACAAGTATCTTGTCCGCAAGCGGATCCATGATTTTTCCGAAATTGGTTACAAGATTATACTTTCTGGCGATTTTTCCGTCAAGCATATCCGTAAGTGACGCAGCGATAAAAATCACAAAAGCCGCAATATGATATCCAAGCATGTAGAATGCGATGAAAAAAGGCACCGCAACCACTCTTGCAACTGTCAATTTGTTAGGTAAATTCATACTGTTATACCTCCGTACCAACTAAATCATAGTCAAATGCATCCTCTATGAGGACATTTACGAAATCCCCTGCATTGAGCTGCCTGTGTGAAGTGAATAAAACGGAATTGTCAATTTCGGGAGCATCAAACTCTGTTCTTCCGATGTAGCTTCCGTCTTCATCGCGCTCTTCAACAAGAACCCTAAAGGTTTTTCCGATTTTTTCTTTGTTTGATTCAAGCGAAATTTCAAGCTGCGCGCGCATAATACCGGTCAGCCGTTCCTCTTTTATTTCCTCGTCTATCTGATCCTGCATCTCTCCGGCAACGGTGTTTTCTTCCTGCGAATACGCAAACACTCCTAACCGTGCAAAACGCATTTCTTCGACAAATTCAAGAAGTTTCTCGTAATCCTCATCGGTTTCACCCGGAAATCCGACGATAAGCGTCGTTCGGATGTGAATGTCAGGGATTCGCGCTTTCAGTCTTGCAATCGTATTTCGGATTGATTCTTCTGTGGATCTTCGCAGCATCGCTTTCAGCACATCATCCGACGAATGCTGAATCGGTATATCGATATATTTACAGATCTTCGGCTCTTCTGCCATGACTTCGATCAGTTCATCCGTTATACGGTCTTCGTAACAATACATGAGACGAATCCATTCAATGCCGTCAATCCTGCACAGCTTTTTGAGAAGCTCCGGAAGCTTATATTCTCCGTAAAGATCGACACCGTAATTGGTAACATCCTGTGCAATGAGAATCAGTTCCTTGCAGCCTGCTGCCGCGAGCTGCCCGGTTTCCTCCAAAATATCTTCGATGGTTTTGCTTCTGTATCCTCCGCGGATCGAAGGAATTACGCAATATGCACATCGATTGTTGCATCCTTCGGCTATTTTTACGGTTGACGAAAAACAATTATCGTCAAGTTTTCTGCACATTCTCGGCAAAACATCCGCATATGAATTCGTAATGTGTTTTGAACGGCTGTCCAGTGTTTTCAATATTTCCGGGAGTCTTTCATATTCGTTTACACCTAGGAAACAATCAACCTCCGGCATTTCTTCAAACAATTCATTTCCGTATCTCTGCGAAAGGCATCCCGAAACAATTATCTTTTTGCCCGCCTCTTTATATGCGCAATAGTCAAAAATGCGTTCGATGGATTCTTTCTTTGCATCGTTGATAAATCCGCATGTGTTAATAATAATCGCATCCGCATTCTCCGGGTCTTGGACTGTTTCATATCCGGCTCCCTCAAGAAATCCCTTTGCGGTCTGCGTATCGTTAAAGTTCTTCGGGCACCCGAGTGTATCAATAAATACTTTCATATTTTACTTATCCTCTGTATCTGAATTTATATCATTTTCAAGCTGTACAAGTTCCTCCTGCGTCATCAGAACCTGTCTCGGACGGCTTCCGTCCTGAGGTCCTATGATGCCCCTTGCTTCCATCATATCTACGATTCTGGCAGCTCTGTTATAGCCGATTCGGAAACGTCTCTGAAGCATGGAAACAGAAGCCTGCCCGCTGCTTACCACAAGGTCAATCGCATCCGGAAGGAGTTCGTCCGTGTCATCGGCGCCTTCCTGAACATTGCTTCGCTCTATTTTGCTCAAAACATCTTCGTTATACTCTGTTTTGTCAACCTGCCCCTTGACATATTCAATCACCTTGTGCACTTCGGCATCGGAAACAAATGTGCCTTGAACTCTTATCGGCTTGCCCATTCCCATAGGGTTAAAGAGCATGTCTCCCTTTCCGACAAGCTTTTCGGCGCCCTGCATATCAAGGATTGTCCTTGAGTCAACTTGTGAGGAAACCGCAAAGGCAATTCTTGAAGGAATGTTTGCTTTGATTACCCCCGTTATTACGTCAACGGACGGTCTCTGTGTTGCAACGATTAAATGCATTCCCGCTGCACGTGCCATTTGTGCCAGGCGGCAAATCGACTCTTCGATTTGAGACGGAGCAGCCATCATTAAATCGGCAAGCTCGTCGATAATGATAACCACCTGAGGCATTACCCTGTCTTTTTCGTCATTGGCAATCACAAACTCGTTGTAGGATTCAAGGTCTCTTACACCCTCTTCTGCAAACTTTTTGTATCTGTCCGTCATTTCAGCCACAGCCCAGTTAAGCGCGGCAGCAGCCTTGGACGGGTCGGTTACAACCGGAATCATAAGGTGTGGAATTCCGTTGTAATTTCCGAGTTCCACAACTTTCGGGTCTATGAGAATCAGTTTTACCTCATCCGGATTTGCCTTATAGATAAAACTCGTGATAATGCTGTTTATGCACACCGATTTTCCGGAGCCGGTCGAACCTGCGATGAGAAGATGCGGCATTGCCTTTAAATCGGCGACGATTGCATCCCCGCTTATGTCTTTTCCGACTGCGAATGTAATTTTTGACTTGCTGCGCTTAAATGCATCCGAGTCGATGATTTCGCGCAGTCTTACCATTGTAACGGATTCATTCTCGACTTCAATTCCGACCGCAGCTTTTCCCGGTATCGGGGCTTCAATACGAATGGATTTTGCTTCGAGATTAAGTGCAATATCATCTGCAAGTCTTACGATGCTGCTGACCTTGACGCCTACCGCCGGCTGAATCTCGTATCTTGTTACCGTCGGCCCCTGAGTCACCTGCAACACTCTGGCATCCACATGGAAATTCCGGAGCGTTTCTTCAAGCTTCAGAGCCTTTTCCTGCAAAAGTCCCGTCGGCGTTCTGCCGCTTGCGGTTGGCTTTTCCAAAAGGCTTATCGGCGGTTTCTTGTATTTTTCAGGAGTCTGCGACTTATTGATTTCCGCGGACGAAAGCATTGCTTCCTTCGCCTCTTTGTTGGAAATCTTCTGAACCGGCTCAGCTGCCGGAGCGGCGTTTAATCCCATACTTCCGGTCGATGCAGCCGGTGCCGGTGCTGCCGGCGATGCGGGTTCAAGCCCGAAGCCGCTTTCGGTTTTTCTTCCTTCTTCCAAACCGAAAGTGCCGCTTTTGCTCCTTCCGAAAAGCGCATCATCGTTCATATATTCAAGTAAGCGGTTTGATTTTTTTTCATTATGTATTTTGGGTGCCGGTGCTGTAGTCACAGGTTCCGGATTTGTCTGTTTGATGACAATGTCTGGCCTCATAGCCACCTGAATTCCCTGTTCGTCTTCAGAGGCAATATCCAAATGTGCATGTTCCTTGATTAACTTTCTTTCTTCCACTTTATCCGAAATCTTCTCAAAGAATCTTGAAACAGGTGTGTTAATCAGAAGCAGCAGGCAGATAAATGTCAGCACAAGGGTGAAAATCCAACATCCTGCCACGCCGAATCCTTTGACAAGCAAGGTCGCAAGAATCATTCCTAGGAATCCGCCGCTGGTCAGCTTCACACCGCTCGCATAGAACCCCTGCATAATCTGCCAGGAAAGCTCAAGTTTATCCTGATCCACAAATCTTATGGAATTCATCGTTGCAAGCATGAGCAAAATTACGAACAGATAGATAATGGTCTGTATGGAAAAGTGGCTGGTTTTCCTTGCAAAAAGCAGCACACCGAAAATAATGAGATAAAACGGAAGCACATATCCCATAAGCCCGAACACGCCCTTGAGTGCAAGACCTATCGCTTCCCCAACCTTGCCGGCTCCCTGTGTGAATGTGGCCACAGCAAGAAAAGCGCCTATTGCAATGGCAATAATCGCCCATATCTCATCGATGACTCTTTTATCGGCTTTTTTCTTTGCCTGAATTTCCTGTGCCTTTTCTTTTGCTTTGGAAGTATTGGTTTTCGATGTCTTATTTTTATTTTTTGATCCCGGAGGTCTCCCCGGTCCTCTTTTCGTTTCTGCCATCATATACCTCTTTATTGTTTTATCTGAAGTGTGTATCCTGCCTACGCAACAATTCCATAAATAACAACAGCCAATCCCAAAATCCAAACATAGTATGAGAACCAGCTCAGTTTTTTGTCTGAAACGATTTTTATCATGGACTTAATTGCAACGATTCCGGCAGCTGCCGCAACTGCCATTCCCCAAAGCACCGGTCCGAGCTGGGATAAGGATACCCCCGCTTCGATAGCCGCAGGTGCTTCTAAGATTGCCGATCCGAGTATAGACGGAATCGAAATGAGGAATACAAACTTAACTGCGAATTTTCTGTCCAAATTGCAGATAAGGCTTCCAAACAGCGTGGAACCCGATCTTGATATTCCCGGGCAAATCGCAATTCCCTGCACAGTTCCGATGAAAATCGCATTTCTCAAATTCATTTGCTTGATTCCTCTGTCAGACTCGCCCTTTTTCTCTGCAAAAACAAGCAGGAATCCCGTAATGATCAGTCCGACGCCGATTGGAATTACGGATGTGTAAAGCGAATCGAAGAAATCGTTGAACAAAAATCCGATGATTGCCGTAGGAATCGTTGCAACGATAATCATAACTCCGAGTTTTCTTACCGGACGTTCCTCCATCCGCAGGCCCTTGCCCGTGCAGAGATCCTTGATTGTAAGCACAAGTTCCACAATGAGTTCCCAAATATCCTTCCAATACATGATGAAAACAGAAATCAAGGTCCCCACATGCAGCAGCACCGTGAACAGCAAAACCTTTGTTTCATCAATTCCGAACCAGTTCTGCAGCAGGGCAAGATGTCCTGAGCTGCTTATCGGCAGGAACTCCGCAAGTCCCTGAACAAGACCTAAAACGGTCGCTTCAAAATATGTCATACTTTCTTACTTTCCTTTTCTTTTCTTTTATTTCTTGGTGATGCAGCCTTTTGCCTTCAGCGTTTCCGCGCAAAGAATCGCGCCGCCTGCAGCTCCTCTTACAGTATTATGTGACAGTCCGATAAATTTAAAGTCGTAAATGCTGTCTTCTCTGAGTCTGCCGATGGAAATTCCCATGCCCTTATCTCTGTCGACATCCGCCTTTACCTGCGGGTGGTCGTCTTCTTCGAAATATTTGATAAACTGCTCCGGCGCCATTGGAAGTTTTTCCTCCTGCGGGAAGCCCTTATGCGCATTCAGCTTTTCAATCAGCTGTTCTTTTGTCGGTTTCTTTCTGAATTTTACGAAGCCTGCTGCGGTATGTCCGTTGAGTACCGGAACTCTCACGCACTGGCAGGTAATCTTCGGTTCTTCGGCCTTCACGATTTCGCCGTTCTCAATGTGACCCCAGATTTTCAAAGGTTCCTGTTCGCTCTTTTCTTCTTCTCCGCCGATGTAAGGAATGATATTTTCCACCATTTCCGGCCACGACTTGAAGTCCTTGCCGGCTCCGGAAATTGCCTGATAAGTCGTGATGACACATTCATACGGCTCAAACTCTTTCCATGCGTCCAAAGCCGGAACATAGCTCTGAATCGAGCAGTTTGGCTTAACTGCGATGAAACCGCGCTTCGTGCCCAGGCGTTTTTTCTGATGTTCGATTACCTCGAAATGCTGCGGGTTAATCTCCGGAATTACCATCGGAACATCCGGTGTCCAGCGATGCGCACTGTTATTTGAAACAACCGGAGTTTCGGTCTTTGCATAAGCTTCTTCGATTGCCTTTATTTCATCCTTGCTCATGTCAACGGCACTGAATACGAAATCCACGGTTTCTGCAACCTTTTCGACCTCATTTACATTCATTACGGTAATGTTCTTTACAGCTTCCGGCATCGGTGTATCCATCTTCCATCTGCCTTCTACGGCTTTTTCATAAGGAAGCCCCGCGCTTCTTCCGCTTGCCGCCAATGTCACAACCTCAAACCATGGGTGATTTTCCAAAAGCGCGATAAACCGCTGTCCGACCATGCCTGTTGCTCCAAGTATTCCCACTCTTAATTTTTCACTCATTTTTCTACCCTCTCTATCCTTATATTTCTAATATTTTGATACTCTTATCCATAATATTCTATAACAATTTATTGTACCACCTTTTCGCGTGTATTTCAACAAAATAGCGTATGCTTCATATAATAATTTAACGAATTTTTTAAAAAAACGGAGGTGATTTTTTTGACATTGTTTAAAGGTGCGGCAACCGCCCTGATAACTCCGTTTAAAGACGGCAAAATCGACTATGTTTCCATGGGAAAACTTATAGAATGGCAGATTTCGCAGGGAATCGACGCCCTTGTAGTCTGCGGAACCACCGGAGAGGCTTCTACTCTCTCCAAAAAAGAAAAACTTGAACTTACGAAATTCACCATAGATTTGACGGCCGGACGCGTTCCTGTCATCGCAGGCACCGGCGGAAACTGCACAGAAAGCACCCTTGAACTTACAAAGGAGGTTGAAGCGCTCGGTGCGGACGGACTTCTCATCATTACCCCATACTACAACAAGTGTACCGAAAACGGTTTGATTTCTCACTTTGAAAAAATTGCAAACGCCGTAACAACACCGATTATCATGTACTCTGTCCCGTCCAGAACGGGTGTAAATATGACATCCGAAGCCGTGGACATATTGAAGGAACACCCGAACATAATCGGATTGAAGGAGGCTTCCGGAAACATTTCGCAGATATGTAAAATGGCAATGCATATCCGTGATAATTTCAACATTTACTCCGGAAATGACGACCAAACCGTACCCATCCTGTCGCTCGGCGGCATGGGCTGCATTTCAACGGTTTCCAATATTATCCCTGCGCGCTACAGTCTGATGATACATGATTTTCTTGATGGAAAGGTTACAGATGCGGGTCTCGAACAGGTCGCTCTCAAACCTTTGATTGATGTGATTTTCAGTGAGGTAAACCCGATTCCGATTAAGGCCGCGCTGAATATGATGGGAAAATGCGGGCTGGAATACAGACTCCCGCTCTGCCCTCCGAGCAGCAAAACGCAGTATGCATTATATGACGAGCTGCGTAATTATGGCATACTGTAAACGGCTGTATTACAAAACGGCAGACTGTTAAGTCTGCCGTTAAAGTCATTCCGTTATGAAATTACGCTTCAGTTGCTACAACTTCTTTTCCGTCATAGTAGTTGCAGTTCGGGCAAACTCTATGTGGAAGTTTCGGTTCGTGGCACTGTGGACAAATTGCTAATCCAGGTGCTGTCTTCTTCATATTCGGTGATCTTCTCTTATCTCTTCTAGCTTTAGAAGTTCTTCGTTTAGGTACTGCCATATCGTAACACCTCCCTCGTGAGTATTTCCATATATTAATCCTCAATAATCGTCAACTATTAGAGTATATACTGAAATTACATCATTTGTCAACAGGAAATTTCAATATATTGTGCATATTTTGAGGATTTTCTGATAATTCGTCAATTCTGTGACAAATTATTTGAGGCCTCTTACGATATTGTAAGTATCTCTTGCAATCATGAGCTCTTCGTTAGTCGGAACGAGGAGAATTTTAACTCTGGAATCGTCCATGGAGATAATTTTTTCCTTACCTCTTACCTTATTCTTAACAAGGTCAAGCTTAATTCCGAGGTTGCCCATTTCGTTGCAGATGAGTTCTCTCATTGGCACGTCGTTTTCGCCAACGCCTGCAGTGAATACGATTGCGTCAACGCCGTTCATTTCAGCGATGTAAGCACCGATGTAGAATTTAACCTTATGTGCGAATACTTTGAGTGCAAGAGCCGCTCTTTCGTTTCCTTCAGCAACTGCTTCTTCAAGATCTCTGAAGTCACTGGATACGCCGGAAATGCCGAGTACGCCGGATTTCTTGTTCAGGATTTCGTTTGCCTTGCCCTGCGGAAGACCTTCTTTTTCTCTGATGAATGTAACGATAGCCGGGTCGATGTCACCGGATCTTGTTCCCATTACGAGACCTTCAAGCGGTGTGAATCCCATGGATGTATCGATACATTTACCTCTCTTGATTGCGGATACGGAAGCACCGTTTCCAAGGTGGCAAGTGATAATCTTCAAATCATCAAGGTTTACATTCAGCATCTGAGCAGCCTTTTCTGCTACATATTTATGAGAAGTTCCGTGGAAACCGTATCTTCTGATTCCGTACTTTGTATAGTATTCATACGGAAGTGCATAAATGTAGGATTCAGGCGGCATTGTCTGGTGGAACGCTGTATCGAAAACACCTACCATCGGAGTTGTCGGCATCAGTTCCTTGCAGGCTGCGATACCTAAAAGGTTAGGTGGGTTGTGAAGCGGAGCGAGTTCTACGCATTCTTCCAGAGCCTTTACAACATCGTCTGTGATTAAAACGGATGATGCATATTTTTCGCCTGCGTGAACAACTCTGTGTCCTACAGCTCCGAGTTCGTCCATGGACTTGATTACACCGTGTTTCGGATCCTGAATTGCTGCGAGAACCTGAGCGATCGCATCTTTGTGATCCTTCATTGGAACTTCATTCTTAATCTTCTCCTGTCCAATCTTTTCGTGACCGATTACGGAACCTTCCATACCGATTCTTTCAACCAAACCTTTGCAAAGCAGATTTTCGTTTGTCATATCAAGAACCTGATATTTTAATGAAGAGCTGCCGCAGTTAATTACTAAAACTTTCATTTTTTTCCTCCGTATATTAAAATTTTACAAATTGATTAACAAATTCAAGCAATTAATTATACACCTTAAAAATCTCTATTTCAATGGGGTTTTAGTAAAATAAAGTTTTAACAATCCTGCAGCCTCCTTCGTATAATATCCTTTCGTCAATTACTTAAAACCATATTTTGGTTATGCAGTTCATTTTTTGCATCAAGCAGAAGATTTCTGAGAAAAAGTTCAAGATATTCTGTTGTTTCGTGGATGCCATTTTTTAAGTCGTTGTAGTTTGCTCTGACAAGGGCATTTCTGAAATACCACGCATTTTCCGCAAAAATATCATTTGTCACATCAAATCCCAGCGTTTTCAGATATTTTATGAAAAAGACAGCGGTTGTTCTTGTATTGCCTTCCCCGAAAACATGAATCTGCCATAATCTTGAGACAAAAATTGCGAGGTGCCGGATTATCTCATCCATACTGAGACCTTTGTAGTCAAATTTCTTTTCTTCAGAAAAATCATATTCTAAAGTTGCCCGAAGTTCGGATGAGCTCCCGTATAACACAGTTGCGCCGTCAAGAACCCATTCTTTTTTCGTAATATTGTAATCTCGCAGTCTTCCGGCATGCTTGTAAATCCCTATAAAAAGTTTTTTATGAATGGAAATATATTCATTCGGTGTAAAAGAAAAAGCTTTTTCTGATAATAACTTAGCTATTCTTAGGGAAACTTTATCCGCTTCCTCGGTTCTGTCCTGCCCGTCCTTTCCGGAGTTCTGCTCATAGTAAGTGTTTAATAACTCTTGGGCATCCTCAATTGATATTTTACCTTCGATATTTTTAATTGCAGTGTCAATCAGATATTTGGACGGTCTTAGCCCGTCCACAGACTGCAGTCCGATAGCTGTGTGCCAAGCATAGCCTTTTTCTCTTATGCTCGGTTCCGATTGTTTTATATAGTCTTTAAATGGATCTCTGTGCATCTTTTCTCCTTGTCGAAATGTTTATCTTTGAAATGGCATCGAAGTTGAATGGATATCCTTACGATAAAGATTAATCCGCAGACCGATTCCCATGTCAATAAACTCCGGTTCCTCCAATCCGTATTCGCGCATGCTCTCCATCAGCTTCGGAATTCCGCTTCCCCACGCCTCAATCATATTCATATACAGAAAGGCATGCGCCAGTGCGCGGTTTCGAATCTTCGAATAGCCTTCTTTCATTCGTTCTATCGTCACACCCGGAAGCAGTCCTCCCGGCGAGGTAATTTCCAGTCGGTCATCATAAACCGCAACCTGTATATGAGAATTTTGGAGAAAGCTGCAGTTCATTACGGCATTGATAATCAGTTCCCGTATGCTGTCCGGCGGCAGCTCGTAGATGTCCTGCCTGTAGATTCCTTCAATCCTCGCGCCTAGGCGGATATTTCGCAGTGCAAACTGAAACGCATCCTCAATCTGCTGCCAAAGCGGCCCGGTATATTCCCTTTTATCAACGAAGACGGCCCTGCTTTTTCCTTTAAACATCCCACATTGAATTTGTGAAAGGAATTGGTCTTTTCCCTGCAGGAAAATATATCCGTTGGTCGGGTGGATGCAACCATCCTCATCTTCTGCGAGAAGTCCCCAACTGAGAAGCTGATTCTTCGTCAAATCCTTTACCGCAGCCTTCTGCGCTTCGGTCTTAGCATTCGCAATTGCGACCTGCTTCATCTGCCTGCATAACTCTTGTATTTCTTCTTCTGTAACAGTCAGATCTCTTCGGATTACGCAATCGTAAGAGCGGCTCTCATCTTCATAATACATTTCTTTCGCCAGTTCTCTGCCTGCAGGCCTTGAGGTTCCTGCCACACGAATATAGGTTCCTTCTGTGATTCCCTTTGACTTGATATAATACGGCCTTTGTTTTCCGGGGCTGATTTCCACCACGATGATTGTCTTCTCTTCAATCGTCTGCAGGTATACATCGGGAATAACCATAGGTTCACAGCTATCGGAAATGGCAGAAGTAATTGCATCCATTTCTGCGAAAACATCGTCCTTTGGAATGCCGACCACATCTCGCGTCTTATCATCCACACCAAAAATAATTTTTCCACCCTCTCCATTAGAAAAAGCGATTACCGTTTTCATGTATTTCAAACTGTCCTTTGGTCGTTCAACCTTGTACTCTATGTTCTTTGATTCTCCTGCAAGCAGCTCTCCACTATCATGCTCAGTCTTTGATTCTTTGTAATAGAAATCCCGAGTATCTTCCCGCACCATGGATGCCGTGTGATAAAAATTCTTCTCAACCATATTCTGCAGCGCATTTTCCACGACACTGTTTAGACTCATGTTATTGTTCAACCCATACAACGCAGCCTCCCGGTGAAGGTTCTCAGAAACCCTTACATTAAAAGTCCCTTTATACGCCTTCTCCGGCTCTGTTCCCGCCTCACTGCAGTCCGCAAGGTAAGAGTCTACTGCTTCGTGAAAGTTGCGAATCAAACTGCGTACATCTTCCCCTGTATACGATATGTTCTTTCTGATTCCCAAAACATTCCCGAAAAAACATTCTTTCGCTTCCGAAAACTCTACGGAGCCGATGTAATCTCTATATTTCATTGTATTTTTCATCCGAATCCCCTCCGATGTATCGTTATTTCTCTCTGTCTGTTTTGTCCTGATAAAATTATATCACCCCTAAAGAAAAATTGCAACTATAAATAGTTGCAATTAACATTCCGTAAAAACTCTTTCCATCGGTCTATCCCATGCATCTGCCGGAACCTTTTGTACCCGCTGGCACTCAAAAGCTGCCGCAGCAATGCGGGCATTGACGCATAAAGGCAGAAAACGGTCGTAGTATCCGGCTCCCATTCCCATGCGATTGCCCTCTTCATCAAACACCGTGCATGGACAAATCACCATGTCAATCTTCTCAGGTAGAATGAGTTCTGATTTTTCACGGACAGGTTCAAGGATGCCGTAGTGCCCCTTTTCCCATGCTTCATCAGAGCTTGGGTGAAGGGCAATCATTTCGGTTTTCGATATGCATAAAGGGTATACGGCGGTTTTCCCGTATTCCTGCATGAGTTCTTCCAGACGCTGCAGCCGCACTTCACCACGGACGGCTTTGTAAATCATGATGACCTGCGCCCTGCGGAAAACATCCCATTCTGCAATCTTCTCACAAATAATAGCGGAGCGTCTGTTTCTTTCTTCTTTATCCATTGCATCTCTGGCAGCGATTCCGCGACGGCGGATTTCCTGCCTCCTCTCCATCCGAAACGGCATTTTCACATAATCCGAATTTGCATAGAGGTCATGTCCGCAGGCAAGATTATATATGTCCCCCGCCAAAACATCTTTTTCCAGCGTTTCTTTAATCTCAGGATACAGTTCCGCTTCCTTGTTTATGTTCGTCAAAACTGGAAGCTTGCAGCTTTCCGACTTTTTAAGTTCTTTCAAATATTGACTTCCTTTCTCGTCAAAAGCCAGCACGCGGATATAGTTCCGTGCGTTTTTCACATCCTCACGCTGCACGCCGAGCAGTGTCATCGCAAGCAGCCTTGTGATGCGCGTTCTCGTGTAGCGTTTGGATTTGAGGTCCTCAATCAGCTCGTCCATGTTCTTCCAATAGCGCACGCTTGCCTTCATTTTGTTGCCAAGCCCCTCTTCCGCGCCGAAGATCTGATTTAATTCTTCATTTGAACTGAGCAGAATTTTTTCGCGCAGCAGCGGAAACAGCTTGTCCTCGTCAGCAAACCTTGCCGAAGATTCCGTGAGTATTTCCCGGGTAATGCCGGAAACAAAATGGGAAATATCCTCGCTGCCTGCAAGCATCTTCCGTATTCCTGTCGCAGAAGCCATATCTTCTTTTGCGGTAAGTTCATGGTAGCCGCTTCCCTGCCTCTTCACTGTGATTGGCTGCGCGGATTTTATAAATCGTAGATATTCCAATGCAAGCAGGTTATTCGGCGTGCTTAAAACTTCCGAAGCTTCCTCCCCAAGCAGTGCAGTGACAGCCTCATGGCGGGCCCTCGGATATGTCAACCCTTTTTTCACTCCCTTTTTAATTGTCTCTTCCATTTCCGAGCGATGCGCCTCTGTTTCCCGGGAAATTTTCTGCAGCAGCGCGATATTTCCCGACTCGCTCCCGAAAGAAATAAAATCGCATCCCAGATTCTCCAGAATCTCCACGCCTCCGCGTGCGAAGTATCCTGCATTGTTGCACGCAAAGAGAAACGGCATTTCCACGACCAGATTCACACCGTTTCTGACTGCAGTTTCCGCCCGTGTCCACTTGTCAAGAAGCGCAGGCTCGCCTCGCTGCGTAAAATTGCCGCTAATCACCGCGATGCTGATTTCTGCTCCCGTTTCCTTTAGTGAACGCTGTAAATGATATTGATGCCCGTTATGAAACGGATTGTACTCGGCAATGATTCCGACACTTCTCATTTTTTCCTCCCGTGCTTTGCTGCTAAAATCCGCATTTTCCTCTTATTATTATAACACAGCCCAAGAAAGAATAACAGAAATAATTCCGGCCAGAAGGCCATGCGTCAGCTTGATTTTCAGAATGGTTCCCGCACGGATTCCGCTTCCCGAAGTCATGGAGATCGACTGCCCCACTACCGAAAGACCTCCGAAAGAAACGACAAAGGATATGAGTGCGGTTTTAAGGCTCAGGTTGATGTCGCAGAGGCTGATCATGTTCGAGCCTGCGGTCATCTCGAGTAATCCTTTCAAAACCGATGAAACGGTTTCGTTGTTTATCATTTCGAAAAGCCCGGCAGCCTCGAGAAGATCGATTGCAATCATGAAGAGAATTAAATATGCAAGAATTACTGCCATCGCTTTGAACCCTGCGGAAATTGCCGCCGTGAAATTCTCCAGCGGGGCTACCTGCCGATTTGCAGAGCTTACGCCGCGGCTTCGCATTTCATCCGTGCCGATTCGATTATCAGAGCCTTTTCTTTTTTGCCTTTTCGGTTTCCGGTAAAGCAGTCCGTTTACTGCCGCACCCATGTAATGTGCCGCAGCTGCCACACCCGCCGCCTTGTAGCTTCCCAAAAAAGCTCCGATCGTGCCGATAATGAACGCAGGACCTGTAATAAGACTGTAGCTTAGAACCTCTTCCGCCTCCTCACGGCCAAGCCTGCCGCTTGAAACAAGGTCTGATACAACTTTTGCCCCGACAGGGTATCCCGACAAAAACGCAATAATAAACGGATACACCCGCTTAGGCAGCATTTCGGGGTTTCCCGTCCGCTTTATGAAATCCGCAAAGATAAAAAACGGCAGCAAAATCGGCACGATGGAATTTGCCCATATGATAATCGCGGTTTTGGAGCCGGATTCGGTTATATCCGGAAAAATCACCATCGCCGCAGCAAAAAACACGGCTGTCGCAAGTATGAAATTGGTACTGAATTTATTCTTATCCATGTAACCAATCTATGCGGAAGCCGTGAAATTATCACCATCTTAGAACAGGCCGCCGAAAAGACCGCCGTTTCCGTTATTATCGTTGTTGCAGAACAATAAGTATATTACCACAATCAGAATGATCAGCCAGATTCCGCTGCTGTTCCCGTCATTGCAAGAACACGGTGGTTTTGGCGGCGGGCAGCACGGGTCACACGGCGGACAGCACGGCTCCGGCGGCGGGCAAGGCGGCGGACAGGAATGCTGTGGCGGGCAAGGCGGCGGGCAGCATTTTTGTTTTCTTTCAAATTGTTCTCCCATAAGAAAAACCTCCATACTATTTTTTATCATAATATGCAGGTTCTGCCTAAAACGCTAATCGGCTGTGCTGTTTTCGGTTTCTTCTTCCTCTTCGCCCATCGCAATCATATCCCCAAGGGATACAATGTACTCATCAAGCGGATAGTTCATGCACTCCGAAAAATCGTATTCATATTTGTTTGTATTTCCGTCAATGCCCTCAACACGGGAAGTCACAATCGCATCTCTCAGCGGCATCCTCGTTTCTTCCATCGTACCAAGATTCGTGCAATATGCCTCGCTGTCGATGGAATACCAGCGCCGGAATCTTTCAAGTTCTTCAATGAGTTTTGCTTCCAGATTCTCATCATCACTGCAGTTTCTGCACATCCCCACAAGGGCCCTTCTGACGTTTTCGAATATGGTAAAGACCTCCGTCTGGCTTCCCGGAACGAATCCGGATATTTCCTCAAAATAATTGTCGCAAAGCTGTGCAAGCACATCCTTATTCACTCCGTTAAAAAGCTCCGCAACATCCGTATAGTCGAGTTCCTCTTCGCATTCCAGATAATCCGCCAGATTTTCGAAATATTCAAATTCCTCCGGACTTTCGATATCAAGAAGCGCATATAATTCTCTTTTGTTCAAAATGTATCTCCTTTATAAATCAAGATTTTTAAATTTCAAAATGAGATCCGACTTCTCGGTCTCCAATATTTTCTGTATCATATTTACGAAATTCTCCGAAAGGTCGCTCGCATAGAAGACATTCTCCCGATCATTCTCCTCCGCAAGAAGGTCCTCGTTTTCGAGAATCTGCTTGATTCTTGCGATAATTTCGTACGACGGATTGACAATCTTAAGCGAAGGATAAAGGTGCATGATGTTTTTTCGGATAATCGGATAATGCGTGCAGCCCAAAACCAGCGTGTCGATTTTGTTTTCGCTGAGAAAATCGTCAAGATAATACTTAATCGTAAGATCCATGATTTCATTGTCGATGATGCCTTCTTCGATCAACGGAACAAATGCAGGTGCCGCCTTGCTGAAAACATGAAGGTTCGGGTTCAGTTTCTTAATTTCGCGGTTATAGTCGTCGCTGGCAATCGTAACCTTGGTTGCGATAACTCCGATTCGGTTGTTTTCATCACATGTTCTCGCAATCTTTCCAGCCGCCGGATTGATGATTCCGACAATCGGAATATCCGGGAAACGCTTCTGCAGATCGTAAAGGCAGGTCGCAGTAATCGTATTGCAGGCAATTACCATCATTTTCACATCTTTTGTATATAAGAAATCAGCAATCTGATTGGCATAATGCTTGATCGTGCTTACGGCTTTCGATCCGTACGGCGTTCTTGCGGTATCCCCGAAGTAAATCACATGCTCGTTCGGTATCTGCGAAAAAAGATTCGGAATGCACGTAAGGCCGCCCAGCCCCGAGTCAAAAAAACCTATTGCTCTGTTGTCCATTTAGGGTTATATTCCTTTCCGTTTTATGGTATACTATTTAATTATAGTATTATACACCAAAAATAATTCTTTCGCTATATAAGGAGGACAAAAATGTCTGATAAATTATGCAAGCAGCGCAGTGAAATTGATCAAAAGTTTAAATGGGACATCGAGGCGATGTACCCCGACGAATCCCTGTGGGAAAAAGACCTTGAGGAATGCATGCAGGAAGCATCTGATTTCAGCCGTTTCAGGGGAAAAATCACGGAGTCGGCTCATACACTCTATGATGCTCTCGAAGCAAAAGACCGTATTTTCCGCAAGCTGGAACATGCTTTTGTTTATGCTGCAATGAAAAAAGACGAGGATAACCGCGTAACGAAATATCAGTCCATGGATGATAAATGCGGCAGTGCAATCGCAAAGATTTCCGCTTCGCTTTCGTTCTTTGCTCCTGAACTTCTTGAAGCCGAGCCGGAAACGATACAGAAATATATTGCAGAGAATCCGAAGCTTGAGCTCTATCGTTTTGCCTTGGAAGACGCTCTCCGCGAAAAGGAGCATGTGCTTTCCACGGCAGAAGAAAACATTCTCGCACAGCTCAGTGAAGTAACGGGTGCATCCGGAGACATCTTTAAGATGCTCAACAATGCGGATTTGACCTTCGGAACAGTGGTTGACGAAGACGGAGATACGGTAAACCTTACGCACGGCAACTACATTACTTTTATGGAAAGCCATGACAGAGAAGTCCGCAAATCTGCATTTTCCAACATGTACGAGGCATATAAGGCATTGATTAACACGATTGCGACAGCCTATAACTACAATGTAAAAGACGATGTCGTTACGGCAAGAATTCGCAAATACGCTTCCGCTCGTCAGGCTGCCCTTTCTTCCGGAAACATTCCCGAAGAGGTTTACGACAACTTAATCTCCGTTGTCCACGAATACCTTCCGGTGCTCCACCGCTATACAGTGCTTCGCAAGAAAGTTCTCGGCGTGGAGGATCTCAAGATGTACGATATTTACGTGCCTCTTGTTAAGCTTCCGAAGAGGGATATCCCTTATGAAGAGGCTCTTTCGATGATGCAGGAAGGACTTTCCCCTCTCGGCTCCGAATATCTCGCGCAGGTTGAGAAAGGAACCAAGGAAGGCTGGATTGATGTCTACGAAAATCAAGGCAAGACAAGCGGTGCTTACAGTTTCGGTTCTTACGACAGCAAGCCGTACATTCTGCTCAACTACACGAACACGCTGAAGGATGTTTTCACGATTGTTCACGAGATGGGACACTCCATGCATTCTTTCTATACACGCAAAACACAGCCTTTCGCATACGGTGATCACTCAATTTTCACGGCGGAAGTTGCTTCCACGGTAAACGAATCACTCCTCATGCAGCACCTTCTGCAGAAGGAAACCGATCCGGAAATGCGTAAATATCTCGTTAACTACTATATTGAAGAATTCCGCACCACCCTTTTCCGTCAGACAATGTTTGCCGAATTCGAAATGCTCACGCACAAAGAAGTGGAAAACGGCGGAGTTCTCACCGCGGAATGGCTTTGCGAGATTTACGATAAGCTCAACAAAGATTACTTCGGCCCTGCCCTCGCAGAAGACGAATACATCAAGTACGAATGGGCGAGAATCCCGCATTTTTACAGAAGTTTTTACGTTTATCAGTATGCAACGGGATATTCTGCTGCCACAGCGATTTCAAAACGTATCCTTACCGAAGGAGAAAAAGCCCGCACAGACTATATCGAATTCCTCAAGAGCGGTTCGTCCGACTATCCGGTTGAACTTCTCAAGATTGCAGGTGTTGACATGTCAAGTCCGGCTCCGATTCGCGCGGCAATGGAAACCTTCCAATCACTTGTTGAAGAACTTGAAACCCTTTTGTAAATCACGGAGAGGATTATGGAAAACAAAAAAGTATTCATACATGCAAACGACACCGAAATGAGCAAGCGGATTGAAACGCTTCTCAGAGAAAAACTCGTAAAATCGGGACTCAGACCTTTCGATGAAATTCTGGAAGATACCGAACTCATCATATGCATAGGCGGCGACGGCACTCTGCTCCGCTGCCTGCGTACATATAACTTCCCTACCATTCCGGTTGTCGGAATCAACACGGGACATCTTGGATTTTTCCAGGAAGTCCTTCCCGAAAAGATTGATGATTTCATATTTCAATACAATCAGGGCAAGTTCACGGTTGCTTCCTACAGCACGGTTCGTGCCAAGGTGGAAACTCCTGACGGAATCTTCCGGCATATCGCTCTCAACGAAATCGCAATCAAAGGTGTTCCGACCTACCCTGCCCAGCTGAACATTTCCATCAATGACTCGTTCATAGAACGCTTCAGTGGGGATGGAATCTGCGTTTCCACGCCTGCAGGAAGCACCGCATACAATTATTCGCTCGGCGGAGGCATCGTCGACCCGCGTCTGAATCTCCTTCAGCTTGCACCGATTGCACCGATTAATACCGTCGCTTATCGCTCGTTTACTTCGAGCCTGCTGCTTCCTGCCAACGATAAACTGTCCATCATACCGTGTGATGACGATCACAGAACGCTCAGCATCGTGGCGGACGGCTATGCGGTTGATTACGAACACATTCTCAAAATTGAGCTTTCCCTTTCCCGCAAAAAAGTCAACCTGATTCGTTTCGAATACAGCAACTTCTGGGAAAAAGCGAAGTCAAAATTCTTATAGAAAAGGTACCTTATGTCAGAGTTTAAATATATTGTAACCGCGGAAGATGTGAAAAGAAACCTTTCGGTAAAGCAGCTTGTCCGCAGCAATTTCACATTTTCCTCCCGCCTCATGACCAAACTCAAGCAGAATCATCTTGTGTTACTGAACGGCGGCGATGTGCAGTGGTGGATAGCTCCCTCCGAGGGAGATGTCATCAGCATCCTGCTTCCCGAAGAAAAAAGCGATTTCCCGCCTGAGGATATCCCGATTTCGGCAGTCTATGAGGATGATGACCTCCTTGTGATAAACAAACAGCCCGGCGTTGTCGTCCACCCGACCAAAGGCAAGCCCTGTCATACGATTGCAAACGGTCTTATGAAAAAAATGCTTGATGAGGGTAAGAGCTATAAAATACGGTTTGTAAACCGCCTGGATATGAACACATCCGGGCTTCTTATCGTTGCAAAAAACAGCCACGCACAGGACAGTCTCACCAAACAGATGAATGCCGAGGCACGCGGCCTGCATAAGAAATATAAGGCGATTGTAGTTGGCGAAATGCCTGAGGACAGCGGCACGATTGATCTGCCGCTTGGCAGACCCGATGAAAATGAAGTGGAACGCTGGGTGCTGCCTGTCGAAAAAGGCGGCTATCCGTCCGTTACACATTACAAGGTTCTTGACCGTTTCGGCAGTTATTCCTTAGTCGAGCTGGAACTTGAAACGGGCCGCACGCACCAGATTCGCGTCCACCTTTCCTACATCGGTTATCCGATTTTAGGCGACCACCTGTACTGTCACGGCGACCCGTTTGAATATCGCAGAATCCACGGGGATCCGCGTGATGATGAAGATTACAATCCGGAATGCGGGCAAGGCGGTAAGGAAATCGTTTCCGGCCTCATTGACCGTCAGGCTCTGCACGCTTTTTCGCTCACTTTAAGACACCCTGTCAGCGGTAAAGAACTTCACCTTGAAGCACCGTTGCCTGCGGATATGCAGACGGTGATTGAAAGGCTGAAAAAAAACTAGTAATCCTTACATAACAAAAAATCAGCTAAATGCATAATCTTGACCCCGTTGACATTTCCTGCGGCCATTTCGTCCATCGTTACCACATATTTCGGATAATGGTCTTTAATCTCAAGCAGATTGGCAATTTCACGATCGGAGTCCGCCGGCAGATTGCGGCACACCTGCACATAGATTCGCTCGTCACGCTGCACTGCTACGAAGTCAATTTCTTTATTCATATTTTTGCCGATATACACTTCATAGCCTTTCCGCCTGAGTTCGAAGTACACGAGGTTTTCCAGCATCGCCGCAACGGATTTGGGGTTAAAGCCCAAAATACAGTATTTGAGGGATGAATCGGCAAGATAAAATTTCTCCTGCGTCTTGAGAACCGTTTTTCCCTGCATATCGTATCGCCGGCAGCGGTAGATTATAAATGCTTTTTCCAGCCATTCCAGATAGTTGTACACGGACTCCACAGAAAGCGAACGCCCCTCGCTTTTCATAAATTTCACGATGGCATTTGCTGAAAAAGTTTTGCCTACATTCTCGACGACATACTTTACAACGCGATTGAACAAATCAAAGTTCGTAATATTGTGCCGCTTTGTGATATCTCCGGTAATAACGGAGCTGTAAATTCCCTCGACGATTTGATAAGCGGAGCGCTCATCAAAATTGCCAAGTGCGACAATCGGAAATCCACCTGTACGGATATATTCGTTCAAAAGTTCTTTTGCGGTATGTCCGCTTTCTTTTTTAAACTCCAAATATTCAGCAAAGGACAAGGTATAAACCGGAATGGAAATATAACGTCCCGTCAGATACGTGGATATCTCACTGGACATCAGCTTGGAATTTGAACCTGTCACATAGATGTCAGTATTTGCATCCTCCAGCAAGCTATTGACTGCTTTTTCCCAACCGCTGACTTCCTGAACCTCATCCAGCAGAAGATAGTATCGTTCATTGTCCGTCATCTTCTCCTTGATATCACGGTACATCTGCTTCGCGCTCATATCATCATCCAGTTCTTCCGATGTATAACGCATATAGATGACATGATCTTCAGAAATACCGCTGCTAATCAGTTCAAACTTGAGCATATCCAAAATTGTTGATTTGCCACAGCGGCGAATCCCGGCGAGAATCTTCACAAGAGGAACATCCCGATAAGTTTTAAGTATATCTAAATAGTAAGGTCTGACAATCATAGTAACACCTCCTTGTTATTTAGTATAATCAAAAACTTCTTAAATTTCAATGGTTTTTTCTTAAATTCCGTAAAAACAATTGAATTTTTAATATTATTTCACGATTTTAGTTAAAAACTTCTGCACGCGCTCTCCGTCCGTATCGGATGGATATACCTTATTTCCGCGTTTCATATACGCATCCGAGCCGCCTGCCAGCACAAGCACGCAGTTTTCCATTCCTTCTGCCTTCTTAAGAGCCGTATAGACAGCAGTATCACGGTCTGTGATAATCTCCGCCTTTTCCTTATGGTCGATATAGCTGAGAATTTCGCCACAAATCTTATTAATATCTTCCATTCCCGGGTCAAGCTCTGTAATTACCACGAAATCCGCGTATTTCTCGGCGATTTCTCCGGCTTCCTTTCTGCGGTTGAATGCCTTGCCGCCGACGCAGCCGAACACAAATCCGACCTTGCGGTCAGGATACTGCTTCTTTACATAATCAAACAGCACCTGATAACTCATTTTATTATGCGCATAGTCCACGATAACATCTACGGAATCCTTAAGGCGATAGGTTTCCATTCTGCCCATTACCTTGACCGTTTCCAGTCCTTCGCGTATTATTTCCGTCGGCACGCCAAGCGATGCGGTCACCGCGATTGCAGCAAGCGCGTTATAAGCATTGTAAGCGCCGCCGATATTTACCGTAAACTCCTCTGTCTTGCCGAAAAGCTCAGCCTTCAGCAGAAGCCATCCCTGTTTTTCGTCCACAGAAATGCCGTAAACATCCGGCTTTCTGCCTCCCACCTTCTTCATGCCGAAGGTAACCGTTTTTTCACAGTTTTGCTCGGCGAATGCCAGCGTCCGCTCCATATATACAGGGTCCATGTCCAGATTTACGCAGCCGATTCGGCTCTGCTCGAATATCTTCAGCTTTGATGTGAAATAGTCCTCCATGTCCTTATGCTCGGCATCCGAGATATGGTCTCTCGATATGTTCGTAAAAGCACATGCTTCATAATTCAGGTCGAGAGTCCGATCGTATTTCAGCGCCTGCGAAGAAACTTCCATCGCAAGATACTCACAGCCGTTCTTTACGCAGTTATCCAGTATTCTGTGAAGTTCAATCGTTTCGGGGGTCGTAAGCTTGTACGCCTTCTTCTTGTGGCAGCCGTCATAGGTATAGATGCCCGAAGAAAAACCGATTTCCCTGCCGCAATGGATGTCGAGGATAGCTTTAATCATGCTTGTCGTTGTTGACTTTCCTTTCGTCCCCGTAACACCAATCAATTTCATCTTGTCCCAGCTCCGGTCAAAAAAGAAAGCGGAAATCTTTGAAATGGCTCTCCGCATGTTGTTTACAACAATATACGGGATTGCTGCAAGCTCAGCATCCGCTTTGCAGGCCTCGTGAACCTTTGAACCCGTCTCACACACAAATGCAGCGGCTCCTTTTGTGAGTGCGTCTTTCAGATATTCTTCCTTAAACCCCGCACCTTTGCAGATAAAAAGCGTTCCCTCGCCCGCTTCCAGCGAATTGTAGGTAATATCCTTAATCGGTATATCAAAATCGGCAGAGTCGGAATTGTCGCCGGCGAGAAGTTCCGACTCCGCAAGCATATTCAAAAAATCAGTTAACTTTTTCATAAGTATTCTCCTGTTTTATTTATACAATCTGTTTCTATAATATCACAGTCACTGCTATTTTTCCATCAGTTCTCGGATAATATTCTCTGCGGTTTTTCCTACTTCGGTAAAGTTCATGTTCGGAATATACATGTCTTCCACCATCAAGTGCCTTGTTTTGGCATTCTTGAGGCATTTTATTGCTTTCTCGAGCAAAATATCAAATTCCTCACCCAGGCTTTCGATGAGCGGTGCGTTTTTTTCGATGCTGACGGCATCCATATAGTCACCCAGGTCGATAAGATAAATTTCGGGCAGTAAGAAAACGGTCTCTTCACCGCTTTCTTCTTCCGTGAAAATTTCCCATGGTTCTATGTCGTGATATTCGTTCACCGTCGTAAATGCAATCTTGAGTTCCGGAATGATAAGATGGTCGATTTTTTCCTCCGGGCAGACGGAGCAGTAGAACGATTCAACATCAAAACCGCGATAGATTGCTCCCTCTTTTATAATCGTCATAAGGCTGCTGTTTGCATAGCCGACCGGTGCGTTAATGATATAGACTTTTTTCATGTTCCGAAAAAGCGTCTCCGGATAAGAAATCACGCCGTTTGCGGTTATCGCACTCGCAAATCGTTTCCGTTCTCTTCCCGGTCTCAGGGAAATGTCGTATGTGCTGTATTCCCTGTCTACAATATCTGCGGCCGCTTTGTATATTTCGCTGTATTCAATTGCCTTGTCATATACCCCTTCCAGGCTCCGAAATACGCTTTTGGCGGCATTTAAGTAGTTATACGCAATCTTATACCACTCCGAGCATTCCTCGTTTAAATCTATGATTTCTTCCTTATTTGCTTTAATTCCTTCTTCGTTCCAAAACTCCCCTAGGTTTACAATGCGGTCAACCGCACCCGGCGTTATCGGGTCTGTCATATGTGGACTCGTTCCGTCTATCAATGCGATGCTTCTGTCTGCCAAAACAACCCCGTCCAGGGAGTTTTCGTCTGCGGAGCAATGAAGATAATCGATGTTCTCACCCAGTTCTGCGAAGTGCGCACCGATTTTTTTCATAAAGGTTGACTTGCCGCTGCCCGGACCGCCCTTAATGCATATAATCTTCTTTGCCTCTCTCTGTCCCAAAATATACCTATAATACGAAAAAAATCCCAGCGGTGTATTATTACCGGGGAAATAATGTCTTTCAACGGACAAAGTATTACCTCCTTCAACACAATTTTGTGCAAGTTATATACCTAACTGCTTTATATTATGCGAAAGAGGTAATTATGTTCTCAATAGTTATTCATTCTTGTCAGCAGGCTCTGTTGGCTCTGTCGGTTCTTCCGGAGTTTCCTGTGGCTGCTGCGGTGCTTGTTCGTACACGGTGTAGGTTGTCTCAACCGTATTGGCCGTCGGTGCTCCCGGGAAAACAACAACAAGTCTTTCGGTAAGGAGTTCATAGAACGCCGTCTTTGAAACATATATGTATTCATACACGAAAATCGCAGGAAGTGCTGCAATCAGAGACGCAATAACCGCAAAGAATCCGAAATCCGGAAAGAGCGCAATGATCAATCCTGTAGGAATGGATGCAAGCAGTGCCCAGCCAATAAAGGTAAGTTCCAGGTAAAACAATCTTCCTTTGTTGCCCATCATTAAGCGTTTGCTTTCTTCTACGCACTGCGTAACCGAATAGTCCGGGTTGTCAGCAAGAATATAAAATGCCTGACTGTATCTATAACCGGCTACAATTCCGGGAACAATAAACAGCAGCGTCCAAAGAAAGACTTTAATGCCTATGAGAAGCTGCAGCAGGAACGCTTTGACAAAAAAGCTGAATCCTTCAAAGTTCAGCGAATAGTCGACCCTCTTTGTTCTGAAGAAAGTAAGCAGAAGCATCGTAAATCCAAGCGTAAATGCCCCGCCCACAAGGAAATCATATATACTTCCACCATAGTCAACCGATGGGTAATTAATATAGCTGTCGGCAGGGAGTCCGAAGCTTACATATACTTCTCTTGTATCATAACTAAATACATAAGAAAGCACCTGTCCCACTCCGTTTGTCAGCAGATAAAATATCAGTGTAGCTACAAACATCGGCTTCCAATATCCTTTAAGTGCATTTCGTGCGATTTCTCTTATCTTCCAAGCCGGTTCTAAAATAATATGATTATTCATTTTCCCCAATATCCTCTCTCTTTCAATTTACAATATATTATACTCCCTTTTTCTTACAAATTCAATGAATAGTTATAATATTTTCCCTTGACAAAAATAGATTTTAGTTATAGTATGTCATTATTGCTAGGGGAGCTTTTGCTGAGATTTACCGAAATATGCAGGATGTCCCGCTTTCGGATAAACCCTCATAACCTGACCCGGTTAATGCCGGCGTAGGGAAGCATCATCGTATATGAAACGGTTCCCCTCCCATTATTTTTTGAGGAGGTTTTTTTATGTCACAAATCGAAACAAACAAAACGGGCAGACGCCCGGTCTACTGCCTTGTACTCTGCGCAGTTTTAATGGCACTTTCTTTCGTGCTTGGTATGGTAAAAATTATTCCGATGCCTTACGGCGGTTCCATTACCATGTTCAGCATGCTTGCCGCAACATTGGCGGGCTATTTCTGCGGCCCGAAATGGGGCCTTGCTTCCGGTGTGGCTTTAGGGCTTTTAAACCTGATCATTGACCCGGTTATCCTTTTCCCTATGCAGGTGGTTCTCGATTACATACTTGCTTTTGGCTGCCTTGGGCTTTCGGGCTTATTCTCCAATAAAAAGCATGGCCTCTATGTCGGATATCTTGTCGCAATCCTTGGCAGATTCTGCTGTTCCTTCCTTTCCGGTTTTCTCTTCTTCGGAGAATTTGCACCGGAGGGCATGAACCCTGTCTGGTACAGTTTCCTTTACAATATCTTTTACATCGGCGGAGAAGGCGTGCTCACGCTGATTGTACTGGCACTTCCGCCGGTTAAGAATACCATTTACCGCCTGAAAGCAGAACACTTTGCGTAAAGCGCTCTATAAGCAAGGCTGCCCGCATCAATTGCGGGCAGCCTCTTTCTTATTTACCTTGATATTCGTATGTAGTTTTGTTCAGGAATGCTTTCATTCCTTCTTTCTGATCTTCTGTGCCGAAGCATACACCGAAGCCTTCTGCTTCGAGGGCGCATCCGCTGAAGAGGTCAAGGTGATATCCCTTGTTAATGAGTGTCTTGCAGGCCATAACAGCAACCGGTGCGTTTGAAGCAATCTTCTTTGCAAGAGCCTCTACTGTCGGCAGCAGTTCTTCCGGTTCTACAACCTTCTGTACAAGACCCATTCTGAGTGCTTCGTCAGCCTTGATATTCTGAGCTGTGAGAATAAGCATTGCCGCATTTCCCGGCCCTACGATCTTCGAAAGTCGCTGTGTCCCGCCAAATCCCGGTGTGATTCCAAGGCCTGCTTCCGGCTGTCCGAATACAGCCTTTGCGGAAGCAATTCGGAAATCGCATGCCATTGCAAGTTCACATCCGCCGCCAAGCGCAAATCCGTTGATTGCTGCGATTACCGGCTTTTCAGTCTTTTCGATGAAGTTCATAACTCTGTGGCCTTTCTGTGCGAATCTCTTGCCTTCTACAGGATTAAGCGTTGACATCTCAGCAATGTCAGCTCCCGCTACGAATGATCTGCCCTCGCCTGTTACGATGACGCATCTTACCTCATCCTCTTTGTCGATAACATTGAATACATCGAAAAGTTCGTCAAGAACCGTCGAGTTAAGTGCATTCAGTGCCTCCGGTCTATTAATGGTAACTGTTGCTACTCTGTCTTTCACTTCGTACTTAATTGTGTGATACATCTCTTTTTTCCTTTCTTTTTTGCAGAAAATATTCTGTTAATAGTTTAACACCTTTGGCAGATATAATCAAGAGTGTGCTATGTTTTTATTCCAAAACAGGCTCCCGATTTCGGGAGCCTGAATGAATCCATGTTTTAATTAAACAATCGAATTAGATTAATCCGCCAACAGATACGAATAACGGTGCAAATACAACTGCAACGATCGTCATAAGCTTGATTAAGATGTTGATGGACGGACCGGAAGTATCCTTGAACGGATCGCCTACCGTGTCGCCTACAACTGCAGCTTTGTGAGGTTCGGAACCCTTGCCGCCGAAGTGACCTTCTTCGATGTATTTCTTAGCGTTATCCCATGCACCACCTGCGTTTGCCATCATGATAGCAAGAAGCACGCCTGAGGAGAGTGCACCGCCGAGCATTCCGCCGAGTGCTGCAGGTCCTAAGATGAGACCAACCGCAAGCGGAGCGACGATAGCCATAATACCTGGAACAACCATTTCTTTTAAAGCAGCCTTTGTGGAAATATCTACGCAGTTAGCATAGTCCGGCTTTGAAGTTCCTTCCATGATTCCTGCATCGGATCTGAACTGTCTTCTAACTTCTTCAATCATCTGGTTAGCAGCTTTACCTACAGAGTTCATCGTCATAGCGGAGAATAAGAACGGAAGCATAGCACCGATGAATAATCCGACGATTACGATAGGGCTGAGCAGGTCGATTGTTGTAAGGCTTGTAACTTCAGCATAGGAAGCAAACAGAGCCAGTGCTGTAAGAGCAGCGGAACCGATTGCGAAACCTTTACCGATAGCAGCTGTTGTGTTTCCTACGGAGTCAAGCTTGTCTGTGATTTCTCTTACTTCGTGAGGAAGTTCTGACATTTCTGCGATACCGCCCGCATTGTCGGAAACAGGACCGTAAGCGTCAACTGCAACCGTCATGCCTGTAGTGGAAAGCATACCTACTGCAGAAAGTGCAATACCATATAAACCTGCAACTGAGAAAGCAACATATACGCCAACGCAGATTAAGAGGATTGGCCATAATGTGGACATCATACCAACACCAAGACCGCTGATGATTGTAGTTGCAGCACCTGTCTGAGACTGTTCAGCAATTTTCTGAACTGATTTATAGTCACCGGAAGTATAAACTTCTGTAATCTTACCGATTGCAATACCTACAATGAGGCCGGCAATGATAGCAATTGCATATGTGTAGTCACCGAGCATTGTCTTGGAAAGAATAACAGTAGCGATGATAACGATAATTCCGCTTACATATGTTCCCATATTTAAAGCAGATGCAGGGTTTCCACCGTCTTTTCCTCTAACGATCATGATGCCGATTACGGAAGCAAGAATACCGATAGCGGAAATGATTAACGGGAATACAGCTGCCGTAGTTGTTGAGAATACAGCAGTTTCATCTGCGTTTGCAACAGCAACTGCTGCAAGAGTGATAGCAGAAATGATGGAACCTACATAAGATTCGAATAAGTCGGAACCCATACCTGCAACGTCACCTACGTTATCGCCTACATTATCTGCGATAACTGCAGGGTTACGAGGGTCGTCTTCAGGGATTCCTGCTTCAACCTTACCTACAAGGTCAGCACCAACGTCAGCTGCCTTCGTGTAGATACCGCCGCCTACTCTTCCAAATAATGCCATGGAAGAAGCCCCGAGACCGAAGCCTGTAACGCATTCAACAACTGTTGCAAGGTCAAGCACACATACAACCATGCCGAGTCCGAAAAGACCGAGGCCGGATACGCAAAGACCCATAACCGCACCGGATCTGAACGCAATCTTGAGAGCCTTGTTCATTCCGGATTCTCTTGCTGCGTTTGCAGTTCTTACGTTTCCGAGTGTCGCAACCTTCATGCCGAAGAAACCTGCAAGTACGGAAAGGAGTGCGCCGAACACATAAAGAACAGCGGTTATCCAGTTAATGCAAATACCGATTAATAAGAATAACACAACAATAACGATAGCCATTGTCTTGTATTCTCTTCTCAGGAACGCCATAGCACCTTCTCTGATGTAGCCGGCGATTTCCTTCATCCTGTCTGTCCCTTCGTCAGCTTTCTTGATCCATGCAGCTAAGCAGAATGCTACGATAAGACCAATGACAGCTGCGATGACAGCAAAATACTTTGTCATAACGTAATACCTCCTACTCACTAACGCCGAATAAGAGGCACATTATGTACCTCTTGCCGTAAGTGAAATATAATAAATAAAAATTAAAAACGAATTAATTTCGTGTATCAATTACCCAAACAGAGTAACGATAACAAGGGAAAGAACTACGAAAAGAACAGCGCCTACGGTAGTTACTTTCTCTAAAATGGCTTCATAGCCTTTGCTCTTCTTCTTGCCGAATAACTGTTCCGCTCCGCCTGCGATGGAACCGGATAATCCTGCACTGTTACCGGATTGAAGCAGTACACTGGCAATCAAAACGATACTTGCTAATGCCAGCAAAACCATCAATAAAGTCTTCATCTTTTACCTCCTCGTATTATAACTTGTTAATTGTACCACAGTATCTATGCTAAAATCAAGTTAAAAGTTTACAATTTCAATAAATTTTAACGGCTCAAGACTTGCTCCGCCTACAAGCGCGCCGTCGATTTCTTCCATATTCAGAATTTCCGACGCATTCTCCGGCTTTACGCTTCCGCCATATTGAATCACAACTTTGTCAGCCGTTTCTTCGTCGTATATTTCCTCAAGTTCATTGCGGATGACCTTGCACATGTGGTTTGCCTGAATCGGCGTTGCCGTTCTGCCCGTTCCGATTGCCCAAATCGGCTCGTAGGCAATGACAACTTTCGCCGCGTCTTCCGCCGGGATTCCTTCCATTGCGTTTGCGACCTGCTCTGCAACCAGTTTGTCCTGATAATTGTGTTCTCTCTGATAAAGGTCTTCCCCTACACAGATAACCGGTGTGATTCCCGCCTCGAGCAGTGCCTTTGCTTTGCGATTCACCGTATCATCGGTTTCATTGAAATACTGGCGTCTTTCGGAATGCCCGACAATACAATATTCCACACCGATCTCCTGAAGCATCGGAATGGATATTTCACCTGTAAAAGCGCCCTCTCGCTCGTAGTGAACATTCTGTGCGCCGAGACCGATTCCGGTTCCTTTGAATTCTTCCGCAAGCACAGCAAGCTGCGTGAAAGGAGCAAAAATCGCTGCTTTTACATCACTTGGCTGATAAATCTTTTTAAATTCCTGTGCAAATGCTTTTGCCTCTGCAGTGGTTTTGTACATCTTCCAATTTCCCGCAATAAAAGGATAACGCATCTTTTACCTCTCTCTTATTTTACAAATTTTTTCAAATATTTCAGCGTCCTTATCAGTTGACAGGTGTAGCTCATCTCATTATCGTACCATGCAACTACCCTTACCTCGTAAATGTGCGTGCCGCACTGCTGTGCAAGCGTCTGCGTTGCATCAAACAGCGAGCCGTAACTCATTCCGATAATATCGGAGCTTACAAGTTCTTCTTCCGTATAACCGAAAGATTCGTTTGCAGCCACCTTCATCGCCGCGTTGATTCCTTCTACCGATACAGAGTCCGTCATATCTTTCAGAGTTGCGTCCAGAATTGTAATCGAGCCGGACGGTACCGGAACACGCTGCGCCGAACCGATGAGCTTTCCGTCCAGTTCCGGAATGACAAGACCGATTGCTTTCGCTGCGCCTGTCGAGTTCGGAACGATATTGATTGCGCCTGCCCTTGCTCTTCTGAGGTCGCCTTTTCTGTGCGGTCCATCAAGGAGCATCTGGTCGCCTGTATAAGCATGAATCGTAGTCATAAAGCCCGTGCGAACCTCTCTGTAGTCGTTCAGAGCCTTTGCCATCGGCGCAAGGCAGTTTGTCGTGCAGGACGCACCGGAAACAATGTTATCCTCCGCCGTCAAAGTCTCATGGTTAACGCCGTAAACAATGGTCGGAAGGTCGTTCCCTGCAGGAGCGGAAATCAGCACCTTCTTTGCTCCGGCATCGATATGCGCCTGGGATTTTGCTTTTGAAGTATAAAATCCCGTGCATTCCAAAACGACATCGATGTCAAGGTCTTTCCATGGCAGATTCTTCGCATCGGCTTCCTTATATACCGGAATCTTATGCCCGTCAACGCTTATGGAGTTTTCGTCGCAGACAACTTCATGACCGCGATAAGCACCCTGCGAACTGTCGTATTTGAGAAGATGTGCAAGCATCCTAGGTTCTGTCAGGTCATTGATTGCAACAACTTCCATATCTTTATCTTCAAAAATCTGTCTGAATGCAAGTCTGCCGATTCTGCCGAAACCGTTAATCGCTACTCTTACCATAGAAAATACCTCCTTAAAATCGCAAATCGTTCTTCTTATTTATCCTCTATCACCGCTACGCCCGGAAGCACCTTGCCCTCCAGGAATTCCAAGGATGCGCCGCCGCCTGTGGAAATGTGAGTCATCTTGTCTTTGAGGCCAAACTGCTCGCATGCAGCCGCGGAGTCGCCTCCGCCGATAATGGTTACCGCATCGGATTGTGCAAGGGCCTCGGCAACCTTCTTCGTGCCGTTCTCAAAGTTCGGCATTTCGAATACACCCATCGGGCCGTTCCATACAACCGTCTTCGCATTCTTCACCGCTTCGGTAAACAGCTTCACGGATTCAGGTCCGATATCCATTCCCATCCTGTCTTTCGGCATGTTTTCTTTTGCATATACTGCAAATTCTGTATCATTTTTAAATTCCTTCGCACATACCGCATCAACCGGCAAAAGAATTTTTACGCCGGTTTTCTCTGCTTCTGCCAGAAGTTCCTTCGCGAGTTCAATATTATCCGCGTCCAAAATCGAAGTTCCGATTTCATATCCCTGCGCCTTGAAGAAGGTGTAAGCCATTCCTCCGCCGATAATCAGAGAGTCTACCTTCTTAAGCAGGTTCTTGATAACCGGAATTTTGTCACCGACTTTCGCGCCGCCCATGATTGCCACGAACGGACGAGCAGGGTTTTCGAGCGCATCTCCGAGGAATTTTACTTCTTTTTCAATCAGGAAGCCCGAAACGCACGGAAGATAATCCGCGATTCCCGCTGTGGACGCATGTGCACGGTGAGCCGTTCCGAAAGCATCGTTTACGAAAATATCTCCAAGCGATGCCAGTTCCTTCGCAAAATCCGCACCGTTCTTGGTTTCTTCTTTACGGAATCTGACATTTTCAAGAAGCATAACTTCGCCGTCTTTGAGCGCGTTTGCCGCCTCTTTCACCTTTTCATCAACCACGTGGTCAGATGCCGCGAAAATAACTTTTTCGCCGAGAAGCTCGGTCAGTCTTTCCGCAACCGGTGCAAGCGTAAATTCTTTCTTCGGCTCGCCCTCCGGTCTTCCGAGGTGAGACATCAGTATTACCCTCGCTCCGTGCTCTCTTAAATAGTTGATGGTCGGGAGTGCCGAAACGATACGGATGTCGTCTGTGATTCTGCCTTCTTTAAGCGGTACATTGAAATCGCATCTTACGAGCACTCTTTTGCCTTTTACTTCAATATCTTTGATTGTTTTTTTCATAATTGATCTCCTCTTAAATAATTTCTTTATGTATCTATTCTCGAGGATTATTTGCAGTCTACTTCGTGCATATGCTTCAGCATGTTCAGCAGATTGCTGGAATATCCGAATTCATTGTCATAGTACGCGATGAGCTTGAAGAAATGGTCATTCAGCTCGATTGTCTGTCTGGAGTCGAAAATGGATGTGCAAGGGTCTCCCACGAAGTCGCCGGAAACAACTTCATCATCTACATATTCCAAAACACCCTTGAGGTATGTCTCGGAAGCTTCTTTAATTCTCTGTCTGAGTTCCGGGCCGCTTGTCGGTGTGTTGAGAACAACGTTTACATCGATAACGGAAACATCCGCTGTCGGAACTCTGTATGAAATACCTGTCATTTTGCCTTTAAGAGAAGGAATTACAAGACCTACGGCCTTTGCTGCACCTGTCGTTGACGGAATTACATTGCCGAATACGCTGCGGCCGGTTCTCCAGTCCTTGAGTGATTTCGCATCAACAACTTTTTGTTTTGCGGTAGCTGCATGAATCGTGGACATAAGTCCTTCTTTGATTCCGTAGTTATCTTCGATAACCTTCATGAGCGGTGCGAGACAGTTTGTAGTACAGGATGCATTGGAAACAACCTTCATATCCGAATTATATTCGTTATGATTTACGCCGTATACAAATGTCGGAGTATCCTTATCCTTTGCCGGTGCGGAAATGATAACATGCTTTGCACCTGCTTCAATGTGATCCATCGCTTTTTCCGTTGTTACATATGCACCGGTACAGTCGATTACATAATCAACGCCTGCTTCCTTCCACGGAATTTCGGATGCATCCGAGAACGAATATACATCAACATGCTTTCCGTCTATGTAAATTCCGGACTGGTCATGGTCAAGGCTCTTTGGGAATCTTCCGAAAATCGTGTCGTACTTAAGCATGTAAACCATGTATTCAAGGTCCGCATTTCTTAAGTTAATTGCCCTGATTTCAATTTCCGGCATATCCATTGCGGCACGGATTACTACCCTGCCAATTCTGCCAAAACCGTTAATACCTACTCTAATCGCCATTTTTTCTCCTCCTAAAAACATTCCTGTTGACAATGTTTGTATTATATTGTATTTTTATGTATTTTAATATCTTCTCCGTTTCGATGAAGATAAGATATTCATGCCCTCTCTGTACTTTGCCACGGTACGTCGCGAAATTTCAATTCCTTTTTGGCTGAGAATTTCCACCATGTCCTGATCGCTGTACGGCTTCTTCGGGTCTTCGCTTTCCACGATTTCCTTGATGAAAGTCTTAATGCTGTTCGAAGACATTCCTTCTCCGCCTGCGCCCGTAACACCGCTTGAGAAGAAATATTTAATCTCGAAAACCCCTCTCGGAGTCTGCATGTATTTACCGTTTATGGAACGGCTGACCGTGGATTCGTGGATATTTAACGCTTCTGCCACTTGTTTCAGCGTCAGGGTCTTTAAATATTTCGGACCCTTGTCCAAGAATTCTTTCTGATACTCGACAACCGAAGCAACGACGTTATATATGGTCTGTCTTCTTTGCTCGATGCTCTTAATCAGCCACATTGCAGAGTTGTATTTGTCGTTCAGATACTTCGAAAGTTCCGCATCCTCGGAAGCCTTCTTTGCAAGGCTCATATAATAGGAACTTACCATCAGCCTCGGGATTGTGCCTTCGTTTGTTACGACCTGATATTCTCCGTCGATCTTTTCGACAACCACATCCGGAACCACATACTTCACCGTTTCTCCCGACGAAAAACGTCTGCCCGGCTTCGGTTCCAGTGTACGGATGAGATCCGTAATCATCTGCACCTGTGCAACCGTCAGCCCGGTTTCCTTCGAAACCTTGCTGAGTTTATTTTCTCCGATATCCTCCAAATGATGTAAAATAATATATTCTACCGAATCTTCCAGCAGTCCCTTGGAAGCAAGCTGCAGAATCAAACATTCCTTGAGCGTTCTGGCACCCACTCCCGCAGGTTCAAACGTCTGAATGACATCGAGAATTTTCTCAACATGTTCCTCTGACACTTTAAACATCTTCGCAACTTTCGGAAGTTCGGATGTAAGATATCCGTTTTCGTCTATCGACTCGATAAGATACCTTCCGATTTTCATGTCATCGCCCTTAAGCTTTGAAAAAGTAAGCTGAAGAAGGAGATAGTCCTCCAAAGTTTCTTCCTTGCTCACAAACTGCTCAAATGTAGGCTCATCATTGTCCTTGCGATATTCCCACTGCTTATAGCTGATATCGTCATACTCCGCCTCTTTTACTTTTTCGCGCAAGTCAAAATCGGCCTCCTCCGCTTCTTTCTTATCCAAAGACTCGGATTTGGAAACCTCCTGTTCTCTGTCCCGTCTGTCCTCTCCTGCCTCGTACTCCAAAACAGGATTTTGCATAAGTTCTTCCTGAACGTAATTTTCAAGCTCCTGCGAGTTAAACTGCAGAATCTGGATTGCCTGAATCAGTTCCGGCGTCATCGTCAATTTTTGGGACTGTTCAATTGTTAAATCATAACCAAGTTTCACTAATACACCTCAAAAGTTGTCCTAAAAAAATCTTTTATGCAAATATTATACCAAATCCGTTTCGTTATTTCAAGCCCGGGAAACCTAATTGACGCAAAGCCTCGAACAAAATGATATTTGCCGAATTTGCAAGGTTAAAAGAGCGCAGCCGCGTATCCGCACTCATCGGAATCCTTATGGCACTCTCTTCGTGCTCCGCAATAAAATCCCTCGGAAGCCCCGCCGTTTCCTTTCCGAAAAGGAACATGTCACCGTCACGGTATGCAGGCTCCGTATAAATATGCCCACCCTTTGTCGTTGCAAGAAAAAGCCGATGCGATCCGTCACCATATTTTTCCATGAAATCATCGAGACTTTCGTGCACTTCAAGCTTCACATACGGCCAGTAATCAAGTCCTGCCCGTTTAAGGCTTTTGTCATCTATGTTAAATCCGAGCGGTTTTACAAGATGAAGCACTGTATCGGTTGCAGCGCATGTTCTTGCAATATTCCCCGTGTTTGGCGGTATTTCCGGCTCAACGAAAACGATGTGTAATGACATTTTGTTACCTCTTTTCCTTTTATAAATGAATCCAAAAACTATAATAACAAAAATTTCAAAAAAAGAAAGACAAATTCGAAGAAATGTTATATAATTCTCTCATTGCAATCTTTCGCACGGAGGAACAGAAATGAAAAAACTTAAAGTCGGCATTTTGGGTTATGGCACCGTCGGAAGCGGTACCCATGAAATCCTGACAAAAAACCATGATTTGATTCAGAAGCGCACCGGCATTTCGGTTGAAGTCGTACGAATACTCAGAAGGAAGCCTTCCGATTCTCACCTTTTTACGGATGACCCGGATGTTATTCTGAACGACCCGGATATTGATTTAATCGTAGAAGTTATCGGCGGAATCGAGCCCGCTGCCTCTTTCATGCTGAAAGCGATGAAAAACGGCAAACATGTCGTAACGGCAAACAAGGCTGCAGTCGCTGCAAATTATAAGACACTTACGGAAACCGCCCGGGAAAACGGTGTTGATTTTCTCTTTGAAGCCGCGGTTGCAGGCGGAATCCCTGTTCTCACCGCAATCCAAAATCCGCTTCAGGGGAATAACTTCCTTGAAGTTATGGGAATTTTGAACGGAACCACAAATTACATCCTGACCAAAATGACCGAAGACGGTGCAAGCTATGAGGATGTCCTGAAAGACGCACAGGCGAAAGGCTTTGCCGAAGCAGATCCGACCGCAGATGTGGAAGGTCTGGATGCAGCAAACAAGCTTTCCATATTGATTGCGTTGCTTTTTGACAAGTACATCGCACCTTCCGATATTCCCACAACCGGAATTTCGAAGATTACGGCAGACGATATCAAGGCCGCTGCTTCCGAGGGCTGCAAAATCAAGCTTATCGGCCATGCGTACCTTGAAGACGGCGAAGTTAAGGCGAGTGTTGCTCCGGAAAGACTTCCTCTTTCTCACCCGCTCAGCGGCGTCAGCAATGAATTCAATGCGGTATATGTTACCGGTGACATGGTCGGCGAGCTGATGTTTTACGGAAAAGGCGCAGGCGCGCTCCCTACCGGCAGTGCTGTTGTCGGCGATATAATTAATGTAGCTAAAAAATTAAAATAAAAATCACTTATCACACAGGAGGAAAAAATGAGTTTATACAAGCAGTGGGTTGACCTCATGGAGGGTCAGACCGAAGAAACTTTTGAAGCATTCTGGGACGAATACAGCGGAACAGAGACGAGAATTTACGAAAACATCTTAGAAAACAAGGATACGCACCTTGCAGGCAAGTTCAGCGAACTCGTTGAGAAGTTCGATGCAAACCCTGTTATTTTCATGGGCTTCCTCGACGGCATCCAGACAAGCCTGAACAACCCTTTCGATTTAGAGAAGATTGACGAAAATTCAGATATAGACCTCGATGTTGATTTTGAAAAACTTTTCTTCAACATGTTAAAGGCAGAGGCGGAATATCTCTACACGCTTCCGCAGTGGGAAAACATCCTTTCCGAAGAAAAAATGGTTGAAATCATCAAAGACTACAAGCGTTCCAAGACGGTCCACAAAGAAAAAGAACCGGGCAGAAACGACCCGTGTCCTTGCGGCAGCGGCAAGAAATACAAGAAATGCTGCGGCGCAAATAAATAAGCCGGACGATAAAAAAGTTGTACTTTCAGGCAATGCTGCGTGAAGTACAACTTTTTCTTTATTATTCAATAAACATCGCATCCCCGTAACTGAAAAACCGATATTTCTCTTCCACCGCAATCCGATAAACTCTCAATATATCTTCGCGATTATAAAGTGCGGATATGAGCATGAGAAGTGTTGACTTCGGCAGATGGAAGTTCGTAATCAGTGCGCAGATAATCTTGAATTCATATCCCGGGTAAATGAAAATTCCCGTAGAACCATGCCCTGCCTTTACAAGGTATTTACCGCATTCTTCATCATAAACGGCCGCGCTTTCGACGGTTCGGGTCGAAGTCGTTCCTACGGACACAATTCTGCCGCCCTCTTTAATTGTATCATTGATAGTCTTGGCGGTTTCTTCGTCGATGAAATACTCTTCAAAATGCATATGGTGCTCTTCGATATTTTCAACCTTTACCGGACGGAAAGTTCCGATTCCCACATGAAGCGTTACATAAGCAAGCTTCACGCCTTTTGCCTTTGCTTTTTCAAGCAGCTCCGGCGTAAAATGAAGTCCTGCGGTAGGTGCCGCAACAGAGCCTTCGTTTTTGGCATACACGGTCTGGTATCTGTCCTTATCCTCGGAATTGTTGTCACGCTCAATGTACGGAGGAAGCGGCATCTTGCCAAGTTCTTCGAGCCGTTCAAGGAAAATCCCCTCGTACTCGAATTCCACGATTCGGGTTCCGCCCTCACCGTAATCCTTTACAACTGCGCGAAACAGTTTATCATCCGAAAACGAAACCGCATCTCCGGGTTTCAGTCTTTTCCCCGGCCTTACCATAGTTTCCCATATATCGCCTTTGATTCGCTTAATCAGCAAAAACTCAATGTTCGCACCCGTTCCCTCTTTCCTGCCGTACAGCCTTGCCGGCAAAACCTTGGAGTTATTCATAACAAGGCAGTCTCCGGCCTTCAGATAATCAAGAATATCATAAAAGTGCTTATGTTCCACTTCTCCCGAATCACGGTGAACAACCATAAGCCTTGAAAAATCCCTCTTTTCTGCCGGAGTCTGTGCAATCAGTTCCTGCGGCAGCTCGTAATCAAAATCATTAATGTGCATTCTTTATTCTTCGGTTTCCTCTTCCCCGCGCGGCTGAAGCCCCATGTGCTTATACCCTGCCGGTGAAACCATTCTTCCTTTCTGTGTACGGTAAAGCAGCCCGGTCTGAATCAGATAAGGCTCGTAAACATCCTCAATCGTAACACGCTCTTCCCCGATGGAAGCGGCAATCGTATCGATTCCCACCGGACCTCCGTTAAAGCGTTCAATAATACCGCTGAGGATTTCCCTGTCCAGTCTTTCAAGACCAAGCTCATCTACACCGAGTGCCTCAAGTGCCTCGTGTGTAATTTCCATATCTATTATACCATTTCCTTTTACCTGTGAAAAGTCCCTGATTCGTTTCAGCATGCGGTTTGCCACACGCGGAGTTCCGCGAGAGCGCTTCGCCATTTCAACAAGCGAGTCCTCATCTGCCGTCACCCCCAGAATCCGTGCGGTTCTCCGTATAATCTCAGTGAGTTCTTCCACCGTGTAAAGTTCAAACTTGCTGATAACCCCAAATCGATCTCTGAGCGGAGCCGAAAGGCTTCCGGCTCTGGTCGTTGCGCCAATCAGCGTAAAGCGTGCAAGATCAAGCCTGATTGAACGCGCGGACGGTCCTTTGCCGATGATAATATCAAGTGCATAGTCTTCCATTGCGGAATACAGGACTTCTTCCACGGAGCGATTAAGTCTGTGGATTTCGTCGATAAACAACACGTCGTTTTCTTCCAGATTTGTCAGAATTGCAGCCAAATCGCCGGCACGCTCGATTGCAGGCCCCGATGTTATCTTAATGTTCACACCGAGTTCGTTTGCGATGATTCCCGCAAGCGTCGTCTTACCAAGCCCCGGCGGACCGTAAAAGAGCACATGATCGAGCGGCTCCCCTCTGCGCCTTGCTGCTTCAATAAAAATCTTTAAGTTTTCTTTGACACCTTTCTGTCCTATGTAATCATCCAGATACTGCGGCCGGAGGCTCACTTCCTGCCTTGCTTCGCCCGGATTGATTCCGGCGGATGTAATTCTTTCGTTTTCCATTCGTTTTCCCCTTGGATTTCTTCGTTTGTCTCTGTACCATTATACACCTTAAAAGAGATTTTTTAAGGCTTTTTTGATGTAGTCTTCGCAGGAAAGTCCCTCTTCCGGCACCTTCGATACAGCACCGAATGCTTCTGCCTTCGTATAGCCGAGTGCGGCAAGTGCGCTGATAGCCTCGGTTCTGGCATCGTCCCCTGCAGAATCGTCTGCATTGGCATAGGCCGCAGCAGTCTGCGCCGCATCGCTGCGTTCAAAGCTTCCGATTTTATCTTTCAGCTCTAAAATCAGGCGTTCGGCGGTTTTCTTTCCCACGCCGTTCGCTTTGCTGACCGCCTTGACATCCTCAAACAGAATGGCCTGCCTCAGTTCGTCGGTCGACATGGAGCCCATAATTGCCATTGCGGCTTTCGCTCCGATTCCGTTGACCGTAATCAGCAGGCGGAACAGCTCCAGACTTTCTCTGTTATGAAATCCGTAAAGGCTGATGTCGTCTTCTTTCACCATCATGGCGGTATAGACGAGCACTTCCTCACCTTCGCCGTACCGATAGAGCGGCGAGCCTGCCGGAATATTGACTTCAAATCCCATGCCTGAGCCGTTTTCAACGACAATGCCGTTTTCGAAAGTCATCGCATAAATTCCTTTTATATATCGAATCATCCTTAAATTCCCTCCTTAATCCGAAGCGGTCTTTTGTGTCCTCCACTGTGCCCGTGGCAAATCGCAGCAGCAACGGCATCCGCCGTATCATCAGGCTTCGGTACCTCATCCAGATTTAAAATTGCCTTAACCATCGCCTGCACCTGCTTCTTATCCGCCCTTCCATATCCGACAAGCGCCTGTTTAATCTGCAGCGGCGTGTACTCGCTGATTTTCAGTCCTTGCTTCGCGCAGGCAAGAACGGCAACGCCCCTTGCCTCACCGACCAGGATCGCCGTCTTTGCGTTGTTATTGAAAAAAAGTTCTTCAATCGAAGCCTCTTCCGGCTTATAGGTCTGTATAATCTCTGTCAGCCCGTCATACAGTGCGACGAGCCGTTCAGGCATTTCCATCTTGCTGTCCGTTGTAATGGAGCCGTAAGCGACCGTCACAAATTTATTTCCTATTTTATCCAAAACCCCGTAGCCCAGAATCGCATAACCGGGGTCAATTCCCAAAATTCTCACCTCAAAGCTCCTTGTTCGCAGTTTGTTCTTACAAAATTATATCACGCAAACATTTGTTTGTCTACATATATTTTTATATTGAAATTTACAACCAAATATGTTAAAATTTTGGTAAGAAAACACAAGTATACAATTACTTTGGGAGGTAAACATGAGATATTCCAGACAGAATAAGATTATTGAACTCATTACGAACAATGAAATTGATACACAAGAAAAACTTGTGACCATGCTCAGAGAATGCGGCTACGAGGTTACCCAGGCCACGATTTCCAGAGATATCAAGGAACTTCAGCTTGTAAAGACCCTTTCGTCTTCGGGCAAATACAAATACTCGGTTCACAAGTCGCAGGATCTTCCTGTCTCGGATCGTTTTGTCAAAATATTCCGCGAAACCATTACTTCCATTGACTCCTCAGGAAACATTATCGTTGTAAAAACACTCTCCGGATGTGCAAATGCCGCAGGCGAAGCAATTGACACCTCCAATTTCGAGCACATTATCGGCTCCCTTGCCGGCGACAATACGCTCCTTCTCATTGCGGACGATGAGAAAAACGTTCCTGAAATCGTAGACGGATTCAATGAAATGCTTAACAGGGGGAAGAGAAATGATTGATCACATCAGTATTAAGAATTTTGCCATAATCGAAAATACAGATGTTGATTTTGAAGAAGGTCTTAATATAATTACCGGAGAAACCGGCAGCGGCAAATCCATCGCCGTGGAAGCAATCAGCCTTGCTCTCGGAAGCCGTGCGGATACCTCTGCCATACGCACCGGGGCCGACAAAGCAGTCGTGCAGCTTCTCGGAACGCTCGACGGCGAAGAAGTGGTCATAACAAGAGAAGTCTCCTCTTCCGGCAAGAATCTCTGCAAACTCAACGGTGAAATTGTCACATTGGCGCAGCTGAACGCTGTATCACGCCGCCTTGCCGACATTCACGGTCAATACGACAACCAGTCTCTGCTCAATCCCGAATATCACATTACACTTTTAGATATGTACAAGAACGACGCTTCCGCCGCCAAGAAAGCAGAAGTCAGCGTTTTTTTCCATAAATACCATGAAATCCGGCAGCAGCTTTCTTCCCTCCTTTCACAGGAAAAAGAAAACGCCCGCAAACAGGATTTTTACCGATTTGAGGCTGCTGAAATCAAGAAAGCTGCCCTTAAACCGGGTGAAGACGCAGAACTTCAGAAACGCATTTTTCTCCTCCAAAACAGCGAGAAAATTTTTGAAAACATCGAAAAAACATACGCAATTCTTTTTGAGGAATCCCCTTCGGCAACGGATGAACTTGGCATGTGCCTCCGTTCTTTGGAAGAAGTTTCATCCTGTTCCGATGAACTTTCGGCAATTTCCGAAGAATTCAGCGACATCTACTACCGGCTTCAAGATTTGTCCGGAGAATTGCGGAATATCAGGGAAAGTCTCAACTTTTCGCCTGAAGAGATGGATCTTGCGATCTCGCGCTTAAATACAATTGAAGGTCTCAAGAAAAAATATGGTTCTTCCATTGAAGATGTTTTGGAATACGAACAGAAGATTCTGAAAGAACTGCAAATCATCGAAAACTTTGATGATGAGAAAGCCCGTCTCGAAGCCGAGCTTTCCGAAGCGAAGAAGGATCTTCTTGCAGCATGCAGCAAGCTCACGGAAATCAGAACAGAAACGGCTGCCGAACTGGAACAAAGGATTACCGCTGAACTTGCGGATCTTAACTTTAAGGACGCAAAGCTGAGCATATCCATTACCCCGCTTTCGGTTCCTGCCGAGAACGGAATGGATCATGTGGAAATTCTGATTGCCGCAAACCGCGGCGAGCCTCTGAAACCTCTCGCAAAAATTGCTTCGGGCGGTGAAATGTCCAGAATCATGCTGGCTTTCAAGAATGTAATCAGCTCCTGCGACAACATTCCGACCTTGATTTTTGACGAAATCGATGCAGGCATAAGCGGCATCACGGCAAGCATCGTCGGCCGCAAACTCAAAGAAATCTCAAAACATCACCAGATTATATGCATCACCCACCTCCCGCAGATTGCAGCGTGCGGCGTGAGCAATTACCGGATCTACAAAGAAACCGACGATGAGAAAACCTACACAAACATTCAGAAACTGTCTGAGGAAGGCAGAATCGAAGAAATCGCAAGGCTGCTCGGCGGTGCCTCGGTTACGGAAACCACACTGGCCAATGCCCGCGAATTAATTGCAAATTCATAAAGAATCAAAATTTAGCCATAAAAAGCAAAACGGCCGGAATCGCACCTTCCCTTTCACGGGAATCAAGCATTCTGACCGTTTTGCTATATTGACTTCAATCTTACTTGTAATCCATTACCAAAAACATCGGTTTAATTGCCACGATTTCATCGTATTCTTCCTGCTCAACAACGACATCGGAATTCAGAGCCTTCAAATCACTCTTGAGAATCTTAAGTGCCTCCGGAATCGTTTTTGCACGCCCCTCTTTCAAAATGTCCTGCATTCTTTTGAGTACAATCGGGTGCGCATAATGCGCCGGTACCGGAAAATCCGGATACTCTCTGATGTATTCTTGCATCTGTCTGATGGATTTTGCAAGCTGCTCTTCGATATACCTCCTGTTGTTCTTGGAAGTCGGAAGAACATTGGCTCCGGCAAACAGGAAAACGGCTGCAAGACCGAACAATAGGAAATACATTCCGAAACCCGCATGTGTCACCAGTGCATAGATTCCATAAGCAAATGCTCCTGCGCCCATAACCACGATTGCAAGTGCGACCCATTTATACGCCGGATTGCTTCGATCGTATACGCGCTTTTTCTTTGCTGACTGGCTTAAATCCATGTAATAGTCGGATTTCTTCTTCAGATACTGTTCTGCCTGTTCAAGCTGCAGAAGATATGCTTTGGCTTCCTCGGGCACCTCTTTCTCCTTCCGTTTCTCCGCCAGCCATCTTTCTTTTTCTGCCAGCTTTCTTTCGGCTTCCAGGCTGTGCACCGGGATGTCCGGAAATTCCTCCTCGATGTATGCAAGGAATCTGTCTACATCTTCTTCATGCTTAAAATTGCACTGTTTCTCATGTCCGTTTTCGTATACTACCACAAGATAGGATAATGTTGCAAACGCGCCTTTTCCGGTGAATCCGCCTTTGCTCATGGCAATTCTCTTAAAGACTCTTTTTATGGAAGCAATCGGTATGTAATACCGTCGGTCAATATAAAAGCTGTTCAAATAAACCGCCTTCCGACCCAGTCCGCAAGGTCCGATTTTCTTCGCTTCTTTTTTGTCTTTTATCAATTCGTCATCAGGGATGGATACACTGCCCAGTCTTTGTGGTTTCATGATATCGCCCTCTCATTTCTGTATATGATAATTTGCCTTTTATGCCTTCATAGGCTTCTTCGTTGCGTGAAGGAAGATTCCGAGGAATACTACCGCAAGGATAATTCCAACCGGATAAGCAATTGTTGTGGAAAGTCCAAGGCACTCGTCCGCACAGAAGAAATAGGTCATGGAAACTGCACTCATAAAGGTTGCAGGTACCGCTGTAATCCAGTAATTTTTCTTTTCACGGAACAAATACATACTTGCTGTCCACAGAACGATCATTGCTAATGTCTGGTTTGTCCAGCTGAAATATCTCCATACGACTGCGTAATCCAAATGTCCGATGAATGCACCGACTGCCAAAAGCGGTACACACAGCATAAGTCTCTTCTTCATGTCGTTCTGATTAATGCCGAACCAGTCTGCCAAAGTCAGACGCGCACTACGAAATGCCGTGTCGCCTGAAGTGATTGGGCATGCAATTACTCCAACCATTGCAAGAACGACACCGACGCTGCCCATCGTCTTGATGCATACATCATAGATAGCTGCGGACTGTCCGTTTGCCAAAATCTCACTCAATCCTGTGTTAAGTCCGCCGGTTACTTCATACAGTGCACATCCTGCAGCTGCCCAAATCAGTGCAATTATGCCCTCTGCAACCATAGCCCCGTAGAATACGAAATGTCCCTGTTTCTCGGATTTCATGCAGCGTGCCATCAGCGGCGACTGTGTCGAATGGAATCCGGAAATCGCACCGCAGGCAACGGTGATGAACATAAAGCTCCAAACCGGTCTTCCGTCCGGATGCATATTGGTAAAGTTGCTCCAAATCTCCGGAATTGTATAATCGGCATTGGTAAATATGCCAAAGATAACTCCAAGCGCCATGACAATCAAGCATATACCGAAGAGCGGATAAATACGCCCGATAATCTTGTCGATGGAAAGGAATGTTGCAACAAAGTAGTATGCAAGGATAATCCAAAGCCATACTTCCGCATTCGTCATGACCCCTTTCACTCCGCTGTTGCCAAGCAAGGTAACAATCAGACCCGCAGGACCTACCGCAAATACCGTACCTACCATAACAAGAAGCACTACACTAAATACACGCATAACATTCTTCATTGTGTTTCCCAGATAAATGCCGCATACTTCAGAAATGGATGCCCCATCGTTTCTTTCAGAAAGCATACCAGAGAAGTAGTCGTGCACACCGCCTGCGAAAATCGTACCAAAGGTAATCCAAAGGAATACAATCGGTCCCCACAATGCGCCCTGAAGTGCTCCGAAAATAGGACCAAGTCCTGCGATATTCAGCAGTTGTACCAAGAACAATTTCCACTTCGGCATTACTACATAATCAACACCGTCATTAATCCGAACCGCCGGTGTTTCTCTGTCATCCGGTACAAAAGTGTTCTCAACCACTTTACCATAAATGAAATAGCCTCCAATCAGGAGCGCCAAGCAAATGATAAAACTAATCATAATAACGCCTCCTATATTCCGTCTGCATTAATGAATGCTCTCTAATTTCACCTTCATTATAGTATTTCGGACAAAAAAATCAATATTTTTTTATGTATTTTTGTGTTTTTTTGCAAATTTTGTGCCGGATATGACGAATCAGGCAACCGGTACGTATGCGTCCGATTGCCTGAGTTCTGATTTGGAGTGTTTTTAAATTATAGTTTGAATGGCAATGTCTGCCTATTCTTTATGATTTTTTCTTGATGCTGCGAAAAGTCCTGCACCTGCGCCCAAGCATATGAGCATCCAAAGAGTGAACATCATTTCGTCACCGGTCTTTGGTGTACCGTCATCCGGACGCTGTGGGAACTTGCCGTCGGAATCCCTGTCTCCCGGTTTTACCGGCGGTTTTCCGTCATCATCACGGCCTTTGTTTATAAAGGTATTTGTTTCTGCACCGTTCTTGGTATAACTTACCTCTGCAAGAAGCTGTCCGTATTCGTCTCGATATACTCGAACCGTTGCATATACCTTCTGCTTGTCATAGCTGATATTTTTCTTGCTTGACATTTGAAGCTCTCTGATTTCATAACGATATGTTCCGACCTCAGTAAAAGTTATACTGTCGAAAACAACATCGCCGGCAGCGGTATTCTTAACTTGCTGCGATTTTCCCGGTGCACCGTTAAGCGGAGTTAATCGGAACGTAAAGTCATTTGCCTCAAGTTCTCCGCCTTGTAAAATCTTTTGAGCATACAGTCTTACGCTGGTCTTGTCAGGATCAATTCCGTTTTTATTAACGAAAACATTTGTTTCCTGTCCATTCTTGTCATACTTCACATCAGCAACCAGTTTGTATCTGTCCTGACGCACGGTTACGGTTACCTTAATCTGAGCCTTATCATAACCAATGTTTCTGTCGCTTCCCGCAACCTCGCTCAGGATATATTCATATACGCCTTCTCTGAAATATATGAATTTGCCGAAGTTGATGCTTCCGTCTTTTTCATTGTAGGCTGTACGGACATAGCCTTCGGTCTTATTCACCGGTTCAAGTTTAAATGTGAAGTCTTTGCCGTTTAAAACGCCTCCCTCAAATTGTTTGCTTGCGGTAATGTCAACTACCACACTCGGAACTGACGGACTGTATGTATTAGAGAATGTGATGTTATCAACATCTTTTTCGTCTTTCACATATTTTACTTCTGTAATCTCAATCTTGTTTTGTGCGTTTTTGATAACATGAATTTTTATCGTATAAACGCTCTTATCGTAGATTACCGCAGATAAATTACCTTTCACTTCTCGAACGCTGTAAACATAATCTTTTGCATCCGCATCTTCGGTAAATGTCAGTTCTTTGAAACGAATCTTACCATCAGCGTCATTAACTGCGGTGTCAATCACATTTCCTTCCGCATCCAAAAGCTCGAATGTGAATTCGCCGTCCTTCAGCGTTCTTCCGGTCAGTTTTTTCGCTGCTTCCGGAGTGAAGCTTGTCGGCTCCGGCTCCGTATACAAGTTCGTTACCGTTTTTTGACCTTCTGCAAAGGCTGTCTCACCTTTCATCTTATAGCTTACGCTTACATCAATCTTATTCGCTGCATCGCTGTATGCACCGGCTGCTTTTGCTTTGCTGTAAACAACCTTTGCAATTACCTCCGGATTCTCGCACTTAATGCTCGGATTCGTTGGAGCTTTTTCGCGAATCAGATAGTATTCCGTCACAGAGTCTCCCGGCTTCATATCCTGTTCGTGTCTCAGAGTCAGGAAGGTCAGGGTCTGTCTTGAAATGTCTGCACCACTCGCTTGTTTAGTGTCGATTGCTGTTGCACCTTCTGCCAGTGTTCCGTTTTCATCTTCCGCTTTGAACAGCTCGAAAGTAAATACTTCTCTGCCAAACTTCTTGTCTGCCTTTGCGGTCTTATCGTAGAAGTATTTTTCTACCGTCAGTGCCGTTTCAGCCGGTGTCGGCGTCTTATAAGTATTTGTGATTGTTGGATTGTTGGTCGGATTGCCGCCTATCGTGTAAGCCTCGGTTGCTTTCAGTTTGTTGTCCTTTGCGTCTTTTTCAAAGACAACTTTGTAGACAATCGCTGTTGTATCGTAATTGATACTGATATTGTCGCCCTGTGCTTCCTTGATGACATAGTATTTTGTCACTTTGTCGCCCGGCTCAATATCCTTCGTGTAGCTTATTGGCTTAAACTTCAAAAGTTCCTGTGCTACGTCTTCCTTTGTAGTCTTAATTGTTTCGATTGGCGTTGCGTCTTCTGCCAGTGTTCCGTTTTCATCCTTTGCTTCATAAAGCTCGAATGTAAATATATCGTCCCCGAGGTTTCTTGCAGTGCCGTCTGCATTTACGAGTTTCTTTGTTACCTTCGGCGTTACACTTATCTCGGATGGCTTTGTATAGGTGTTTATAATTACCTTAGCCTCTGCGCCGGTCTTTTCAGCCTTCGTGTAGATTGCTGTTGCCTGCAGTGTATTTCCGACTTTCTCTACCTTTACCGTAAGCAGAATGCCTTCAGTATCATACGTGATACTTGGGTTATTTCCCTTTACTTCCTTTATCAGGTAGTATTCGGTAAGTTCTCTGTCTTCCGTGTAGGAACGTGTACGGAACTGGATTGTCTCCTCCGATACATTTTTCGCACTTGTAGTCTTGGTTTCTACCAAATCTCCTTGTATTCCGTTTGCAGCGGACTTGTAAAGGTTAAATGTGAATACATCGTTTCCGAAGTTTCTGTCTTTCGGGTAATCTTCCTTCGTGTAATCCAAAAGTCTCTTCGTTACTTCCGGTATCAGGCTAGTAGATGACGGCAATGTATATGTATTCGTTACCGTAAGCCATCCATCAACCTTCGATTTCTCACCGTCTCTGCTGTAAGTTATCGTCTTCGTGTATGTATTCGTTGTCTCATCCAGTCCGATAACTACCGTTGCCGTAATCGGTGTAGTATCATAGCTGATGCTTGCATTTGAACCTTTTTCCTCTGCAATCGTATAGGTGTAGGTTCCTGCTTCTGTATAGCTGATGCTTCCGAACAGAACATCTGTCTTACCGCTTGCCGCCGCATTCGTCGTTACCGTCTTTTTGCCATCCACTGCGCCGTTCGGCATCGGTGCATTGTTCTTTGCTGTCAGTACGAAACTGAACTGGCCTTCAGCGATTGCCATCGCTGCTCCGCCGTCTGCATTCACATACAACTTGTTTACTCCAAGCTCTGCCTCTGTCGGATTCGGCTTCGTGTAAGTGTTTACGAATGTCGGGTCTTGCGTTTCTGTTCCGTCCATGCTGTAGGTTACCGTTGTAACCAGCTTATTATCCGCATTCTTTCCAACATGTACAGTTACCTTAATAACCTTACCTGAGTATTCATATCCCGCTTTACCATCGTTTACTTCACGAATTTCGTATTCGTAATCTGCGTCTACATCTTTGTTGTAGTTAAGCGTAAATTTAACCTTACCATCCGCATCATTCTTTACGGTTACAGGCTGTGCCAATGTTTCGCCTGCCGGTACCTTTGTGTTGGTAAGCGTGAAGCTGAACATATTTGCTGTCAGCACTTTTCCGGTCAGTTCTTTGCTTACCTCAATCTCCGCCTGTGTGCCGGTCGGTGGTGTATAGGTGTTCACGAAACTTGCCTTACCAGCCGCCGTTCCGTCTGCCTTTTCATATACAATGCTCGTAATCTCAAGCGTGTTTTCACTTGCCTTACGTGCTGCCGTTACCGTTACTTTGTAGGTGTCGGTTGAATAGGTAATTCCCGTTTCCTTATTCGCCGGAATTACTTCGCTGATGGTGTAGGTGTAGGTTCCTGCATCCTTGATTGTAATCTTCGGGAAGGTAATCGTTCCGTCTTTCGCATTCTTTGCGGTTGATACAACCTTACCGTCTGCATCTTTAACTTCAAAGCTGTAAGCACCTGCCGCCAGTGTCGGTACGCTTCCGATGGTTGCTTCAAGTCTCTTTTCTGCCTCAAGAACAACTTCCGTCGGACTTGGCTTCGTATAAGTATTCGTAATTGCAGGTGCACTTGTTTCTGTTCCATCCAGTTTATACTTGATGGACGAGATGCTCAGTACATGATCTGCGGATTCCGTTACAGTCACGGTTGCTGTAATGGTAGCGGTCTTGTTCACCGTGATGCTTGGGTCCTCCATACCATCTACGAAACCCTTTTCCTTGATTTCATAGGTATAGGTTCCCGCTTCCGTAAATTTCGGTAAGTTGAAGGTTATCTTTCCGGATGCGTCGTTGCTTGCTGTTCCGTTCCAGTTGTTGCCACTGATTAAGAATACGTATTGTCCTGCAAGGAAGGTTGTCGGTGCTCCTTCTCCTGTGAACTTCTTGGAAATCTGAAGCGTTCCTGTTACCGGCTGCTTATACAGGTTTGCAAACGTCGGGACTTCTTCCGCTCCGTCATAGGAAACAGTTGCTTCCATTTCCGTTCCGTTCTGTACCACACTTACCGTAACATTTACGGTCTTACTGTCGATGACAACGCTTTCATCATTTACCGCCTCTTCTGTAATTGTATAGCGGTAGGTTCCTTCATCTTCATAGGCAATGCTTCCAAAATCAACGCTCTGCGTTCCGCTTCCTGCTGGAACTGCAAGTGTCAGTTTGTCGTTTGCTGCGCCTTTCGGCATCGGTGCATCATCGACTGCTGTCAGCGTTAAGTGGAACTGGTCGCTTCCGATTGCAACCGTTTCTTTCGTTGCTGCATTCGTGTACGTCTTGTTTGCTACCAGCTTTACTGCTCCCGGCGTTGGCTTCGTATACGTGTTTGTTACCGTAAACAGTTCCGGCTGCGCTTTCGCGTTTCTGCTGTAGCTTACGCTTGCATTGTACTTATTCGTTGCTTCATCCAGTGTTACCGTTACCGTTGCTGTAATCGGTGTTGTATCATAGCTGATTGTCGGGTCTGTACCTGCTGCTTCTGCAATCGTATAGGTGTAGGTTCCTGCTTCTGTATAGCTGATGCTTTCGAACAGAACATCTGTCTTACCGCCTGCCGCCGCATTCGTCGTTACCGTCATCGTGTCTGCGCCTTTGGCTGCTTCCGGCATCGGTGCATTATTCTTTGCTGTCAGTACGAAGCGGAACTGGTCCTTAGCGATTGCCATCGCCTCTCCGCTGTCTGCATTCTCATACGACTTCTTTACTCCAAGCTCTGCCTGAATTGGGCTTGGCTTCGTGTAGGTATTTGCAAGCGTTGGACTGCTTGTTGCAGCTCCATCAATCTTGTAGCTTACATCTGCCTTCAGCGTGTTATCCGCCTCTTTTGTAACTACTACCGTTACATTTACCGTCTTATCCGAGTAGGTGTAGCCTGCTTTTCCTTCCTTTACTTCTGTAATGGTATATTCGTAGGTTCCTTCCTTCTCGTATCCAATCTGGCCGAAGTCTACCCTGCCGTTTGCTGCATTCTTTACCGTCTTGTCTGCTGCAAGCGTTACCCCTTGCGGTGCAGAAGTATTCTTCAGTACGAAGCTGAACTGATTTGCACTTAATGTTTTTCCGCTCAGCGTCTTTGTGATGGCAAGGCCTGCCTGTGTACCCGTCGGTGGTGTATAGGTGTTCACGAAACTTGCCTTACCAGCCGCCGTTCCGTCTGCCTTTTCATATACAACACTCGTAATTTCAAGCTCGTTCGTATCCGCCTTACGTGCTGCCGTTACCGTTGCCTTGTACTTATCGGTTGTATAGGTAATTCCCGTTTCCTTATCATCCGGAATTACTTCGCTTATAGTGTAAGTGTAGGTTCCTGCATCATTGATTGCAATCTGCGGGAAGGTAATCGTTCCGTCTGCTGCATTCTTAGCTTCTGCTACAACCTTATCGTCTGCATCCTTAACCTCAAAGCTGTAAGCACCTGCCGCCAGTGTCGGTGCGTCTCCGCTTGTTGCTCTAAGGCTCTTTTCTGCCTCAAGAACAACTTCCGTCGGACTTGGCTTCGTGTAAGTATTCGTAATTGCAGGGGCACTTGTCTCTTCTCCATTCAGTTCATACTTGATGGACGAAACGCTCAGTACATGGTTTGCGGATTCGCTCACGGTTACGGTTGCCTTAATCACTTCGCTGCTTAAGGAAATGCTTACATCTTCCGGTGTCATCGCCGTTTCGCGAATTTCATACGTGTAGGTCCCTGCCTTCGTGTAGGTCGGAAGGGTAAAGCTTACCTTTCCGTTCGCATCGTTGCTTGCCGTTCCGCTTAAGTTATCTCCGCTGATTGCGAACTGGTATTGTCCTGCAAGGAAGGTTGTCGGTGCTCCTTCTCCTGTGAACTTCTTGGAAATCTGAAGTGTTCCTGTTACCGGCTGCTTATACAGGTTTGCAAACGTCGGTACTGCAGCCGCTCCGTCATAGGAAACGGTTGCTTCCATTTCCGTTCCATTCTGCGCCACAGTTACCGTAACATTTACTGTCTTTCTGTCGATGACAACGCTTTCATCATTTACCGTTTCTTCTGTAATTGTATAGCGATATTCACCTGCCTCACTATAGGAAATGCTTCCGAAATCAACGCTCTGCATTCCGCTTCCTGCCGGGACTGCAAGCGTCAATTTGCCGTTTGCTGCGCCTGCCGGCATCGGTGCAGTTCCAACTGCTGTCAGCGTTAAGTGGAATCGGTCGCTTCCGATTGCAACCGTTGTACCATCTTTCGCATTTTTGTACGTCTTGTTTGCTACAATATGTACAGATCCCGGCGTTGGCTTCGTATACTTGTTTGTTACCGTAAGCAGATTTCCTGTTGGCTCTTCGCCTTCTCTGCTGTAAGTTATCGTCTTCGTGTAAGTATTCGTTGTCTCATCCAGTCCGATAACTACTGTTGCCGTAATCGGTGTTGTATCATAGCTGATTGTCGGATCTGTACCTGCTGTTTCTTCAATCGTGTAGGTGTAAGTTCCGGCTTCCGTGTAGGAAATGTCCCCGAAGTTTACAAGCGTACTTCCGCCTGCTGCTGCAGGAGTCTTCACCGTCTTCTTTGTAGGATTTCCTTCATCGGTTCCTGCCGGCATCGGTCCGCCATCAGTTTGGGTCAACACGAAGCTGAACTGACCCTCTGTGATTTCCTTTGAAATTTCTTGACCGCCCGTTTGCTCTACATATGACTTGTATACACCAAGCTCTGCCGTAGTTGAAACCGGATGGGTGTAAGTGTTTGTAATGCTCGGATTCTCAAGTTTTTCACCGTTCTTATTGAAGTATTCAACCGTGGTATAAAGGTTGTTATCCGCCCCTGCACTTACCGTCACTGTCACAGTTATCTCTTCCGTCGAATAGCCATATCCTGCAAGGGTTCCTTTCTTTTCTTTTATCTTATAAGTAAAGGTCTTGCCCGCGTCTGCATAGTTATACCTCAAAGCATCAAGGTTTGAGAAAACGACTTTGCCGGATGCATCATTTTTTTCTGTATTGAGCAGTTTATCATCGGCACTATACAGTTCAAATTCAAAGAGGTTCGCTCTCACCGGTCCTGCACTGCCCTCAATATGCTTGAACAGACTCAATTCTGCAGAAGCTTCTGCGTACTGAATGTTTGTGATTGTCGGCTGTGCTTCTGTGAGAATTTCTCCGTTGCGAATATATCGCAGATCTGCCTGCAGTTCCGTGCCGCTTTTCGCAGTTACAAGTACTGAAAGTTTTATCGGTGTTTCATCATATTTAATATTTTTGTCTTTTCCGGCTGCTTCGCGAATCTCATAGCTGTAATTTCCTTCTTTTTCGAAAGAAATTTCGCCAAAATCAATCGTCCCATCTGCACCTGCTGTAACAGTTTTCTCGAACTGCGGTGTGCCTGCTTCATTTTTTATTGTAAACTTGAACGCACCTTCGCTGATGTCTCCGCCGATTAAAAGCTTTTTCAGTTTCGGGTTAACAGTAACAGCTTTTGGAACTGTGCGTTTATTTACAAAAGTCGGCACCTTTCCATCTTCGAGATTTACACCGTTCATATAATAGATAACTTTGCCTACTATAAGTTCTTCTTCCGGACATGTTACCTCGACAGTAGCCGTTATCGTCGCCGGATCCTTGGTTATAAAGATGGAGGAAGGCGTTCTTTCCGTAATCGTAAATGTATAGGTTCCTGCTTTGCTGATTCCCTCTCGTGTAAAGGAAACCTTTCCGTCAGCATCATTGGTTACGGTTTCAGTTATCTCTGCACCTTCATCATTTTTGTATGTAACATCAAACATAAAGTCACCCGCATTAACGGAAAGCAGCTCATCCGCTTCAGATTTTAATTGCTTAGCGAACTCTAGTTTGATGCTCGTTGAACCCGGCGGATTATAAGTATTGCTGATTTTAAAGTTCAAAGTCTGGTTACCGTTTTTGTCTTCGGTTTTTTTTGTTTCCTCTATTATGCCTTTCGTGTATTTCGTTACTTTTGTTTCTGTGATGGTATAGATATATTCTCTGCCATCCGTATCATAGCGCGGAAGATTTTTTACCGTGAACATCCAGTTTTCGGAAGCTTTTACAGTAATCTTCCTCAGCTCCTTATTATTTTGTAAAAGTTTCAGTTCAATAGATTCCGGTCTGCTTCCATATTGATTGTTGCCGTCATACCAGTATTTCTGTCCGGAAATGTTGACGCTTGCCGCTAAAGTGTTCGTTACGGTTAATTCCACAAGACCCTCAGTTTCCGTTACCTGTGTTGTCGCCTTATATTTTTCATTTCCGCTTTCTTCTATTGAGTATACAATCTTGCTTCCGTCCTCATTATATACCGGAAGTTTGCCAAATTCCTTTTTCCAACCCGTTAAGGCATTGAGAGTATCACTCCGTTCAATGACTCCATCGGCTAAAAGCTTGATATTGATTGAAGTCGGTCTATTTGCATCATCTCCGTCTTTCCAAACTTTTGTTACTTTAAGCTTTGTAAGTAAGGTATTGGTAAAATTTCCGATTACATCTGCGTCTTCTTCGCATTTGTATCCGCCTACCGAAACTTCCTCTACCTTATACAGAATCGGAAGTCCGTTTTCATCAATTGCCGGAAGATCATCAAATACATACTTCTGAATATGCTTAATTCCATCGCTTTCCTGTCCGCTTGGAATTGCAACATCCGTCCATGTTGGTGTCTTATCGGTTACCTTTACCCATCCGCCGCCGCTATATTTCAGGAGTTTTAACTGCGGTACATCGTGTGTTTCCTTTCCGTCGTTCCATGTCTTTAGACCGCTGATTTCCTTTTTCTGCGTATTGACAAATGTGAAAAGCGGATTTCCCTCTTCGTCCGTTCCTTCATCTGACAATCTGATAGTATAGCCTGTAACGGAATTTTCTTCTTCTGCCGTATAGATTAAATCCTTGCCTTCGTATCGAATCGGAAGCCCTGAAATTTTTGCAGTCCATGTCTTGTCATCCGACTCTGTCCATGCGATGTCACTATGAACTTGTTCATAGCCTACCTGTCCCTCCGCGGTCTTTCCAATTACACGAATCTTTACACCGCCTCCAAGCGCAGGTCTTGTATAGCCGGTAATATCTTCCCATTTTTTCTTTAAGGAAATTTCTTTTCCGTAAATTTTGATGCCGACCTTAGCCGGTTCTGCATACAGGCGCTGAGATGTGTTTGTACCCTTATATGCATAGCCGAAGGAGTTCCATGCTATTTCGCCGATTGCGGCATCTGTGCCGACTTTTGCATCAAAAGTAACCGTAATAGTTTCACCTCGAGCTACATTAACACCCGAAAGATTGATTCGGATTACGTTGCTTCCTTCCTGCTTTTCGTTTGTCCAGTCATTGCCGGCACCTGCCCAATCATTTTTTGTAAATGCAGCGTCTGCTACAGCCTCTTTATAGCTAATGACAGCCTGACTTGTGATGTCCATGTCTCCTTTTTTAACAGTTACCTTTGGAGAATCCGCCAAGTTGACGGAGAACTCACTTTCTCTTCCGGCATAGGTTTCCAGTGTGCCGGTATCTCCAACCTGCGGAAGTTTATCAATCAGCACAAAATCAGACAGTGCGGATGTGCTGCTGTTTGTAACTTTTAAGGTATATATCGCAGAGTCTCCTGTCGAAATCGCTTTCACATAGTTCGCTTCGTCACTTCCCCATGCGGTTTCACTTGCTTCATTGGTAACTCCTTTCAGAGATGTCGTTTCAAAACCCAAGGACGGATATACATAGTCTTTGGCAGTGATTCCCACGGTTCTTTTTTTCGAGTCACGTACGGGATTCCCTGAAATTACAGTCTTAATTTCCCCTGCATTTCCGGAGGCATCTATTATTTCCAGTTTGACACTGTTCTCATAGTTCTTGCTCCTGTAAAATGCGTTACTGTCGTAGCGTGCCAGAATGCGGAAGGTTGTTGTTCTATTCGCATCCAAAGTTACTTTATCTGCGATAACTCTCTGCACCTTTCCTTTTTTTGCATCTGTTACGGTTTCTACGGTCCCTGCAATGTCATCCCATTTGTCTGTTTCTGCGTTATACCGCTGCATTACATATTTTCCGTTTTCTTCCGTAATCGCTTTATATGGGTCTGGAAGCTCGTCTGTAATCCGTACATCGCTGCGTTGGATGCCCCCATTCTGCACTTCAATTTTCCATTCGACAACATCTGCAAAGTTCACTTTCTTGTTACTTGTCGAAAGTTCAGCACGAACCTTATCATTTGCTGCTTTCTCTTTATCTGCTGTGTCAATCGTATTGATTGTGGAAAGTGTTGCTTCATCAAAACCGTCTGGATACTTCGCCGCCTGATATTTGCCGGAAGAAGTTTTCGTAATTCCCAAGCTGCTTTCCGGCGGATAAATGTTTACTGTGCTGGAGAACTGTGTATTGCTGAGCTTCACACACTCCCCTTCGTTTCTCTTCGCATTCTCATTTTGATCTGCCGGTCTGCTCTTGATTGTGATGTCGTCATTGATTTCAAACGGATTGCTCTTATCTTTGGTTGCCGCAATGTTCAAAACCGCCGTGTTCGTCCAAACATAAGGATCCGAACCGGAGCGATCGATAGGAACCGCATAGGAGAATGTCAGACCTTCTCCGGGTTTAAGGACTATGTTTCCGCCTTCACCATTAACAAAGCATTCGTACGTTCTATCAAACTTAATTTTATCAGTCCACCATTTTTTTGCTATTGTTTGCTTCAAATCTACACAATATTCTGGACTAAGATACTTGTCCCTCAGTTTTGCAAAATATGCTTCTATAGGATCGTTCAAACATTTAGAAATACCGTTGCGGTCGTACAATCCATTATATCCATAGCGCAGCATTGCCTTGACAGGACGTAAATCGTAATTATTAGCACTATATCCCTCTTTTTCCGTAGAGCCTGATAGCAAAAAGCTCCCAGAATCGTATCCTAATGCGTTTTGTGGGAATAAATCTTTAATATTTTTAATAACTAAGTCTTCATTACTGCTCTCATCGTTAATGACTGTGATTCCGTAGCGAACTACATCGACTTGACGATATATGAAATTAAATTTAACGTTTTCTCTATATTTACTATCTTCCCATTGGTTATATGCTCTACTTTCCCAAACATTTAAATCACCAGACGTTGTATCGTCTCCTGTTTGATTTGTAGTAGTATATGCTCCATAGCCTGTTGGGATATTACCTGCTGAGTTTAGACCGTTCCATTTAGGATATACACTTCCGAATCCGAGTACGCTCTTCTGCATATTCAGGCGGTTCTTACCTTTTTGGTAGTAGTATCCGGTTTCCGTACTGATTTTATCCTCACCTACTTGATAAGAAGCTTCATTATGGATAATTGTCGAATTATTATGCGTCTGATTCCAGTTGCTCTCATCAATCACACCTGTGTTCTTATCCTTCTGGCTTTCCGCAAACCTTTCACCAACAATCAAAGCATAGGTAATGCGGAGTGTGTGATTGCTCGGTATTTGAAATACGTTTCCGCTTTCATCAAAGTATGTAAACGAAACTTTTTTTGCTTTGTTTGAGTCGATTTCGCTTTGTAAAACTGTAATCGACTCTTCTCCATCTGCTTTCAGAATCCCTTGGACAGCCGCCTTGTCTCCCGATGCATCAAGAAGCACAGCTGAAATCGGATAAGTGCCTGCCTTAAAGCCTTTGGTCGTCATATTGTCAACAATCGGATTGTCTGTTCCAATCTGCGTTGGTTCGCTTCCCGTGTTTTTATATTCAATTTTAAACGTTACCTGATCTCCTACAGATAGCGGATTTTTCTCATTATCAACCGCTTTCCCGTCAACCATGGCGGCCTTCCGTAAGGTCTGTCCTCCTACGGTTCGAATGGCGGCTTCTGCCTCAGCCTCATATGTGTCATAATAGATGGTCGCAACATTCTTTCCCACTCCGCCTCGATTCTGATCTGGTATGGTAACGGTCACCTTCGGATTAACCTTTATTTCCATAGAAGCAACATCGCCGCCGTCTTCAAACTCCCATCTGATGGCGATTGGACGGGCAGATTTGTTCGAGCTCAGGACAAGATTCGAATCTTTAAGAATGTAGGAACTGGTGCATTTATACTGTGACGCATTGTTGAAACTGAAAGTTTTCGTCAAATTTTTCCCATTTGAGGTCTTGTCATATACAATAACCAGCTTATACTTTTCAATTCCGGTATAGGCTCCTGTCCGTATGTCCTTTACTTCGGAAAGTCCGTAAATTCCGCTGAGATTGTCTACCAATCTATAGTTGCTGACTGCCGCACTCGTTCCGAAATCCGAGATTGTGAAGGTTGCGGTGTCTCCGGCCTGCAGTGCAGTGTTTGGCGTTACTTTCTTGCTGATTGTCAGTTCTGTGCGCTCGAAATTATGTTTAACTTCAGCTTCCAAAGTCTTCGCAATTCCGGCTTCTCCATACACAAGCGTTACATGATTATTATCATCACCCTCTTCACGTTTGCCTAAGAATCTATTTTCGAAATCTCCGCTGCTTGGATAGTCTACTTCAACCATTATCGTCAGCGTATCGTTCGCATATACTTCAACTTCTCCCCATCTTAAGAAATTCTGCGCAGGATTCAGCACCGGTGTTATATTAAATTTCCTTCCGGATGTGAATTTTGCACTGATTATCTTTACATTGCCGCTTGGGTTTGATTCTTTATCGTACAGACTGTAATATGTGTTACCATTCACTTGTCCCGCACGTGGTAATCTATCAATCAGGTTTGCCTTATATACAGAAAGATTGCCGCTATTTTTGATTTTTATTTCGTATACGAGCTTGTCCCCTGAATTGACCTCGCATTCTTTTTCTGTGTTTCCTCTTGTTCGCTGTCCATTTATTGAATAGATGATCTTAGTCAGTGATGGATCCGGTACCAGCCCGGTTGTCGTGCTGGTATACTCTCCGTCAATGTATGCATTGTTTGACACCGTTAATGCGTCTGCCGCTGACGAAACATACCCTACATAGGAAAGCTTTCCTGTTTGGAACAAGGAAGTTTCCGTCGCATATCTCAATTCTTTAATTTTCCATTTTATTACGAAATTGCCTTTACTATCTTTTTCATATTCTCCGGAAATTTCACATGTTGTTTTCCCCGTAATGTAGGTCCCCGAAATGGTTCCGCTCTCTTTATCTTCCTTCTCCGGACGCAGACCACCGCTCATAACATCCGTAATTATTTTTTCACCATCGGTTTCAAAATCATAGTCATCACCGATATTTTGGATATCAAGTTCATAAGGTATGGAATATACACCGTCCCCAACCGGTGTGCTCTGTGTGTTTTTTACCTCTTTCTTTAGTTTAAATGCAAGTTTACGGTCTTTTACCTGCACTGAAGCAGCACTGCGTTTTTCTTTATCCTCATTAATGTATACGGTATTGGTTATCGTATCGCCAGCCTTCAATCCGTCTTCTTTAATGCCTGTAAGTTTTGCAGTATATGAAATGACTGCCTTGTGATAGCTGCGTTTGCTGAGTGTCTGGGTTTCGAAAACCAAAACATTGCTGCCGCTTGCGTCTTTCCTTTTTGAAACAATAATGTTCCTGCTGCTCCGCACTACATTTTGAGAATCGTAATACAAAATTCGTGCTTCTGATGAAACAGAGTCTATGTCAATGTACTTTGGTAACGTGTCGACTGCCGTAAAATCCATAGGCATGCCACTGTCATTGGTTAATGTGATTGAATATCTCACGCTGTTTCCATCGGCAACCGGCTTATCTCCGATAAGGTATGCGCTTTTCTCAATTTGACGCACCGATGCACCGGTATAGTAAACATCGGTAACTTCGTTTGTTTTATATTCTTTGCCGCCCATCTTAATGGTTGCCGCATTTTTAATCCTTGTCTCATCTTTCAGTTCCTGACCTTTTTCGTTCTTATCTTTAATTTTTACGGTAAATGTCAGTTTGACTTCTTTGTCCTTAGGAATGGATACATTCTCTGCTTGGTACGCTAATGTCCATACACCGTTGTCCTGTTTGAATGCCTTATCAGGCACAGCTGTTGTTTTTTCTGTTCCATTTATATCATATCCTTGCAGCTTTGCACTGCCGTCCACATATTCGAGGTAGCCGGACAGCACATCTGAGAACTGAAGCGTCCTGTTGATTGGATATTCGGAATCGTTTGTAACAATAAGCGTGTAGCTAATTTTCTCACCCGGTGCTACATTAGCCGGATTGCTGCTTCTCTTTGATACGGACACAGAGTCTTGCGGATCATTGATGATCGTCTTCACATTGCCTTCGCTTCTTGTTTCTTCCCCAAACAGGGATGATGCAATGAACTCTGTTTCATTTGTAATTGCAAGTTCTGCACCCTTTTCTTCGTAATGCTTCTTGATTCCTTCAATATTCGCCAGAATATTCTTTAATGTAACCTTATATTGCGGGTCATCCACCTCGGCTTTAACCGACTCTTCATTGCTCTTTTTTATCTTAAACTGCAAGATATTACCTGCCACTGTAGCATCGCTGACCATTGCGTCAACTTCTGCAATAACCGTATCTCCTGCTTTAATAACCGACCCGTTGTCCTTACCTTCAATTGTTATATCTCCTGTCGGATATGAAACATATTGTGGAAGGGTTATTCTCTCATTAATGCTGTACTCTTTTGTGAAAATCTCATTTGAAGTCCCTTGGTTTAAGGATTTATTTGAAATTACATAGATAATGTCATTTACAACTTTATTGTTTTTTACATTTACATTATTTTGTGATGTCGAGACTTCAACATTTTCCCATTCGAAGTCAGCAACAAATTTTAAAGTGCCGCCGACTTTCGTTTCAGTCATGTAGATTCCTGCGGTTGTGATTGTAATGTCATCTTTGGTAATCGTCGCTTCAAGTGGTTTTTCTTCCGAAACTTCCGTAATTCCGTTCGGGAAAGATACCAAAAAGTCGTGTGATAACGAGCTTCCTGTTTTTAAATCAAATGTGAGGAAATAATCTTCGCCTTCCTTGATAAGCGAAATCATGGTCTCGTTTTCAGAAATGCTTGTTACGCTACTGTCTTCAAAGTCATGTATATAACATTTTCTTTGTCCGTCCTCTTCTGCAAAAAGCGTTGCCGGAAGCTTGATTTTTACATTTGAAGTCGTTTGCCGGGTAGAAGCAATACTTGCTTCTAATCTGAAAATACCCGTCTTCCCCATTTCAATAATGGCTTTCCTTCCGTCGCCATCAAGATCGTCATCGGACGGTATACAAGTAGTGCCGTCCGCATCTACAGCATACATTGCAACATATACCCCTGTCTCGACAACTTCATCATCTGCATATGTACTGATACTCAGTGAGCTCAGTACAAGAATGAAACTAATCACAATGGCGATTACTCGTGAAAGATTTTTGTTTGTCTTCATTTTTTCTCTCCCATCATACTCTTTTCAATTCTATCCTATAAATTACATTTTCGATCATTCAAAAATTTGATTTTCGACTTGATCCTGAAGATAGGCTTGGCGTAAGCCGTTCTCCTCGGCATATTCACGGAATGTGTCCCCGTATGTTTCTTTAAAGCCTTCCTCGGTAAGCCCGTTAGCTTCCATGAGCTGTGCCAAATATTGCTCGTACTCTGCATCCTCTACATGAATGTCTTCAAGTGCCGCAATTCGGTAGAGAACTAAAGTCTCCGCAATTTTATTCTTGCAAAAGTTCTCGGAATTCTCATCAAATTGTACTCTTGTAATCGACATTTCCTTGTCCAAAAAATCATCCAAATTGTCATATCCGGAGTTTTTTGCCAGTTTCTCGTAATTTGCAAGGTTTTCTTTCTTCATCTTTTCAAGTTCCTTGTCCGGATACTTAAATATCTCGGAATATGCAACAATTTCATTCCATATTTCATCCTTTTCCTTGCCCTCTTCTCTGTCTGCCTGTATGATCGCCTTATAATCACATACTTGCACATATTCATCCGTGCTCGCATATGTTTCCCAGCCTCTTTTTGCTGTCAGTATCAAATATGCGGCAATGCAGATGACTGTCAAAAGCAGTACTGCGGAAGTGACTTTTAATACCTTCTTGTCTTTCATACTCTTTCTTCCTTTTTTACTTCTAAAAATAATAACGGACAGAATCAATATTCTGTCTACTAGTGTAAAACTATCCACTTTAGCTTACTAAACTATACACAAAACCATAGAAAAAATCAATAGTTTTTGGTAATTTTGTTCAAATAATGTTTAAATTTACCTCACCGTTTGCACAAAAAAGAGGCTGAAGGATCGTTTGTACATACTCAAGGAAAGAATCACGGCAACACAAAAAAGCCAATCAAAGGGAATTTGCATTGGTTTGTGTTTTATATGCAAAAAAATCCAATGTTTTACCGACGTTCTTGCAAAATTCATGTCAATCCGCGTTTTTGGGCTTTCTATTCCGATTAATGATTTGAGCAGTTTCAAGTTTAAGGGACAGAATATTGATTCTGTCTTTTTTTGCGCTTTGTTTGGATGCAAGCCGTCAGCAAATTAATCTCAGTTTTTCGAGTTTGCGTCTGTGCTCCTGCCCTGTCTCGCGCAGATAGATGCGTGTCGTTTCGATGCTGCTGTGTCCCAGCACGTCCGCAAGTTCGGCAATGTTTCCGCTGACTTTGAAGAACATTCTTGCAAACAGATGACGCAGGTTGTGCGGAAAGACCTTATCCGCTTCCACCCCGGCAGTTTTACACAGCCGTTTCATCTCCGCCCAGATTTGCTTTCGCCCGATGGGTGTTCCGCATCTTGTTTTAAAAATAATTCCTGATAGAATTTTATTTTGTTTGATGTACTTTTTCAGTTTTTTGCATAGTCTGTTCGGAAGCAGAATCAGCCTGTCTTTTCCCTTTAAGCGGATGTGCAGGCTGCCGCACAGCACACTCTCGACGGTCACATATTGAAGTTCCGATATGCGCATGCCGGTTGAACCTATCGTCTCCATAATCATTGCCAAACGCTCCCTGCCTTCTGCGCGTGCCGTATGGATGAGTTTCTCATATTCGGCTTTCGTCAGCTGGCGTTCCGCCTTTATGAAGTTGCTTCTCTGTGTCCTTACATACTTGAGGCGGTACTCGGGTTTTTGCATAAAGTCTGCATAAGCATTCATGGCTGCAAGTGCCGCATTAATTGTTGCGGCTGCGTAGTTTTGCGACAGCAGATAATCTTTCCATCCACATAACTTTTCTTTTGTGAACGCAGCGTCTTCTTCCTCTGCCCATTTTTGAAACGCTGAGACATCGTGTACATACTTTTCGATCGTTGCAGGGCTGAGTTCCTTTTCCTTTAGGTAAATTCTGAATTGTTTCATTTTTTCACCCCCTTGATTATTCTTTGCAATAAAAAAAGCATTCCAGGTTATTAATTTTAACCTTAAATGCTTTTTTTATTGATATTTGTCTGATATTTGAGGAGTTTCCCTGTCTTTCTTTTAAAGCTCGGCGATTTCCTCTTCGCTGAGTCCGGTGTTCTTCGCAATCACGTCAATCGGGATGCCGGATTCTCGTAGGCTCTTGGCAATTTCGCATTGCTTCTGCATCGCACCACGTTCAGCACCGGCGCGTTCGCCTTTGGTGAAGCCGGCACGTTCGCCTTCCTCGTAGCCGTCCAGTCTCGATATTTCAAGATCTTCTTCTCTTGTTAATTCTTTGAATAACATCTCTACAATCTCCGTTCCTTGTTTCATTCGGGCTGGAATTTTCTGGGTTCATGCGGTTTTTACATTTTTTTGCCCTTTTTGACCCATTTAATATAACAAATCCGCCTTCTGAGGCGGTTTTACCGCTCATTTCACCCATAATCCTCATGTTTCGGCTCTTTGGGGTGGGCTGGGCGAAGAACCCGAATACAATATGTAGTGTCCATCTTCGCTTGTATACTATATGTCGGAAGTCTCCAAAGAGCATCTTACATTTTTGCCTTCAAAACGGCATTTTAATGTAATTATGGGCTGCACGGGCAGTCCGTGCAGCTCGATTTCTGCTTCGCTGAGTCCGGTGTTCTTCGCAATCACGTCAATCGGGATGCCGGATTCTCGTAGGCTCTTGGCAATTTCGCATTGCTTCTGCTTCGCACCACGTTCAGCGCCGGCGCGTTCGCCTTCCTCGTAGCCGTCCAGTCTCGATATTTCAAGATCTTCTTCTCTTGTCAGTTCTTTGAATAACATCTCTACAATCTCCGTTCCGTACTTATCCAGGAATTCCGTGAGAATGCCTTCCTTCTTGCATTTGTCAAGGACTTCGACAATCACATCGTTTGTCAGTTCGCTGTCCTCTTTGTAGCTTCGCATGATTTCCACGAAGCGGCTGTACTGCCTAAGCGTCTCACATCTTCCAAGGATTTCTGAGTTTTTCTCTGTATTGATATTATACACCTTAACGATGAGTTGTAAAGCATCCTCTTCGTCTTTTTGCTTCTCCCCGAGAAAGGAATCCGAGAGGCGCAGTTCCCGGTAGGCAGGAAAATCCTTCGTGCCGTTGTAAAGTACCACGAAGGAGGGACGTGGTATCATCAGGCGTTTCTCGCGGTAAAGCCGGGTTGTATCAATCATGCGTTTTAGGACGGTGGAGATGTACATGAGGTCCCTAAGCGGCATGTTTTCGTTGATGCTTGACTGGTGCTCGACGAGCACCACAAATCGGCCGCCCAGGACAAAGGCAAGATCATTCTTTAGCGTGCGGAAGAGGACATCTTTGATTGTGACGATGTCAATCGGCGCGCTTTCATCATAGTTTGCATCAAAGAGGGCGTTGTAGAGTTCAATCAGTTTCGACTTGTCGTGAAAGATTGTGACAAAGACGGAATCCTTGTAGGTTCGTTTGACTTCCTGCGCTTGCGTCTGCCCTTGTGCTTGTTTATTCATATTCTTTGTTCTCCTTTTCGTTCATAGGAGAATAGTACTATTCTTTGTAATTATTTTACATCTAATCCCATATATTGTCAATACATATTTTTACAATTCATCCTCCAATTTGTTTCAAATGTTTATTTTTTGTATTTGTCAAAAAAATATCAAAATAATCATTGACAATCTTTTGTCAATGTTGTATTTTTTAAGTACAAGAATTCTTATTTTCGATATCGACTTTTGCACGCTTGATGAAGTGGGCGTTTGTGAACTTTAGTGTGTTAAATTAAGAAAGTAATAGGTGGAAATATGAAGACATTGTTTTTTAGTACAAAGAAGATTACCTCTGCGCTTGCGTTTACATTGATGCTGATTGCCGTTACGGCATACTCTTACGGTGGTGAACGTGATCTTAATGTTGACTATCGAACGCCGGAGGATATTAATGCGTTTCTGCAATCTCATCCTGTCGCACATGATGCGTTTAGTGATTCCTATGAATTTTCTTATTCCGATTCTCCACAGCTCGGTTCGTCGTATGAACCCGGTTCCCTCTCAAAATCTGATTTGAATTCAGCTCTTCATATGCTTGAAAATATCCGTTATATTGCAGGACTCCCTGCGGATCTTAAACTTTCAAACGATTACAATCGTATGGCTCAGGCCGCTTCACTGGTAAACTATTCTAATGATTCCATTTCACATTATCCCGAATTTCCTTCAAACATTTCATCAAAAACAGCAAAATCCGGTATAAAAGCCTGTGCTGAATCCAATCTAGCGTGGGATTCCTGGCAGAATACCAGTCTTGAACATTCAATCTTAAATGTCTGGATGAAAGATGCCAATGCTTCCAATATTAAGGCATTGGGACATCGTCGTTGGATCCTGAGCCCGGAAATGAAAAGAACCGGCTTCGGTGCGGTATCCGGTTCCCGTGGCACCTACAGCACAATGTATGTTTTCGATTTCGGCAGAAAAGTTAAGACAAATTATCAGGTTGCCTGGCCTGCACAGCAAATGCCTGTCTCCTATTTCCCGGAAGGTACTCCGTGGAGTCTTTCTCTCGGTAAAGTATTAAACTCAGAAAAAATCAAAGTAACTCTTACAAGACTTTCAGATAACAAAGTATGGAATTTCTCAAAGAAACAAGCCGACGGTGATTTTTATGTAAACAACGACGGCTATGGTCAAAAAGGCTGTATTATTTTTAATCCGAAGAATATCGGCCACTGCAAAAGCGGCGACAGATTTATTGTTAAAGTTTCGGGAGCTGGCAAAGGAATCAGCTACAGCGTGAATTTCTTCTAGTCGGTGTCTGAGAATTAATTGCAAATGTAAAAAAATGTGCATCGAACTTGATGCACATTTTGCTTTATTTATTATTCATCGACAGGCTCCATTCCTCGAGATTGGTGTGGAGCAGTTTGTGTGCACGATCGGAAAGCGGTTCTCCGAGGAATTCTTCATAGGTAAGCTGTACGGCTTTGTTTTCGTGGGAAAACCTCAAATTGTTCACCTTATCAAGCCCGTAAAGTTTCTTCGCTCTCTCGGAGGCAAGTTCCTGACCGTCTCTGAACGGTTGTCCGCCTCCGCCTACGCAGCCTCCCGGACATGCCATGATTTCAACAAAATCATACTCTGCCTTTCCGCTTCTGACAGCGTCTATCAGTGCTCTTGCGTTGCCTAGGCCGTTTGCTACGGCAACCTTAAGCTGTGTTCCCGCTAAATCAAATTTTGCTTCTTTCCAGCCCTTCATGCCTCTGACTTCCTTAAACGCATCAGGCTGTGGATTTTCGCCGGTTACGAGGTAATATGCGCTTCTGAGTGCTGCTTCCATAACACCTCCGGTTGTTCCGAAAATCGTTGCCGCACCGGACCCTTCACCGAAAATGTCGTCAAACGGCATGTCCGTAAGATCCTGCGGTTTAATGCTGTCGCTTCTTATGAAGCGGTCGAGTTCTCTTGTTGTGAGCACAAGGTCTACATCCCTGCCGTGCTGGCTGTCGTTTACCTGAGGAACCGTCATCTCATATTTTTTTGCAACGCAAGGCATGATGGATACCGAGAAGATCCTATCGGGATCAATTCCGAGTTTATATGCGATAAAGGTCTTCGACATACTGCCGAACATCTGCTGCGGCGACTTCGCTGTGGACAAGTCCTCTACCAAATCCGGGTACTGTGTCTTGGCGAAACGAACCCAGCCCGGGCAGCAGGAAGTAAACATCGGCCATCTGTGACGGTTTCTGTTTGCAAGTCTTTCGAGGAACTCACTGCCTTCTTCCATAATGGTAAGGTCCGCTGTGTAATTCGTATCGAAAACATAGTCGATTCCGATTTTCTTGAGGGCACATACAAGCTTGCCAAGTGTTGCATCCTTGTCTTTCAGTCCGATCTGCTCGCCCCAGGCGGTTCTTACGGCCGGTGCAATCTGCACCATCGTGATGATGTCCGGATCCGCAAGCGCATCGTTTAAGTCAAATCTGTCGTCTCTTTCCCGCAAAGCCCCCACCGGGCAATGGGTAATGCACTGTCCGCAAAGTGCACAGTCTACACTGTTAATATCGCTGTTGTCTCTTACGCCGATGGTAGTTCTGTATCCGGAGCCCGACAAATTCCATACACCCAGCCCCTGTATTTTTTCGCAGACCTGTATGCAGCGCATGCATTTCACACACTTGGATGCGTCTCTTATGATCGGCATTTCCTTGTCCCACCGGTCGATTTCGGCTGTGTTTTCGTAATCGCTTATGATAATACCCAAATCGTTTGCGATCGTCTGCAATGTGCAGTTTCCGCTCTTGATGCAGCTTGCACAGTTCGAGTTGTGGTCGGAAAGAATCAGTTCAACGTTGATTCTCCTTGTTCTCCTGACACGCGGGCTGTTTGTCATAATTTCCATGCCGTCCTCGCATACGGTATTGCACGCGGTTACCAGCTTTTCCATGCCTTTAATCTCGACGAGGCAGACTCTGCACGCACCGATTTCATTTAAGTCTTTCAGATAGCAGAGATGCGGAATATGGATGCCTACCTTTTCGGCAGCTTCCATGATGGTGGTTCCGTCTTCAACAGCTATGTTTTGTCCGTTTATAATCAGTTTTACCATTTTGTATTCCTACCTCCTCTGAATGATCCGAAGCCGTGATAATCGCATCTTAAGCATCGTGATGCTTCCTGCATTGCTTCTTCAAGGCTCATTCCTTGCTCGACCTCATCAAAGTCGTTGCCTCTCTGGTTTGCGAATCTTTCTTTCAGTTCCGTTCTTCCGCAAGGCATATTGTCATCAGGAGTCGGAAGCGGAATGTCTACATCGACTTCAATTTCATGGTTGAATCCGAGGTAGGAGTCAATGTTTGCGGCTGCGACCTTTCCGGCTGCAATCGCATTGATAACAGTTGACGGTCCCGTTACGCAGTCACCGCCTGCATATGTACCCTTAACATTTGCGATTACGCTGCTTTTCTTTGCCTGTATGTTTCCGCGGAATACAGGAATTCCATACTCTTCAAAGAATCGAATATCGGTTGCCTGTCCGATTGCGGAAATAACAATATCGCAAGGAATCTTTTCTTCCGGCTCGGAAGAATCCATAGGCTTCGGTCTTCCCGAATTATCCGCTTTCCCGGCAATCTGCGGCTTCACCCAAAGAGCCTCAACTTCACCGTACTTATTGGTTTCGATTCTCGAAGGTGCCCTGAGCTGCAGGAGGTTACAGCCTTCTGCAATTGCCCCACCGATTTCGTCAGCAAGTGCGGTCATGTCATTTCTTCTTCTTCTGTAAACGATGCTTACATCTGTTGCTCCGAGACGTTTTGCTGTTCTTGCTACATCCATTGCCACATTGCCGCCGCCGATTACCACAACCACTTTGTCACGGAAGTCCGGCATCGCATCGTCTCCGATGCCTCTGAGCATTTCGACTGCCGGAATAACGCCTTTTGCGTATTCCCCCGGTATGCCGATGCTCTTTGCATTATGGGAACCAATTGAAATATAGGCGGCATCGAAATTGTTTCGGATTTCAGCCATGGCTTCCGGAGTCGAAACATCGTAATCGGTTTTTACTTCAATTCCGGTGGAAAGAATCGCATCAATATCCCACTGAAGTCTTTCTCTCGGCAAGCGGTAGTTCGGGATTCCGTAGCGCAGCATTCCGCCGAGCTGTGCCCTCTTTTCGTATACGGTTACTTTGTGTCCCATAATGGCAAGGAAAAATGCAGCACTCAGCCCTGACGGACCTCCACCGATAACCGCAATCTTTTTGTTCGTGCTGTCCATCTTCTCCGGAACCGGAACATCGCCGCAGTTGTCAACTGCATAGCGCTTGAGTCCTCTGATATTAACAGGTGCGTCGATAAGCGTTCTTCTGCATCTTTGCTCGCAAGGATGTTCGCAAATCAACGCACAGACAGTTGGGAACGGATTGTCCTTTCGAATCAGTCTTACCGCATCCGCATATCTTTCGCTTCTGAGAAGCGCCACATAGCCCGGTACATCCACGCCTGCAGGACACATCGCCACACAAGGCACCGGCTGCGCCTGATTGCGTATTCTGTCGGTACAGGTATGGTTCAAAATATGGGACTCAAAGTCCTCCCTGTATCCTTTCAGCCCTCTGAGTACCATGTTTGCGGCTTCGGTACCGATGGCACAGTCCGCCGAAACACTGATGGCCTCCGCTGTTCTTTCCAAAAGTTTCAGCTTGTCCATTTCTGTTTCATTATCAATGTCGACGATGTCATCGATGATGTGCTGCAGCTGCCCGAGCCCGACACGGCACGGCACACATTTACCGCAGCTTTGCGAATGACAAAGCCTCAGGAAAGAAGCCGTTAAGTCAACCGGGCACTGCCCCGGTGGGCTTGCGATGATTCTTCTCTCCAAATCCTTGTACAGACCTTCCATGGTCTTTTGAGCAGTATCGTGTGATTTAATGTATAATCGATTCACTTGCTTGCCTCCTTTTCTTCTGCTCCAATACTTCTACATCTTTTGATTTTTTATTTCCAATGGCACTGAAGTCGATTTCCATAATGAAAATACTCGCCACCATAAGAAAGGCACCTAAATATGATTTAAACGAAAGTATCTCATGTGCAAATACCGCAGCGACTACGCCTGCAAATACCGGCTCAAGCGCAAAGATTACACCTGTATGAGATGCCGTTGTGTATTGCTGTGCAACCGGCTGCACGATGAATGCCACACCTGTACAAAATACAGCAAGAAACAGTGCTGAGCCCCATACGGCTGCCGTTGTCGGCAGATGCGGTGTTTCAACAAGGAAGGACATAATGAGGTTCAATGTCCCCGTTACTCCCAGCTGGAATACCCCCATCTGATACGCATCCACTTCTTCATTCGACACAGCCTTTTCCGTAACAAGCAAATCAATAGCATAAGCGATGCCGCACATAATGCAAAGCAAGTCACCCTTTAAATTGTCCCTGTTAATCGAAAAATCATCCTTTAATGTGAGGAGCGCAATGCCTGCAAGACACATAAGAACGACAATGGTCAGTTTCTTGTTTGGTTTTTCTTTGAGAAAAATCCATGCAAAAAGCGGTGTAAAAATCACCGTAAGCGCACAGAGGAAACCGGAATTCGAAAGGGTTGTGTATTTCACCCCGAAGGTCGCTCCTATGTACACGAACACCAATGCAATCCCAACAATTACACTGTACTTCAGTGTTGTTTTGTTTACGGTTTTAATCTTATTCCATGAGAACACGGCTGCGATTAAGAACGCTCCCAGAAACCGGAATGCGTTCAGCGTGAACGGATCCATGTCTGCAAGGCAGATGTCCATCAGATAATACGAAATTCCCCAGCACAAAGTTACAAGAATGAGCATGAGGTCTGCTTTCATCTGTTTGTTGTGATTCAACTGCTGCAATTTTTATATCCTCCCCACTAATAATTCAAGCGCAAGATTTTGCTCCAAAACGCCCGTTTTGATATTTCTGTCTATTTCGTAAAGCTGTACCAGTATTTCTTTGAGTTTGGCTTTTGTAAACCGGTCAGCCGCCTGTATTGCTTTTTTTATCCGAAATTCGTGAATTTTCATTATCTTGACGATTTCCGGCATCGGCATTGCGTCTTCTTTGAACTCTTTGACCTCAAGCATAAGTTCAAATTGATTTATGAGCATTTTCGTTACCGCAAACACATCGCTTCCGGCGTTCAGCATGTTGTGCATAAGCGTAAACGCCACATCCTTTTTCTTGCCGGCCGCAGCATCCAGAAAATTGAAGATAAAAGTATCCATGTCTCCGTTTAATGCTGCTGAAACATCCTCAAGCCGTACTTCCATGCCGTCGCTGTGTGCGATTATCTTCTTAATGTCATTCTCAAGGTTGAGGATTCTGTACTCGCCCTCTTTATTGAAATATCCGCTTTCCTCAATCATATAGCGCAGAATGTCGCGTTTAATTGCAATGCCTGCGGCCCTGAATCTTTTTTCTGCAAAAGCCGCAAGCTGCGCGTAATCCAATGCCGAAAAATCATATGACCGGCTTTTTTTCTTCAGCTCTTTGAAAAAATCGTTTTTCTCGCCGTCCGCATCGGTCGAAAGAATCAGGATGGTCTGTTCGGACGGATTCTCCGAATAACTGAGAAGTGCTTCCTTGTCAGCCGCCGAAAAGCCCTTTGGGTTTATGGATTTCAGCAGCGAGTGATTCCTTACCCATACAACCCGCTTCTCCGAAAACATCGGAAAAGTCTCGCATGCGGTAATAATCTCATCCACCGGCGTGTTCTCATCGTCCGTTTTCACAAAGTCAAAAGAAAGTGCCGCCGGATTTACATAATTTTTCACCAAAGAAAGTGCCGCCCATTCGACCAGGTACTGTTCAATTCCGTACAAAAAAAGAACCGGTCCGAAATCATCACTTTTTAAGTCCGCACCGAACTTTTTGTATGCATGTTCCTGTTTGTCTTTTTTGTTTGCCATAATAAATCACCAATGTATATTATACCTTTTATTTCTATGCATTTCAATTGTTTTAAAATATATGCATTAGGAATTTGTGTGTATTCTGATGTTTTTCTTGTCAAATCTTATGCCGATCGCTCCATCCGTGTCGTTTCTGAACATCACGCAGCCGAACGCATCCAAAGTTTTCAAGGTTTCTTCCGACGGATGTCCGTAATTGTTCCTGCCGACCTGTATGACTGCCGCATCAGGAGATACCGCACTTAGAAATTCCGGAGATGTGCTTGTTCCGCTTCCATGATGCCCGATCTTGAGAATATCGGCTTTCAGCATATCGGTGCCCGCATAATGCTTGATTAACGCCCGTTCTCCCTCCCTGTCGAGATCCCCTGTAATGAGTACTTTATATCTGCCGTAATGAATTAAAAAAACGGAACAGTCCTTGTTCTCATCCTGCGTGCTGCCCTCGGGAAGTATAAGCGGCCATACCGTTTCGATATACACATCTTCGGACATTCGCAAAGTCCTGCCTTTCGTCATTTCAGTGTAAATTTCACCTGTTTTCATGCATCTGCTGAGTTCCGTAAGACCCTTGTAATGATCGGTGTGCCGATGCGTCGCGATTGCTGCGTCCACCTCTGAAACCCCGTTTTTCAGGAGGTAAGGTTTTAATTTATTTTTCCCGACATTATATTCCGCTGCTCCGCCGCCGTCTATCAGGATGTTTTTTCCTCCCGCTTTGATGTGAACACAGTCGCCCTGCCCCACATCCACAAAAATAATGTCATCATGCGTGATCGGCGAATAGGCAAACCCTTCTCCCACCGCTGAAACAACCAGAATGACCGCGAGGACACCTGCGATTTTCTTATATTCTTTCCTGCTTTTCATGATGCAGAAACTCTCTGACGCAACGAAAAAAATCGAAGTGATGAGAAACAGCACTGCAAAGAGCGGAGGCGATACCGCATTGGCCCCGAAAAGTCCGCCAAAGTTGACGACGTGATTGACTTTTTCAAGCATCAGGGCAAAACCTTCCACAACCGGTCTTAAGAAATCATATCCACACCCTGCCGTGAAGGCACAAAATCCGGCTAACGCAGCCGGCACGAAATATCCCGTCATATAAATAATGGGAATATTGACAATAATACTCATGAAAGAGAAGTAATTAAACGAATATATTTGATAAACGAGCAGCCCTATGTTTACCGCGATGGCTGTCGCAAGGCTCTCCGGTACTACCTTCGGCATGACCGGTCTTAAGAAGGCTATTGATGTAATCGCAAGGAACGACATCTGAAAACCGCTGTCAAAAATCACATAAGGGTTCTTTGCAATCAAGATAAACGCGGAGGCGCTCATTGCGGTAAGCATGTCATTGCGCCGGTCTGTATATCGTCCTGCGGTGCTGACTGCAATCATCAATATCGCTCTTGTTGAAGAGGCGCTCCACATTGCAAGGGATCCGTACAGAAAAAGCATCGCAAGCAATGCCGCAAATGCCCCTGCACTTCTTCGTCTCCCTGCGAGTTTTTTGTAAATACCGTAAAGAATCCCCACGTGCAGTCCGCTTACCGCCAGAATATGCGAGGTTCCGTTTTGGCGAAATTCTTCAGAGACGTCCTCTTCCATGAGACTCGTGTCGCCGAAAAGAACACCCGAAATCATGCCCCTTGCATTGGCGGAAACACTTTGCAGGAACTTACTCCTTGCCCGGTAAATTGCTCTTTCGTACAAATCTGCCGGGGTAAATTGCGTTCCCACAATTTTGAATGTCCGTATCACTGCGATTTTGCCGATTCCTTTGCTTTTGAGATATTTTCGGTAGCTGAAGCAGTGTGGATTTCCTGCCTCCGGCGCATCGCGAAGCACGGCTCTGAACGAAATGATGCTGCGTGACAAGCTGCAGACATTGAGATTTTCATAGACGGAAACCAGTATATTTTCGCTGAAATCCACTTTTTTATCACCGTATGTTAAGAGTTTTATCTGCATGTCGGTCCTTCCGTCTTTGGATTGGATGCGCAGAATCTTGCCCGTGCAGGTAATCGCTTCGGATTCTCCCGGCGGAAGCTGTGCCGGTTTCAGCGGAATCCCCAAAGCATCGATAAATGCAAGCAATGTAAGTACAAGAATAAGAATAAAAAAGCATTTTCGCCTCATTTTTCCTCCGCGTTCGTTTCGGAGCATTTTAATGAATCCCTTCCGTTAATCATATACTATTTTACATTGTTTTACAATACCTGATTTTGGTCGTTGGATAATATTGAAAATGTTTGTATTTATTTGGCTGATATGGTATAATTTCGGTGTATGTATCTAAATATTTTGGATGAGATTATGAAATTTAAAGAAAGCGGGTGATTTGATTGAGCGAAACGACGCACAAATCCAGGCGAGACAGACGTATGGAACTCGAAGCGGCCGAAGCTGCTGCAGCTGCGGGTTCGAGGCCGTCTTCAGGAAAGAAAAAATACAAATTAAACAAGAAGCAATTTATAAAATTTTTAATATGCATATTTTTGGCTATCGCACTTCTGATAACCGCATATGCAACCATCGTAATCATCAGAGCCCCGAAAATAGAGACAAACAATATTTACAGTCTCCTTTCGCAAAGCTCGATTCTGTATGATGACAGCGGTCAGATTATCGACAATGTTTTTGCTGACGAAAACAGAACCATTGTGAGCATTGACCAGATTCCGGATCATGTTCAGAAAGCCTTCATCGCACTTGAAGATAAAACTTTCGAGAAACATCACGGTTTCAATATTATCCGTATCTTCGGGGCCATCAAGGACGCAATTTTTAACGGCGGACACGTAAGCGGCACAAGTACATTAACACAGCAGCTTGCAAGAAACCTCTATCTCATGGACGAGATGCAGGAGAGAACGCTCAGCAGAAAGATTACGGAAGCCTATTATGCCGTAATTCTGGAAAGCAAACTCAGCAAGAGTGAAATTCTCGAAGCCTACCTCAATACGGTTAACTTCGGCTGCGGATACGGTGTTCAGACCGCTGCACAGGCATACTTTTCAAAAGATATTGAGGATGTAACCATTGCCGAAGCAGCTGCCCTTGCTGCAATGCCGCAGGCGCCTTCCACATACAGACTGGTTCTGCAGGTTTCTGCAGACGAAATAACAGAAGATACACCGAATCTCATCAAAAAGAGCGGCGATTACGCCTATGTATGGAACGAGGCGGCAAAGAGCCGTATTCAGACATGTCTCATGCTCATGCACGACCAGGGATACATTACGGATGCTGAATATGAAGAAGCAAAAGCCGTTGAAATCAAGGACATCGTTAATCCGAATCTGGACGAGCTTAATGAAGTTTCCAATTACTTCGCGGATTATGTAATCACGCAGGTTATCAGTGACCTGCAGTCCGAATACGGATATGATTATACGAAAGCTGCCGGCATCGTATATAACGGCGGAATTCAGATTTATACGACGATGGACTCTCAAGCCCAGGAAGTGATCGAGAAAGAATATAAAAATGATGCAAACTTCCCTGAACCGATCGGATACAGAACCGATAAGCGCGGAAATATACTAAATTCAAACGGCGGCGGCATCATGCTTTACGCATATTCAAACTACATCGGCAAAGACGGTTCATTTAAGCTGAAATCAAGTGAATACAAGTGGAATGACGACGGTTCCCTGACCATATATTCCGGCAAACGCCTTGCAATCTACGACACAACCGTTCAAGGCCAGACGGATTACAGCGTTGAGTTCAAGAGCATGTACACAATAGAGAATAAGAAGTTCTACTCCATTCCGGGTGGATACATCAACATTCCTCAACAGTACAAGAGCCGCGACTCCAAAAACAATTTGGTGGTAAGTGCACAGTTCTTCAAAGACTACCCTGATTTCTTTGTTAAGGACGGAGACAAGCTTTCCACGAAGGACTACAGTCTCAAGCAGAAAATCATTCAGCCGCAGTCGGCCATGACGATAATCGATAACAAGACGGGGGCCATCAAGGCCATGATCGGCGGAAGAAAAATTTCAGGCCGTATGTTGTACAACCGTGCTACCGCACCGAGACAGCCGGGTTCTTCCATTAAACCGATTGCCGTATACGCAGCGGCATTGCAGAAGAGTTATGAATTGGAACAAGAAGGCGAAACCTTCCCTCTCGTAGACACGGGCTTTGATAAACAAGGAACCAAACTTTGGGGTGATTACATTACTGCAGGTTCCATCGTTGTGGACGAACCCACGAAGATAAACGGCAGAATCTGGCCGAAGAACTCATACAATTCGTACCGCGGAGCCTATACATTCCGAACTGCACTCCAGCAGTCCGTAAACGTATGTGCCGTAAAGATCCTTGCACAGGTCGGGGTTGATTACTCCTATGACATCGCTGAAAAGTTCGGTCTCACGACCCTTGTTCACGATGGCGATGTAAATGACCTGAACCTTGCCGCTCTCGGTATGGGTGGCCTTACCAAAGGCGCATCAACGCTTGAAATGGCAAGTGCTTATACAACATTTGTCAATAACGGCATACACAAGAGCTACAGCTGCTATACAAAAGTAACCACAAAAACCGGTGATCTTCTCCTCGAGGGAAAGACCAAGGAAACCGAAGTTTTGGATCCCGGTGTTGCATGGATTATGCGGGATGTCCTTCAGTCAGTAGTATCCGAAGGTATCGGTTCCTATGCAAGAGTAGCCGGTGCGAAAGTCGGTGGTAAAACAGGTACGACATCCGACAGCTTCGATATTTGGTTCGACGGTTTCACCGCAAACTACTCCGCAGCGCTTTGGATCGGAAACGATGTTAACATTAAACTTTCGTCCATGTCACCGAAAGCCGCGACCTTGTGGGGCAGGATTATAAGCCAAGTTGACAATGCAAAAGGCGGAACTTATTCCAAACGCCCTTCAAATGTTGTGACTGCAACGATTGACACCAAAACGGGTCAGCTTGTAACACCTTCGACCAAGAAGAAACGCACGGAATACTTCACAAAAGGCACGCAGCCTAAAAAAGCTGCAATTTCAGAAGTCAGCGTAACATTATGTTCGGAAAGCGGATATCTCGCAACGCCGGACTGCCCTGACACCTATGTTAAGACAGGATATGCAACCGAAACTCCGGTTGACGAAGAAGGAAATGAACTTCCGCATTATTACTGCAATCTGCATAACCCGGATGCGGAAACCTATCCACCGGATCCGGATGTACCGTTTACACCGGTAAAACCTGATCCCGGAACAGATCCGACTCCGGGCGATGATGATATCATCGACGATCCGGATGATCCGAATTACAATCCGACCCCATCGGAATAACAACAAAAGGGGCTGTGCTCTGTTGCACGGCCCCCTTTTCATTTCTTACCAATATCGGTCTTATGTTTTCCTAATTCTTATACCATCTCTTCTTCAATACGAAATACAGCAGCGGTACCGCATACATATAGATTGCATACGGCAGGCATTCCGGTCCGACCCCGAAGAAAGAAAGCGGTACCGAGCAGCCTATGCACCAAGGTACTAGACATGCAATAAGAATAACCGTATTTTCCATATCGATTGCCATTTCCTCTTTTGTCCCTCCGCCTTCCAGATACGGTTTCTTCAAAAGATCTGCACAAATAAGCGTGGCAATGGTCTGGTTGCAGAAGATAGCCGCCGATGCCAGACTCATAAGGAACATGACTGTATATCTTCCGAATTTCGTACACATGCTGCTGAGTTTTTCCTGCAGGCTGTCAAGCATGCCTGTTTCCGTGAAAATTCCCGAATAGCAGCTTGAAATAATCAGGATTCCGACAATCTCGAGCATGGAAACAAGTCCGCCGCCGTTTAAGATTGCACCGAGCCCCTCTCCGTCTGCTTTGTATCCCATGATGCACACCTTGATGACTTCAATCAGCGGTATTTTTTGTACGAGACAGGCAACCAGAATCCCACTTACAATGCTTACGCCCATTGAAGTAATGACTCCCACTTTAAGAAGCGGCAGCAAGATCATAAAGACTGCCGGCACAAAAGCCCACATGGAGAGATTAAACTCGCTTTCAAATGCCTTTACAAGTTCTGTATCGACATGGCTAATCGGATTTGTCACCGAAAGTATCGAATATGCAATAAGGGTAATCGCAAACGGCACGATTGCAACTTTCATCATCTGCTTTACATTATCGTAAATCTTAGTGTCCGTAATGCTTGCGACCATGTTTGCACTGGAAGATACCGGAGATCCTCTGTCGCCGAAATACACGCCGCTCATCAAAACCCCTGCCGTAATCACGGGATCCACTCCTCCGCTTCTGGCCAGCGTCATAAAGATAACGCCCACTGTGCCCGCAACCCCGAACGACGTTCCGAGCGCATAGCTGAGAAGGCAGGAAAGCAAAAATGTGATAATCAAAAATAAAGAAGGCGTAATAATTCGCATCCCATAATAAACGAAAATAGTTATTGTTCCCGAAATTCTCCATGTGGCGGTTACAAAGCCGATAATGCACATGACTTCAAGGACAATAAGAGAGCTTTTTCCGCCTTCCATTCCCATTTTTGTCATGGATTTAAAAGAAAATCCACGATGTTTTCCTACCAGCATGAACGCAGCAAGACCAATGACAAGGGCGATTATCATCGTATAATCAAAGATAATCGCCGAAACCATAACCACTATAAAAACAAGAAACGCAATAAGTAAATCCATTTTAAACCTCTGCTTTATTAATTACGTCAATCAAATCTGCTTAAATTTCTTCGCCTGCTCCGCAGGATCTTCGGTCTTAAATACCGCAGAACCCGCAACCGCAATTTCAACACCTGCATCTGCAAGCATTTTGATATTGTCAAGGGTAACCCCACCGTCAATTTCAATCGCAAAGCGATAGCCGTTTTCCCGTTTCAGGCGGGCAAGTTCTTCCACTTTGGAAACCGCACCCGGTATGAACTTCTGTCCTCCGAATCCCGGATTTACGGACATGATCAGGATAAGGTCTGCATCCTCAAATACGCACGACAGGGTTGATACCGGCGTTGCCGGATTGATTGCTACTCCTGCTTTGATTCCATGTGATTTAATTTTCTGAATCGTGCGATGAAGATGCCTTGAAGCTTCCTGATGAACGGTTATGTACTTTGTCTGCGGAGTGACAAAATCATCAATGTATAGATCCGGATTCTCAATCATAAGGTGGACATCATACGGAACGCTCGTTTTGCCGTTCAGACATTTCATTACAGGCGCACCGAAGCTTATGTTCGGCACAAAATGCCCATCCATGACATCGACATGAATGTAATCTGCCCCTCCGTTTTCAATTTTTTTTACATCGGCAAGCAGATTGGCAAAATCCGCCGACAAAATCGATGGTGCAAGTTTCATTTCTTACCTCTTTCTCAACCGGCTGCTTAATTACAGTCAGTATTTCTTTCTTTTTTTTATCTCTTCCATGTTCGACACATAGGAGTCGTATCGCCTTGGGTGAATTCTGCCGTCCGAAACAGCCTTCTGCACCGTGCAGCCGGGTTCTTTGATATGCCTGCAGTTGTCATATCTGCAGCTGCCCGCATACGGCTCAAATTCCGGATAATATGCCTGCAAGTTGTCTTCTTCCGCCTCCAAAATCTCAAAAGAAGTGAAGCCGGGCGTATCGAATACCTTTGCATCCTTATATGCGTCAAAGATTTCAACATGGCGGGTGGTATGTTTTCCCCGCTGGGTTTTTTCGCTGACGGAACCGGTTTCCATGTTGGCATACGGAATCATGCGGTTGAGAATCGTTGATTTTCCGACACCGGACGGCCCTGCAAGAGCCACCCTCTTTCCTGAAATCTCATCCTCAAGTGCATCGATTCCTTTGCCTGTTTTGGCACTTATTTCAAGCACCGGATAGACCGGAGCATACATGGCCTTTATTTCGGCAATTTCGTCTTCACTTGCCAAGTCGCATTTGTTAATGCAGATAATCGCTTCTGCACCCTTCATCTTCGCCATGATAAGGAACTTATCAATCAAAGCAAAGTTCGGCTTGGGTTTTCGCGGTGCAAACACGATTGCAAAAACATCCACATTCGCAATCGGCGGCCGGATAAATTGGTTCTTCCGGGGAAGAATCGCTTCGATGACGCCTTTCTTTTCGACCTCGTCGATGATGCTGATTTCAACATTGTCTCCGACCATCAGCGTGATCCCGTCCTTTTTGAAAATTCCTCTTCCCTTTGCCTCAATCAGGCCCTTGTCAGTCTCTACATAATAGAATCCGCCGATTCCTTTTTTTATCAATCCAATCATAAGCAATTACTCGTCTCCGGATTCCGTGCCGTCACCGAAATCTTCGCTGCCGCTTCCGCTCGGTTTTTCTCCTTTGCTTACCTTATAACTTACAGCTGTTCCCTTTTCAAGCTCTGTTCCTTCCGGATACTGCTGCCAGAAAATAAGATTTTGTGCGGTAGTTGTGGTTTCTTCGTAGGATGCATCTCCAAGTTTGAGCCCCTCGGTGTCGATGATTGCGTTTGCTTCATCCGGGGTCTTACCGATCAGATTCGGCATTTTGACCGTTTCTTTGCCTTTTCCGTCACTGACGGTAACATCAATCTTTGTACCCTTTGATGCGGTACTGCCTTCTTCAACCGATTGTTCGATAATAACATTTTCCGGCAGAGTACTACTCTCTGTCTTTACGATTCCAAGTTCAAATCCGAATGTCTTCAGATACTCGCTCGCTTCTTTGTAATCCATTCCGACAATCTTAGGAACCACACCGTCCTTCTTGCCCTTACTTACATATACCGTTATTAATTTGCCCGGTGAAACAACAGAATCGGCGGTAGGATTCTGCGACGTAATCTTGCCTTCTTCCTGATCCGGGCTGTATACATCTTCGCCGCGTGCGATTTCAAGGCCGCTTTCTTCCGCCAGCGCCTGTGCTTCTTCAAAAGTTCTTCCGACGAAATTCGGCACCTTAATTTCTTCGCTGTCGCCGCTGAACCAGCCAAGAAGTGCACCGAGACCGATAATGCCTGCGATAACCAGTACCGCAACAGCACCGATAATGAATCCCGTTGAGATTTTGTTTGCCTTTTCCAGTGCTTTATCCGATTCCTCGGCATTTCCGGCAGCTTCGCTCTTGCGGTGTACTCGTTCCCTTTCCGGGTGCGCCGATGCAGCCGGTTGTTCTTTTTCCTCTTCGCCGGCAATGGTAAATGCCTTCTGCCCCATAACCTTGGTTATAAACTCTATATTGTCAAGATCTTCGATCATTTCGTCCGCGGTTCTGTAGCGATTCGTCTGATACTTATCCGTTGCTTTCATGATGATTTTTTCAAGCTGTGGAGGAATTCCCGGAACCTCGGCACTGACCGAAGGCATTGGGTCGTTTATGTGCATGAGCGCGATGGAAATCGGATTGTCCCCATCAAACGGTACTTTTCCCGTGAGCATCTCATACAGAACGATACCGAGAGAATAAATATCCGACCTTTCGTCCACATAGGCACCCCTTGCCTGTTCCGGCGAAAAGTAATGAACCGAACCCATCACTTTATTGTTTCCGCCTATGATCGTAGACGCACTTACGGCCTTTGCAATACCGAAATCCGCAAGTTTTGCGACACCTGTATTGGTAATCAGTATATTGTGCGGCTTAATATCTCTATGTACAATCTGATTCTTGTGTGCGAGGCTCAGTGCAGATGCAACCTGTCTTGTGATATTGATTGCTTCCTTATAGTCAAGTCTGCCCTTTTCCTCAATAAGCTCGCTCAAGGTTTTGCCTTCCACAAGCTCCATTACGATAAAATGAATATTGCCCTCCTGTCCGACATCGTAAACACTCACAATGTTCGGATGGGAAAGTCCCGCTGCCGCCTGAGATTCTCTTCTGAAATTCTCAACGAACTGCTCGTCCTTGGTGAATTCGGGACGCAAAATCTTAATTGCCACATATCTGTTCAGAAGGCGGCACTTTGCCTTATATACAATCGCCATTCCGCCTTCGCCTATTTTTTCAATCAGTTCATACCTTCCGGCCAATAATCTACTGCTCATCGATATCCTCCTCCGTAACTTTTAAACAAATAACCGTTATGTTATCTCTGCCGCCATTTTTGTTTGCCCGATTAATCAATTCGGTGCAAACATCAGACATCGACTGATGTTTATTCAAAACCTCTATCATCTCGCCGTTTTCCACCTCGTCATAAAGTCCGTCGGTGCAAATGACGAAAATGTCATCTTTCATGATTTCCACCTGGAAAAAATCAGGTTCAACAGTCGGTTCCGCTCCAAGTGCCTTGGTGATCACATTCTTTCGTTCGTCGACCTCCGCCTGCTCCTTGGAAAGGATTCCGGCTTTTACGAGAGTATTCACATAGGTATGATCCTCTGTGAGCTGTACAAGCTTGCCGTGCCTGTAAAGGTACGCTCTGCTGTCTCCTACGTTTGTTATATATGCCTTGTTGTCGATTGCATATACGATTACGGCTGTCGTAGCCATTCCGCTGTTTTCTTCATATGTATGCGATAATCGGAAAATCTCTTTGTTTGCCTCGTCAAGGCAGTTTTGGAGATAGTTTACGATTGCATATTTGTTGGTCGCCGTCGCAATCGGATGCTCCGTTATGTAGTTTGCGATTTCGTTTACTGCGGTTCGGCTTGCTATTTCCCCGGCATTGCTGCCGCCCACACCGTCCGCTACGACATAAACCTTATCGGGAAGCATCACAAAGCATGCGTCTTCATTGTTTGTTCTTCTTAATCCCTTATCGGATTTGAAACCGACATGCATATTTTACTCCTTCCACGGGTTATCCCCGAATCATTCTGCAAATAAAAAATCCGTCTGTACCCTCTGTCGGCAAAAGCTGAATTTCCTTATCCACCCTGAAATCAGCGTGTTTCTCCTGGAAATTTTCAATCTGCCTTTCGTTTTCATTTCTGTTAATTGTACAAGTACTGTATACGAGCGTTCCTCCCAGTTTTACATAATGGGAAGCCTGCTCAAGTATTTTGGCTTGTTTTTGTGTAAGTTCTTGCAAATCGGGGTTTTCTCTGTACTTAATTTCGGGTCTTCTTCCCATTACCCCAAGTCCCGAGCACGGAACATCTGCAAGAACCCTGTCTGCCCTGCCGGCAAATTCGGAAATGCCTTCCGTACTATCATGGCACTTTGTTTCAATAATGTCAATACCGCAGCGCCTTGCCTGCTCCTCAATAAGCGCAAGTTTATGCTCATAAAAATCCATGGCAAGGATTCTTCCCTGGTTTCTCATTCTTTCCGCCGTTGCAATCGTCTTGCCGCCCGGAGCCGCACAGACATCAATAACCGTATCGCCCGGCTTTGCATCCAGGATGTCGGATGCCATCACGGACGCAATGTCCTGAACGGAAAAATATCCCCGTTTATATGCATTGCTCTCAAGCAGTCTGCTTCCGCTTACAAACAATCCCCGATCTGTTTTGTCGGAAGTTTCAACGCAGAACCCTTCGTTCTGCAATTCACCGGCGAGCGTTTCCGCATCCGTCTTCATTAGGTTCACGCGAACGGAAAGTTTCGGTGTTTTGTTTATGGCTTTCAGGATTGCTTCTGTCTGCGTCCTGCCGTAGGTATCCAGCCAAAGCTTTACAATCCATTCATTTACGGAATACGCGACGCTTAGATATTTCACGGGTTCTTTTTCGGAATCCGGAAGCGGAATTTCCTCTTTGTTCTTGAGGTATCCGCGGAGAACTCCGTTTATGAATTTATCTTTTCCGCGCACAAATCGTCTCGCCAGACTCACCGTCTCGTTTAAGGCGGCGTATGCGGGAACCGAGTCCATATACACAAGCTGATAAAGGCCCATGCGAAGGAGCGTCAATTCCTGTTTTTTTACCTTCTTAACCCCGCTCGGTATCAATGCATCCAGATAGTAGTCGAGCAGAATCTTGTTCTCGAGAACGCCGTATACAAGTTCTCTCACAAACGCTTCTTTGTCCGGTTCATTCTTCTTGACAAAATGATTGATGGCAAAATTTGAGTATGCGTCGTTTTTCTCGACATCCAGAAGGATTTCGTAGGCGGTTTTTCTGTTTAAATCCATTAATCTCTTCCTCTGAGTGCAAGCATTCTGAGAAGGTTGCCGATTGCAACCGCAAGTGCTGCCACATAAGTGAGAGCTGCGGCTCTGAGCACCTTCTTTGCGCCCACTTCCTCGTCCTCATCGATAATCGCAAGTTCTTCCATTTGTTTCAGTGCCCGGCTGCTTGCGTTAAATTCCACCGGAAGCGTAACGGTATGAAAGAGAATTACAATAACCATCATAATGACTCCGATATTGAAAACCGTATCTCCGATATAGTTGTTTGATGCAAGCAGGCCGATTCCGATCACAACCAGAATCCAGCTGAAATTCGAAGCAAAGTTTACGAGCGGAACGATGCTGTTTCTGATTTTGAGCGGTGCATAGCCGTTTGCATGCTGAAGCGCATGCCCTGCTTCGTGGCAGGCCACGCTTACTGCCGCAATGGAGTTGACATTGCATACCGATTCGGAAAGGCGGAGAACGCGCTTTCTCGGATCATAATGGTCGGTGAGGCTCCCTCTGACAGCCTCAATATTTACATCGGTGAGCCCGTTGGCATCGAGAACCTTTCTTGCCGCCTGGGCACCCGTCAGATTTCTGTCGTTTCTGATTCTTGAATAGCGGCTGAAGTTCGATTTAACCTTCATCTGCGCATAAAGCGTAAAAAGAATCGCAGGAATCAACAGTATTCCTGTCGCGTAATACGAAAAATAACTATCCCACATAATACATCCTCCCTGTTACTTTAAAATAATCCCTTCTTTAATCTGATTTCCCTTTAAATACTCCGAAACCGCAACGCGTTTCTTTCCCGGAACCTGAATCTCGCTTACCAGGAGTGCTCCGTCTCCGCAGGCAATTTTAATGCCCCGGGCGGAAACCTCGGTAATGGTTCCCGGCTCTTTTCCGGTGTTTTCGCAAAGCGGCTGTGCTTTCCAAAGTTTCATTACCATATCTTCATATTCGCAAAAAGCACCCGGCCACGGGTCAAAGCCTCTGATAAGACGTTCCACTGTTTCCGGCTGCCGCGTAAAGTCAATTTTTCCTTCTTGCTTAAATACCATCTTGGCATAGCTGGATTTGCTGTCATCCTGCGGCTCAGGACAAATTGTACCTTCTTCTATTCGTTCAAGTGTGCGGACCATGAGTTCTGCACCGATTTCCGCAAGCGCATCGTGCAGCATGCTGTAATTCATCGTGCCGATCTTGATGCTTTCTTTGGCGAGCATATCCCCCGTGTCAAGCCCTTCCGACATCTGCATAATCGTAACGCCGGTCTCCTCATCGCCCTCGATGATTGCGCGCTGAATCGGTGCTGCGCCTCTGAGCCTCGGAAGCAGCGATGCATGTACGTTTACACAGCCGTATTTCGGAAGTCCCAGGACTTCCTTCGGCAGAATCTGTCCGTACGCAACCACCACAATGATGTCAGGCCTGTAGTCTTTGAGTTCTTCGAGGAATTCTTCGTTCCCTCTTACCCTTTCAGGCTGAAGAACTTTGAGGTTATGCTCAAGAGCCTTTTCCTTCACAGGCGTATATTGAATTTTCTTTCCCCGGTTCTTTGCCTTATCCGGCTGCGTTGCGACAAGCCCCACTTCGTGTTTTGTATTAAGGAGACCCTCCAAAACCGTAACGGCAAATTCCGGTGTTCCCATAAATGCTATTTTCATTTGCTGCTCCTACTCTTCAAAATCCTCGATTTCCTGGTAATCTTCGTCCGCATCCCTTATATTCACTGCTTTATCGATATAGAGAATTCCGTCCAGATGATCATATTCATGGCACATAACTCTTGCATCGAAATCATGGAACTCGTAAGTCTGTTTGTCTCCGGAGAGATCCAGAGCCTCAATCTTGATATAATCAGGTCTTGTAACCGTGCCGATTTTGCCGGGAACGCTGAGACAGCCTTCATCTCCCGGATCTGCACCGCTCTGCTCCAGAATAACCGGGTTAATCATGTAATAAACCCTTCCCGGTTCCGGCTCGGCAACGAACATTCTTCTCATAATCCCAACCTGGGGTGCTGCGATTCCGACTCCGTATTCACTTCGCATCGTCTCAAGCATATCCTCCATGGTCATCCGAATGCGGTCGGTAACCTCCGTAACCTCTCTGCATTTTTTTCTGAGTATTTCGTCGCCTTCCAGCACAACATTTCTTATTGCCATCTTCTGATTCTCCTTCCTGGTTTTAGAAAATACTGTACGGATTCACATCCACCGTTATGTTCACATTTGCCTTTTCATCCGTGAGCTTTCTTTGAAAGCTTTCCAAATAAAACATGTATCGATTTCTTTCGTTTCCGTTGTTCCCGAGGTTCTTCGGGCATTTTATGACGATATATTCCCGGAAACTGTCCCTGCCCTTGAACAAAGTGTCCGGTTTGTGCGAAAGAACATTTCCCTTGTTTTCCGATCCGAGTGCGTTTTTCATGTATGCTTCGCACCGTGCCGCGGCCGAAACCGCATCCCGCTCGTCCGCGGAAGTGAAACTTACCATGATGATATCACCGAAAGGCGGATAGTTCATAAACTTCCTTAATTTAATTTCCTCTTTGAAAAAATCATCATAATCATTGTCCTTTGCAAAGCGGAACGTGTAATTATCCGGCTCGTATGTCTGTACAACCACAAGTCCCTGTTTCGTGCCTCTGCCGGCTCTTCCCGCGGCCTGCGTGATCAGCTGAAAAGTTCTCTCTGCCGAACGAAAATCCGGAATATTGAGTGTTACGTCCGCAGCGATGATTCCGACAACACCCACATTATCGAAGTCAAGGCCCTTTGCAACCAGCTGGGTTCCGACGAGTATATCCGTTTTCTTCTTCGCAAAATCAGACAGTATCCGGTCCATTTCGCAGCGTTTCTTTACGGTATCAAAGTCAAGACGCGCCGTCACGGCATCCGGAAAATATTTTGAGACAGCCTCTGTCACCTGTTCCGTCCCGATGCCGAAATGCTTGAGATATCTGCCTCCGCATTCCGGGCATTTCTCCGGAAGCCGGTACTTCCTGCCGCAGTAATGACATTCCAAAGATCCGCTGCTCTTGTGATAGACCAGCGAGATTCCGCATTCCGGACATTTCATGACGGCCCCGCATTCTCTGCAGGATACGAAGTTCGAATAACCTCTCCTGTTCTGCATGAGAATGACCTGCTCGCCTTCCCGAAGTGCATCCGATACGGCATCAAACAGCCTGCGGCTGAAAATCGTCATATTCCCGCTTCGCAGTTCCTCCCGCATGTCGACAATCTCAATATGCGGCAGTGGAGTTTTGTTGTATCTTTCTTTCAATGTGAGAAGGTGATAAATCCCCTCCCGGCACCGCTCGTAGGAGGTGACGGAGGGTGTTGCGCTTCCGAGCACCAGAACTCCGCCCCACGCTGCCGTACGCTTCAGTGCAATTTCCACGGTGTCATACTTCGGGGTCATATCGGACTTATAACTGGCTTCGTGCTCTTCGTCCATTATGATTGCTCCGATGTTGGCAAGCGGTGCAAAGACTCCCATCCTGGCGCCGATTACGATTTTTGCCTTTCCGCTGCGAATTCTCTGCCATTCGTCATATCTTTCCCGCTGCGTAAGCCTGCTATGCATGACGGCAATCGCTTCCTTGCCGAACCTTCCGACAAATCTTTCAATAAGCTGTCCCGTAAGCGATATTTCCGGTACAAGCACAATCGCGGTTCTGCCTCTGTCAAGGCATTCGGAAATCACCTCCATATATACCTGGGTTTTCCCGCTTGCGGTTACTCCATGAATCAGGAAGTTCTCCTGCCTGCCTTCGTCAATCGCACTTTTTATCGCATCTGCGGCAATCCGCTGTTCGCCGGTCAATGCGTCCGGCTGCGTGTAATTTCCCTCAATATCCTTGTAAGGTTCTTTTTGTTTTCCCTCTGCTGCGGGTTTTCCCGGCGGCAGAAAGCAGTTTATGGCATCGGAATAGGTAATGGCATATCGCTGTTTCATCCATGCTGCTGTCTTAATGATCTCTTCGCTGAGGCAGAGGTTTGGATCAATGCCCTGTATGTCTTTGATTTTCTCTTCGGGGCAGTCGGCAGCATCCGTAATGCCGAAAACAAAGCCGCGTTTAGTCTTATTCCCTCTGCCGAAAGGAATCAGAACGCAGTCACCGGTTTTGGCACCGGAATCACAAGCCCTGTATGTAAAAATCATATCCGTATGTTTGCTTTTGTTTTCGACTACTACATTTACGTATTTCATTTCTGATTCTTCCCGACTTCGGATTATTTAAGTAATTAAAGCAGATAAATGTTGTTCTCAGCACATTTGTCTATCATTGCCTGCGGCCATACGGATGCCTGCACTTCACCGATGTGTGCCTTGCGGAGGAAGAACATGCAGAGTCTGCTCTGTCCGATACCACCGCCGATTGTGTACGGCAGTTCATCGTTTAAAATTGCTTTCTGGAACGGAAGTTCTGCTCTTTCCGGGCATCCTGCCAATTCGAGCTGGCGTCCCATTGCTTCCGCATCGACACGGATACCCATGGAAGAAATCTCGAATGCGCGGTCGAGCACCTCGTTCCAAAGGATAATGTCACCGTTTAATTCCCAGTCATCATAGTCCGGGGATCTTCCGTCATGTTTCTGTCCGGAAGCCAGCTGTCCGCCGATTTTCATGATGAACACCGCACCGTGCTCCTTGGTTATCGCATCTTCTCTTTCCTTCGGAGTTTTGTCCGGATACATATCTTCCAGTTCCTGCGTCGTGACAAAGAAGATTTCATTCGGAATTTCCGTCTGAATGTTTCTGTAAAGTCTGTTTACATAGTCGCCGAGGTTCTTAATCGCATTGTAAATGGTCGTAACCGTTTCTTTCAGATATTCTTCAGTTCTCTGTTCCTTTGTGATAACTTTTTCCCAGTCCCACTGGTCAACATAAACGGAATGAAGGTTATCGAGGTCTTCGTCTCTTCTGATGGCGTTCATATCGGTGTAGATGCCGTGTCCCGGCTCGATTCCGTATTTGCCGAGCGCCATTCTCTTCCACTTTGCAAGGGACTGTACGACTTCCACTTCCAGTTCGTCAATATCCTTGAGGGTAAAGCTTACTCTTCTTTCTGTGCCGTTCAGGTTGTCGTTGAGACCGGTCTTCGGGTCAACAAAAAGCGGTGCCGATACACGGCGGAGCTGCAGTCCGTATGCCAATTCCTGCTGGAAAAAGTCTTTGATTTTTTTGATTGCTCTCTGGCTTTCCATAAGATCTATGGCTGATTCGTAGTTTTCAGGTAAAATTAATGGTAACATTGTTATGTCCTCCTCTTGTGTGAATTTATTTAAAGTCTTTTGTTTCTAATACCATTTCGAGTATTCGCACCCGCAGTAGTTCTGCCTGTAAAGCCCGTATTCCTTGGAAAGTTCTATGCTCCTTTGGAATCCGTTCTTCTTCTTAAAATCCACGTCGAGAAACTCAATGCCGTAAAGTGCGGCAATTTCCGTCCCCAGCGCCGAAATAAGCGGATAATTCTTGTGCGGGCTTACCGTCAGTGTGGTGCCGAAAATCGGATTTCCGGTCCTTGCTGCCACCTGTGCCGTTCGTTCCATTCTCAAGCGGAAGCATTCGGTACAGCGCAGTCCTCCTTCGGGCTCATTGCTGTAGCCGGCACAGACTTTATAAAAGTCCTCCGGCAAATACTCTCCTTCTATGAATGAAATCTTGTCTTCATCCGTGACGCGCCGGTTGAACGCATTGATAAACTGAATTTGAACTTCTTTTCGTTTTTCGTACTCTTCGGAGTCCGTGATATTCGGATTGTAAAAGAATACGGTTATCTTGTAGTCCGGCAAAAGTCTTTCGATGCATGCCGTGCTGCACGGTCCGCAGCAGGAATGGAGCAGTACATGCTTCTTGTCAACCTTGGTTTCCGGTTCCTGCGGATAGTATCCGTGATTGGCAAACTCACTGCAGATCCTGCATTCCGCAGGGCTCGTCTTTTTTTCTGTATTCATCTCCCGCGCCTCCTTTCTTGACAAGTTTGGGTTTTTATTTTAAATTTATTATATGACATTAAATTATACCACAAAATCGAGCGAATATAAAGAGGAAAATCCCTATGAATACGGCATTAAATGAAGATTTACAAAAACTTTTCGGAGATAAAAGATATCATTCTATAAGCACCTGGCTGAAGCGGACTTTCGGTGAGAAAACCATCAAGCTTGCCATCGACGGCGGCTTCACCTGCCCCAATCGTGACGGCTCAAAAGGCGTGGGCGGATGTATTTTTTGTTCCGACAGCGGTTCCGGAGAATTTGCTTCCGATATCGACGGTCAAATCCGCCTGCTTTCGGACAAATGGCCGCATGCACGCTATCTCGGCTACTTTCAGAATCACACAAACACTTACGCCCCGGTATCCGAACTCGCCGCAAAATACAACGAAGTCTTGAAAAACCCAAAGATTGAAGGACTTGTGATCGGCACAAGGCCCGACTGTCTTTCCGAAGAAGTTCTAGACCTTCTGTCCGAAATCAACAAAACCCATTTTCTCTGGGTCGAACTCGGACTTCAGACAATACATGAAGACAGCGCAAATCTGGTAAACAGATGTTACGATTTGAGCGTTTTTGATCAAGCAATGGTGCAGCTGTCGGCACGCGGGATAAAAACCGTCGTGCACCTTATTTTGGGACTTCCGGACGAATCTCACGACGATATGCTGGATTCTGTAAGATATGTTTCTTCTATCCCGGGGCTGTTCGGCATGAAGCTCCACCTTCTGAATATAGTAAAAGGCTCGCAGATGGAATATCTCTACCCCGACTACCAGCCTTTCGCTTCCATTGAAGAATATGTTAATTTGGTTGTTGAATGCCTCGAAATCATACCGCCCGAGGTCACAATCCATCGCCTTACCGGCGATGCGCCCCGCTCCATTTTAATCAATCCGCCGTGGAGCTTCAACAAGCGCACGATTTTAAACGGCATCGATGACCGCATGCATCTGCTTGATACATGGCAGGGTAAATATGCCGAATTAAGATAGCTCTTCCACATAATGCACGCCGTCAATTGCCTTGATGTCGTGCATTATCATTTTGTGATTTTCCCGTTTGCCTAAGTCGATTCTGATTCTGAGCACCATGTCACCCTCAACAAGCGGCTGCTCTTTTCTGCGTTCGATGGAATTTACTTCATATTCCTCGGACTTCATAAAATCCAAAAGGACTTCAACGGCTTTTTGCTCCAGTTCGATGTACATTTCCGTGGTTCTCGTATGGTTCTCCACATGTCTTGTCATGTAATACATGAAATACGTCGTTATAATCATCAGCACGAAACATACCAGCGCCGCCCATATAAACCCTGCGCCGATTGCAATTCCCATCGCTGCGGTGACCCAAAGTCCCGCAGCGGTCGTAAGGCCTCTGACCTGCCGCCTGTCCGTAACGATAATCGTACCCGCACCGAGGAATCCGATTCCGCACAAAAGCTGTGCCGGGATTCTGCCGATGTCCGCAGGGTATGCGGATATTTCCGATAGATACAGTCCCGTTAACGTTGCAAGTGCAGATCCCATGCACACAAGTGCGAAGGTTCTTATTCCTGCGGCATATCTCTTGTTGGCTCTCTCCACGCCCACCAGACTTCCCAGCAGCATCGCAAGCAAAAGCCGCAGAGCAACGGAAAATGCATTCATATCACTGAAAAAATACAGAATGTCTTTCATAAACATCACCTTTGCGTTTTGACATTAATTTTGGTGAACGGCGTATAAAGCGTCTTGCCGCATACCGTTCTCACTCCTCTCACTTTATACCAGTAACTCGTATTTGGTGACAAACCCTTTGTATTTATGTAATAACAGCTTTTCGGATTTGAAGATGTGAATATCTTGGCATATCCTGAAGATTTTTTAACCGAACGCCAAATCTGATAAGTATCCACCGCATAGCCCGATGCTGATTTCTTCCATGTGAGTTTCACTTTCTTTCTTCCGGCTTCCGCTTTCAGATTGATAACTTCGGTCTTGGCAAGTCCGTCTTTGTACTTTTGAATCTTCGCCTGATTTGCAGCCTCTTCATCCGGCTTGTCCGGTGTGTCCGGGGTATCCGGTTTTTCCGGCTCCGTCGGTTCAATAATTTCCTCCTCGCCGTCCGCAGGCAGTGCCGCGGCCTTTGAAGGCAGGTTGTCATATACCGGAATCAGGAAAGTCATCGAAGTATCAAGCACCGAAGCATATCCGTTTCTGAGTGCCGCAGCTTCGCTCTCCGCACCCTGCACGTTGGTCATGTACTGCCCCTGCGCCACCTGAGCGATACCGTTCATTACATTCCATTTTTTAAAATACAATGTATTTTTGCTGCTCTGAACATAGTTCTCGCTGTAGAACTCGGCACCGCCTTCGATTGCCTTTCGTATGCTGTTCCACGGTCTCGAATAACTGCCGTCCTGCGATGCATACCACAAGCCTCGCTCAACGGCATCCATGCTTCCGCTGCGATATGCGCCCACATTGAAGTAATTGTAATATCCCTCATATCCGGATACGCTGCCTGAGATAGATTTACCCCTGCCGCTTGAACCCTGTTCTACGAGAATCATGGAAGCAAGTACATACGGATTGACATTCGCTCTCGCCCCGGCTTCCATTAAGACACTTGTGTAAGTTGCCGACGGTTCATCAGCCAGATAGGAATCCATGAATGTGCCGGAAAGCAAGGTGCGAAGACCTGCTGCCGTCTGCGTTTCGCCATCATATGCATGGGTCAGGAATTGGAAGATCCCCACTTCATTCATAAAATTTCTCGGATCCATGTAATATTTTATGATTCCCCGCGATGCACAGACCCATCCGCCGCTGTCAAAAACAATGTACTTGCCGGTTTCCGCGTTATATGCTCCCGCGGCTTTTGATTTCCAGGAAGCCGGGGAACCTGAGGCAACCAAAGACTTGCCCAAGGCACTTTCTTTTTCGATCACATCGTTCCATGAAAGTCCGGTATGTGCTGCTTTAAAGGTCCATTCAGGATGATTTGCGTGTATTTTTCTCAAATATGTCTTGTATGTCTCCGGAAAGCCTTCAGTATCAAGCTTATTCTCGAATTTCTCATCATACACATACTCATTGCCGCTTTCAACCGTGATATAGTCCGCAGATGCGTAACCCGTCTTTGTCGTCTTATATTTTATGTGATACCATTTGCTGCCGTTGCGGTCATATGTCTCATCCAAGATCGTCACCTTGTCATACAGAGCCAAAAAACCTGTAGGCTTATATTCAATGCCCGCTCCGCTTCTTACATTGAGTGAGGTCGTTGCGACAACACCGGTTCTTAGCTGTGCCGCAAAAGCATGATCTGCACACAAGAAGCCGCAGATGCTTATCGTCAAAACAACTGCCATAATCAGCACTTTTCTCACATTTCTCATTCCAAAACTCATAATCTTCCCGCCTTGTTCTTATCTGTCCGGTCCCAAACGACCGTCGTTATAATGCTTGCGGCAAAGGGAAACATACATATCATTGCCGCCGACCACAATCTGCTCGCCCTGTTTTACAAACTGTCCGTCCACAATTCTTGCTACCATCGTCGCCTTGCGTCCGCACCAGCAGATGGTCTTAATCTCTTCGATTTTATCCGCATAAATCAGCATATAATAAGAGCCCTCGAAAAGCTCGTTTCTGAAGTCGTTTTTCAGCCCGTAAGCAAGCACCGGAACATCGAAGCTGTCCACAATTTCAACCAGTTCCTGTACATGATGTTTTTTCAAAAACTGACATTCATCTATTAAAACGCAGTCGATTGTCTGCTTTTCATTTTCACGCATAAATAACTCTAAAATATTCGTATCGTCCCCCACGATCATCGCTTCTCTTTGGATTCCGATTCTGGATGTTATCACGCCTGTTCCGTATCGATCATCCGTGGACGGAATCAGCGTAAGAACATGCTTGCCTCTTTCCTCATAATTGTATGCCACTTTAATCAGTTCAATGGACTTTCCTGCGTTCATTGTGCTGTATCTATAGTATAACTGTGCCATCGGCGCTCCTTTCTAAGGTCCGGCGCGGCAGATCCGCGCGGAATGTATACATCTATTTTAATGGAAAATCGCAAGAAATGCAAATATATAATGAAAAAATACCCGAACCGATGAGTGTTCTCCCACCAATCCGGGCATAAACATGGATGATTCTAAAGCAAAAGGTCCTCGTCCGTAACAACGCCTTCTGCAACGATGTTGGTCGGTCCGGTAAGGAAAATATCCTTCGTACCGCCGCCTTCGGAATCTTTTTTGATTGTGATAAACAGTTCTCCGCCGGGCACGCTTACGCGCACATCGTTTCCGCTTACAAGATTTTTTTCCGTAAGCACGGAAACAACGCTTCCCGTACCTGTACCGCAGGCCATGGTAAAGTCCTCAACGCCTCGTTCGTATGTGAGTTCAACGAAAGTATCTTCACCTGTTATCTCGTAAAAATTCACATTGGCGCCCTTAGGAAATTTCTCGCTGTATCGGAGTTCCTTGCCGAGATGTCTCAGTTCCTCTTTATCCATGGTTGACAGTCCCGGAATTTCCATTACGACATGCGGCAGACCCGGATTTCCGAGTTCAACGTACGAATAGGTTCTTTCGATTCCGTCAACGGTAATTTTCTCGTCGATATTGATTTTGCTGATGTCGTTTAATCTTATCCGATACTGTCTTTCATCGATTCTTTCCCCGATTACAAGACCGGCGGTTGTTTCCACGCGCTGCATAATTCCTGCAAGGCCGTTTTCGTACCCATACCTTGCTATGCATCTGGCACCGTTTCCGCACATTTCACCGAGACTTCCATCGGCATTGTAAAAGCGCATCTTGTAGTCACCGCCCTCCGTCGGCGCATCCACGACCATAAGTCCGTCTGCGCCTATGGAAAGGCGTCTTGTGCATATTCGTTTTGCCAAAGTCCCAAGCTTTTCGACAGGCAGCTTTTCTTCCATGTTGTTTATGATAATGAAGTCGTTGCCGGCTCCCTGCATCTTCGTGAATTTCATTCGCGTTTTCCTCCCAAACATCCTGCCCGGCTAAAATCTCGAATCATAAAATTCGCTTGCCGCACGGAATATTACTTGTCTCATTTCCATATATTCCTTCATGCTTGCACATTTATATGCAACAGTCATAGGTCCTTTTCTGACGATTCCCTTGACTCTTTCCGCGCCGTCCGCCATGATGGTCTGCTGGAATGTGATTTCCATCATAATTTCTTCCGGAATCTTTGCACATTCGACATTCTTCGCATTTTCTGCGGCTTTCTTTGCCTTGTCGTAAATCAAGTCAAGACCGGCTTTGCGAGGCAGGCACTTTGCCGAATATCGCCCTTGCGCATATTTCACAACTGCAATTTCCACTTCCGCACAGAATGCCTGTGCTTCCTTTTCCAAAGCGTCATCGCCGGATGCCATGATGAACGAAACCCCCTGTTCTGCAGCATAAAGCGCATTGATTCCCACTTCTCCGTATGCGGTGTCATTCACTTTCATCTCTCTTATGAGATACCGGTCATAGGTGTGGTCAAGCACCGCGTTCTGCGTTCCGAACATCGCGTGATGTCCCAAAAGAAGAAGCCCGTCATAGCTTGAATCGATGCTGTGAACCATGGAATCCGGGCGGCAGTCTCCCCTGAGCAAAAATGCCCTTTCATCCAAAAGATCCACGCGGATGTTCTGTGCGACTTCGTGCGAGTCACATACCAAAACTTCGTCTGCGCCCGCATCAAACAATCCTCTGACTGCTGCGTTTACTTCTTCTGTCATCAAAACCCTGGCAGCCTCATAGCCGGGTTCCCCGGGGATGATTTCTCCCGGGGAAACGACTCCGTTCGTGCCTTCCAAATCTGCTGATATAAAAAATTTCATTTTCTGTCCTTTCGTTTTACCGTTATCCTTTGCAAAGACAGATTATGCTGCTTCCTTTGCATTCTTCTTTAAGTAAACCTGAGGTTCCTTCGGAAGCTTGAAAAGCGGGATAAATCTGTCCAGTCCTGTTAATGTTAATAATAACATAGAAATGACCGCAACCCAAGCCATATAATTGTGGAATATCAATCCGCTTACGCTAATCAATCAATGGTAATTTGGTGTTAAAGCCATTCCGGTATTTCGTGGTTTGCAGTCATATGCTCATAACTCTGTCTCTTCACAATAACCGAACTTTTGCCCTCACTTACAAGCACAACCGCCGGAACCGGACAATTGTTGTAATTGCTCGCCATAGAGAACCCGTACGCGCCGGTTGAAAAAATCGCGAACAAATCACCTTTTTCTGCCTTGTCCGTAACCGCACAGTCTCTTATCAGAATGTCTCCGGACTCACAAGTCTTGCCGCATATCGTGGCTTTGTCGTTTCTCGCCTCATCCGCCTTGTTTGCAACCACGCCGTCATAGACTGCCTCATAGAGTGCCGGTCTGATGTTGTCCGCCATGCCGCCGTCTACGGCGATGTATTTTCTTATGCCTCTGATGTCTTTGATATTTCCGATTGTATAAAGGCTGAGTCCTGCCTCGGCAACAATGCTTCTTCCCGGTTCAAATACAACCGCCGGCATTTTGATCTGCATTTCCGCGAACTTCGATTCGATTTTTTCCATCATCGGGTCGATATAATAGGAATATGGCTTTGGCTGCTCGTCGGTGTACTTGACGCCGAAGCCGCCGCCAAGATTCAGTTCTTTCGTATCGTATCCGAACCGCTTCTTGAGCTCTTCCACAAGCCCGAGCATTACATCCAATGATTTAAGATATGCATCGTTATCAAGGATTTGTGAGCCGATATGGAAATGCAGTCCCACAAGGTTCATGTGCTCAGATTTGATGGCTCTCTCTGCAAGCGGATAAAACACATCTTCATCAAGCGGAACGCCGAACTTCGAGTCGCGTTTTCCGGTTATGATAAAGTCATGCGTGCTCGCCGCTACGCCCGGCGTGATTCTCAGCAAAATATTTGCACTCACGCCTTTCTCTTTGCAAACCTCTTCAATCTGCTCAAAATCCGGCTCGCTGTCCACAATAAATCTTCCGATTCCGTAGTCCAACGCATCTTCAATCTCACCGCGCAGCTTGTTGTTGCCGTTGAACTCAATTCGTTCTGCAGGGAATCCTGCTTTCTTCGCGGTGTAAAGTTCTCCGCCGGAAACAACATCGATGCAAAGTCCTTCTGTATCACAGATTTTGCACATCGCAGTCGTACAAAACGCTTTGCAGGCATACGCGATTCTCGTATTCGGATATTTATCAAGGAACGATTTTTTAAGTTCCGTGATTTTCTCCTTGATTCCCGTCTCGGACATCACATAGAGCGGCGTCCCGTACTGTTTCGCCAGCTCTGTCGTGCTGCAGCCGTCAAAATACAATTCCTTATTTTTGATTTCTTTTATCAAGTTTCTCTCCTCCCTATCGTAATTTCTATCAAGAATTCCTTTTCGCTTTCAGATAATATTAAAGCAAAAAGAATGCCAAAAAACCGCCATTGCTTTTTTCGCGTCAAAATCCGCTGTTTTTCAACATTCTTTTCGTATCTCAAAAATCCAATCAAAAAACGGGGCCGAATATAGTCCCGTTTTCCGAACTTCAATTCCCATTTTTAGAACTTTAGTCTTTTCAGCTTTTCATAAAATACCGTTTTGGAAAGACCCAGCTCCTCCATGGCCTTCTGCCTGCTTCCCTTATTTCTCATCAGAGCCTCCGCTATGATACGTTTTTCTTCCTTCAGCAGCTGTTCTTTTAGGGTTTTTCCCTCTTCTTCGTCATCATTAATCAGAATGTGCTCCGAATAAATAATCGGAGAGTCACAAACCGTTATTGCGCGCTCGATGACATTCTCCAGTTCCCGCACATTTCCCGGCCAGCTGTAGCGCATCATTTTGTTAAGTGCCTCTTCAGACAAAAGCATCGGTTTCATATTATATCTTCCGCAAATATCACTTAAAATTGAGTTTATCAGCACATAAAGGTCATCCTTTCTCTGCCTGAGCGGCGGGATGCATATCGGGAATACATTGATTCTGTAATATAAGTCCTGCCGGAATCTTCCCTGCCGCACTTCCTCTTCAAGATTTCTGTTCGTTGCGGTGATAACCCTCACATTGACATCAATCGGTTTCGACGAACCGACGCGGTAGATTCTCTTATTTTGGAGAACATGCAGCAGCTTAACCTGAATGTCGAGAGGAATTTCTCCGATTTCATCCAGGAAAATAGTTCCTCCGTTCGCCTCCTCGAAGAACCCGGCTTTGCCTCCCGAGGCTGCACCTGTGAAAGCCCCCGGCACATATCCGAAAAGTTCACTCTCAAACAAACTCGGTGCGATTGCATTGCAGTTCACCTCCACAAACGGAGCGCCCGGATTCCCCATGTTATGTATGTTCTTCGCAAGCCTTGATTTTCCGGTTCCGCTTTCGCCGGTTATAATTACATTGAACATTGTCTGCGACGCCTTGTATGCCAGCCTCTTGACCTCAGCCATCGACGGATTTCTCCCGATAAAATCATTCAATCCTGCAATTTCAAACTCCCTGGTTTTGTCCTCATTATGCGATTTCTTCTTTTGCTGCTCTTCCAGAAGCTGTATGATTGCGTTTCTTTCCTTTCGCATTTCTTCAAGCAGCGACGCATCCTGGATGATTACATAGACTCCATCCTGTCCCTGCAAACCCTTGAGCCTTACAAAAATACAAAAAATCGGTCGTCTGTGAATTTCGTATATTCCTTTTTCAACACAGCCGTTTGTCTTTTTCATCATGTCTTCTATTTTCGTGATGAATGCCTCGCCGTGTATAACATTCTGAATTTCGAGCCCCTCAATCTCAGGCGTATCCCCCTCATTCTCGTCGGCACTCGCCTTCGCCATATAGCCTCTGCCCGAAAAAAGTTTTCCTATCTCCTCTCCGCGGAATCCGTACCCACGGCTCTGAAAAAACTTTATTTCACCCGTAATTCCGTCAATGACAACCATATGTCCCACAGCTTCAAAGTACGACATCACATAAGTTTCGTTATTTACCGTAATTTCTGCACGGTTATTTGCAAAGTCAATTCGGCTTACAATGTCAAATCCCAGGTAGCTTGTTTTCAGTTCAAACTTCCCATTCGGGCTGTAACTCTTGATGTATTTGTACTGCGGCTTGATTTTTTTATTATGGTAAACGCCCACTGCAACGATGGCATCGCCCTTTGCGATATCCTTATCGTTTATGTTTATATGCAGCAAATCCACCGGCGTTAAGGTATCATCGTTTCCGATTTCGTTATCACAGATAATCACAATGTCGCCTTCTTTGATGCTACCGGCAGCATGGCAACGCCCATCCTCGGAAATAATTCCGGTTATTTCCTTCGCACGCTTGCTATATGAGCCGATTCTGTTTTGTTCGTCAACATAAATCAGTCCTTTATATTCACTTTCAAGAAGTTCTTCCAAAATGTTCGTAGTGTGTTTCATTGTACCTTCTCCACCGTTTTCGCATGACTCTGTCATAAAGTTTATCATATGCAGAAAAAAAAGTCTACATAAAGCACCCGGAGCAAAATTGAGTGGCAATACAAAATCGGAATTCTGTTTCCAAAAGTCATATTTTGTGGTATGATTTTTAGGTACAAAATATCGAAACAGAAAGGATTTTATCCGAATGGAAGCTTTACTTATACTGATTTTAAAATGTCTGATTCTCGGAATCATCTGGGCAGCCCTCTTGATTCCGGTTATTTTCAACCGAGGCGGCTGGCTTCGCTACCTCATTACGGTTCTGGTTATTGCCATTGTCTGCTACCTGTGCCGTGGCTGGGCAGCAATTATAAACAAGATGACATTGATTGCCCTTATCACGCTTGTTGTCGCATGGATTACCTCCATGGCAGTCTTTGACAAAGAGTCGAAAGTAAAATCGAAGGTCATTTCCTTTTCATGTGTTATGTCAGCTTTAGCTTACCTGATTTCAAATTTTATATCATTTGGTATTCTTTAAGTCTTCGGCGATATTTCTTTTATTACTTGGCAAGAAAATTCTAAAAAAAGTTCTTGCCAACCTTGAAAGAGTCCGCCAATTGTGCTATTATTAACTCGTTAGAGATACCATTTAGCATATAAGGGCGATTAGCTCAGCTGGGAGAGCGCTGCGTTCGCAACGCAGAGGTCAAGGGTTCGAACCCCTCATCGTCCACCAGCATGGTCCTGCAGTTGTAATGATTGCAGGGCTTTTTTATTTTCTTGCTTTAAAATCTTCTTCGATTGCTTCCTTCCAGTCCGCTCTCAAAGGTTTTAATTTCCTTATATCTGAAACAGCTTCCCCCAACACCCGGTAGCAAATCTCCGTACCGATACTGTCAGCCCTATAGTCAACCGCGTGTGCAGCATCGATTCCGAAATTTCCGGCAGTTTCTACTGCATCAATATTGGCACCCAGAAAAAGAAACTCCCATCCGTACTTTTGTTTTTGGCGCTCAATCATGTTCTTGACTTTCTCCCATGTGTATCTGTGGCTTGCATTTTCCATTCCGTCTGTTGTGATAACAAACAGCGTTCTTTCAGGTACATTTTCGGTGCGCGCATATTTATGGATATTTCCGATATGGTGGATGGCACTTCCCACCGCATCAAGCATTGCCGTGCTTCCGCGGACAAAATACTCTTTGTCTGTCAACGGTGGTATCGCACGCAAATTTATGCGATCGTGTATAACATCACATTCATTATCAAAAAGCACGGTAGAAATCAGTGCTTCTCCCTCTTCCTTGTAAAAACTCCCCAAATTAAATTCCAATAAAAAAAGACTGCTCGGTAATTCACCTTACAGTCTTAGTATAGTTTCCGATTCACTTGGTTTGGTCGCCTCGCATGCGACAAATTACGCACCCAAAAGATTTTGGTCGAATGCAAACAGTGCCTCGTTGATTTCGAAAACATTATAATTTCTTTTTTTGACAAAATATTCAATTATAACGTCAAATTTATTCGAGTGTGAAAGCGCAAAACCCGCCTTCATAAGCATTTCCTTCATCTCATTCAAAGGCAGCTCAAGTGCCAGCGCAAAAGCAATTACCGTAGGCTTTGAAGGTCGATACGCTTTGTCGGAACGGATTTTTGAAAAAAGTTTCCGATCAATGTTTGCTTTCTTGTAACATTGCGCGTCTGTCATGCCCTTTTCGTCGATTTTGCGAAGAAGCATCTCGGAAAAACTTTCATCAAGCTGTTCAAGCGCATTATCCAGCGAAGCGTCACAGCAGACCTCAATGCTCCTCAGCCTTTTTAAATCATAGCTGTCCTCATGCTCCTCGACATATTTATCATCTATGTACGCCGCAATGTCCGAAAAAAGCTTGCTTCCGATGGTATATGATTTCTTATCAAAAATCACGACATATACCTGCATGTCATTTTCCTGCAAAAATTCGCTGATGGTATCCACGGCCACGCGAAGCGCCCGGTCTTTCGGATAACCGTAAACGCCCGCCGAAATCAGTGGAAATGCAAGCGTTTTGCAGTCATGTTCGGCCGCCAGCGCAAGCGACTTGCGATAACAGGAAATCAGTTTTTCCTTTTCGCCGTAATCTCCGCCCCGCCAAATCGGCCCGACCGTATGGATAACATATTTGCATGGCAGATGATAGCCTTTTGTAATTTTTGCGTCGCCCGTCGCACAGCCGTGAAGCGTTCTGCACTCCGCAAGCAGCTCAGGCCCTGCAGCACGGTGGATGCAGCCGTCCACGCCGCCTCCGCCGAGAAGCGAATTGTTCGCAGCGTTCACGATGGCGTCAACCTTCAGCTTTGTTATGTCGTTTCTGATTATCTGAAGTGGCATATCAACACTTCCTTATCCTTGGGTTGGAATAAATTCAATCATCGCATTTGCAACGTTTGAAATCGGCATCGTCTGCAGCCATACCTTGCCCGGTCCCGTCAGCAGTGTATTGAAGAGCCCCTCTCCGCCAAGCAGCTTGTTTTTCAGTCCCTGAACCTGTCTGATTTCCATGGAAACACTTGTCTCAAATCCGGCAACGTTCCCGGTATCTACGAGCAGCTGCTGCCCAGGCGCGAGATCGTATTCCACCAAATCACCGTCGATTTCCACAAAAGCCATCCCGTTTCCCGAAAGTTTCTGCATGATGAAGCCCTCTCCGCCGAAAAATCCCGCACCGAACTTTTTGCTGAAGTGAATGGAAAGATCCACACCCTTCGTGGACGCAAGAAAAGCCCTTTTCTGCAAAATAAACTCTTTGCCCCCTGTTATCTCCAGCGGAAGAATTTTTCCCGGAAAACTCGAGCCGAATGCAATCATCGCATCATCCCTGCCCGCCGTGTAAATATTCTGAAACATGGACTCACCCGAAAATGCCTTGGAAAACATTTTTCCGAGTCCGCCTCCCGTTGTTTCCATCTGAAAATCCGTCGTCTGCCAAACCATGGAGCCCTTCTCCGTAATCATCTGTTCTCCCTTGTTCAAATAGCAAACCACAACCGGGAATGACCCACCTTTGATTTCGTATTTCATTCTGTCCCCTTTCCGCAGAGAATTCACATACATGTTTCTCTGCCTGTCAATTCCGTTTTCTTGCTGTAATTATATTGCGTCCACGCGAAAAAATCAAGGCATGCAGTGTTCATCCGCAAAGCAAGTTACGCGCTCTCGACGATTCTTGCCCCAAACGGCATAAATGACAGCCTGGCCATTTTGAAAAACTGCATTCCGAACGGAATTCCCACTATCGTGATGCACCAAAGGCATCCAAACAGCAGGTTTGCGATTGCCATTTCCAGTCCAAAGAAGCAGACCCATATAATGTCCACAATGAACGAAAACGTCCTGCCGTCATACACGATTTCCCTGCCGAACGGCCAAAACGCAAATTCCGCAAATTTAAAACATTGCACGCCAATCGGTATCCCGATTATGGTTATGCAGAATATGCATCCTGCAAGACACCATGCAAGTCCGCCAAGCAGACCTCCGAATAAAAACCAAAGTATGTTTCCTAATGTTTTCATATGTATCCTTTCTTTATCTCTTGTCAGATGTTTGCGTGAGGACTCAGCCATGAATCATGTTTGACATCCTCTGGTTTGTCGAGTATTATATTTTATAGGGCAGACATGGCATTTGGCGTTTCGGGCGTAACCTGCGGGGGCAAATTTGCTGCATGTTCAGGATGTGTCGCTCTGCCCTTATTCTATCGGTCCCCAAAACGCTGCTTTGCTCATCCATTTCATCATAGAGTTGTGCATTTTTCGTCTTAGGCTTCGCGTCATCTGCCAAGCCTTTTCGAATATTTTCATCTGTAAATCGTGCGGAAGCGGTCCTAGAAATATTCTGACCCATAAAGTCGCCGCTTTTTGCACCACCGCTATAAGCTTGATACGAAATGGTGCCTCTTTCATAATCCGGGTAATTTGTTCTTCTGTCAAACGCATTTAGCCCTAACCTTTCTGTTGCATTGCCAGCCCTACTTGTACTTGAAATGTTATTTTTTTATACAGCCCTGTTGAATTCTTGATTCTTCATTCATCGGCTTCCTCGTATCCTATTCCGTTATTGCATTCTTTTCTTTCCTTCACCGATCCATAATCAAACCCTCTTGGAATTCCATCCGGGAAAGCATCGCAACACAGTTTCCACTCGTCTATTAACGGTCTTTCATGCCTACACAAGTTCCGCAATTTCTTATCAAGTGCTACTTTTCAACGATTTCGAATTCTTCAGGATAAAATAGATAATCTTCCTCGGTATCATCAACAATTCTATAAAGTCCGCGTTCAATCGCCAGAACTTCATAGATTTTACCCTTTGTTAATGATATATCACTTTTCCTTATGTACTTAACTTTCATCTAAATGCCTCCTTATTTTCATTTTGCAAATATGTCTACATTTCTATTTTTTGATAAACTCAAGCAATGCTGACAATCGCGCTTATTAGATTCAATTTGCTTTTTTATCGAAATCTTTTCTGCACACTTTCTTCTGGCGCGTAACTCTAGTCTTTCTTTAATTTTTTAAGCAATAACTGAGTGAGTAGAAAGAGTACGCTCGCTGCAGTTTAGCAAGTATATGAAATTACACTACTCTCAAACTGTCACAGTTTCGTAGCTCCTTTTGCATGAGTTTGACGACCATATGAAATTACACTACTCTCAAACTGCAAATCTTCTCTTTTTCATATTCATAATGTTTGACAACCATATGAAATTACACTACTCTCAAACTATTATTCGGAGTCAATGCTCAGACGAAAAGTTTGACAACCATATGAAATTACACTACTCTCAAACTCAATCAAATCGTTTCGATAATCGTTGAGTGTTTGACAACCATATGAAATTACACTACTCTCAAACACCTACACCGCAGACTGTACCTACCGTTCGGTTTGACAACCATATGAAATTACACTACTCTCAAACCGGGTAAAACCTCGTCAAAGTAGAACGGAAGTTTGACAACCATATGAAATTACACTACTCTCAAACCAGGCAATACCTCATCAAAATAGAACGGAAGTTTGACAACCATATGAAATTACACTACTCTCAAACCCTTATACCATTCTTGCCACAACTCTATTGGTTTGACAACCATATGAAATTACACTACTCTCAAACGAGAAGCTTTTCGAGGATGATTTCCCGGAAGTTTGACAACCATATGAAATTACACTACTCTCAAACTCTGCCTTTATTGAAAAACTGTGGAAAAAAGTTTGACAACCATATGAAATTACACTACTCTCAAACAGCGTAAAGAGAAGCGAATGCAAGCAAAGAGTTTGACAACCATATGAAATTACACTACTCTCAAACCGGAGCTTCAGTACGATTATTCGACAAGCGGTTTGACAACCATATGAAATTACACTACTCTCAAACGCTGTTATCCCCCGACTGCGGAGCCTGCGCGTTTGACAACCATATGAAATTACACTACTCTCAAACCTTAACTGCGTCAACCGTTCTCGGTTGTGAGTTTGACAACCATATGAAATTACACTACTCTCAAACCGTAACGTGCAACGCATAAACCTATAATCAGTTTGACAACCATATGAAATTACACTACTCTCAAACCTCAATTTTCGAATAAACGCCACTACACGCCGTAATTTCATATGGATATTCTTAGTGAATCTCACATAAATCCTTATCTATTATACACTCATTTATGTTTTCTTGAAATGGAATTTGCTGATTTCTTAGAAAAAGAATATAAATTCCATAATGCTGCGCACATTTTTCTAAGTGAAAATAGTCATTTTCTGATATATACGCATCACAGTTTATGAAGATAAATACATCTTTATCGAGCAATTTTTTTAGATTTATCATATACTCTATCGCTCTTTCCGTAAAGCCCCCTTCCGGTTCGCATATATGCACTGAATAGTTTTTCAAAAAGCTGGTGAAATTGAAATCTTCCTCATACACTATATTATATTCGGACTCAAAATCCAGTTTATCCAGGAGGTCAAGTATGCAGCCATTTGCTTCTGCAAAGAATCCCATAATATCATGAGTTTCTGCAATATCCTGCAGACTGCTGAAAAGTTTTTTCTGGATTTCCCTTTTATCATATGTCAAATCAAAAGGCGTGAAAATAATATCCGCATGTCTAGAAATATCGTATTGATTTTCATCGTGATAGAGCATCATATCCTCGCCTTTTCTTTCTGTTGCATACATCATTGCTGACGCAATTTTTTCAAAGGTTTCTGTATGCTCCACGACAAGCGAATTCAATTTATCATTATAAAGTTCCATTTTTATTTGTGCTTTGGGGTAAAGCAGTTTCATAATATAACAATCCTCTCATCCGAATCCAATATATTGTTCTGTGATGTTCCCACAATAAACTCCATTCGTGAAAACTGTTTTTCGGTAATCACTAAAAGCTGCACCAGTCCCGAGCTTGGTTTATTTGCCTTAACCGCTTGTACAATGGAATCTGCAACCGTTGTGTTCAATGCCAGTTTGCAGTAAACACTTTCCTGCATCATAAGGAAGCCCTTTTTAATCAGGAACTTTCTGAATTTTCTATATTGTCTTCGGTCTTCACCGGACTCGGTTGGCAAATCAAAGAATACGATTACTCTCATATACCTATAATTCATTTCTATAAAATTTAATTAGAGAAATATCTTCCTCATTGAGTGCGTCAAACAAACTTCTGCAATAAATTTTTATCGCATTACTCACATAATTATACTTTCCGTCTATCAACACACTTTCGTTTAAAAACCGGAGTACTTCTATTTTTTCATCATGAGTAAAAGATTGGGGTCCCATCTGCTTTACAACCTTATCAACAAGAATGCGAAAAGGTTCCATAAAGTCGGATGCCAAATTAAATTGATTGAACATATTATCATGAAACAATCCTAACTGTGTTATATATCCATTCGCAATAATTTCTCTGTTGAAGCATGAGAGCAAAATCCCATACCCATAATTAAGGGCCGCATTTATAGAATTGTCCGCACTTCGTGTAAAATCCAAGCCGAATAATGCGTTGAAATATACTTTTGCTGCATGGCCTTCGCGATTTGTCACATCTCCAAGTTCAATTTCTTTGATGTACTGGGCAAGCAAATCTGCCTGCTCAGTACACCCGTTTTCTTTTAAATTTTCTGCTTGTTTTCTTATCTTTTCCGATACAATCTCTGTCCAAATGAGTTCTTTTACCGGTTGTCGCCAAGCAACCTGTTTTTTTACTTTTGAACTTGTGTCATGGCTCCCGTAATATGCAAGCAGCTCTGAATGAGGATTATGTTGCTCGTCGCAAAAAACTACTTTTACTTTTTTTCTCGTTAATTCGCAGAGGAGGACTGCTGTCAGCGATACGGCAGTTGATTCTATAATCAGCATTCCGATCTCGCTAAGATGGACTCGCTTCGTACCGTCTTGTTTTCGGATGACAAGATAGTCCATCTTATAGTCCAGCTTTGCACAGCCTCTGACTACAATCGTCCGCCAACTCATACTTAAAGTTCGATTCGGTTTTCAAAAAGACCGGTTACAGATTGGTTAACCAACACAAGCTTACTTTTTCCGATTGTATTTTTTTTCACGGACATGCTACCCGCATTTCCGTTTCCGTCTATTGCGGTTAAATCTGCTTTCGATTCAATATCACATCGAAGCATTGTAATAATTTGATTTATAAGCTTAATCCTTTCTGTTAAGCTTAGTTCAAGAAATGCTTGTCTTTTTTCTTTCAGTAATCTTCCTTGGTTTGCAGGTCGTTGAGCATATGTGCTTATCAGCTTTTCTGCCAAATCATCATAAATTTTTTCTGTTTCGTCTAGCGAAATGTGGTCAAATTTTTCATTCGCATCGTAGTTCTTATTTTTGTCTAAATACTTCTCTATTTTTCTAATTGTCTCTTCATCGGAGTTTAAACACAACTGTATATTATTTTTGAATTGTAGATTAGTTTCATTACTGCTTCTGATTCTCATTGCATATCCATTTACCTCAATCAATGCGTTCTTTTTAATGCACTCTCTCAAAATTTGTACATTTTTCAATCCTTTCACGTTTTCACAGTATTCAAGATATGCATCTGGATTATGCGGAAGCATGTTTGCAATATAAATCGGCACCTCCATTATATTCCTTACGCGTTCTCCCTTTTTCCCGTCAAATTCTGCTAGAGCAAAATATGCCGTTTTAGCACTACTGTATCCTCCGTATTTTGAAGTGGCCAGCCCCTTCTTTAATTGAATCGCTGCAGCCTTTGACTTTGGTTCGATTGTTTCATTAAACAGCTGGCCTTTTCCGCAATACGAATACTCCGTATAGAGGATATCATTTCTACGCATATTTTTTCGGATTCGCTCCAGAGTACCTCCGACTTTCTCGCCGTTTTCATTTCGTTTCTTTCCGTTATATTCAGGTGCTTCCCATATTTTCACACCATTGCGGTATACATCATAGTCGAATACCCTGCTTATATTGTAAATACGTTCATCCTCACTTTTCTTCCTTTCTTTTATCCATTGCATAGGGTTGAGCGTAAATTTCGTGCTGTATACATCTCCGGCTACGATATTTAGATACGCATCTTTCGCATGATGATAGTCATTGATTCTGCGGGATTTCAGCATTTTTAAATCGTTTTTACGAAAATCAGAAACAATTCCTGCCTTAATAGGTATAATTTTAGTAGTTTCCGAGGCATAAAGCTGTTTTAAAAGCTCAACTACAGCTTTTGATGACTGCCTTGTTTCCACAAGCTGTCTGCTTATAAATCCGCCTAACTCTTCCGGCGAAAAATCGTCTTTTCTCATTAAACGATCATACTTTTTCTTTGTGATAAATCCCTTCTCAAGCAGCATTGCCCACCAAGCTTTTTGATTCCTTTGAACAGTATCGGAAATAAGACCATCACTCTTTTTCGCATTATACTCTCTGTTTACAAGCACAAGGTTATCAATGCTGTCATCTTTTATTTTTGATTGCGGGTAAATATGGTCACGATCCCACTTTGGATTACCTGCCATAAGCTGCTCAATATCAATTGGCTCTCCGGAATACATGCATCTTCCCATCTGTGTATAGTAAAGATAGAGTTTCATGCTGTTGAAACTACGCTCATCGGTCTCTTCAATCTCTTTGCACCAATCACGCGTATCACCTTTACAAGATTCATAAAGGTCAAGGAGCTTTGATTTTCTGGATTGTGTGCGCTTTTTCTCTTCTTCGCCACGCGCCATTTCAACGAAAATCTTTTCAGGTGCATGTCCCATTACCTGCTTAATTTCTTCAACAATTTGAATGCTCTGCCATATTGCACGTTTTACAGAAGGTGAAACGAACAAATCTCTCACAACAGAATCATATGTGACATTCGTGATTTCTCCTCGATTTTCTGCATTAATTCTTTCAATTTCCTCTTTGAATGTAAATTTGCTGCTTAAAAGCTGCATTAGGTTACAGTTTGTCTCCCAAAGTGCCTCGATAATTGTAAATACTTCGCCCGTTTCCTTATCGGTTCCACTGATTCCGTTAAGGAATCTCTCTGAAAAGTTACCCCATCCATTATAACGAAAACTCATTATTTTTTTGAGTTGCTCTTCAGACAATTGTTTCGGGTAATTTGCAAGAATAACCTTTTTCGTCATTTTCCAGTCATCCCCGTAAATTGTCTTCCACCGTATAATGTCCTCAACAATTTCCTTTACTTCGTCCTCGCAAATCCTATCACCAAACACCTTCTTTTCAAAGTCAAGATAGGACGTCAGATTTGCCTTAAAATCTTGGTCGAATCCGCTCAAATCCTCTTTCTTTAATGTAGGATCATCTTGCTTTAAATATTCAAGCAGCTTTGCTCCGGTTACTCTAATTCTTGTCTTGAATAAATCGTTATAAATTGCCTGTTTTTGCGAAACAGTAATTTCTTTACCACGAATTTTCAGATTATTCAGTTCATTTAAAACCATAAACTTGCTATAAAGAAGCGACATTTTCGGAATAACATCTTCTGCCGGAATATATGTGCACTTGTTGGTCATACGTCTTATGAAGCATTCATTCGAAGCCTCTTCATCAACCTTCTGTTCAAGATTCCATGGATATATGTATCCTTCCTCTTTTCTCTGCATCCAGACATTCGCACCGTTTTCCTTGTGGCGAGTGCTGAGCGGTCCTACATAATACGGAATTCTAAAGTTAAAAATTGAAATAATTTTTTCGGTAGCGGTGAGTCCGTCCGCATCTTCGTGCTTTAAAGACGGCAAATACAACGATGCATTCGCAAGAATTCTTTCAAGCTCTGCCTCGTGAACCTGTTTCGGTACAGAAGCATTGTCTTTACTTCTCTGCAATGGTAAAAGCGTTTTCTTTTCTACTTCATCACAGATTCTCTGATATGTTTCAATATCATCCTCCGCAACTTCCATTTTTTCAAGTAATTTTTTCAATTCTTTGTAAAAATCCTCTTCGCTGCATTTTTTCAGAGAAATCTTCTTGTTCCCTGTTTTTACACTTCCTACATAATGTGCATAATTAGCAATTTTCTCATCTGTTCCATCGAAGAATTTCTTATATACTTTCTTATCACAATATTTTTTCATCAGTTCTCTTAAAATTTTGAGATTTTGTTGATGCTTTTCATATTGATTTACCTTTGCAAATGATATATATTCTTCATCCCCAAGAATATCAACAAGAACACTCCAGTCATATACTGCTTTGACGCAATCCAAAATATAGCAGGCATCCGGCATGAGGGATTCCATTTCCGGTCGCACTGTTTCGTCGTAAGAACTGTCCGCAAATGCAAAAGATGTCTTTTCGAATTCAGCAAAATCTTCTTTGAATATTTTACTAATGTCACCTTTATTTCCAACAATCAGCTTACAAATATTATCTATTGCAGCCTTTTGTTTCTTTGCTTCTTCTTTATCAGCACATGCGGCTTCATCTATCGGAAGCATATTTTTCATTTGTTTTGCTTTTTCGCTTTTACTTAACTTAGTATTTCTTAATATATGTTCTATTGCTTCTTCATTAACTTCTGAAAGCAAAATTCCCAGTCCGTTTTCTTCATCTTGAATAAGTTCCACTACTTTTGCGAACACTGTTTCAAATTTCTTTGCATCTCCGAGGTTGCCATCAATCAGAAAATGTCCTCTGTATTTCAATATGTGATGAATTGCCAAATAAACAAGTCGTATATCATGAGGCTCGTCGCTTTCTATTAATTCTTTTCTGAGATGAAAAATCGTTGGGTACTGTTCATAATACGCAATATCTGAGTATTCCGATGTGATAAACAACGGATGTTTATATGCAGCCTCTTCACTCTTGTCCTCAATATGCAATCTGCTTTCATTGAGCCTGATAAAAAATGTCGGGTCAACTTTGCAAATCTCATCTTTAAACAGCTCCTGAAGCAAATTAATTCGTTGGACTCTTCTCTGAAGTCTTCTTCGATTTGCTCTCTTCATTCTACGCTCAGCTGCGGTATTGGCCGATTCAAATAAGCGGATTCCCCACATTGACTTTTGGTTGAACTTGCAAATGTTATATTGTGGATCTGTGACAGCCCATCCTACAGAATTCGTACCAATATCCAGTCCAAGATAATAATCCTTATAATGCTTCATAACTTTCCTCTCTTTTCTCTATTGACAAACTATAACTTCTATGCTAAACTGCAAGTATCTCAAATGACGACCATATGAGATTACACTACAGGTTCAAATAAAGAATTTTTCTAATCGCCCTTATGGGCCTCCACACGGTGTGGAATGACAACTCGCGGAAGCGAGTTTTTTACTTTTTTGCTTTGCTGGGTTCCTTTTCACATTTCCTCACTTTCTCCCCTTAATTATAACCTTTTTCATCAGCAAATGTTGACAAATATTTGCAAAAAACTTAAAATTGTGTTAATAAATTGTCTAATTATTGTTTTTTAGGGCAACGGAGGTTTCATAATGGCAAATACCGCAGGTGGTCGGCAGCGACTGCTCCAAATATATGAAATATTTAAAAAATCAAGTGATGAGAAAAGACCTCTTACAAAAGTGCAGATTTGCAAGCTTCTTTCGGAGCAGTTTGAGGTATATGCGGATCAGCGCACAGTCAAAGACGATATTAATTGTCTGCTCAGTATGGGCTATATCGCTTGCGACGGCAAAAACAGCTACCATTATACCAAGCATCCTTTTGAAGCCTGGGAATTAAAGATGTTAATCGACGGCATTGCTCAAACCGATTACTTCGAGCCGCACACATTAAATCATATTATAGAGAAAATAATAGCACTTGCGGGCCCTACCGATGCCGAAATGCTTCGCAGAAACTCACCTGTTTTCAGCTATACAGTTAAGGATTGTGACCTCTACCTGTCTGAAAACCTGAGTCGGATTGTTCATGCGATAAAAGAGCTGCACCCAATCAAGTTCGAGTATTTTAAACTTGATGAAAACAAAGTGCCGGTGCCTTATCACAATGGCATTTATACAGTTCATCCGTATGCAATATTAAAACGCAATACATTCTATTACCTTGTCAGTTACAGCGATGGAGATTCAGATCTCCACTATTTTCGCATGGACAGAATGCGGAATGTCATTATTTTAGAAGACCAAAAACGCCTTTCGCCATGTCGTCTGCCTATCGGCGACAAAACAGATGAAATCAATCGCTATCTTCGAAATAACACTGACAGCTTTTCAGGGGAAAGCATTTCTGTCTTAGTACAGCTTTCGGGCAGTCCAAGCATCTTATACGATGTATTCGGCATTGAAAATGTTTCCCTATTCGCCGGTGATGCCCCGTCAGTTTTTTATATAAGTGCCCAAGAAAACGATGGACTTTATCACAATCTTCTGCGTCTTGGTTCATCAATTACGGTTCTTGCACCCGCTTCTGTTCAAATGCGGTACAAGCATGAGCTTACAAAAATGATAGCAAAATATTCGGAGACTCCAAAATGACTATAAATCTAACCAACGGTTCTGTAACCAAATCCATGCTGCTGTTTGCGGTGCCCATGATTTTAGGGGACCTGCTTCAGCAATGCTATAATATCGCCGATACCCTGATTGTCGGGCAGTTTCTCGGCAAAACCGCACTCGCGGCAGTCGGCTCTTCCTTTGCCCTGATGACTTTTCTGACCTCGATCATGCTCGGGCTTTGCATGGGAAGCGGCGCGCTTTTTTCCATACGCTTCGGGCAGCGTGACGAGGATGGTCTGCGTGAAAATATATGCGCTTCCTTTTTCTTTATAGCGGCAGCTACCGCTGTGCTGAACCTGCTCGCGTTCCTCCTTCTCAACCGGCTGCAGGTTCTTCTTCAGGTTCCTGCCGAGGTATGGCCGGACATGAGAGCCTATCTCTTTGTCATCTTTTGGGGAATACCGGCGGTTTTCGTCTATAATTTTTTCGCGTCGTTTTTGCGTGCGGTGGGAAATTCCGTGGCCCCGCTGATTTTTCTGGCGGTGTCCGCTGTACTGAATATTTTGCTGGATTTATACTTTATCCTTCAGTTAAATCGGGGCGTTCCCGGAGCCGCGGAGGCAACCGTTATCGCCCAGTATGTTTCCGGCATCGGCATTGCGATTTATACACTCGTTTGTTATCCCGAGGTGCGTTCTGCCATAAGGCCGTCTGGTTTACGCCGGATGCGTGTCCGTGAAATTGCTTCCTTTTCGGTTCTGACCTGCGTACAGCAGTCCATTATGAATCTTGGGATTCTTATGGTGCAGGGACTCGTCAACAGCTTCGGCACGATTACAATGGCGGCATTCGCCGCTGCAGTGAAAATCGACGCTTTTGCCTATATGCCCGTGCAGAACTTCGGCAATGCGTTCTCCACCTTTATTGCCCAAAACTACGGCGCAAAGCAAGACGCGCGGATCCGCGCCGGACTGAAAAGTGCGGTCTCTATCTCCATGCTTTTCTGCATTGTCGTTTCGGTTTTGGTCTGCGTCTTCGCAAGTTCTCTCATGAAAATCTTTGTGGATGCCGGCGAGACGGAAATCATCCGCGAAGGCGTGCGCTATCTGCGGATTGAGGGCGTCTTTTACTGCGGCATCGGGTGCCTGTTCCTGCTTTACGGCTTGTACCGCGCCCTGGCAAAACCCGGCATGAGCGTCGTACTCACTGTCTTTTCGCTGGGCACCCGCGTTGCACTGGCCTACGTTTTGTCCGCAATCCCGGCCATCGGCGTCGTCGGTATTTGGTGGTCGGTGCCTATCGGCTGGTTCCTTGCGGATGTGACAGGGCTGATTTATTTCAGGTTGCGGAAGTCAGAGCTTCTTACAAATTTTCGATAAACGCAATCGCCTTCTGAATAACTGCTTCGCCGCTTTCGCCGTTTGGTCCGCCGTTGTGGATTTCATGGTAATAGCCCGGCCACTCGACCATCGTAAAGTTCTGCGGATCCTGCAGTTTGGCAAACTCACGGCTGCCCTGTATATCGCAGATCAAGTCCTTCGTGCCATGCATCAAAAGACATGGCGTATGCTTTGCCCTGCCGTTGTCCTCGTTCGTGCCCTTTTCGAGTGCGGTGCCGATGGTAAATCCCTCGTAAGCGCAAAGCGCGGTTGCATACGGGTGCACCATTGGGTCTTTCTTGTACGGTCTTACATATTCCACGTTACCGAGCTTTTCTTCCGGAAATTCCGACTTGATTTTGAAGTTTGGCGCAACCTTCGTCAAAAGTTTCACCGCTTTCAGAATTCCACCGCTGACCGGACGCACCAGACGAATCCATGGCGCAGAAATAATATATCCAACCGGCACATCATTATGACCTCCGCGCGCACGATAATCCAGGGTGATGTTGCCGCCCATGCTGTGCCCGTACATCACAATCGGAACGCCCGGATAAAATTCCTGCGCGTACTCAATCAACGCGTCAATGTCTTTGAGAACTTCTTTTCTCGGGGCGCATGCTCCGCGCACTCCCTGCGAACGCCCGTGTCCACGCAAGTCCATTGAAACGACCGCAATACCCGCCTCATTAAAATGCTCCGCCACGCGGCTGAACCTGCCTGCATGCTCACCGATTCCGTGAATCAGGCAAACCACGTGATTGGGATTTTCGCAAGGGAAATGATACCCCTGCACGATACATTCTCTCTTTTCAAAATCAAATAATTGATACATATTGATACCTCCAAAACATTCATTTTCAGTCATCATACGGCTCATCTCCGTCGTCATACCACTCGTCCCAGGCCTCGTCTTCGTCATCGTAATCGCCCGGGTTATCTTCCCACAAATCCTCTGGATTATCGTAGTCTTCACGAATGCCTTCCCACGGTGTTATCGGCTTGCTGTCGTTTTCGAAATCCGTGTCCGCATCATCCTCCGGGTCAAAATATGAAAAAGAATGAAGCATCATTTCCTGCTCACTTTTCAGCTGAAAGCAAAGCCCTGACGCAAGCAGATTTCCGTCCTTACGGTACCAGCGCACCGTGATCTGCTTATGGTTTTCATCCATCCGGTCATAATCCCGGCATAAAACTTTTTCATCCGGCTCGCCTAGCGTCGTATATTGCAAGGCACGCAGCGGCATGCCCTCTTCCGGCATTTTTCCGGAGTACATTTCCTTTAATGTCTCTTCACTTATCAGCGCTTCGTACCCTTGGTCTGCGTAACTCGTTTGCGGTGGCACAGGCTGCACGCTGCCTGTGTTTTCACTGGGCAGGATAGCACCGATTATAATTCCAAGCACGACAACCAAAGCGAAGACCATGCATTTGCCGCCAATCCCTTTCTTTTTTGGCGGTGCAATGCGGGTCTGCGGCTCGATGTGCAAGTGTGGTTCTTGTGATTCAACGCGCACTTGCGATTCTGCGTGCATTTGCAATTCTGTTTGCGGGTCTGCCCTTTCCTGCGTTTTCTTTTGTCTTGGTGCATCCCAGTCTTCCGGCTGTTCGTTTTTTTCGAGGACATGCTTTGTTTTTTCCGGTGGGTACGGCGCATCTTCGCTCGTGCACGAAGTCACTCGCGTCACCAGACCCACTCTCTCCACATTCTCCTTGCCGAACGGCACCTTAACAAAATCGCCCGCCCGAATGCTCTCATCCTCCGTGATATACGAAAGCTCAAACCGCGAGCTGCTGAAGCGAACTTTGCAGTATGTATATTTTTGTTTTGCCTGTTTGTCTGTGTTTGTTGCCATAGTTTGTGATTCCTCCGGGGGGATGAGTATAATTTTATCTTAATCTCTTATTTACCACAGATTGCATCCGCAAATTGATCACATAATCGGCAGATCCAATCGTGTTTTGCTAACTGTTGCATCCAAGCCTCCGGTATTTGCTCCATACCGTACCACAATCCTGCAAGACTTCCGGCAACCGCCGCGGTTGTATCGGTATCCTCTCCCAAGTTAACCGCTTTCAGAACACATTCGCTGTATTCGGATGTTGTGAGCAGGCACCACAAGGCCGCCTGCAGCGTGTGGAGCACATAGCCGCTTCCGCTTATCCGGTCTGCATCCCACTGCCCTATATTTTTTAAACTTTCAAAGGATGCCCACACTTGTGCAAACTCGATTTTTCCTTTGTAAAATTCGAGCGCATGTTCCACTCCTACCTCAACAGCGGTCTGCAAATGTTTGCCGTTAAGCATATGAAACAAAACATCGGCATAGATGCCGCATGCCATCTTGCACCGCGGATGTGCATGCGTACACGCAGACGATAAATGAATTACATCCGCGGTCTCGTCGTCAAGCTTTCTCTTTCCCATTCTGAAGAAAAGGTAAAGAGCCGTCGGCAGCATCCGCATCAGAGAACCATTTCCGCATGTATACTCTGCTCTTTCTCCGGAATCAATGGCCGGCGTTCCTTTCGCAAAGCGAAAAACAGCCTGTCTCGTTGTTCCGCCCACATCGAATACCTCGTCATGCGCGGTATATTCCGCATTCCAAAGCCAGTTTTCAAAACGCCGCATTTGGTCATCATAATCGATGCCTTTTTCCGTCAATGAACACATACTGCACAAGGTCATGCTCGTATCGTCCGACCAAGTTCCCGCCGGCTGATCGTGCGTACCAAAGCCCCACATATCGGTCACCGGATTCTCCGCCAGCTCTTCTCTTGACAAGAACTCCGCCGGTACGCCCAAGGCGTCCCCGACCACAAAACCAAGCACCGATGCTCGGATGATTTCTATAGGGTTTTCATATCGATTCTTCATTGTCATACCTGCCTTGCTCTATAGTTGTCTCGCGCTTTACAGCAATCACATTTACCCACCGCTCATCTTTATGGTTTTCTCGAACATCGCCTGTTATAAAACATTCAAGTATTTCAAAGTGATTATTTCTTTCAAACAGTTCTTTTATCTGCGTAGGAGTGTAATCACTGTAAAATCGTTTTCTCCTCACCTCTTCTGCGTCTCCGAACTTGAAAGATGTATAAAATATTCCTCCTGCTTTAAGTGCTGTGTAAATGAGATCAAATACTTTGTTCATGTCTTTTTTTGGAATGTGCAGCAAAGAAGCGCAAGCCCACACGCCGTCGAATTCTTCCTGCCATTCCATTTCCTCAAAACGCATGCATGTCACAGGCTTTCCGATATAATTGCTCGCCAAGGCGCAGAGTTCCCCGGATGCATCGAATGCAGTGATGCTGAATCCCTCCTCCATAAAAGCCTTGCTGTCACGACCACTTCCGCACCCTGCATCCAAAATCTTTGCACCTTTTGGAAGCAGGGCAACAAACTTATCTCTGCAATATGACATATCCGCATTAACGGTTGACAAATAAAAGTCTGCTGCATTGTTATTGTAATATTCAATCGTTTTTTTAATTTTATCGTTCATCTTTATATACCCAGTTTCCAAATCCACAGTTTTGCGCCGACTGATATATCGGTGATATAATTTTCTCCAGTTCACTTTGAAAATCGCGAAATCCCAGTCCTTTACGATATAAGCTGTACTCTACATCTGAGTTGTTCACATGCTCTTTTGCACATTTTTCAAATTCTTTATGTACTGCTTCATATTTCCAAACAGTCTCATATGCCATGTATTCTTGCTTTGCAAGGCGCGGAAAATATATGTCCCAATCAGGAAGATTGTTGCCCTTGCTGCTGTTAATACAGCGTGTTGTAGGATGCAGATTCCAAAGTTCGTCATGCGCTACATAGGACCACGGAACGAAATGATCGATGGAAATGTCTCTCTCAATCATTTTCTCTCCATAAATCTCATGTATCGGTTTTACCTCTGCAATTGTCTTCCAGTACTTCTTTACCTTCGTTAAATTGCGTTCCCGCGGCGGATAGATTTTGTCTGCAATCCCCGGAACACTAGGATTCCGGCGCTGCAAATAGTTTATCATATTGAAATTCACCCATCCAGCGATAATTTCCAAATTACTGCGCAAGTATTCGACCCAATCCTCTTGCACATATATTTTTGTATTCAGTCTTTCAAACTCTCCGATGTAATACATCAGTCTTTTCTGCGAATTGATTTTTTGAATTCTTAAATCTATTTTTCCCTCAAAGTCTGCGCTCTTAAATTGTGGCATAAGCGGTGCTTGGAGCCGGTATGGCACATTCGAAATGAGAATGTTCTTTTTTTGCTTTATTTCTTTGTCCTCGCAATTTTTTAAATATTCTAAAATATTGCTCTTCTTCTCGGCAGACTTCAGATTTGTAATCTCATTCATACGCTTTACTGTCTGTTCCAAGTTATCGCGCGGTCCTAAATTCAAGTGGTATTCCGAAACCATATACCATGCCTCGGCAATCATCTCATCAACTAATTCTTCGTATGCACACTCCGTTTTTCCTTCCGAAATTTTGCTTAGAATCGCCTTGAACCAAAAAAACTTATAGCACTCGCTTGTGTTATCAAAAAACCGGCCAAAGTGTCCTATGTCTAATTGTTCAGAATATGGTAAATTCATGGATTTTCTCCTGTTTGTGGTTGTTGCATTTTTTGCAACAACCAGTCTATGCGAAGTGGTTGTTTCTGTTTTGGAAACAACCATCATCTTTGTGTCACCGGTGGTGACACTTTCTAAATTGGTGATTTTGCCGAGGTCGGCAAAATCGGCTAAACCATAAAAAAGGGCTCATTCTGCTGCTAAAAGGGATTCAAAATTCTTCCCACGTTCTTCCGTCTAAATCACTTGCAATCTTTTTTGTATCCGGCATAGTTTTATAACCAAGCATTTCTGCAAGATTGGACAACTTGCTCTTTTGAATCGGATTTTTACTTGATTTTTTAAAGTCAGTCGGATAGAACTGCTCAACAAAGAAATATCTATGGTGAACGGTTCTCAAATTGTAGCCGTATTCTTCTGCACGTCGCACTGCTTCTAAGATTGCACTCTTTTCAGACTCTGTAACCGTTCCTCCGGATTCCGATTCAAATTGCATTTCACCATTAACTTCTTTTGCCAAAACTGTTTTCTTGAGTTTGCCGATGGCCCGAATGCTTTTCTCTTTATATAATCCGATATATCCATGCGCGGAGTAATTATGTGCAGCCTCGTCATAATAAAGATTTAACTCCATATTATCCTTGAATGTCTTTCCAGCAGTGAGTGCACGCATCCATTTGTGTCCATCCGGAATCAGATTCTCCTGCATACAATAGTTCTTAAAATCCTCCAGTATCGGAATCATCTCAACATCACGTTCCTCAACGATATCTTCCATTGCGGCAATCAATTCTTCGAAAGTCAAATTGACATGATTGATTGGAGAAAATATTTGTGCATGGTGTTCCTCGTTGTATTGCTTTATCTCTTGAGCCATCTCAGCCTTCAATTTTTCTTTCATCGGCTTAGGATCCAAGGTCAGCAAAACCTTGATATCCTCTGTTCCAAACTGCTTTAAATGATTCACAAGCTGCATCTTATCAAATTGACCGTACAATTTCGTTTCAACGACAATCTTAAAACTCTTCTGACTGATAACCGCATCCGGCACACTCCCGTCTCCGGACACTTGCAGTTCGAACACGAGCTCCGGACTTTCATCCTGTTGCAATATCAAATCGTTCAGCATCGTAAAAAACTTGTCCGCATTATAGTTATACAAGCGAGACAGCATTAACATGGTATTTGATGTATCTACATTCTCTTTCGAATGATAACGTTGAAAATAGTGGATGTGCATGACTAATTCTTCTCCTTTCCGTTATACAAATTCTTATTCCTCAACTCCAGTTTCCGCCGTTTGCTGTTCCTGTAAGCTCATATACTCTTCCCTTAGCTGATGCAGCGTTTTTCCGCTTCCTTTTAATTCTGCAAAGGCATATGTCTGCACGGAGGACCACCCAAAAACATCTTTCAGCCATTGCTGCATAGAGACAGCTCGTCCATCTGAAAGTAGCATTTTTCCATCTTTTTGTAAAAGTGCCTCTTCCGTTGTGCCTTTGGCAACAATGGTGTCTCCTGCGTTTACAATTCCCCATTCCAGCATTTTGTCGATTTTTAGCAAAGCTCTGCGCGTAATTCCGGTTTTCTTTCCTTTTTGAAGGTTTTCCTTAGAAGGATTTGCAATGTCGACATACAGTTCATCATATTGCACAATTGGAAGTATTTTTTTAATATCAATTAGTATTTCATAATTAAGCCTATACGGCACTATTTGATAGCAGCTGATGTCAACTTTGTTGCTGTTTAACCATGCTACTGCTGAAATAGTTTGTTCGTCAAAGCCGGAAGCGACTATCACAATCTTTTGGTGTTCGTTAAATTCTGTGATATTGCATTGTTTGATGAATTCATCAAGCTTTCTTGTTGCGATTTCCGTTGTTGTCAATTGCCGTTAAATCGCTTCTTCCATTCTGTGCATTTCTTACTTGCTTCCCGACAATTAACATAGATTCCTCGTCCGTTTCGCACAGCATATCAATGTTCAGACGCAGCATTTCTTCAATATCGCTTTCAAGCATATTCAAATCTGCAAAAGTTGTCTCTTCAATCGGCGTCGGCTGATTTTTATTTTCTAAAATATACATTGCTGCCTCCAATCATATCCCATCTCTGTTAATCGTTCTTCGCAAATTCTGCGTTCTTCTTGTGTAAATCCTCCAATACTGCGCTGTACTGTCTATTATTGTCTTTGTGCCAGTGTAACAAATGTTGATTATATGATTGCTCATTCTTCTGAATTGTCTTCAAGCCTCTTTAGATTATCGTTGAACATTGCTAACACTGAATCAAGAGATGTGTTGCTAATTTCAGCAATATACTTAGGCACAGTCTCATCCCATGGATAGTATAGGCGATTTTTTAGCATCACGAAAGGAGCATCTGTTTCTGGAAGAATTCGGTTTTGAGGAATTCGTTTGATAATGTCACGACCCTGCTTGCTCTCACACATTTTAGGATTCACACTAAACCAACAGCCAAGCTCAACTGCCCATTCAACTTCTTTAAAGTTTCCCATAAACCAGTGAAGAACAGGCTTGTTATTTCTTTTTGTATATTCAATAGCCGAAAGGACTTGCTTCGTTGCAGCCCTTGAATGAATGCTGATAATGTGTCCTCGTTCCTTTTCAGCCTCAATCAAAGCGTCTCTGAAGAAAATAGTTTGTGTGTCTAAGGAATCACGGAATCGTTGTGAACCGTCAATTCCGATTTCTCCAATATATTTACATTCCTTTATTATTTGCATAAATAAAATCCACTCATTTTGCCGCTGACCAACCAATTCTGGATGAAAACCTACTGCTACACGAACTTTTTTTGAATTAGAAAAATATTGTGATGTTTTTATATAGGCTCTTGGACTTGTTGTTACAGCAAGAACATCTATCTCTTTCGATTTCACCTCATCAAATATCTTCAGCGGATTAGGATATAAATCCAAATGACAATGGTAATCGATCATAACACTTCTCCTATTCTTAGAAGGTCACGTATTTCGCATAATCCGCGTTCAAATACCTCTGCGTATTTTTTTCGGTCCTCTCCACTTGCAAAATTGAGTTCTCCTTTGATTAGACTTTCAATTCCATATTTTTCATACTGAGCCACACCCAATGCCGCAGCAGCGACATCTCTTGACGTAGTTGCCTTGAGATTTTCTATACAATAGCCACCTTCAGTTCTATCTGACATTTGAGCCTTCATAAAAGATGCTCGACGTACCAGGCAGGGTATGCAAACGCCACAGTGCCTATAGCCATGTCTTGTATATTTCCCACAACTTGTTGTTCCCATAATCAAAGATCTCATAAGACTTTGATTTTTGCACTCAAGCAGTACTTCTCCTTTAGTTTTGTACTGATACGGAAGTACTAGATCAACATTGAACCCCATTTCATCCCATATTTCCTGTAACGCTGTCATGTATATCGGATGAGTGGTTTTAGTGCTTAGGCTTCCACTACGAAGAATATCTAAAGGAATATTAAGGCTAATGAATCCATTTTCTGGGACGTATATTGTTTTTTTACCCTGTTCATTCGCTGAAACTGCAAATGAAGCCAACAAGGCAAAAGCAAAGAATACTATTGAACGTGCCCGAGTAGTATTCTCTGATACCCCACGTTTACTTATATAGCAACTCCACTGGCAAAGATTATCCTTACCCAATGTATTTGCATATTCCCTTTGATGGAAAGCATCTCCACGCACCGTTTGAGCAACAAATAATGGTTTTTTTCAGACTCACAGAGATCAATTCCACCGACCAAACTATCCATTCCACCCGACAGCAAACAAACGCAATCCTTATCTTTAGACTCTGTAAAGCTATCTAAGGCAATGCGCTCTGGAAGCTGTGTGAAGGTTAGCTTCCAAAAATCTCCGCTTAGGAAGCGAAGCATTTTTTCCAACTTATCTTTGACTTTTTCCCACGCTTCAATATTTTGCAGCGGAATTTCCAATTCAATTTGTCTTGTCCACCCATCTGGGCTGGTTTTTCTAAGAATTGCCTTGTCAGCTGCAACAACGGACATCGCAATGACTACAAAATCGAGAGCTTCTGATGAAGGGGTGATTTTTGATCTCCGCAACTCCCGAAGCAAGCCATTGCCTACATATCCTATGTTGTCTTGACTCTCCAATGGTTTGGAAAGCAGTTCAAAATACCAGATATTTTCATCATAATTTTCTGGCAGATGCTGCTTTGTATAACATATGACTTTACTCATACAGCCTCCTCATATACCTCAAATGTCGCTTGAATGGTACTTTGAATCAAGTTCTGTATATTCACAGACTTCAATTCTGTTTCCCTTATTTTATTGAATTGAATCGCCACTTCTGCTTGAATGAAATCTTTCATGTCATTCATTCTTATTATCCTATTTGGATAAGGAATATCTGCCTTCTCAAAAGATTGTCCAATATCCATCTGTATACGATTGAATATTTCGTTTCCTATGTATGAACTTGTTAGTTCCCACATTTGATCATCTGAAAGATTCTCAAAGTCAACATCAGGATATTTTTCTAAATATTCACTTAGTGATACCATTACAGAATTTTTTATAGAAATTTCGTCAACGCTTCCACCATCGGGACACACATGCTCAACAATAGTATTGATAATTTGCTGTGCATCTGCCCCCTGGGATTTCAACTCAGATAACACTTTTCCAAGAGCGAACTCTGGGTCGTCCCTTAGAGACCGAAATACACTGTAAAAAATTGATCCTACTTTAGAAGAGACACGCATTCTCTGGGAAAGAGTCCTTGCGCCACCCATTCCTGTCTTTGAATAATGGCCTAGGCTTCTCCGGAGAGAATCTTGGGAACCAGAGCGTACATATTCACCCAGATTACGCCTGGCACTGGAGAATCTTCCTTTTGGCGCAATTACCACATCCTTTTGCGCTTCATCGGGCGTAGCGTTCTTTTGACCATCTACTTCCGATTGTGTTATTCCGGGCAAATTTGAGGTGCTTTCGTCAATATCATCCAACCAAGGCGGATCTAATAAAACACCCGAACCCGGACCATTACTTGATGCTGATGTACCCATTGTTTACCTCCGTGATAATATTTTCTTAGCCTCAGCGGGTGTATTCGAATCCTCTGCCCACTGTTCAATAAGCTCTTTTGCCCAAGCTTTTTCCTTTATTGCTGTAACCAAAGCTGGTTTTCTCGCGGTATAAGGGAGTGACGTGAGCTCCACTGCTAATTGACTACCAAGATTGGGATAAGCCTCAATTATATGAAATGCTTTCCCCAATGAGTCATTAGTCCACTGATCACTACGTCCCATTCGCAGCAATCTTTGCAGTATTGCTTCAGACTCTTCCTGTCCTAGTTGAGATATCTTTTCAACAAGATCCCTCTTTATAATGATTCCTTTATTAGCTTGAAGTGCCTTAAAGATTTCTTCCCCAGCAGGAGATATTTTGTCATAACCTGCCAGAGTAATCGACTTATCCCGACTCAGATATAGCAACGGTCTTAAATCATAATCACTTAGTCTTGGACTAAGTAATAGCCATTCTTTTATAAATTCATCGTTCCATTTATGGTCAGGCGCATGATATTCCTTTTCTCTCTCTAAATCCGACTCTAGCTCTTTAATCTTATCTGGTTTACCATCCGTCGTCTTAGATACTATTTCGGCAAGGTAATCAAAAGCGCCCTGACTAGCGCATCTTTCAAACAACAGCATTTTAACTAATATACCCAAATCAACGGTGATTCCGTTTAGGTTTGCAACCTTCTTTCGAATTTCCAGTGCATTCAGAAACCTCTTGATTAGTCTCGGATTCCCTTTGATTTTATTTGAGGTCACCAATATTCCTGCAAGCTGCTCTGAAATGGAAACATATTCTTCCATTTCTTGACGTTCCTGATTGTTTTCTATTTTCTTTTGAATTTCCGACAAAGAAACACCTTTTTCCCATGCCTTTGACAATGCATCTTCCAGCTGATTTTGTAACTTATTTTGTGTTTCTCCCTGTATTTTGCCTTTTCGGACTTCCATTTCGAGGAATAAAAGGTACATGTACACCTTGACCTCTGGAATTCCTAATCTCGGAACAGTAATTGGCACCTGAATTAGCTTGTCAAAATAACTTGTAACGAGATCATCTGAGAGATCAACATTTCCAAAATGTGCACGAACGCCATTTCGAATCATCTGATTATCGGCAGCAATAATAAATGCCGTCCTCTTAACAAACAAAAGTAGACGCATTGCTTCAAGCGTCGATACAGCTGTTTCCGGCAGGCAACGATCCAGATCATCAACCAGTACAACGAGCTTGATGTCTAACTTTTCAAGTATTTCTTCAAAATCTGATCGTAGTTCTTCAATCTGCTGTGTAGCAGTCTTTGTTTCCTCATCCTTTAAGATATCCTCAAACCCAGAAAAAACGCTGCTCAGGCTCGCTGAAATGGCTTTGGTATTTTCATCCTTATCTTCTTGATTCTCAACACTATCCTTAACCGAGAAAAATAACGTCGCAAGTGCACCAGCAGGCATAGCCCCGGAACCAATCCAGCCAAAAGAGGTACAGTGAGTTTTGAAACCTTGAACCAGTCCACTCGTTTAGCGAATTTCTTAAAGCGATCCCACAGTTTTTTATCAGATTCTTCTGTAGATTCATTTATTTTGCGCTTCTTCATCTCGTCAGACAGCTTTTTAGTAACCGCTTGAAGTAGAGCTGCCTTAGCATCATCATATCCCTGATACAGCCACGCATTAAATTCCAAAAACAGATATTTCTGTTTACCATCGTCCTTTTTTTCAAGTTCTTTGCCTATCATTTTGACCATTGAGGATTTTCCTGAGCCCCAATTGCCAGAAACTCCAATGGAAATGGGATTATCTCCTGATTCTATAATAAGGTCTGCTACTGTTCCTGAAACGACAGAAAAATGCAAATAGTCATTCGTGGTTTCAATATCATTCCACATATCAATAATCTCCTTCCATGGATCAATTTTTCGACATATATACCCTTGCCGTTTTTGCCATAATCAATGTGTTTGAATTATTATATAAAGTAATTTTAAACGTATCATATCCAGCAAAATTCGCCGATTTTATATAATAACTTTCTGTTAAAAAAATTTCACCTTCTTCATCATATAAATTAACTTTTATTGATGCATTGTCCGTCATTGAATCTCCTTCCATAGTAACTAATTCAATAATCAATTCACAATCTGCATCTTTATCGGAATATGGATGATATGAATATTGCAAAACACGAAGATTAAACTTTTTGAATGTAATTTCCATAATATCCGTATTCTTTTTCAATTCTTTTGCTAAATTTGCATACATTTTACTTTCCCTCCTTACTCCGCCTTCGTACCTATTACTTCTGTTCCAGATGTTTATTTCTATTTAAAAAAACATTAAGCCAGTTTGGTTTTGTAGGTCTAAAACTATTACCGCATGAGACCGTTTGACTATGCGAGTCTCAGGCTACGCAAAGTTATTCGCCCCCTTCCTCCTCCATACGGGGGCGGAAGTGAAAAAATCACTTCCGCGTTTTTCTTTTCGTAATTCGCCACAGACTGCTTCACACAATTCAGTCATACCGACATCCTTGAATATTCCTAAGTCTTTTCGTTAATCCTATTTTCCAAACATCTCGTCGATTTTTTCTTGTAAAGTCCCATCTTTTGCATAAGGCAGCGCGTCTAACTGCTTAAAGTTATGCTTCGGTATTTTTACGCCGTCATCGAAGCCGAGAATATAACTCGTTGCAATTTTATATATGATTTCAGTTGGAGCAAGGCCGTAGACCTGTTTTTCAAAAATATGTCTCAATCGGTCTTCTTTGTCCGGATATAAGCGTTTAAGTGCCTCGCTTTGATATAACCGTTTGACGATTTCAGCTATATATAAGCCAGACTTCATATAAAGGTCTATGTAGGTACTGTCCGGACGGTCAAAGCAACCCGGATTTTCTTCTTCCAACAAATCTACCATTTTCTTTACAATCTCTTTTGGAGTGAAAATTTGATTTGTCTTTTGCGGTGGAATATAGTCAAAAATATCCTCAACACTGCTTTCGTCAAAGTAGTTAGCCAGTTTCTTCTTTAGTGACAGGAATTCCTTTACAGAGTCGTCAAACACAACTGGGTCAAAAAGATGTCCGGCATATTTTACATCATCGCCAGTCTCCGGATCTTTAATCAGCCCGCCGTCGCGAAGCAGGCGGAACTGGTCAAGCGAAATACTCGTTACTTCCTTAAAAACATGATCCGGAATTATCTTATCAAAGGTTGCAAGCGTTACCGTATCATCACCATATGCCATTAGGAAAGAGGGGATCGTGCGAGCAAAGCCTCTCAAGTGATCACGAATACCTTCTTCAATGGTTGATTTTTCGCGTTCTCGCTTATTCGTTTCAACCGTCTTGACAACATCTTCTTTTGATTCTTCAGCAATATCCGCTATTTGGGACTGTAAGGTTTCATGGAATTGTGACAACTTGTCTGCGAGTTTAGTCTCAAATTCGCGGTTTATCTCAGATGTGCTTTTGCCGGTTTCGTGTCGAGCCTGTAATGCCTCATCGCGCTCCCTCTCAATAAGATTCTTGTCTATAGCGAAATTATCAAAAGCCTTATCGATGATATGATCTGCTCTGCCATTGATCCTTGCTTCCAACTTGCGCTTATCAGAAGATTTGAGTTCATCCCCGTAAGAGATTTGCGCTACCTCAAGGATCTCTTTCGTCATCTGGGAATGGATGGTTTTTTTAAGTTCCTCGGCGGCAGTCCCAGCGGTTTTCGGAGTGGAAATAACATCCGCGACGGTTTCCCGGATTTCTGCACCCGGCAGGAAAATCTTATCTCCGAAAACATCTTTGGTCACCCCGATGACGACTTCATCGGACAGTTCAACTTCTCCATTTTCATTCAGCGAAAGATCCTGTTTCACCTCCTCGGATAATCCAGTTCTGTTTTTGGGTTCTTCAACTGCTTCAAATCCCTGTATAATATCAAGCACTGCCTTCGGCGCACCGAAAATCTGGGAGATATTTTGGAAGAGGAAGTTGCTCATAAAGCCTCTGCGTACAACCTCGACTGAACGTATTTTTCTCGGTATCGACAGCACTTTTTCGGCATCCAGTTCAATCAGCTCGCCGTCCTCATCTTCACCGATAACGGGGAAGAAATTCAGAAGCTCTTTAATATGTCTTTCCCGCGTTTCCAAATCGCCCCGACCAGCGCTTGTGTCAGCCGATAGGTCATTTGCAAATTCCTCAAATATGGTGAGTGTTCTTGCAGGGTCAAAGTCAAACACATACGCATTTTCTTTTCTTGCAAATCCGGTTGCGTTCCGGAACATGCAAGGATTTTGCGCACGAAAAGCTGCCTGCATATATAGTGAAGGGCTTTTTACATTGCTGAGCATGAGAACCGCTGTCCATTCCGGGATGGTAACTCCCGTAGTAAGCTGCCCCACAGAAAGTGTGATGGTCTTTTCGTGTGATTTAATAGCTGCTACTACCTTGTCATAGGAGTTCTTCAGCTCACTTTCCTCGTCCAGTCTTCCGTCTCCGGCGGCCAGCACCACCTCGTAATCCTTAAACACAGGATGATTGCTGAGTTTACGGGCAAGAGCCTTAGCACTGTCAACTCTGTCAAGCAACCAAAATGTGTGCTTCAACTCATCTCTCAGCTCAGGAGTTGAAAACGGAAATTTTTCTTGCAATGTCATCGCGTCTAAAAAGCGATCGACAGACGCATCATATCGAAACTGTCCGTTCAGGTTCGTGCTGAAAAACTCATTAAGGTCAAAGGCATATTCCTCTGTTTCTCCATTTATCTCTACACCCTGAGAAAGTTCCTCCTTGATGATTTCGGACATCTGATAGGTGAAAAGATTCAGGCGCGGGAGCCTTGCATAAGGATTTTCTTCCTCGGCTGTCTCGTCCCAGTCCCGCTTTGCTGTCTGTTCGTCCGCATAAGTCCAGTTAAATATCGCATCTTGCGCGAATTTGTTATTGGCAAGTGCCTTAAACGGGGTTCCGGACAAGTGTAGCGTAAATTTTCGATTGATTCGGGCAAATGCGATATCGGTTTTGTAGGTATCGATGCCTTCGTGCGCCTCATCAATCACCAAAATATCCCATGTCATCTTAGCAACTTCTTCTAGTTTGTCGATACCGTTTGTGCTGAAATATTTTGAACCTTTCATGTCTTGCAGGCTGACAAATTCAATGCATTTCAGTTCACCGCCTTCAAAATTCCCGGTGCTAAACGCCTGAATGTATTCCTGACGGGACATAACACCGGGCTTGCCTCGCAGTGCATCAACCTCACTCACAAAGCAGTACCCGGACTTTTTCCCTACAAACTGCATATAGTCCTCGTACCAGCTGTTAGCAATAGCCGGACGATTTGTAACAATCAGGACCGTATTAGCTCCTGATTTCTTACAGAAATCGTAGACCGATAATGTCTTGCCAAAGCGAGGCTTTGCATTCCACAGATACTCTCCGTTAGGGTGATCCGTCCGGTAGGCAAGTGTCTTGGAAACCGCATCTTCCTGCTCTTTTCTGAGTGTGTATGGAATTACTGTAAGCAGCGAATCTAACATACCGCGGTTGGTTCTAAAGTCATAAAATTTTGACTTTGACTCCAAACCGGTGATGTGGAACCATTCGTTATTCTTGCCTTTCTCCTGTTCGATGCCTTCTTTTCTCAAATAAGCATGAAAATCTTTGTCGGTAAATCTGTCTCCGGATCCATCATCAAATGTGGCGTTTCCTTTCCACTCTAAATGCCACCGAATATCGGCGGTATGCGTTTGCTGCTTAATTCTCGTTTCAACATCTTGTTCTGTATATCCTATCTTCGTCCAGCCATTATGCCTTGCTATCTCGGGAGTGGTATAGGCGTAAATCATAGGAATTACTCTTTGTGCCGTGTTGATGTTTGGCTTTTTCATTTATTCCATCTCCTTCACATTACGCTCTATGAAATCAATTTCTTCCTTGCTTAGATTATATTTTTTGTATAGCTGTTTATCAATATTCGCCACCGACTGCGACCAGTCGATGTCCGAAGCAGGAGTAAAATCTTGGAGAGGAACATATTTCCATTTATCTGGAGTGATATGCTGAGTCTTTTTCAAAATTCCTAATAATACACGTGAAAATTTTGTTTTTACATACTTCATTAGAGCCTCAGCTTCGCTATAAGTGCAAAAAGATCCAATGCTAATAAAGCTTTCCGTCGCACCTGTAAATGGTTCGCCAATCACAGGGCTTGATAAAGTTTCCCCCATTGCTCCAGAGCCATTAGCTGCGGACATAAAAATTTTATATTGTTTCAAGTTTTCCGTTCCTTCTATATAGGTAGAGTTTATATACCTATATACTCTTTGGTTTTTTATCAGCCCCAAGAACTTATAATACTTTTGGGGGTTATCGGGAATATTGTCCAAAAAAATTTCTGGAATTTTTTCAAAGACATTGGATTTTAAGTCGAATGCATGTCCCTTGCTCATTTTTCCTAAAACATTTGGATTTTCCTTATGCAATTGTCCTGTGAATTTATTTGAGTAGGCAGAAAACACAATGTTAGATATTGAATCAAAATCTGCGGCACCCGTAATTTTCTTCATTATTGATGCCATTTCAGAATGGGGAGTAAAAGTTTCAATAGCTCCAAAACATTTTCCTGTATCATGATATGTAATAGCAACGCCGCCTTTGATTTCAGTATTTGGAAAAATCTTTGAAGCGTCTTCTTCATACAGCATAACCTTAAAATGCTCGTCATTCAACATCTTTTGATTCCACGCCTTAGGAGTACTCCCCGCATTAAATAGGAAGCGAGCAGGGTGAATAAGCTCGACCTTGTCCGAAACTTCATAAGCAGCATCCATGAAAACGTTATATACAGGCGGAGCGTAAGTCGCATTTTCACCTAATGCATTATCTTGATAAGGCGGATTTCCAATCACAAAATCAAATTTCATTTTCTCTCCCTTTCTTCAGTTCTTGATATTTCACTTTCTTCTGAGTTTTCCAGTCGTAAAGAACGCAGTCCGTAGCCTGTGGTGCATAGATCGTTCCGCGCATTTCTTCTGGGAACATGTCTTCCAAAAAGCTAATCTGACCCGGCAGCGGAGCTTCCTCAAGGAAACTGTCACTCTCCTGAAAAGGGACAACTCCATATATCCCGTCCATCTGCCAGAGATTCCAACTTATAATATTGGCGATCCTCTTTAGCGAGGATTTGCCCGGTTCTTCCTGCCAACGCGCTCTTGTATATTCGCAGAACGTCTCAAGCAAGTTCACCCTCGCGATCAGCAGGCTGTCACCTTGATATTCGTAACCGTAAACGCTCTCAAAGGCTCGGTATACCCACTCATTCCAATAGCGATGTGAATTTGTATTTTCGTTGATCACACGAAGTTTACGATCGAGCATCCCAATTCTATCTGCAATAGGAATGATATCTCCGGTCGCTGCATCGTAACGCGACACAAGATACGGTGCCTCCCCGCAAGTGATTTCGAGGCGTGTAGAAAGGATATAATCTTTCCATGTTCTGCCCTCAGGGAAGTCAATCTTATCTAAAATGGTCTTCCATGCTTGTCCGTCTTCTGTGTTGAAAGGATTTTTTCTCCCGAACCATTCGACGTCGCAGTGATTGTTCATTTTGTTGCATATCCAAGAGGGAGTAAAAACCTCCGCACGTTTTCTGGTTCTTTTGGATTGCTCCTCGAGCCGTTTCAAAACACGAGGTCTTAGAACTTCTAAACCTTCGCCATATACCCATTTTTTAGTCATCTGCGAATCAAAGGAAATGCCATCATATTCCTCGGTTGCAAAGAGAATATTCTCGCCCGTCGCTCTATCCTTCAGCAAGATTTCCATTGCAGACTTTACCGCATCAGAGGTTAAATCCAAAATAGATTTCATAGGAGATTTTTCGTCCCGAATGCTTTCCGGTTGTGTATGTATTTGTTCTGTCTTGTCGGTCATCAACTTTCTCCTTATTCGTCGTTTAATATATAGAGCTTATCCGCATACATCATCGGAACGGTTTGCGTCATATCAAAAAAATTTTCGTAGCTTTGCAGTCCCGCGAAAATTCCATAGCAGCGCACGTCATCCTCTTCAAATACTCGCGTATCCAGAAATTCGTTATATATGAATACTAGCATGATCTTGTCATAATCGCCCCGATTCTAAGCAATAGTGTTGTATGGTCATTCATCTCAACATTATTCAGCTTCTGCATTAACTATTTTGATTCCATCCAAAGTAGTAAAACATGAAAACACACTGTCTTTGTTATTTGCCTTTTTTGCACTTGCAGATACATACACCTGCTTTCTTGCCCTTGTTACCGCGACATAAAATACGGATAATTCATCGAGGATACTCTCTGCAAATTCGCCCGAAAAATGAGTCTTGTCAGGCAATTGGCATTTGCAGGTTGTAATCTTGGAATACTTTTCTGTGCAATTTGAGCAAATGAAAAATCCTGGAAAAATCCATCTTTCAAGATCGGCTATAAAGACATAATCCCATTCCAATCCTTTAGCACCGTGAATGGTGGAAAGTATAATATTCGAATCAACATATTCCATAGCCTGTTTTAGCTGTCTGTTTTCAAAGATATCTAACAAGAGCTCATACTTATCTTCTGTTGGAATATCAGAGTAATCCACAGCCACTTTTTGAATCAATGCATCTAAAAGCACAAGTAAGGAGCTAGTCGCGCGTACATCATTACTTGAATAATCTTTTTTTATTTTTTCCACAAAAGATGACAATGCTTTCTTGTTAATTGATTTGCTTGATCCAAACCTTGAAACAAAGGCATCTCTACAGAACATATGGAAGTTTACGTAGTTTTGGTCATCATCATTAAACATTCCATAGAAAAAATCCATGCTATGTCTGTTCAGTATGTATTCATATACTGCTTCATTATCATTTCTTCCCCTGAACAGAATTGCAATTCTTCCTTTTGAATCACATTTAGTTATTTGCTCTATCTTACGAACAACAGCCTCCGCTTCCTCTTCTTGGGTCTTTCCCCAAAAGGCAAACAATTTTGCCTGTTCTGCCGCATTCACATGGAAATTCATCTCTGCATTACGTCGGATAGAAGCATCAAGCTTCAACATTTCCGGATTATTTTTGAAGCGATAATTCTTTGATAGAACTATTTTTTCCATGTTAAATTGTATTGCTGCACGCTGCATGATATTAGGAACTGCTCCTATAAAACCATAAATACGTTGTAACGGGTCGCCCAAAAATAGCAACTGTGTTTTTTCAGAAATAACTGCGTTTAGCAAACTCCATGCCATACAGTTGGTATCCTGAAATTCATCAACTACAATTAATGGATAGTAGTCAGAATAAAACTGTTTTACTCCTGGATTGTCTTCGAATAACTGTATTACCAAAAGGATCACAGCGTCATGCGTTATATAATCATGTGGAACCAATTCATTTATTACAATCTGATTGTATTTTGCGATCTCTTCTCTGGTAGGAAGCTCTGCTAAAGCTATTTTATCCTCAATTGAAAAGAGAAAACATCGATTTTCATCTGATAACATACTTTGAATACCGGTATGCTTTTCTATATCCGCCTTACCAACTGCCTTCATCAGGGTAACATCTCGTTTTAACAGTGGTGAAAGCAAATAACCATACTTTCTAAGAATGCCCTTACAGAAGCCATGGAAATTAGTAGCGGTGACACGTTCGTTAATAACCACCGGGTTGTCCATTTCGCCCAAAGCAACTGGAAGTTTTTCCGCAACCTCGCGTTTGATTTTTAATGCTGCATTAACGCTAAATGTCAAGCCTAAAATCTTCTTAGGATTTGGTATTCCGCCGCTTGCATAGAGATATGCAAGTCTGCTTACCATTGTTGTTGTTTTTCCATAGCCTGCGGGGGCTTCAACAATAACCCGAGGGCTTTCGGAGAAGATTACATTTAGCTGTTGCTCATCCCCCGCATGACTCAGTGAAATTCTATCCCGAATGGGTTGAATCTGATTCTCATACATTTTGGGCCACCTCTGTAGCTTTCATAAGCGTGTCTACATAGCAAGTCGGAATTAATTCTTTAGGAACAATCTCTCCGACAATTCTTCCCAAAAGGACGCCCTTTTTTGCCATATACCACGCAGAAAAAACGTTGCAAAATTTTTCGCCCTCGTCAGGATTCAACTCCGTTACTATGCATGGATCAAACTGTTGAATATCAAGGTTCATCTTTTTATAATGCTTCTGTAGATAATCCTTGTTCACGATTTCTTTATCAACGTGAGGATATAAATCTTTCGCAATATCAATAATCATTTGTGCATTTCCGGCTGCATAAAGTGTTTTCACCAACTCTATTTCAAAGCAAAGTTCCCCAGTAAAAAAATCCATCTCTGTCGCTGCAATATTCTGAACATCGCCATCATATATAGCCACGCTCGGAATTTCAAATGCTTTAAGAAGGTTTCTCAATGGTGCAATTGACTTCTCCCCACGTGCATTTAACACACATATTCCTAATGCATCTAAATCAACTCCTAGTTTTTCGGCAAAGGCATTCATACATCCATACTCAGTCTCCCCCTCAACAAGGACAACACAATGAGCATAAAATGCTTCTTTGATTTCTGGAAAATGCATAATAAGATGCTTCTCATTTGCATCAGTAAGCCGAAAGTTGTCAGATGTTCCACTGATTACTTGAGTCCCATTATGATTCTTATAGAAGCGAACCAAGTTTCTATAATCGCCAACCAACGTATCTGTTGAATGAGTGACAATGACGATTTGACCGCTTAACCCATCAATATCAAAGCAGGATTTTAATAGTTGCAAAAAATCAGCATCCTTGTTTTTTAGAATTCTCCTATAAAACCCTATCAATGTGCGCTGAAGATAGGGATGCAGATGAACTTCAGGCTCATCAATTGATAAAATCAAAGGCAATATGCGTTTCCCCTCATCGTCAAGATAGACTCTATCCTTAAAGGGAATAGACTTATTGCGGTACAGCTCCATAATGTGGCAGATAACACTTACCGAAGCCATTGCTATATATTGCACACCTGCTCCAGTAGAGTCAATTTTGCGATTGCCATCGGATATATAAAATAGTCGCATCAGGAGATCTGACGCATTGGTCGAAACAGATGCACCTATCTGATATGTCTTGAAGCCCTGAATTTTACCTAAATGCTCATTAACATACTCTTGTAGCTGATTAACTTGATTCTCATTCAGAAAAGAATCCAACTGACGCTCTGTTATAAAACGTTCTACGATACCACTCATAAGCAGACCCATGCCCTTTTTCGTATCAAGCCTGAGCTCTTTTGATGGTACTGCTGTAGATTCGTAGTAGTAAAAATTAGCTTTTCTTAGTTGCTTGATCTGCAATGATTCTTCTGTATCCTTACAGACAATGCTAGGGAAAGCATCTGTAATATTCTGAACATATCGAATATTGATCTCAGACGGGTCATCCGGTGAAAAATTATCTCCAAAGAATCCTCTTTCACCCGGTTCCAATCGTAATGTTAATTCAATAAGGATTGGCTTCGATTGATCAGAAAAGTCTTCATCATCGAAGCTTTTTCCGGAACACAAAGTATTTAGCAAATTAAGAAAATTGCTTTTCCCAAGATTATTTTCTCCAATAATGTAACTGCACTCAGGGTGAAGATGAACAGAAATGCCATCTATATTCCTATAATTGTTGATTGTTATATTCTTAATCTGCATTTATATCCCTCTTTTCAATCGTTTTGCTCGGTTTTGTTGTCTCGATTCTTCACGAATGCACGCTCCCCTGCAGCTTGTCTTTTTCTTCTATACTCTAAGGGGCACGTTTCGTTTTCAATTTTATCACATTTGTCGAAAGATGTCTAATTGATCCACTGCCTCTCAGCCATTACATCTAGTGACATTGTTAATATTACTTTTTAGGTTTGAATTTTGCACTATATGCTTTTACATCTGTGTCTTGCATAAGCCACCCAAACTTTCGAAGAAACTGCAACTTTTCATCATCGGTTGCCCATTTTTGTAGTGTGTGCAAAACCCCTTCATAGCGCTCATTTTCCTTGCCATTAAAGAACTTACCTCCCGGGCCTTGCTTGAACATTGCAGGAAGACCATTCTTAATTGATTTCCATACTGTAGAGCCACCGGATGTGGTTATATTGTCTCCAACAATTCCATCCAAAGCACCAGAGGCCATTTTCTGTAAAAGCTTCTTTTCTTCATTTGTCATTTTCATTTTCCTCCTATTTGGTAATGTTAATACACTCTGAATCATAAGCCCCAATGGGGTATTCTCGAATTCCACCTTCAATTTGTACTAGAGTGCCGCATCGTCCTCTTTATCTCATATTCCACAAAAAACAATCTATCTTCTTCACATCAGAAACCCATATATATTCCGGCAATATTTCATTAAATTTGGCAATACACTCCTGTGCATTCTCCGTTTTTAAGTAATCCATATACCAGCTGTCAATCTTATGGTAAATTTCAATTTTCCTTTTCAACTGTTCTAACTTTGCCATTGAAGGCGGCGGATTTTTAAAGCCTAACGCGTTAAGTACAAAGCGATCCCATATTGGTTTACTGTCGTCAATGTTTGCAAGCATTTTGCTGGAAAACGATGCTTCAATTCTCCCAGTCCTATGGTACAACTCTTCTATAATTTCATCAAAAGAGGGTTTCTGTACTTTTGCTATTTCAAAGAATTCATAGAATTGGCCTTGCCATACTTCATCTCGTCGAACGCGATAAAATCCATTGAATTTCTTTTGAAATTCTCTATTTTCTGCAACGTTGACCTGATTTACATGCTTTATTATATAGGCACATTTTTCCAATCCAAAATTTGAAACAAATATTTGATGAATAATTTCATCTGGACTAATTTTTTGCAGCATTTCTTTTCCTTTGTACAAAAACCAGAGCCCTCACTCCCCTGTACCACCGTGCAGTCTATCGGCTCTGGTTTTGAATTTTCCGTATGGGACTTGCGTCCGTTTTCTGTTTGGATTTTGTCTTTTGACTTGGTTCATTCGGACACACTCTCAATCATTCTCAACTCGACAAATTACCGTTTGCATTTTTCAATTAAATTTTATCACAGTTTTCGAGTTTCGTCGAGCAGATTAGACAAAAATCGACATTTATGTATCGGATTTACCCGCTTCACACCAATTCAACGGTTATTTTCTGCTCATACAAATCCGGGTATTCGTCGAACTTCAGAAGGATTTTTGTCTCAGCTTGTGTGAGGTCGGTGGCGAGGCGTTCGACTTTTATTGCTGAGTTTCCGTCATCTGTCCATATCCATTCGAGTTTAAGCAGATTTCCGTCGTAATATGCCGTAATCAGGTTTTCCTCATTATCCGTCCAGACCTCGATTATTTCGCTCTGCCCGTATGCAAGCGATATTTCTTCTTTGTCAGCGTAGATTTCCTCTTTGAAAGTGATTTTTCCGGATTTAATACTGCTGAATTTGCTGTCCTTCTTGCCTGCACCTCCGATTGCCTTTACTTTGTAGTAATAGGTTTTTTCGATTGCGGCCGTATCATCATAAAATGCGGTTTTGGTTGTCGTTTTGATTTTCTTGTAGCTTCCGTTTCGGGAAAAAGCGCGGTAAACTTCGTACTTTTTCGCTCCGGATACGGATGCCCACGAAACTTTAAGTTCGTCGCCTTCGTCTGAAATGCTCCGCAGTTTAGGCGTTTTTAATTTCGTTGTTTTTTTAATTGCGCCTATCACGCTAGTGCCCGCAGAGTGATAGGCGGATGTCCCGGAGGTATAGCCCGATTTGTATGGGCATTTTCCGTTGTTATGCAAGTGCGCCGGGTAGCCGCCGCAATGGTAGTGATAATATCCCAGCCCGCTGACATTGCGATTGTCCCGGTGGCCGCCGGAAGAATCGGTTCTGCCTCCGTGCCCATAGGCGGTGCTGGTCATTGCTAAAGCACATATCAAAATACATATAATTGTTGTAATTTTCCGTTTCGTTTTCATCCGAGTGCTCCTTTTTTTGCTTTTTATCGAGACTTACACGAATTAAGACGATTTATTTCTGCAAATTCTGACATTTTTCGACAAAAAAAGCGGTTAAGAAACCGCTAATTTTAACCACGAATTACTCGTCGCCAAACCCACCGAAATTGTCAAATCCGCCGAAGCCGCTGTAGTCGTCGATGCCGAAGATTTTGCTGCTTGTATGCATTTCCCAAGATTGGTTGAGGTCAGCCAGGGAGTCTTTGCTTCCGGCTTTCGGAATGTTCACTTGCCTTTCTGCCTCTGCCTGCATACGGGCTTTCGCCTGCCGGCGGCGTTCTTCTTTTGCCTTTTTCTGTGCCTTGCGCTCGTCGGGATCGAGCGGGCTCATGAGATACGGGATCAGTTTTGGCAGCGACAGGATTACGCCAATCAGCAAAATACCTTCCCAAAGTTCCATCTTCACACTTCCTTTCGCAATTTACATTTCGCAACTTACATTCTGCAATTTAGATTTTGCAGCTTACATTTTGCAGCTTAACTTTGCAGCTGCCTTGTATAAACGATTTTATCATCGATTTTGAGGCATTCCAGTCTATCCTCCGGCCTGTGCGCATACGAGGTGCCTTTTTTGTAATAAACCTTATGGCTTCCGGCGATGAGTTCGGCATGGAACTCATATGGTGGCGAAAGTATAATGTCGTGCCTCGGCTCAATCGTATCAAAGAGCCGGTCTTCTCTGTTTACTGCAGCGCAGACTTTTCGCATAATTCTAAGAAGCTGCCTTGCCTCGGTGCTGCCCTCTTCTGCGTCCGCGTAGGCTGCCATGGACTCGCTGGCCGGGGTTATATAGGTCAGGTAGAGTTTATTGTCAGAATCTTTATAGCGTACGAATTTCACGTGTTTGATTTTAATGTCGTTGATGCCGGTTGCATCCGCCATCAGCTGACGGGTCTGCTCGCTATTCATCAATTGGTGTCTTGCCAGCGGTAAGTCGATCCAGCCCAGCGCCGTAACGATTACGCCAAGTACAAACGCAACAATCAGCACGCGCTTTACGATTTCAAAGAAAATAATTCTTTTCTTCCTGCGTTCTTCTGGACTCATCTTTACGGCTCCTTTCCTTTTGCCTTTATTTTAGCACAAATGCCGCAAATTGTCGATAGGCCCGTACTTTGCGCACTGTTGGTACTTTCGCTTTCCTTTACCGCCGAAACAGCTTCACGGCTGCCACGAGGGCTCCGTACAGGACGCCGCCGATGGCCCAGACAATCCAGCTGTACTGCGGGTGGCCGTTGCCGGATGGCCCGAATGTGTAGAACAGGAACACGGCTGTCACCGTGAGCCAGTAGATTACGGTCACATTGCCCATAACCTTGGATCTGCGCTTGTTTTCGCGGGTAAAATCGCCCTCTTCCAGCAGCTTCATCAGGGCGCCGTTGTAGGTTCCGCCGTAAACGAATGCGATGCAGCCGATGCCGACCAGGAGCAGGATCAGACATACCGCAGCCGCGTACATGGTGTCGCTGACATTCAGGCAGACGCAGATGAAAAGCGGCACGACGGACAGGATGCAAAGCACGGTGCCGATGATATTCAGGCGCGTGTATTCATCTTTATGCTCGGCAAGTCTGCTTCTCACCATGCCGGTAACGCCGTATGCTGTCTCGAAAGGCTCTTTTTCGAGAAATTCATATTCCTTGACTTTGGCGCCGGTTAAGATGAAAATTGCAACACCGATTGCAACGAGTACGAGAAGCACGCAGAGGCCGAGACCTGCGGCAGCATTTTCGCCGAGCGGAAAGCCCGGTTTTTCGCTGAGTGCACCAAGCAGGATGAGCGCAGCCGGTGAAAGAATACACAGGAATGTCGCGACGGCGATTTTCAGTGCGGATTCCTTCCTTAATCTTATATATTCCGAAGCTTCCTCCATGCTGACGCGGCGGAGCGGTTTTGTTTCGCCGTATTCTGCGGCGTTCTGCGCGGTTATCGAGGATGCCGTTTTGGTTTCCGGCTGCGTTATTTCATCTTTTAATAAGTAGTCCGTGCTCACGCCGAAAAGATTGCTCAGCTGCAGGATTTTTTCCATGTCGGGAACCGACTGTGCGCCTTCCCATTTGGATACCGACTGGCGGCTCACGCCAAGCTGTGCGGCGAGTTCTTCCTGCGACCAGCCTGCCTTCTTTCTGAGTTCTGTTATTTTATCTGCTAAAATCATTTCTGTTTCCTCCTTGCCCTTTTGTACCTAAAACATACCATTCTCTGCGGTTGCAATCAAGAAAGTCCGCTTGGAAATTTGTCAACCGGTGGTTGCGGTACTGCATTTCAATGCATATTTTCATGCATAAAATTCTCTTTTATGCATACACGCTTTGTGTCGCGCACACTTTTTTCGTGTTTTTATTAAAAAAATTTATATTTTTTCACAAAAACCTCTTGATTTTTGGAAAACATGGTACTATAATAAGTCCATGATTCAAATTTATATGCATTTAAGTTAATATTTATACATATATGAAGGAGGACAAAATCATGTTAAACGAAAAGTTATTATCAGAAGATATTGCCGGTATCACTAAGAAGGCAAATGACTATAAAGCAATGGGTATTATCACTTCCAGAGACCTTGAACTCATCGTTGCAGGCCTTAACCTCATCAAGAAGGACTTTGAGGCGGGAGTTGATTTAGCCGAGCCGGAAGACAAGAACATCCACATGCTCATCGATCGTGTCCTGAGCGAACGTATCGGTCAGTCGGCTCTGAAGCTGCACACTTGCATGGCATAAGTTCACCACCAACCACCATAGTTAAAGCCCCGTATCTTCATTGATGCGAGGCTTTTTTCATGGCAAAAATAAATTGTGATGGCGCGGCCTTGCGTCTGGTCTTGCTGGCATGGCTGACGCGGTCTTGTATCTGGAAAAATTAGGCAATTCCCACCAAGTGCCCAAAAAAGGCCCCCCTTTCGTGTATTTTTGCCGATTTTACTCCTTTTTGAGCCCGTTTCACGCCGGATTTGTATCCCGGTTTTGCGTTTTGCAAAAATGTCATATTTTGGGATGTTGAAATTTCAACGTTTTGGCGGTGTAACTTTTTGTTGTTTTTTTTACATCGTCGTCTTTTTCTCTTCTGAAAGCCTCGGGATACACGTAACACCCCTCTATAGGGGCAATCTTCGTGTAAACGCTATTTTTCGCTTGAGAAGCTGCGTGCTGCACAAACGCGGTTTTTCGCCCGGAGAGCCGCGCTGTATAAACGCTATTTTCGCCCGGAGAGCCGCGCTGTGTAAACGCTATTTTCGCCCGGCAGGGGCGGCCCCGCCGTTATCAGAGGCCTGCACGCGAAAAGTTCAGCTTCTCGCCTGCGAAGTTGTCGATGCCGTAAAGCAGCAGCACACTGTCGTAGTCTGCCGCCAGCTCTTCGATGTTTCCGCGGTAATAGCGGGTGTCCACCATCGTTATCTTGTCGTAGTCGTCCATGAGATAAGGCACAAACGAATTTGCAAAGGAATCCTTTATAATCAGGATTTTGTCCTTGACACCACATTTGGTGTCGCGACAGGTTTCGATGTCCACCTTATCGTAGTTGCCGCCGAAGTAAACGGCGTATTTGTCTTTTTTCTCAAGATATTCCTTGAAGTACAGCGAGTCGTAGGTCTTGCCGGTGAAAGTCACTTTGCACTCCCTTGCAAGCGCAGCCGCCGGGGTTTCCACCGTGTCGGGGCGCAGCGTGTCAAGCAGCACCTTGGAATACAGCGTGCCGTAAAAACTGTCCGAAAGCACGACAGGCTTTTCGCCCTCATAGGTCATCTCATAAGTCCTGCCACTTTCCGATGCACCGGAAGCCTCGAGAAATCCTTTATAGCCGAGGAAAGCACCGTACCCGGTCCAGTGGTGGTCCGTCCGGAAAAACACATCCTGCCCGCCTTTTGCGGCTTTGCTCATGGTTTTGCGAAGGTCAATCAGACTGTTTCCGAGAATCGAGCGTGCCTCTTCAAAGGCTTCGTCCTCGTCGAAGAGCATCGCATGATCCGGCAGAGCATCCCGGTAGACATATGCGGCGGTCGGCACGATCATCGCCTTGAACTCCGTGCCGTTTGCCTCGCAAGCTGCCTTCAGCTGCTGCGTCCTTGTGAGGTTTTGGGTATACCGCGCCTTGACAAAATCCGTCTCGGTCACGCGCTTTACCACCCGGCCGCCGGTGCAGAGGTACACGCCGTTGATGTCACTGACACCCAACCCCGCTTCCGTCATCGCCATGGTCTTGACCCACAGGTTCCGTCCGATAATCTGGTCGCTGAGGTATTTTTCGCTTTGCTCCTCAAAACGCCCGCTCAGCACATTCGCAGCCGTAAAAACCGGCCTCTTCTGCAGATAGCGGTTTTCGTTCTCCGAAAACTCCGTATCCGGCGTAAGCAGCGTCCCCACGCAGAGAAACAGCAGAAAAACGGCGGAGGAAAATATGAGAATCAAGCTTCTTTTGTTCTTTTTCATCTCTTATCCCCCCTAAAATCTAAAATACAGGAACGGATTGTACGATCCGCTCACCAAAAATGCAATCGAAAGCGCCAGAATACTGAGAAGCACGACGGTTTCGAGCACGCCGAGGATGACTTCTCCGTTCTTGACGCCCGAAAGAGTGCCTGCAATTCTTCCGCATACAAGTTTTACAAGCGGCGTTGAGCCGATGGTGCAGGCAATCAGCACCCAGATTCTGCTCCATGCAAGGTACTTGAAATCCCCATCGATAAAAGCGGAGGCCCCGCCGAACATCACCTGCAGATATTCACGCATCTGCCCGAAATCCGTAAGTGCGAAGATGACCCAGCCGAGCACAATCAGAATCAAGCTGTAAAGATGACCGACAAGTGCCGGGCATTTGTCGAGCCACTTGAGAATCCACAGTTTTTCGAGGATGAGAATCACTCCGAAGTACATGCCCCACGCCACGAAATTCCAGCTTGCACCGTGCCAGAGCCCGGTCAGCGCCCACACAACGGCGATGTTCAGAATCTGCCGCGGAAGGCCTTTGCGGTTTCCGCCGAGTGGAATGTACACGTATTCCTTAAACCACGAGCTGAGTGACATATGCCAGCGCCGCCAAAACTCCGTGATGCTGCGCGAAATGTACGGATAGTTGAAGTTTTCGAGATAATCAAACCCGAAAATTTTGCCAAGGCCGATTGCCATGTCGGAATATCCCGAAAAGTCAAAATATATCTGGAAGGTAAAAGCCACCGCGCCGAGCCAAGCCGTGGCGGTGCTGGTCTCCGAAACCGGCATGAGAGTGATTTCGTTCCAAATCACATATACCTGATTGGCAAGCAGAACCTTCTTGCCGAATCCGATGATGAACCGGCGCACGCCCTCCGCAATCTGATCGAGATTGGTCTTTCTGCCGACAAGCATCTCAGCAACATCCGCATAGCGCACAATCGGGCCTGCGATAAGCTGCGGGAACAGCGTCACATAGGCCGCAAAAGCGATAAAATCACGCTGCGGCAGGACTTTCCCCCGGTAGACATCTATGATATAGGACATCGTCTGAAATGTGTAAAACGAAATTCCAATCGGCAGGGCAATGTTCAGAAGACCAAACCCTCCGCCGGAGACTGCGTTCACCGTCTCGATGACAAAATCCGTGTATTTAAAGAATCCGAGAATCGCAAGGTTTCCTGCGATACACAGAATCAGAAGCGGCCTGGATTTTCCGACAAGCCGCCCCATTACGTAGTTGAAGAGGATGGAAAAAGCCATCACCGCGATATATTTCGGCTCGCCCCAGCCGTAAAAAATCAAGCTGGCAATCAAAAGCCACAGGTTCCGCACCTTCAGAAACCCTTCCGGAATCAGAAAGTACAGAAGCAAGGTTATCGGCAAGAATGCCATAAAAAACACCGAACTGCTGAATACCATATATTATAAACTACTCCCTTTTTTATTGTGCGGCGCCAAATGCGTCCATGGTCCCTGCGCCGTCGAAATCGTCCGCACCCGCGCCGGCAATCATGCCGTCGTTTGCGTCGGCAATTGCTTCATCAAGGCGCGAAAGCACCTCAGGCGGAATCTCGCTGCCACCGTTTTCGTATCTTTCAATCGTATATTTATAGACGGTCTGCCCGCCGAGCGAATATGCATCCGCAAATCCTACCCATCCGTTGTCGATTGGGAACGAATTGCATATGTACTCCGCTATCTGACGCGTGAAACCGCTGTTATCCTTCAAGGTGAAGGTCAGCATGGTTTTGTCCCCGTTGATTGCTTGCTTGAGCTGTGCAGGAATTTCGTACATGTCATTAAGTGCCGCCGCGCTTGTAAGCATGTAGCAGTATTTCGTCCCGTTTGCGGCAGGAATTTCGTCGTGGTCCCACGGATAGGAGCCGTTATCCTTGACGCTGTCCGGCATGTTGAAGTAGTTATACCCCGGTTCGCCGCTTACTCCGCCGTCAAAGGTCACGTCTACATGATACCATTCTCCGTCGAGCTGCACCACATCCCAGGCGTGTTCGCCATTCTGCGTCGAATGAATGATTTTGCACGGAATATCGAGTGCGTCCATAAAAAGCTTAAACGTCGTGGCGTTGCCTACGCAGATTGCGTTGTGCGAGCGCAAAACTCCATAAGGCGTATGCGTTTCACTTCCCCCTGCGACGATCGGATTAAGGCTCTGGTCGTTGTAAGACGTCCATTTGACCTGCCAGTCGTAGATTGCTTTTTCTTTTTCGTACGGGCTCATGTCATCCGTGATAAGCTCCTTGATGACCTCTGACATTTTGTCGTGCACGAAAAGGTCTTTTTCGTCCAGCCCCGAGGTGTCCCCGGTTTTGTATGCCTTAATCACCGCAGTGTCGTCATAAATCTCATGGACCGTGGTTTCGGACTGCCCGAGCAGCTTGTTCATTTTGCTGATCATGCCGCTGTTCTGTGCAAAAACGCCCAAAATCAAAAGGATTATGAGAAGCTGCACCGCGCGGTTGCCCTTGCCTTTTACTTTCTTTTTTATGTCTTTTTTGAAATCGCTGATATGTACCTTCGCCCGTCTTTTCCTCTCGGCAAGCGGAATTCTTTCGCCTCTGTCTACCATTTTGCTTCCCTCTTACTTCCATTGATATTTTATTGATTTCCTTCGCTTATGACTCTTCTGATTTCCGTTTCAATGCTGTCCGGGTCGTCCGCCGCAATCAGGCACACATAGTTTCCCTGCACGATGACCCTTGCATTATCAAGTTTATACACTTCTTCCAGTTTATATCCGCTGAACTTGCTCGTCCGTTCCGCAATTCTGTCTTGGAGCTTGCTCTGTGCGATGGAAACATCTTCGTTTTTCTTCATATGAAGCACCGAAACTTCATCGGCTGTGCCTCCTGCAGCCGTCTGAAGAATCGCTCCGTCGTCGACCATGTCATACTGCACGCCGTACAGATTGCTGAAGCTTTCGTCGTAGGCTTCCTCGCCGTAGCTGTACCACTCGTCAAAGCTTCCTTCCGGCGTAATGTCCTTGCATGCCTTGACGATGTCCACGCATTTCACCTTGTCATTGCTTCCGCCGCAGGCTGTAAAGACTGAAATTGTCAAAATAAGTGCCAAAATAAATGCTGTTTTCTTTTTCAAATTGCTTCCCCCTTTTGCTTTTGCAGCGGTTGCTTCTGCTTTCGCTGTTGTAATCTTTATTCTACCATATTTGACGCCAAAGTATAGCAAAAAGTTTCGCCGGGCATAAAAAACCTGCCCGCTCTAGGCTCAGAATTTCCTCCGGGCGGAAAAAGCCTCCGGGGCCGGCCCGTGCAGGCGAAAATTACATTAAAATGACCTTTTCAGGGGCAAAAATATAGTCGAATTTTACTTTTAGTACATTTTTTTGTGTTGAGGGGGGCTGGAAGGCTATGGAAGATATTCGAAAATCTATATTTTGTACAATTGTAATGCGACGCACTATATATGGTATTGTGCGAAATGTGCACACACAGCAAATGTTAATAAACGGAAGCATTCGTTATATAAAATGCCCAAAAAAGGCAAAAAAATATAATTTTCGCATGAACCCATATTTTTCCTGTCCGGAATTGAGGGTCAAGGTCTGGCGCGGCCCGCCAAAGGTTGCAAATAGAGAGCATATATTCGCGGCCCGGCTACGCAGTTTCGCCGTGCATAAAAAACGACTCCTCGGACATGATGTCTGCGAGAAGCCGCCTTATCATTATGGTGCCCACTTCCGGAATCGAACCAGAGACACGGGGATTTTCAGTCCCCTGCTCTACCTACTGAGCTAAATGGGCATATTCTTATCAAATTGTAAATGGTGGGCCTTCAGGGACTTGAACCCGGGACCTGCCGGTTATGAGCCGGATGCTCTGACCAACTGAGCTAAAGGCCCGTATTAAGTTAGTGGTCGGGGTGGCAGGATTTGAACCCGCGGCCCACTGGTCCCAAACCAGTTGCGCTACCAAACTGCGCTACACCCCGATATTAAAAACAAATTGGCAGGGGCAGTAGGAATCGAACCCACGGCACGCGGTTTTGGAGACCGCTGCTCTACCAGCTGAGCTATACCCCTGAATTATGGCGGAGAAGATGGGATTCGAACCCATGCTGCCCTATACGAACACTAACGGTTTAGCAAACCGTCCTCTTCAGCCACTTGAGTACTTCTCCTCGCTGAAATTATTATGGCGGAGAGGGTGGGATTCGAACCCACGGCCCCTTTCGGAGTCACCGGTTTTCAAGACCGGCTCCTTAAACCACTCGGACACCTCT
>CAKQVG010000004.1:0-110705 GCA_934277695.1 uncultured Clostridia bacterium
CAGTAATCGGTGTGTTGAAATCAAATTTCTTACTGAATGTTGAATCTTCATACCATCCATCAAAAGTAAATCCTTCTCTTGTTGGTGCTGTGGTTGGTTCTGATACTTTTTCTCCTTCTTTTACAGTTGCAGGTGCTATTGTATTTCCACCTTTAGTATCAAAAGTTACTGTGTATTTGTTTTCTATCCATTTTGCGTAAAGAATCATAGTATTAGCAATTGGTGTATTGAAATCAAATTCCTTTCTGAATGTTGCATCTTCATACCATCCACCAAAAGTAAATCCTTTTTTTGTTGGTGCTGTTGGTTCTTGAACTTTTTCTCCAGCATTTATATTTTGTGATGCAACTGGTGTTCCTTCATTTGAATTAAATGTTACAGTATAAACAACTGGTGTCCCATTTGCTTTACCTAAATCAATAGTAACATAAGAACCCCAAGTATACCCTTTTGACACTTCCGAAGTTGTGGTAACATCTTTCCCATTATAGATAACCTTTAAAGTTGAATAATCAAGTTGATATCCATCTTTAGGTACTACTCTGAAATTATATCCATAATTTGTTTTGCCATCGTTATCTGCAACTGGTGTATTACCAGCAAATCCACTCCACAAAGAAGTTGTGCTTTCTCTTTTCATCCAGTAACTATTTCTTTCATCGATAGTAATACTATCCGTAGTAGTTCTAGGATTAAATGATGGTAGTGTTCCTACTGGAACATTTCCATATTGAACATCTCCCACAAGTATAATCTCATTGATAGAATTTGCAGCTTCCCATTTTGCATAAAGATTCATATCAGATGTAATTGGTGTATTATTAAAGTCAAACTTTGTGTTGAATGTTGCTTCTTCATACCAACCTCTAAAAATGTATTTATCTTTTGTTGGTGTTGGTTCTTTAATTTTTAACCCGCTTACGACTTGTTCTGGTGCAATTTCTGATCCACCATTTGAATTGAATGTTACAGTATGAATAGTAGGGTTTTCTCCTGTTGCTTTTCCTAAATCAACGTCAACATAAGCACCCCAAGTATACCTTGTTGTCACTTCCGAAGTTGAGGTAACATCTTTCCCATTATAGATAACCTTTAAAGTCGAATAATCAAATTGATATCCATCATTAAGTACTACTCTGAAAGTATATCCATAATTTGTTTTACCATCGTTATATGCAACTGGTGTATTACCAGCAAATCCGCCCCACATAGAAGTTGAGCTTTCTCTTTTTGCCCAGTAACTATTTCCATTATCAATACTAGTACCTTCAGTAGCAGTTCCAGGATTAAATGATGGTAATATTCCTGCTGGAACATTTCCATACTGATAATCACCTGTCAACTTAATTTCGGTAATAACAGTTGTTTCTGCATTTGCATTCGCAGCTCCAGCCAGTAAAAAACCAACTAACATACATAATGTTACGATCAAATATTTTGTTTTATTTTTCATAAACCGTTCTCCTTTCTTTTCTGATTTTTGTCGTATGTCCGCTTCTGTCTGCTGCAGATTCTTTGACATACAAAAAGACCTTTTTCATCCGTATCCTGTCGGACAAAAAAAGCCTGTCTTTTTTAATGTTTGGGTTTTGGGACGCGCGAAAAAATACAGAGCTACGACTGTCTGTCTGTCTGTCTGTCTGTCTGTCTGTCTGTCTGTCGCAAGAATTATGCCATTTCATACTCAAACCGTATCTCATTCAGCAAATCCTCCTTTCGTAAAAGTTTTTTTGTTTCGCCGCGTCTTGCTTGGCATATTCTTGTCTGTGATTTTACACTGTTTTCAATCAAAAAACCCCACCCTTTTTGCCAAAAAGGGTGGGAAATGCAAAGTTTTTTTGATTTTTCCCGGAGTGTGCTTCCTTTTTTTTAATTTCTTCCTGTTCTCATGGGATCTTCGTTATTCCGCTTTTTTCACCATGCAGCCTTTCTTAAAGAAGCAGACCGCATATTTGAGTATTGGCTGATACCCATCGTCTGAAAGCGGCTGCGTGTAATTGCCTTTTTCAATCTGGGCAAGCCCTTCCTCACACTTTTTCTCCATGCCGCTGATCGTTTCGGAAACCTTCAGCTCCAAAATCATCGCTCTGCCTCTAAATTTTAATTCGGTAATCACGATGTCGGGTCTTCCGTTTCCACTCTCACGATTGGATTTCACGCTGTAGCCGCCGATGTTCACAAGAAGCCCCGCCATGAATCCGTGGTAGAAATTCTCGGCATAATCGTAAAAGCTGATGGTGTCCGCAAGCTGCCGGTTAATGAAGTCCTCCGCCGCTTCGCAGTCGCCTGTTTCCAGTGCCCGCACGAGCGGACTGCGGTCGGTTTGTTTTATTCTCTGCTCAAACCAGTAGGAAATGGAATTTTTGTAAATCGTCTTAATTTCCGTATTCGGAATTGCCATGCTTAGATACAGGGTTTCACCGGATTCGTCCTTCCGCTCACTGATTTTTTTCAGATAGCCCGTAAAGAACAGGAAGTTCCAAAGATTATCCTGTGTCTGATGAATATCGCCATAGGTGATGTCCTCATGCACCTGCTTTTCTATCGTGCCTCCGTTAATCAAAGTTTCCAGGTCACGTTTCGCATCCGCATCGGCTTCGCCCACCATTTCGCGCACAATGCTGTTGGAGGAAGAATTCGACCAGTATGGTAATGTGAACTGTGTGATCTTATGGCTGCGGTCATATGCATAATTGATAATGCTCCATGGATTATAGATTTCGATGTCATTGAACAGATAACCGTCATACCACTCTTTTACTTCCGGCAGTTCTTCCTGCAAATCATAGTACGCAAGCATTTCCTCTACTTCGCTTTCGGTAAATCCGAAGCTGTCGCCGTATTCGGTACGCAGAACACTATCAACTTTCAAATTGTTCAGCCCCGTGAAAATGCTTTCTTTGCTGATTCTAAGACACCCCGTGATTACGCTTCTTTCAAGGTACGGATTGGTCTTGAGCGCCGATTCAAAGAGTGAACGTATGAATTTAATCATCTTATCGTAAAAACCTTCAAAATACGCGTTTTCCAGCGGCACATCGTACTCGTCGATGAGGATGATGGTTTTCTTTCCGTGATATTTGAAAAGGCATTCTGAAAGGAAGGCAAAAGCTTTTGCAACCTCTTTTTCATCTGCTCTGCGATTGAGCAGATTTTCATAGCGTTCTTTTTCAATCGGAAGCAGCGCATCCGACTGCAAAACATAACGATGTCTCATAAATTCGTTATAGATTTCATCGGCAAGAGCACCATACGCCATCTCAAAATTCGGCTGTTTCGCCGATTTTAAGGTTAGGAAAATTACAGGATACTGCTGCTGATGCTTCATAATTTCTTCGCCGCATTCTGTTATTGCGAGCCCGTCAAAGAGACCGCCGTTGTCGACCTTCTCGCCCTTTTCGGTGCGCTCATCCTCGAAGAAGCGGCGAATCATAAACTGATTGAGGGTCTTGCCGAACCGTCTTGGTCGCGTAAACAAGGTAACCATCGCATTACTTTCGATTAACTTTTTTATCATCAAAGTTTTATCGACAAAATATCCGTCTTTTTCAATAATCGTTTTAAAATCCTCCACGCCGATGGAGATTTTTTTTAATTTTTCCTGCTTATCCATAGACCGCAGCTCCTTTCTCAGTCCTCGTATCCACACTTTCCCAGTGCCGCCGGAAACCGGCCATGCCGATTTCGCGCCGCGCAGCTGTCGCCGTTATCTATAGTATACTGGAATCCGCCCAAAGAAACAAGCAAAAAAGAAAAGGCCGCGGTAAGGCTTACTCGCCGATATCTCTGACCAGTTCGTCGAAGTAGACGCGCAAGGCTTCCATCGTCTGCTTGTCCGGTCTGACGATCTGATATTTGCCGTCGGTATAGTATAAGGTGACATTGACCTTGTCGTCCCACGCGGCAGACGGGCATTGATCCAGCTCCAAATCCTCGCAGATTTTCTGCACCGGTTTCCAGATTTGCTCTGTCACGAGAGCGTGCTTCCCTTCCTCGACGCCGTTCTGATAGTAATAGGCATTCAGTCTCCATCGAGGCTGCGTGAGCGGCTCCTCATCCGGCAGAGCGGTGTCAAAGGTCAACTGGTAGGAATAGTGCTTCTTTTTGCTGAAAAAGCCACCATGGTTCTTCATGTAGATGCCGTTCAGCTCCGGCGGGTCGTAATAAACGATTTCTCTGCCGATAGGGTTTGCGATTTCCTCCATGATCGTCAGGACGGTGCTGAATCTCCGATCGTTCGGGATGAAATACTGCGCCCGTTCCTCTGTGCCGTCCTCGCGCTGCCAGGTCAGATAAAAGCCGCTTCCGTTCGGCCCGTCTGTCGCGAAAATATAGTCCTTGCTTTTTTCAAGCACGCCGTCGGTTTTTTTTGGCACGACTTCCTTCAAGAGCGGCAGCAATGGCTCGATTGCCTCTCGCAGGGTCTGCCACTCTTCCCGGCTGATCGCTGTGTCTTCCTTTGTCTTGTAATCCTCGCGTTCCTCGGAGGCTTCGTCTTCCGGTGCCGGGTCGAAGTATCTGGCGTACACAATCCGGTCGTTTCGGATGGTAAGATGCAGATCCGCGCCGTACATCATACCGTTTACGGTATAATATTCCACGCCCACGAGTGTCATATTCTTCCTTTTTTCCATCTCGGTGTTTCCTTTCTCAGTACCGCTGCCGGGCACATTCGTGTCGGCACAGCCGCTCATCGAGGCGGCCGCGGTCAGTGTCAGCATGCATATCAAGATGAGCACCGGCAAAATTCTTTTGTCTGTGCTATGCCGGATGATGTGAGGTTTCCCGTCAGCCCGCAGCATAAGCATCACGTCCTTCCCACCAAACGCAATCCTTGAAGCGTTCGCCGTTATCCGCGCCCGGGTACATCGCGCTTTCCTGATAGCCGAAGCTGCAGCGTTCAAACACCAGCTTGGACTTGCGGGTCGCATCGTACCAGCCCGGACCCTCGGAGCCTGTCATGTGGCAGTTGCGGAACAAAAAGCTGCCGCTGCAGCCGGTGATATAGAACGGCCCGATGCTGCAGTCCCTGATCCTGCTGTCCGAGATAACAAAACCGCCGCAGCCGGTTTCGGCACTGAGCCCGTAAACGCCGCAGCCGTAGAGATCCATGCCGCTGATATCGACATCGGTGCATTCGGAAAAGTGCAGAACATCTCCTTCGCAATAGCCGCGCTGCATGTGTCCGAGAGTCAGATTCGACAGCTTCAGACCGCTGCAGTTCAAAAAGTTTAGGACACCCGCATAACTTGCCTCGCTCACGATCTCTGTGAGGATCGCATTTCCTGCCTCACCACTGATAGAAAGATTCTCCACATCCTGAATCCAAAGCTCTGCTCCATCGTAGCATTCGCGCAGCTGCGTATACGGATGCGCAAGGTTCCAGTCTCTAAGGTCATCGGCGCCCAATGCTTCCAAACAGGCACTGAGATTATAGTATCCGGCTGCCAGACGAATATTCGCTCCCGGCTCGATGGCCTCCAGCAGTTCCTGCATGCCGGTGACGACGATGAGGTTCTTGTCTTCCGCTTTGCTGCCCTGCGTACCCTGCACACTGCCGGCTTCCCCGTCCATTCGCGTGCCGCAGCCGCTCATTACGATGCCCACCATCAGGATTATGATCAGCACCGAAACCGCCGCCGAGGCGATATTCCGGCTTTTTGCTTTGTTTTGTTTCTGCATGTCTCTTCCTTTCCTATCTCGGAATCTGTCGATTCCGTATCTCCTCTTCTGTCTTTGCTTGTAGTATAGCGTATCAAAACGCAAAAAGCCCCACCCTTTTTCTCAAAACGGGTGGGAAAATCGTAAATATTCTGTCTTTTCTCTGCAAAAACTCCGCACAATGTCCTTTACAGCGACCCCTGCTCCGAATTTCACGATAACTTTAGGTATATTCTCGCGGTAAGGCTTGCAAATACCTCCAAAATCCCATATACTGATAGTATAGGCAGGTGTTTTCCGTTTAACGGTCAGCATCCTGCGCTGCGATTTGTCAAAACCTTCTATTCTGAGAAAGGCAGGTACCCATATGAGAAGATTCATTATTGACACCGATACCGCTTCTGATGATGCCGCGGCAATCATGATCGCCGCGATGAGTCCCCAGATCGATCTGCTTGGCGTAACGATTGTGGCTGGAAATGTCGGCCTCGCGCAGGCGGCGGACAACGCGCTGATGACGCTGGAGGTCTGCGGCTGTGACGCGCCTGTATTCCTCGGCGCGCGCCAGCCCCTCTTCCACGATCGCCACGAAACGATCAGCGTACATGGCAAGGATGGCATGGGCGACTGCGACATCATCCATCCGCAGAAATCGCCGGAAACGATGCGTGCCGTTGAGTTCATCCTCTCACAGGTCGAAAAATATCCCGATGAGGTGGAGTTGGTCGTCCTCGGTCCGGCAACCAATATCGCGCTGGCTGTTTTGACCGATCGGGAAATCATGTCCCATGTCAAACATATCTGGTCCATGGGTACGCCCGGCTTCGGCTCCGGCAACGCGACGCCGGTTTCGGAGTTCAACGTCTTTATCGACGCAGAGGCTTACGCGCTGATGCTGGGCTGCGGAATCCCTGTAACTATCGCGGGCTTCGACCTCTGTACCGGCAGCATCGGGCTCGACCGCTACGAGCTGGCTTACTTGTCGAACAGTACCCCCGCGGGGAAATTTTTGGAGCGCGCGACCTCGCGTCTGCTGCAGTTCAATCTGGATACGCGCGGCGTCCATCTGGTGGATCTGCCTGACGCGATTGCCATAGCCGCGGCAGTCTGGCCGGACTTCGTTCGCGAAAAAGTCTCCTGCCACTGTCACTGCTGCACAGAACAGGGACATGCTTACGGGCAGGTAATCTTCTACCAGAAGGGCCGTACCTATGAGGCGATTCCGGAAATCAGCTCGTTTAACGCCGAGGTCATCACCAAGATCGATGAACAGGTTTTCACCGAGAACTTTATGAACCTCTTTACGCCGGCATCGCGCGCGTAAACGCGGCACAGCTTTTCAGAACGTGTGCCGCCGGGCACACCGTCAAAAAGCGAGCGGGCAGCTCTTTTTATCCGCTGCCCGCTCGTTTTTATTTTTTGATTATAAAAAACGTCTTACGCTTTCGCGCTCTTCACTTTGCTCCAAGAGGAGTAGATCTTCTTGCCGTCTACCGTCTTATATGCTCTGACTTTGACATAATAAGTCTTGCCCGCTTTGAGCTTCGTCAGCGCTTTGGAGGTCGCGCTCTTGCTTGTAAGTGTTACGGTCTTATAAGTACCGCTCTTGAATTTCTTTGTTGTCGCGTAGCGAACCTGGAAACCGGTGGTCTGTGTCTTGTGAGAAGCCCAGACAACATTCAGCTTTCTGCTCGACGCTTTTTTAACTGCTTTTACGGTAACTGTCTTCGGCTTGATGGTAAATTTCACGCCTGCGATCACGCCCGCGTATTTGCCCTTGCCGCTTACGATAACTGTCGCTTTGCCGACCGTCAGATTGTTGTAGTAATCCAGCGTGTAATCAACATCCTCTGTGAGATCGTTGCCGGACGCGTCCTGAATCGCCACACCCGGTTCCTTATCGCTGCCGTTGTAGGCTGTGGAAGTATAATCTAACTCAATCTCCATGCCGCTGAAGGTGGCTGCCGCGGTCTTGCCGGTTGCCGGATCTATGATGCCGCCTGTCTGCGTACCAGGTTGGGTCGGTGTGATAGGAGTCTGTCCGCCAACGGTGACACTGCAGATTGCCGTTTTGCTTCCTTCCGCGGTAATGACAGAAATCTGCGTGGTTCCCTCTTTCACGCCGCTTACCACACCGCTCTGCGAAACAGTCGCTACGCTCGGTGTGGAGGACAGCCAGGTTACCTGTTTGTTTGTCGCGTCTGCCGGAAGTACCGTCGCGCTGAGGACTTCGGAACCACCGACGCCAAGGTTCAGACTGCTCTTGTTCAGCGTAACGCCGGTAACTTCCTTCTTCACCTCGGTAACCGTAACAACGCAGGAAGCATATTTGCCGCTTTCGTCCGCCGCTTTCACTACGATGGTCGCCTTTCCTGCTTTTTTGGCAGTGACAACGCCGTCTTTGGAAACCGCCGCGACACCCGCGTCGGAAGATTCCCAGGTAACCTCCTTATTCGTCGCGTTGGATGGCGAAAGCATTGCCTGCAGCGTGAAGTTCTGTCCTGTCGTAAGGCTGAGTGTGCTGTTGTTCAGCGTGATGCCGCTTACCGCTACCTTCGGAATCTCAACCTCAGTCTGCACCAGCATTTCGTTTGCATTGCCGTCATCCGGCGCCCAATCACTGATGCCGTCGCCGCTCGTGTACAGATCGATGGTAGTGGTCTTGCCGTTAATCTTGAAGGTCACATCCACTGCCGGCGCGTCAACGGCACCGCTAGGTCTGGTCGAGTAAGCAAAGTTCATGGAGTTTTCATAGGAATATCCTTCCCAGTAGTTGGAGCTGAAACGCACTGTCAAACGGTAAGTGTTGCCGGGTTCAAAGGAGGTCGCTGTCGACCAAATATATTTAGGTTTTCCATCAATACGCATGATCCTCTTCTTTCCTTCCACCTTTTCAATCTTTACGCTGTAGGTGCTGTCCGGTGTGGTGCAGGTCGGGTTGAGTGCGCTGATTCCGCCCTCCACCGCTGTGATTTCCGCGGTAACTTTTTCGATGGACGATATCGCTGCCGCCGTCGAGGTCATAGCCGGCATCATGGTCACAACCAGACAAAGCGCCAGCAGCATAGTCATAAGTTTTCTTTTCATTTTTTTCTCCTCTCTCTCGGGTGTCTGCCCGAATTCCTTGATTTCGAAAAACCAATTGCCCAAAATATCTTGCAAAGTTTTTTCCTTTCGGATGGGTTGCTGTTTTCCCTCCGAAAAATATTTCAGCGCCGCAGTCCTCCTGCCGCGATTGAAATCGTCATGATGCGGTGACCGCCTGCCCGGCATTTTTGTATGCCGCGGCGGGTTTACCACGCGCCGCCGCCTCCGCCGCCGTAGCCGCCGCCGCTGTAGCCGCCGCCGTCCGAGCTGTAGCTTGTTCCGCCGGAGTCTCCGCTGCTTCCGGTACTGCTCGATGTCGCGCTGGAGGAATAGGACGTATACGTACGAAGCTCCTCGATGCGCTCCATCATTTCCAGCCAGTACAGTCTGCCCAAAAGATCGTCCTCCGCGTCGTACCAGTCCGCAGGCGGAACCGCGATATTCTCAAACTGCTTGATCCATTTATCTGTCAGCCCCATGACATAAGCATAAGGCAGGATGTTGTAAAAATAGGACGGGTCCTCCTCCACCAGCAGATTCAGCTTTGGCAGCTCGGCATCCTCGATGAAATTACGAAGCCCGAAGATTTGCCCCAGCTCGCGTGCGTATTTCTGGTTGTGCCGCTCCATGAATACCGCGCAGATGGCGGAGATTACGATCAGCACGCAGAACAGCAGTGCAAGCCCTGTGCTCTCGCCGACCCATCCGATGCCGACCTTCGTGCAGGAGCAGGCGAGCGCGATCAACGCACCGGCAGCGAATATGCGAAGTCCTTTGCGGAATTTTTTTCCGTCTGTATGCAGTCTTTTCGCCTTGATTGCCATCGAAATGCCGACCAGCAGCAGAATCTGCGTAATGATTTCCAGACCCATCACCGCGCTGTCCCTGCTTGCGAGGGCGAAGAACAGGAAGGTCAGAAAATGTCCCGCACACAGGATCAGCGCGCCGCCGATCTGCCGCAGTCTGCCGCCCTGCTCCATCGGCGCATTGTCGCCGCTGTATTCCGTTTCCAGCATACGGCCTGCCGACTGCCATGCGCTGCTCAGGGAACTGCTGTATTTGCCGAGGTTCACGCCTTTTTGCAGCGGTGCGTCGCCAAAAATCCCATGATACATGCGGGAGACAAAAGGCTTTTCGAGGTCGTCCGGATCTTTGAGCGGATAAACGCGCAGCTTATGATTCTTTTCCTCTATGCGCAGATACCCCTTTTGCGCCATATAAACCACCATCGCGCCGAGATCGCGGCTATCGATATTGCCGTCGTAAAAATATCCGACCTCCGCGGGCGTCATGCCCTTCGGCGGATAGAACTCAACCGTCTTGACCAGCTTCGGGTCACGCCCCTTGCGCAGCCAGTAGAGTACGATCAGAACCGGCACCGCAAACATCGTCACCAGACCCGCGGTACGCGCCCAATCGTTGTTGAGCTGTCCGACCCAGTAGCCTTCCTCTAACGGAATATAGACCGTAATGCCGGTGCCCTGCGGCAGTTCTGTACCGGTGATCCGCAGCATATTCTTGTTTTCATCATAACTCCAGTATACGTTTTCATGCGCTGTGTCGCTGCCGTAGGCTGCCGCGTAAATCTCGATCTCCGACTTTTTTACCGGCTTCGGCAGCTTCATGTTGATCTCGCAGGCATCGACCGGCGTCTCCCACTCTGTCGGCAAAAGGTCATAATACAGCACATCGGACTCAACGTTTTTGTCATCGTAGATTCGAACCAGATAACTGATCTCGTACTGCTGCGGCCCTGTCACATAGGTGTCCTCATCGCCCAGCCGAATGACAAATTTGCCGTTTTCCTCATAAGTTTTGTGCGGAACATCTCCGGTGTCCACGTCCGTAATCTTCATCGTCTTACGCATTTCGTCATCATAGACGGGAATATAGCGAAAGATGCCACGCTTCTGCTTGTCAAAATTCACATCGATGCGCTCTTTGACCTGATAGCTGTTGTCCTCCCGCACAATGACATCGATATCATATCGGTCGGTTGTGTAGGCAAGCGCCGCGCCCGGGAAAACACAGGCGGCCAGCAGGATCGCAATCATCAGCGCGATACGCAGCCGCAGACGGTTTCGTTTTTGGTTCTGTTTCATCGGAACCTCCTCTCTTATGCCCAGGGATCCTGCGCGGCCGACGTGCGGATAGCGCTCATCAAAAGCTGCTGCCACAGAAACCACTGCTCGCCCTTTTGACGCAGGACGATCGGGCGCGGACTGTCCGCTCCGCCGGAGCGGATGAACAGCTTGACATAGCCTTCCTGGTCATAGGAATGTGGGTCTGCCGAAACCGTAATCGTAAACGGCTCGGACGGTGTATAATTATTCGCCGGTGCCGCTCCCTCAAAATAGGAGAACGGAATATGGCTGCCGCCGCGGAAACGATCCTGGAGGAACTGGATGTCCGCGCCGTTCATCGGCTGCGGTCCTTTGAGGAAATTCAGCATTTCTTTGCCGATCTCCGGCGCTGCCGCGTAAGCGCAGAGCGCGCAGACTGTCAGCGCTGCCGTTTCAAACGGTGAAGTGAGTGCCGCCTCCGGCAGCAGCTTCATCTCCTCTACGCTCTCCGGCAGTGCCTTGAAATGAAAGGTTCTGCTTTCGCCTGCTCGCAGTGCCTCGGCTGCCGCGCCCTGCGCGGCTTTTTTCAGATGATCAAAAATACTCATGTTTACTCTCCTTTGATATCATTCGGGTATCCATTCGGCCCATTCAGGACCTCCAGCCTGCCCTCTACACCACTCATCAAGTGATTGTGCAGCAGGAGGTACTCCTCCACGATGGCGTAATCTGAACTTGCCAGCACGCGCGGCTCCTCGTTGGCGCGGGTTTCCTCCAGACTGACGCCGAAAAAGTCTTCCATATTGGAATAATGGAAAATCTGCAAGCCGATACGGAATTTCGCGTCATCGGCGACAGGTTTGCCGTACATCGTGAATTCGGTAAACTGTTTTGTCTGTGCGTCATAGGTCAGCTTGAGCGTTTTGGAAACCTGATAGAATTCGGTTTCATCGCTGAACATCTCGTCACGCAGCACGAACTGCATGGCGCGCCTGAGCTGTGCCCCGGTCCAGACGATTCCCATGATCTCGTCCTCAAACGGGAAGATGACCTTGAGATCTCCTAAACGCACCACCGGCCCCAGTGCCGGTTTACGGATGCTGCCTGAGCCAACCAGCATCAGATCAATCCCCAGCGATTTGACAAAAAGATCCGCGAACAGATTGCCCAGCTCCGTTTCCCGATTGCGCTTCGGATGCGTAAGCGCCCGCGGGAAGTGCGTGACAATCTTATTGTATTTGCGGTCGGTTTCGTCCTTGTAGTGGTGAATAATCTGCTCCAGATCTTCATCGCGCGGGCAGGTTTTTTCGCTGATCGGCACTGCCTGCCATTTGTATTCCGCGACCGAATTGGTGTCCGCGTCAACGACGATGTCAAAGCGCCCGATCTGATCGGTGCCGGTGCCTGCCTGCACAATCAGGATATTGTTGACCTTTTCCGGTTTCTCCGGCAGCGTGTGAGAGTGTCCGCCGATGATCAAATCCACACCCCATTCCGGCATTAAAAGCTTCGCCAGCTTTTTGTCCTCTTCAAAACCGACATGCGTCAGGAGAATCGTCAGATCGATATCTACGGATTTGTAATTGTCGCAGATTTTGCCGACTTCCTCCGCCGCCTCGTTGATATCCACAAAGGTTCCCATGAGGTTGTCATTCTTCGCCGCCGCCATAATCTCCTCGGTGATGATGCCGATAAAGAGAATATTCATGCCTGCCGCGCGCAGTACCTTATGAGAGTTAAAGACACGCATGCCTGTGGTCTTGATGTACAGATTCGCGTTCACGATCGGGAATTTACAGCATTTTTCGAGGAACAAGAGATGCGCCATCCCGTAATCAACCTCGTGATTGCCAAGGGTGACAACATCCGGCGCCAGATAATTCATGATTTCGATGGTGCTGACGCCTTGATATTCCGCGTCAATGATGGAGCCGCGGAACATATCTCCCGCGATCACATACAGCGCCTCCGGGTCCTCCGTGCGCACCTTGTTCAGATAACCGCTGAGCATGGATACGCCGCCCACCAGATTGTCATCGATTTCCTCTGCCAAAAAATCCCCATGCATGTCATTGGAATGTAATATTGTTAAATTTCTTAAATCTGCCATAGCGATTCCTTCTTTCTTATGTGATGGTAAGCCTCGTGTGCCGCGGCGCGCCGCCAAAGGCAGCGCCGGCACGTCAGCCGAAGCTTTCTTCAAAAATGGTTTGACCTCCCTCTCCGGCATCGAAGAAATCTGTTCCCGCTTTGCAAGTGACCGTCAGCCCCGGCAGCTGTGTTACTGCCCAAACACCACGGTAACGTGTTTTCTTTTTGCCCTTTTCCTTTGCATTCCAGGTGAGGACGAGTCCGTCCTCAGTCATGCCCAAAATGTCATAGCTGCCGTTGTAGGTCGTCGTAAGCCCGCCCTCCGCGAATGCGTTCTGGATGCACAGGCTGTGATCGTCGGAAAACTCCACCCAGTAGTCATCGGTATAGCTGCCGCCTTCTGTCTTGTGTGTGACCTTCGTGTGCCAGCCCCGCCCGGTCATCGACAGGAGCACCGCGTTCTGCATCGCGAAAACAGAGGACGCGAGATCTTTCTTCTTGCCTTTGCTGTTCAATGCGTAGACGGTTTGGTAAGCACCTCCGCCCTCAGAAACCGTACCCATGCCGAGCCCGGTCTTTTTCACCGTCTTTGGCAGAGGTCCGGTGGAGCAGTAATAGCCGTACTGCATACCGCTTGTAATATTGACAACCTCCACGCGCCCGTCAAGGGTCAGCAGGAACAGGTACGGGTTGATATTGTTGCCTAAATACCCGATCAGCATCTGCTGATAATCATCGCAAATGCCATCGACCGGATAGGTCTTGCCGTATTCCGGCGGATTCTTGATCGCACCGAACACAAGCTCGGAATCTTCGTTTTGTGTAAAGGTCAGACTCAGCTTGCCGTCTCGCAGCTCCGCTGTGATAAAGGATTCGGTCACAGTCAGGTTCCTGCCTTTGGACGCACCGAGGTCGATCGGCAGATCCGCATAGTAGTGTCCGGCTCCCGCCATCGATGGAATATCCAAAATCGCGTGCAGCTCATTTTTATCATTGATATAGATATCGGTCTGCATCTCGTCATCCCAATAGCTGTCGCTGAGCAAGCGCGCGCGCATGACCACGTGTCCGTCGTTATAGTAATTCCGCCGTTTCATTTTGTCTGTGCAGAATTTATCAAAGTAATGCAAGGCTGCTTTTTTTGCGGCAGTGCGCCATGTCTGCTCTGTAACACCCAGCTCCGCTAAAATCTCTGACGGTGTGACTTCTTTTTGGGTCGCAAAATCATAGCATACGATTGTGTAGTCGTTCCACAGACCGGTTTCCGATGAAAGCTTCAAAAACAGACGGCTTCCATGCCAGTAGCGTTCCCAGCTGTACTGCGACGGAATGACATACTCCTTCTTCTTCATCTGCATTTTGTCGTGTTGGATTTGATCTTCGTATGTAGCAAGTCTGGCGTTAAGTTCCCGCGCGGCCTTGCTGTCGTCTACGATCTGCGGCAGATGCCAGCTGTACTCTATTTGGTTGCCGTAAGCGTCCTCATAGGTGCCTTCTTCGCTGTAAAGCTCGGTAATCAAGCTGTCGTCCGGCCGGAAGCCCGGCTTTTCGCTCATCGTCTCCGCGGTTTGCAAAATGTCCTCAGGCGTCTGAGTTTCCGTTTCCTGTCCACCGCAGCCACAGAGCGCAAAAAGCAAAAGCAGGAGCAGAAGCAGCAGAAGCGTCTGCGCGGTGCGTGTCAGTTTGTTTCTATGTCTTTGCTGCATTTCACTTTCCTTTCCTTGCGGCAGGGGCAGCAGCCTTAAGCTGCCGCGTCCTCGCCTTCCTCGTCAGTTTCTCCGCTGCCGGTTTCATCTTCGCTGCCGGTCTCATCCGCGTCTCCGTCATTCTCCGGCTCTTCCGGCTCATGCGGATAATAGTAGTCGGAATCCGCGTACAGGTAAATGCCTTCCCGATCGTGAAGGATTTGCAAATGATTGTCATAGGACGCGTCGTTTCTGTCAAAGAAGCTCAGTACGGTATCTGCCGTAATCTCCCAAGTGCCTTCATATTCCTGTCCGCCGTAGGTCTGCACCGCACTCCGGTCATCATGAAAAGTAAAGGAGGCGTTGCCGCGTCCGTTGGCGAAGGTTTTACCGCTGAAAGCTTCCACCAGCTGGTCATAGTCCAGATAGTTCGCTCTGGAATAGAGTGTTTTGCTTTCCTTATCATAAGCGGTCAGTGAATCCGGGAAGACGAAATCCACATCGAGCTCCTCGCCGTCCATGCTGACCAGTTCCATGCCGTCCACAACGGTCAGGCAGTCCGTGTAGTCATAGCCCTCTTCATCGATCCATGTGATGACAAACTGGCAGTCATCGTAGCCTTTGTCGTAGCCGTAAGTCAGATACATCGGCATGGAATCCGGACTGTCCACCGGATACCACACGTCCGCGGTCGTCCAGTCTGAACCTTCCGCCAGACCCGGGTGCAGATAGTACGGGTCAAATTTCGCCTGATAGGCCGGTGTCTTCGTCGTGTCGCCCGGATTCTTTTTGCCGCCGCAGGCCGCTAAGCCAAACACCAGCGCCGCGCACAGCAGGACGGTCAGGATTTTTTTAAGTCCGGCAGTTCCTCTTTGTTTTTTCATGTTCTTTCCTCTTTTTCTTTCTACTATTCTATTATGTAGTGCTTCTGTATGCTGCTTCGCGCCGGCTTACAGCGCCGCGCCGCAATATTCGCAGCAGCCATTTGCAGTTGGGATCGTGGTCGCGCCGCAGTACGGACATTTGATGGCCTGTTTCGGCGCGTTCGCTTCCGCTTCCTCTGCTCTGGCATCCGCTCTGACCTGCAGCAGGGTATCGCGAATTTCCCATCCCATGTTCTCGTATTCGATGTATTCCGCGCTGTTTCTGATTTCGTCCGCGTTGGAAGTCAGATCCATGCCGAAAGCCGCGCCCATGCCGCCTGCCATACCGGTATCAAACGGCTGCATGCCGTAGGCTGCCGGATTCTGTCCCATCGGACGCTGTCCCATAGGTCTTGCGCCGCCCGGCTGTGGTCTTCCCGGCTGTGGTCTGCCGCCTGCCGCGCCCGGAGTCGGTCTTCCGGCACCGCCTGTCATCGGTCTCGCGCCGCCCGGCTGCGGTCTTCCCGGTTGTGGTCTGCCGCCTGCCGCGCCCGCTCTTCCGGCACCCGGAGTCGGTCTTCCGGTGCCCGGTCTTCCGGTGCCGCTTCCCGCCATCGGATTTCTGCCCGCCATCGGTGCTCTGCCGGCGCCGCCTCTGACCTCATCGTAATCGAGCATCGTGTCTACATCGCCGTCCACGGAGGAATCATTGAGTTTGAAACGAATCTCATCGAAGTACGGATGATTGACATGAATGTTCATATAAAAATCGTAGGAATATGCGTAACGCTTCGGGTTGAAGCTCTGCACTTCATTGTTTGCGTCGCGGTAACGGATTTCCGTTTTGCTCTCTTCCACATTCAGGTCACAGCCCGTTACATCCGAAAACGAAAGTACATCCGGATTGGCTTCGGCGATATTGCGCGCCGAGGTTACCATGAATTTCCCCGCGTCTTCATCCAGTAGCACCTTGATATTCCTGCCCAGCGTTCTGGTCGTTTGAAACGCGCTGACCGCCTCTTTGTTCGCCTCCCGATACGCAAGCTGCTCCTTGATCTCCTCAACGGTGCTCTGTTTTCTCTCCGTAAACCATGGAGAAAGCTTCGCCGCGCAATCCTTGCAAAGGTTTCCGTCCTCTAATTTGCGATTTCCCAAAAGTCCTATTTTTTCTCCGCAGATACTGCAAAATTTCTTATCAAATAATCCCATTTTTTTCTGTCCTTTCTTTACACTCAGTGCCGCGCATATCGCTACGGTCTCTTATTGCCGCAGTTGCTGCAGAAGTTTCCGCTGTTGACGGTTCCGCAGCTGCAGGTCCAATCCTGCTGCGGTCGCGGCGATCCACAATTGCCGCAGAAGTTTCCTTGATTTACGGTTCCACAGCTGCAGGTCCAGCCGTCCGCCATGCTGCCCTGTGGTGGCTGCCCGCTCTGCTGCGCGCCCATACCGCCTTGCGGAGGCTGTCCGCCGCCCGGCTGATTCTGTGCCATCTGATAGAGGTTCTGCATGCTGCCGCCGGTCACATTGCCTGCCATACCCATGCCGACGAAAGCGCCCATGGCTCCCATACCGCCTTCATTCGCGGCTGCGGTCTGCAGGGCCGCTGCGGTTGCGCCTGCCAAATGCGCCGCTGCCATCTGCGGATCCCTAAGCGCTGCGTTGCGCTGCAGCTCCTTGATCATACGCTCGTCTTCTTCGCTTGCCTTGATGCTGGAAACACCGACGGAGACGATTTCAACGCCCCGCAGGTTTTTCCACTTATCCGAAAGTTCCTCGTTCAGGATCGCTGCCAGATCGTCCGCATGTCCCGGCACCTCCGAATAACGGATGCCCTGTGCCGAAATTTTCGCGAAAGCCGGCTGCAATGCTGTCAAAAGCTCGCTTTTGAGCTGGGAGTCGATGCTTTCTCTGTAATACGAGTCCTGCACATTGGCACAGACATTGGTGTAGAAGCGAACCGGATCGATGATATGATAGCTGTACTCACCAAAGCATTTGACGGCGATATCCACATCCAGACCGACATTTTTGTCCACGACACGGAACGGGATCGCACCCGCGGTGCCGTATTTGTTCCCCACCAGCTCTTTCGTATTGAAATAGTACACGCGCTGGTCCTTTGGCGGCTCTCCGCCGAAGGTGAAACGTTTCCCGATGTTGCGGAAGCTTTCCTTCAGACTTTCGCCGAACTCGCCGGCAAAGATGCTCGGCTCGGTGGAATTATCAAAGATAAATTCGCCCGGCTCTGCGCAGACCTCTACAACCTTACCCTGCTCCACGATCATCATAAACTGCCCGTCCGCGACTGCGATGACGGAACCGCGGCTGATGATATTGTCGGTACCCTTGGTGTTGGACGTGCGTCCGCCGATTCGTTTTTCACCCTTAACCGCGATGACGTTTTCCGGCATGGCTTCACAATAAAAATACTCTTTCCACTGGTCAGCCAAATTTCCGCCGACTGCTCCCAGTCCTGCTTTGATTAAACCCATATCATAACTCCTTCCGTTTTTGACTGCGCCGCGTACATTTTCGATGGCGACGCAGGCGCGAATTGGTGTGATATTTTTTTATTCTCCTCCATCATACCGATTTTTCAAAAAAAAGCCCCACCCTTTTTGCCAAAAAGGGTGGGAAAATCAAAAAAAATTTTAAATATTTTGCTTGTGAGGCGGGTTTTGTAATATTTTTACTGTGTTATCTCTGATGCTTTCTCCGGCCTCCGTGAGGTCTGCGTTTCCAAATTTAGCGTTGCGGTAAAAGTGTAGTTGTGTTATGATGGAAGAAAACAACATCTTGATTTTAACTTGACGGAGGTTCTTATGAAAAAACGGCTTTTACTTCTTCTGATTCTTTCCCTGGTGTTTGTGACCTGTGCGTCCGGCTGCGGACAAAAGTCACTTCTGAATCCGGACAATCCGGTTGCGTTGACCTTATGGCATGTATACGGGGAACAGGCCGATTCTCCCATGAACCGCCTGATCGATGAATTTAACAGTTCCGTCGGCAAAGAAAAAGGCATCGTCATCACAACGACGCTGATGTCCAACGCTTCGCAGATCGGGCAGAAGCTCCTGGATGCGCAGGCAGAAAAACCGGGTGCTTTGGATATGCCTGACATGTTTTTTTGCCACAACAGCAACGCCGAGGAACTGGGCGTGGATAATCTGATCGACTGGGAAACCTGCTTCAGTAAAGATGAAATGGGTGCCTTTGTCTCGGATTTTCTTCCGGACGGCATGGTGAATGACACCTTGGTCGTGCTTCCGGTTACGAAATCCACACAGCTTCTCTTTCTCAACGGAACGGAATTCGCGCGTTTTTCCAAAGCGACAGGCATAGCCACGGATGATTTGGAGACCTGGGACGGCTTCTTTGAAGCTGCCGCGAAATATTATGACTGGTCTTCCGGCAAACCGTTCTGCGCTTTTGACTATCTGCTTCGCTCGGTAGAATTAAACGCGATTTCATCCGGCACTGCCGCGGAAAGCCTCTACAAGGACGGCTGGTATGATTTCAGCAATAATGCGCTGAAGACCTCCTGGCTGCAATTCGCGAACGCACTGGTACAGGGGCATATCGTGATCTCCGATCTGTATTCCAACACGCAGGTTATGACCGGAGAAGTTGCCGGCGGTATGGGATCTTCCGCCAGCATTCTCTACTACAACGATACGGTTACCTATCCGGATAATACCACCGAACCGATGGATCTGCGGATCCTGCCGATGCCGCGCGCGGCCGGTGGGAAGCTCCTCGCTTCGCAGGCCGGAGTCGGACTTTGCGCGCTCAAAACGACCGCACAGAAGCAGGAGGCGATTTCCGTCTTCGCACACTGGCTGACGGATAGTGACCGCAATCTCGCGTTTGCCGCGCAAACCGGCTATATGCCCGTTACCTACGATGCTTTTGACGCGATCAAAGACTATGATTTTAACAATGTCGCTTTTGCGAGTCTGTACCAAACCTTCGCGCAGGTACAGCAATCAGCCCAGATTCTCAGTGAGCCTTCTTTCGCCGGATTTTACGGCAAGGCAGGAAGCCTCTACGAAGCGCTGCGTGCCAAACAAAAGGATTACGCAAAACGCGGTGCCGGCGGTGCGGATACGGATCAGCTTTCGGAACAAACCTGGAAGCTTTTTAAAGGAATTTCGTAACGGGGAGCAGAGCATAGGGTTATGAACAAATTACTGGGATATATTCAAACGCAGACCGGCAGCGGCACCATGAAGCGCAAACTTTTCCTTTATATGCTGCTTCTGCTGCTTTTCATTTTGCTGGTGCTCGCGTCCATGCTGTCTTTGATGGGTCAGTTCAAGACGCCGAAAGATTCTCTTTTGGAAACCTGCGAGCTGCAGCAGACTGTCTTCCAAAAGGATATTAAAATACATCGGAATCACTTGTCTATGATGGGAATTCACTTTTCGGAGGATCTTTCCTTCGGAATCGAGAGCTGGCTCTCCGAGCAGCATACGGACTTCTCTTCGCTTTTGAATTCCCATAAGAAGATGGAATCTCTGGAAGACTTCCTGTTTGACACGGTTCACCAGTATCTGATGCAGGCGGACTGTTCCGGCGCTTTTTTTATGCTCGATACCACGGTCAATACCTCCGCGCCGAATGCCGCGTCCTCAAAAAGCGGACTTTATCTTCAAATCAACGGTTATGAAATCGATCACCGCGAGGCTCTCTGTTATCGCGGGAGTTCCGAGGTCGCAAAGCAGCATGGCGTCATGCCGCACCGAAAATGGAAGTTAGAGCTTGACAGTGATGTCTTTTGGGGTTACGCGCTTGCCGCCCAAAAAGCTTCGCTTCCGCTTGACAATGCTTGTTCCTTTACGGATTTTATCACCTTGCCCGGCATGTCCGAACGCGCGATGCACATTGCGATTCCGATCACAGGCACGGACGGGACGTTTTACGGTGTCTGCGGTTTTGAAGTCTCCGAAAGCTATTTCAAGCAGAACTTTGCGCAGCCGACCAAGCTTTCACACATGCTCGCGGTGCTTTCTAACAGCTATAAATCCGATCAGGCTGTTCTTATGAACTTTTTCAGCTGCGGAACGACCGACGGCTATTACTATCTCCCGAAAGAAAATCTTTCCGTCACAGATTTCAGCAAGGGTCTGTCCCGTTTTTCGGACGGTACGGACTCCTATGTCGGTGTGATCAGCACCTATGAGGATCTTCATGGCGACAATCCGTTTACCACAGCCATCATGGTTCCGGAGAAGGATTTTGCGGCAGATTCCCTGCACAATCTTCTGCGTCTTGGAATCCTTTTGTTCCTGCTCATCGTACTTTCTGTGATCGGCTGTATTTATTTCACCCATCGCTTTTTAGTGCCGCTGCTGCGAAGTCTGGAGCAGATTCAAAAGGGCAATTTCCAAGCTCCTCGCATCAATATGGCTGAAATCGATGACCTTTTGGACTTCCTTGCCCAAAAGGACGGTGAAACGGAGAAGGAAATCAAACAGCTGCAGGAGGAAATCAATCGTCTGGTTCAAACACAGAACAGGGAGATCAATGAAGAAGAATATCGGCATTTTAAGGACTGCCTCGCAAATCTCACCGGAAAAGAGCTGGATATCTTTAATCTGTATCTTGACGGCAAAACCAGCAAGCAGATTCAGGAAATCTGCGCCATTACTTCCAATACGCTCAAATACCACAATGCCAATATCTACAGCAAGCTTGGGATTAAATCCCGCAAAGAGCTTCTGGCCTACGCTATGATGATGAAAGAAAAAGACCGACAGGATGCGCGCCCTTAACCGCACGGGGTGCACCGCCTCCGATAAAAGCAGCGGGTCTCCCATATGGGAGACCCGCTGCTTTTATACTTTTATGCTTTTATGTCTGCCGCATTAACGCTTACTTCCCATTAATGCAGGCAGCCTTTTGTATCTGAGTGTTCAGGTAAACAAGCCGCTGGAAAAATTAGGCAATTCCCACCAAGTGCCTCGTATAGCACCCCTTTTCGTGTATTTTCGCCTATTTAACACCCCTTCGATCCCGTTTTTCTCCGGATTTATGGCATGCTTTTACTCTTTTCAAAAATGTCATATTTTGGGATGTTGGAATTTCAATGTTTTTCTATGCCGTTATTTTGTAATTATTTTACAGCGACATTTTTTCCCCTCTAAGTATCCCTCAGATACACGAAGCACCCCTTGATAGAAGCTGCCCTTCGTGTAAACACTATTTCCGGATCCGTAAATAGCTCAGATCTATGAAACGCAATCCTGTACGAAAGGGGCTGCACCCTAACGGTTATTTTTCTGTTAATGCGACAGCCCCTTTTATACTTTTATGCTTTTATGTCTGCCGGCTTATTTCGTGACCGAAATCGGACTCAGCACGATTGAGCCATCCATGCCGCTTACCGATACGGAATATGTCCTGACTTCTCCTGTTTCGTCCTCATAGGAAACGCCCCAGTTTGGGATGCTGCCGTAAAATACTCCCTGCACGACCAGCGGGCAATCCGGCATCAGCTCCTTTTGCTTATACATGCTCTTGGTTTGGAACAGCACATTACCGTCCTCATCCGCATCCACAAATTCAAGATTCAGTACGCGAAAATTCTTCAGTGGTTTTTGCGCGAAGAACGCAACCTTTGCGGCACTCTCCTCCTCCGAAAGAATATATTCGTCATGGCTTTGGTACCCCGCAACAAAGAAATTCGCCCATGCCGCGCGCAAAACAGCCGGAACGCCCATAGGATCTACATTTTCCGATTTATATTGCGAAAACGGCGTCAGTGGAAGCATGGCAATCTTCTTTTCCAGCTTCGCCTCTGCGCTTTGAAACTCGTCCGCGCTGATTTGCTCGGAAGCCGCCGGATCCCACTCTCCGCTTGTATTGTAATAGTGCTGCAGCCGGACCTCGTCACCGTCCTCCTGATCGTAGGTAAACCAGTAGCCGTCGCAGTCCAGCCCCCTGCCGTCCTTCGAAAGTTTGTAATCGGCGAAAATATAATGTGCGGCGCCCGCGGATGCCCGGTTAAAAAAGTGTCCGACATCTGTCCAGTCATAGCGGTTTCGTCCCCAGCCCTCTAAAATGTTCAGCGCTTTTCCGTCCGCGAGGGTATATACCGCCTGCACGATGCTGCCGCTGTAGCTCACGCCGCTTTCCTGCTCATACTTTCCGGCAGCGGAGATTTCTCCGATCAAAAGCTCCGGCGCACCGTCATCGTTGAGATCCTTGAGAAGATAACCGCAGCGATAAGGCGCTTCCGCGGCCATAGCCGCCCCGTCCAGTGCGGACAGGAGATCAATGGCGCTGTTGATGCCGACCGGTCCGTTCTTTTCTGTAATCTCCTCGGTTCCCAATAACAGTTTGGCATACGCGTCCAAGACCTCTGTATAGGCCTCCGGTATTTCGTAATTTTCCGTTTCCGTGCCGACCGGATCGACATCGTCCGTCGGCTTCTGCTCATTTGTGCATGCGCAAAGCAGCAGCAGCAAAATCATCATACCGAAACAAATAACTCTTTTCCCTCTTCGTTTTAATGTCATCGTCAATTTCCTCCTTTAACTTCCGGTTTCTCCAATGGATTCTGCCGGAAGCCTTCCAGCAAAGCATCGTTTTCCATGATGAAAGGACGCGTGGTATCCTGTCCCCATGCGGTATCGTATTTTTCCATCAGATAATCGCTCAGCTCCGTCCTGTTCTGAAATTTTAGCAGCCGATACGGCTCTTGAAACGCCACCTTTTCGAGAAAATACAGCGTGCCGTCCTCCGATGGCAGCAGAACACCCGCGTGTCCGACAGAGAGCGTGTTTTCGTCATCCGAGAATTTATCGTGAAAAATGACAGAAATCAAGTGTGCCTCGCTGTCTGCGAAGGTCACGCCGCGGGAAGCCCAGCCTTCCTGCAGCGCCTGTACCTGCGCCCCGGTTTCGGTGCCGTCCGCCGCCTCGACAGGCGCAAACAGTGCGCAGAAGCCTGCGGTACTGTCATCAAAAAGAACCTCCGGATGCCGCGCAATGGTATCCAAATCCACAAAAAGCAGTTCTTTCCCCTGCGTCTGCGGCTGATCCGCGCCCACACCCAAAAATTCGCCAAGCAGGCTGTATGCAGTGATGCGGCAGTTATATCCCATGAAGTTTCCATACTTTTCCGTCCATACGTCCTGCATATCGTACACATCGTATTTCGTTTCGGTCGGTGCGGCGCTTTCAAATCCGTCGGTCAGCCACGCGGGCTTGACTGCGGCGTTAAACTGATCGACACACGCCAAAAGCGCCTGTATGCGCGCCTCTTCCACGCCGCTTTTTTCCAGAAGCCCGGAAAGCAAGGCACGAGAATCCGCATCCGTCAAATTCGAATATGTCACGGTTTCCAATGCGGGCTGCGCCGGCTCACTTCCGCCCTTCCTCTCGCAGCCTGCCATACAGCTGAGCACCGCGCAAACCATCAGCAGGCACAAAAAACGTGCCACGTTTTGTTTTCTTTTTTTCATAAATCCCCCTTGTATCATTCAATTTCGCACTGCGCTGCTTTCGTTATTCCGCTTTCTTTACCATGCATCTTTTCTTAAAGAAGCAGATGGCATACTTTAAAATCGGCTGATAGCAGTCTTCTTCTAGCGAACTTTCATATTTCTGCTCTTCCATCTGCGTAAGGGCTTCCTCGCATTTCTTTTCCATGCCCTGAATCGTATCGGAAATTTTCAGCTCCAAAATCATCGCTCTGCCTCTGAATTTTGATTCCGTCATCACGATGTCGGGTCTTCCGTTTCCGCTCTCACGATTAGACCTCACAAGATAGCCTCCGATGTTCACAAGAAGTCCCGCCATAAATCCATGATAGAAATTTTCCGCATAGTCGTAATAGCTGATGGCTTGGAAAAGCTGCTCGCTTATGAAGTTTTCCGCCGCTTCGCAGTCGCCCGTCTCCAGCGCATGTTTTAACGGGCTGCGGTCGGTTTCTTTCATTCTTTGCTCAAACCAATAGGAAATGGAGTTTTCATATATCGTTGCAATTTCAATGTTTGGAATCTTCATTGCCAGTTTCAGATTATTGCCCTCCTTCTGTTCTCCGACCTTTTTCAAATAGCCTGTAAAGAACAGAAAGTTCCAAAGATTATCCTGCGACTGATGAATATCGCCGTAGGTAATGTCCTCATGTACCGGCTTTTCGATGGTGCCACCGTTAATCAAAGTTTCCAAATCCGCTTTTGCCTTCTGATCCGCTTCTCCCACCATTTCGCGAATAATGCTGTTAGAAGAGGTATTCGACCAGTATGGCAGAGCAAACTGCGTAATCTTGCGGTCACGGTCATATATATAGTTAATGATGCTCCACGGATTATAGATTTCGATGTCATTGAACAGATAACCGTCATACCACCGCTTCACCTCCGGCAGTTCTTCCTGAAGATTATAATACGCAAGCATTTCCTCTACTTCGCTTTCGGTAAATCCGAAGCTGTCGCCGTATTCGGTACGCAGAACACTGTCAACTTTCAGATTATTCAGCCCCGTGAAAATGCTTTCTTTGCTGATTCTGAGGCAGCCTGTGATTACACTTTTTTCAAGATACGGATTGGTCTTGAGTGCTGATTCAAAGAGCGAACGGATGAATTTAATCATCTTATCGTAAAAGCCCTCAAAATACGCGTTTTCCAGCGGTACATCGTATTCGTCGATGAGGATAATTGCTTTCTTTTTATGGTATTTGAAAAGGCATTCTGAAAGGAAGGCAAAAGCCGTCGCATATTCGTCATCGGAACCTTTTCCAAGTGATATTCTCTCAAAAATTTCTCTGTTCCGCTGTGACATTTCGCCTTGCAAAACATAGCTGTGTCTTTCAAATTCCTTGCAGATTTCGCCCACAAGGCATGCATACGCCATTTCGTATGTCGGCTGCTTCGCTGACTTTAAAGTCAGGAAAATCACCGGATACTGCTGCTGATGTGAAAGAATCTCTTCTCCGCATTCTTTGATTTTCAGCCCGTCAAAGAGGTAGCCGTTGTCAACTTTCTCGCCCTTTTCGGTGCGCTCGTCCTCAAAGAAACGACGAATCATGAACTGGTTCAGCGTCTTGCCGAAGCGCCGCGGACGAGTAAACAAAGTTACCATCGCATTACTTTCGATTAACTTTTTAATCATCAAAGTTTTATCGACGAAATATCCGTCTTTATCAATGATTTCTTTAAAATCCTCCACACCGATGGAGATTTTCTTTTTTACTGCCTCGCTCATTTCTTCGCACTCCCTTCGTAAACTCTCTGTTTTCATTTCCGTTATTCCGCTTTCTTTACCATGCATCTTTTCTTAAAGAAGCAGATGGCATACTTTAAAATCGGCTGATAGCAGTCTTCTTCTAGCGAACTTTCATATTTCTGCTCTTCCATCTGCGTAAGGGCTTCCTCGCATTTCTTTTCCATGCCCTGAATCGTATCGGAAATTTTCAGCTCCAAAATCATCGCTCTGCCTCTGAACTTTGATTCCGTCATCACGATGTCGGGTCTGCCGTTTCCGCTCTCACGATTGGATCTCACAAGATAGCCTCCGATATTCACAAGAAGTCCCGCCATAAAACCATGATAGAAATTCTCCGCATAGTCGTAATAGCTGATGGTATGGAAGAGCTGCTCGCTTATGAAGTTTTCCGCCGCTTCGCAGTCACCGTCTTCCAGCGCTCGCACGAGTGGGCTGCGGTCGGTTTCTTTCATTCTTTGCTCAAACCAATAGGAAATGGAGTTTTCATATATCGTTGCAACCTCAATGTTCGGAATCTTCATTTCCAGCCAGAGATTGTTGCCGACCGTCCGCTCTCCGACTTTCTTCAGGTAGCCCGTGAAGAACAGAAAGTTCCAAAGATTATCCTGCGTCTGATGAATATCGCCGTAGGTAATGTCCTCATGCACAGGTTTTTCAATCGTTCCGCCTGCCATTAGCGTTTCCAAATCTGCCTTTGCCATCTCGTCCGCTTCTCCGACCATCTCACGCACTATGCTGTTGGATGAGGTATTCGACCAGTACGGAAGCGCAAACTCTGTCACATGATCCTTGCGGTCATTGACATATTTGAGTATACTCCACGGGTTATAGATTTCAAAATCGTTAAAGAGATAGCCGTCATACCATTTCTTTACTTCCTCAAGCTGCTCGCTCAAACCATAGTACGCGAGCAGTTCTTCCACTTCTTCCTGCGTAAATCCGAAAGCATCTCCATAGCGTGTATGCAGTACGCTGTCTGTCTCTAAGTTATTCAGACCCGTAAAGATGCTTTCTTTACTGATTCTAAGGCAGCCTGTGATTACACTTTTTTCAAGATAAGGGTTTGTCTTGAGTGCCGATTCAAAGAGCGAGCGGATGAAGTCAATCATCTCGTCATAAAAGCCTCTGAAATATGCGTTTTCCAGCGGTACATCGTACTCATCGATGAGGATAATGGTGTTTTTTCCATGATACTGCCACAGGCATTCCGATAAAAACTTCAGTGCGTCATTGTATTCGCCGTAGTCCGCCTGCTCCGTCATAATCTTTTTAAATAAGATTTTTTGGTCATCTGCGAGACTTTTTCCTTCGAGAAGATACTGATGTCTGCGAAATTCCTCTGCGATTCCCCTGCAAATCTTCTTATATGCTTCTTGAAAGTTCGGCTGTTTCGCCGACTTCAAGCTCAAGAATATCACCGGATACTGCTGCTGATGTTTGAGGATTTCTTCGCCGCACTCTGCTATTTTCAGCCCATTGAAGAGATGACCGTTATCAATTCGCTCCCCGCTTCGCGTTCTTTCATCCTCAAAGAAACGGCGAATCATGAACTGGTTCAGCGTCTTGCCGAAGCGCCGCGGACGGGTAAACAAAGTGACTTTCGCTCGGCTTTCGATTAACTTTTTAATCATCAAAGTTTTATCGACGAAATATCCGTCTTTATCAATGATTTCTTTAAAATCCTCCACACCGATGGAGATTTTCTTTTTTACTGCCTCGCTCATTTCTTCGCACTCCCTTCGTAAACTCTCTGTTTTCATTTCCGTTATTCCGCTTTCTTTACCATGCATCTTTTCTTAAAGAAGCAGATGGCATACTTTAAAATCGGCTGATAGCAGTCTTCTTCAAGCGAACTTTCGTATTTCTGCTCTTCAATCTGCGCAAGTGCTTCCTCACATTTCTTTTCCATGTCTTTTATCGTATCGGAGATTTTCAGTTCCAAAATCATTGCTCTGCCTCTGAATTTTGATTCCGTCATCACGATGTCGGGTCTTCCGTTTCCGCTCTCACGATTGGATCTCACAAGATAGCCTCCGATGTTCACAAGGAGTCCCGCCATAAACCCGTGATAGAAGTTTTCCGCATAGTCGTAATAGCTGATGGCTTGGAAAAGCTGCTCGCTTATGAAGTTTTGCGCCGCTTCGCAGTCGCCGTCTTCCAGCGCTCGCACGAGTGGACTGCGGTCGGTTTCTTTCATTCTTTGCTCAAACCAATAGGAAATGGAGTTTTCATATATCGTTGCAACCTCAATGTTCGGAATCTTCATTTCCAGCCAGAGATTGTTGCCGACCGTCCGCTCTCCGACTTTCTTCAGGTAACCCGTGAAAAACAGGAAGTTCCAAAGGTTATCCTGCGTCTGATGAATATCGCCATAGGTGATGTCCTCGTGTACCTGCTTTTCTATCGTCCCGCCTGCCATTAGCGTTTCCAAATCTGCCTTTGCCATCTCGTCCGCTTCTCCGACCATCTCGCGCACAATGCTGTTGGATGAGGTATTCGACCAGTACGGAAGCGCAAACTCGGTCACATGATCCTTGCGGTCATTGACATATTTGAGTATGCTCCACGGGTTATAGATTTCAAAATCGTTAAAGAGGTAGCCGTCATACCATTTCTTTACTTCCTCAAGCTGCTCGCTTAAATCATAGTACGCGAGCAGTTCTTCCACTTCTTCCTGCGTAAAGCCAAAAGCATCTCCATAGCGTGTATGCAGTACGCTGTCTGTCTCTAAGTTATTCAGACCCGTGAAGATGCTCTCTTTGCTGATTCTAAGGCACCCCGTAATCACGCTCTTTTCAAGGTACGGATTCGTCTTGAGTGCCGATTCAAAGAGCGAGCGGATGAAGTCAATCATCTCGTCATAAAAGCCTCTGAAATACGCATTTTCCAGCGGCACATCGTACTCGTCGATGAGGATAATTGCTTTCTTTTTATGGTATTTAAAAAGGCACATCGAAAGAAACGCGAAGGCTTTTGCAAGCTCTTCCTTACCCGCTCTGCGGTTGATCAAATTTTCATAGCGTTCTTTTTCAATCGGAAGCAATGCATCCGACTGCAAAACATAGCGGTGTCTCATAAATTCGTTATAGATTTCATCGGCAAGCGCCCCGTATGCCATCTCAAAGTCAGGCTGCTTCGCTGACTTTAAAGTCAGAAAAATCACCGGATACTGCTGCTGATGTGAAAGAATCTCCTCGCCGCATTCTGTGATTTTCAGCCCGTCAAAGAGGTAGCCGTTATCGACCTCTTCACCTTCTTCAGTAATTTCATCCTCAAAGAAACGGCGAATCATGAACTGGTTCAGCGTCTTGCCGAAACGTCTCGGACGAGTAAACAAAGTGACTTTCGCTCGGCTTTCGATTAACTTTTTAATCATCAAAGTTTTATCGACGAAATATCCGTCTTTATCAATGATTTCTTTAAAATCCTCCACACCGATGGAGATTTTCTTTTTTACTGCCTCGCTCATTTCTTCGCACTCCCTTCGTAAACTCTCTGTTTTCATTTCCGTTATTCCGCTTTCTTTACCATGCATCTTTTCTTAAAGAAGCAGATGGCATACTTTAAAATCGGCTGATAGCAGTCTTCTTCAAGCGAACTTTCGTATTTCTGCTCTTCAATCTGCGCAAGTGCTTCCTCACATTTCTTTTCCATGTCTTTTATCGTATCGGAGATTTTCAGCTCCAAAATCATCGCTCTGCCTCTGAATTTTGATTCCGTCATCACGATGTCGGGTCTGCCGTTTCCGCTCTCACGATTAGACCTTACAAGATAGCCTCCGATATTCACAAGAAGTCCCGCCATAAACCCGTGATAGAAATTTTCGGCATAGTCGTAATAGCTGATGGTATGGAAAAGCTGCTCGCTTATGAAGTTTTCCGCCGCTTCGCAGTCGCCGTCTTCCAGCGCTCGCACGAGTGGGCTGCGGTCGGTTTCTTTCATTCTTTGCTCAAACCAATAGGATATGGAGTTTTCATATATCGTTGCAATTTCAATGTTTGGAATCTTCATTGCCAGTTTCAGATTATTGCCCTCCTTCTGTTCTCCGACCTTTTTCAAATAGCCTGTAAAGAACAGAAAGTTCCAAAGATTATCCTGCGACTGATGAATATCGCCGTAGGTAATGTCCTCATGTACCGGCTTTTCGATGGTGCCACCGTTAATCAAAGTTTCCAAATCCGCTTTTGCCTTCTGATCCGCTTCTCCCACCATTTCGCGAATAATGCTGTTAGAAGAGGTATTCGACCAGTATGGCAGAGCAAACTGCGTAATCTTGCGGTCACGGTCATATATATAGTTAATGATGCTCCACGGATTATAGATTTCGATGTCATTGAACAGATAACCGTCATACCACCGCTTCACCTCCGGCAGTTCTTCCTGAAGATTATAATACGCAAGCATTTCCTCTACTTCGCTTTCGGTAAATCCGAAGCTGTCGCCGTATTCGGTACGCAGAACACTGTCAACTTTCAGATTATTCAGCCCCGTGAAGATGCTCTCTTTACTGATTCTAAGGCAACCTGTGATTACACTTTTTTCAAGATAAGGGTTTGTCTTGAGTGCCGATTCAAAGAGCGAGCGGATGAAGTCAATCATCTCGTCATAAAAGCCTCTGAAATATGCATTTTCCAGCGGCACATCGTACTCGTCGATGAGGATAATTGCTTTCTTTTTATGGTATTTGAAAAGGCACATCGAAAGAAACGCGAAGGCTTTCGCAAGTTCTTCCTTACCCGCTCTGCGGTTGATCAAATTTTCATAGCGTTCTTTTTCAATCGGAAGCAATGCATCCGACTGCAAAACATAGCGGTGTCTCATAAATTCGTTATAGATTTCATCGGCAAGCGCCCCGTATGCCATCTCAAAGTCAGGCTGCTTCGCTGACTTTAAAGTCAGAAAAATCACCGGATACTGCTGCTGATGTTTGAGGATTTCTTCGCCGCACTCTGCTATTTTCAGCCCTTCGAAGAGATAACCGTTATCGACTTTCTCACCTTCTTCAGTAATTTCATCCTCAAAGAAGCGGCGAATCATGAACTGGTTCAGCGTCTTGCCGAAGCGCCGCGGACGGGTAAACAAGGTAACCATCGCTTCGCTTTCAATCAATTTCTGTATCATCAGGGTTTTATCCACAAAATACCCGTTTTTATCGATAATTCTTTTAAAATCCTCCACGCCGATGGCGATTTTCTTTAATTTTTCCTGCTTCTTCATAGACCGCAGCTCCTTTCTCAGTCCTCGTATCCACACTTTCCCTGCGCCGCCGAAAGCCTCCTGCCGATTTCGCGCCGCGCAGCTTTCTTTATCTATAGTATACTGGAATCTGTCCAAAGAAACAAGCAAAAAAGAAAAGGCCGCAGATCACGCGCCGGGGGGGGGGTATCACGCACAAGGCAGCCGAGGAGATCGGCTGCCTTGCGCGGATTGATTTGAATTTGCCTTCAAATCGGTTTGAGTTATTTTGGGTTACAAAACTCTTTTCCTATTTGGTCCAGAGTCTGTTCGCATATTTGCACTGCTTCAGCGCGGTCTGTGCTACGAAATTGCCATCCTTGTCATAAATCATGACTCTGGCTTTGTAGTAGTACATCGTGCCTTTCTTGCCGTAGGTATTAACATAAGTCGGTGCTTTTTTGGTCAGCACTGCCTTGTAGCCTGCGGATTTTTTCGTGCTTCTGTAGAATTTGTATTTTACGGTATAGCCCGCGTCTGTGATTGCCTTGAGGTCGCCCTTCACAACAACTTTGATGTTCAGCTTCGCGGTCTTAGCGGAGCGCGCCATCAGCGTCAGCTTGGAAGCCTTTTGCGCGATCATCTTATCCATTTCTGCCTTTCCGTCTGTCTTAGCTTTGAAAGTGATAGTCGCCTTGTCACCGGTCTTCAGACCTGTGAGCTTCTCGACTTTACCCATTTCCTTACCGTTTAAGACTACGGATACCAGTTCGTGTCCCGCGTTCGCGGTGATGGTCGCCGTTCTGCCGTCCGCGCTGAGATCTGCCTTACCGGAGCCGATGATGGTAATCTCCGGCTTCTGTACCGTCGGAACATAGCTGCCACCGCCGGAGGACTTTGGATTTACTTTTAAGATGCCCTTCGTTGGCGTGCCAACCTCGTACTTATTTACCATCTCCGTCTTAAGTGTCGGAGCAGTAGTTATTGTAATATCGAAAGTTCCGGTTGTCTTGCCGTCCGCTGTTGTCGAAGCGACAGCTTCCGCCGCGAATACCGCATTCGCTGTATCTCCTGACGCGAAGTTTCCGTAGGTTACAGTGAATATCGGCAGAGCAGCATTGACTGTCATGCTCTTATCATCCGCTTTGACGGAAATCACTCGTCTTACCGCTGTAATCGCAGCAGTGGTTTCGGTATCCACCGTGGTATCGGATTCATATTTTGCCGTAATTGCAGCGTTTCCTTCAGCGAGTACCTTAACTGTAGCGGTCGTGCCGCTGCCTGTGACTTCAAGGACAGTTGGAGCACTTGAACTCCATTTCCAAGTACCGGTTCCTGTTCCCTCATTTGCTGCCTCAGCATTAAGCGTAAAGCTGTCACCATAGGTTACGGAAGCGGTCGGAACGCCTGTAATGCTTACATTCGCGTCGCCTTTATCCGTTGGCTGGAAGGTCAGCGTTGCATGGATGTCATTGTAATTCTTCGTTGTGATGGTTACGGTATAAGCTTCATTTGAAGTTGCCGTAATGTTCGTGTTGCTGGTATATTTCAGCGTACCTGCCTCCACGCTCACGTTGTTCATCATGGTTGCGCTTGCCGGTGTTACCGCTGTAATCTTCGCCTCTGCAGGCTTCGTCCCTGTGAAGAAATCATCCACGGTTAAAGTACCGCTTTGCGCAGTTGTCTGATTCTTTAGAATGTCAACGGTTTTAGTTACTGCGCTTGTGAAATCTGCCTTCTGAATCTCAAAGTTAACAGTTGCTCCAGCGAATACCATCGTGTAATTTGCTGCTTTGAAAGCTCCGTTATCTTTGAGCGCGAGAGTTCCTATTTGAATCGCGTAATTGCCTACATCTTCCCCTGCTGCTCTATTCAGTGCACCGGTGAAAGCCGGAGTTTGGCTGGAGGCATTACCGGAGTAGGTGTAGGTCAGAGCAGGGTCAGCCTCGTTGAACGTCTTGCTCTGGTTGGTATTAGGGGTAACAGTCAGTGTGGCAGGTGTAATCTGCCAAGTAGCCTTGGCGGTATCCTTGTAATTGCCCTTACCGGTAACGGTTACGGTGTAGCTGCTTACATCTGTGCCGCTGTTGCCGGAAGTCACGGTGTAGTCAGTAGCGGTAAGAGAACCAACGCTAGTCACGTTCACGGTCTGTGCACTGCCGTTGTACTCGAGAGAGTTCTTATCCAAAGTAACGGTCATGCCGCTGATGGATTTAGGCAGAATCTCGAAATTATCTTCCGCCGTGTAGATGGTGGTAGAAGATTCGCAGGTCGCTTTGACCTTGTACTTACCTACGTTGGTCGGGGCGGTGGCGCTGCTATAGGTTGTGCCATCGCGGCCCTCATAGGTGTAGCTTACTGTGCCGGTATCGGCAGGCTTGTTAGTAACAGCGGGAGATACACTTCCGCCGTAGGTAATGTCGTCCTGCGATACCTTCATCGTAGTGGTGTCGCTAGTCTTATCAACAACCTTGACAGTAATGGCTTCACTCTTGCTAAATGCGTTGTACTCATTTGTACCATCGCCGTCCACATCTTTTGCAGTAATGGAGACGTTAATCTTAACATCACCTGTGATGCCTGTTGATGTCAGCGTGTAGCCACTCAAGTTAGCGGCAGTACCCGATGCGATAATAAAGGTCATATCGCCCTTTGCGCCGTTCACCAAATCGCGCAGATCAAGCATACGGCCGCCCTTTACAAGGCTTGCAGGAGTATTAAATGTCGGAGTTTGATCAATTGCGTTAATGGTGAAGTTCGCATTCTTTGTGCCGGTATAGTTCCCCTTACCGGTGATGGTGAGCTTGGCAGTATTGGTACCGACATAGATGTTATCAATGCAGGAAACGGTGTAATCCGTGCCTTTTACCAAGGTCGCGCCGCTATCCGTCACTACGGAGTCAGGCGTGATCGCGCTGCCAGTGTAAGACTGGCTTGCAATAGTGCCGATTGTGGCACTGGAGATATCCTTCGGATCGATGGTCACGCTAACATTAGCAACAGCGGAATCGCTGTGGCTGCTATCGCCCTTGGCCTTGTAGTACACGGTGTAGGTCTTTGCGTCCTTGCCCTTGGGGATGTCAGTGCTCCAAGTGCTGTTGTCCAGGCTGTACTGCATGGTGCCGCCGTTGGCTGCGCCCATAAAGCCCAACAGTACCTGATCGCTGCCGTTATACTTCAAGCCGGACTTGGCAGTGGGGGCAGTAGCAACGCTGGCAGCGGGCTTATCCGCCACTTTAACAGCCGTAGAGGCGGCGGAAACCAATTCCTGATATTCAGCAGTCTCCTCAACCTTGGCGTAGAAGTAGAGAGTGTCGTCAATGTCCAGCCCCTTAAAGATTGTGCCGTCCTGCCAAGTGATGTTCTTGCCATCATTGGTTTTGCTGTAGCCGTACTGTACAGTTTCGCCGCCGGGACCTCCCGCGGGTGTAACCACATTCAGCTCCACTTTGCCGCCCGCATTGGTCTTTACCGTAGGCGCATCAATCGTGCCGGAGTAGGCAGGCTTCGTAGGGGTAATGCCGTCCCACACGATTTTAGGCTGAACCTTTAGGGTATCGGCGCTGTCGTCCGCCAAGATGGCATTTTGAGTGTTCGTATTACCATCCGTAATCATAACGGCGGAAGATTGTTCTAATGCGACAGCCTCCGCCTTATTTATAAGCCGAATGGAAGTACTGGTCAAATCGCTGATGGATTTACCGGACTTGAAACCGAGATACACTGTAGCAATATTCGTGAGTGTGGCAACAGACTGGTTTTTAGATGTAGATGGAAGAATCTGCATATATCCGGTTTTGCCATCGGAGCTTTTACAACAATACACATTAACAATCCAATTTTGTGCGGTTGTTGCGAGTACATTTTCATTTTCCACAAGCTTCGTATCAGATGTATTATAAACTTCAACATCGCTGTCAGGCATTTGTAGGAAATCGAGCACATTCAAGTCAATTGCAAGAACAATTGTTTGTGCCGTTTTCAGTTTCAAATCATCCGACTGAACACCGAAGCCAAGGGCCAATGTGTTTTGGCCATTATACTTGTATTCAGTGGATTCGGAAACATTGAGTTTGACCTCCCATGTTCCGGTCACCCCTGCAAATGCAGTTGTCGGCATCATGCCCACAACCAGCATAATGCACAGAAGCAGGGGGAGTATACGTTTTTTCATTTTCATTCCTCCTTAATATTCAAAAGTACAGTCAGCTGTACCTTTATTAAAATTAGCAGCGTTCCAAACAATGTTTAGATCGGCGGCATTTACCTTTCCGTCGCCATTAACATCAGTCAGTTGATTATTTGCATTAGCAACCGCCTTGTTGAAATTAGCAGCGTTCCAAACAATGTTCAGATCGGCGGCATTTACCTTTTCGTTTCCATCAATATCTCCACACAGCAGCGTCATCGTGCTGATTGCGGCATTGCTGTTCCACCTCAGGTCAAGCGGAGCATTGCCTACCACTACATTTTTAATCGTGTAGGTCAGGTGTGCCGCTTTGGTGACTACGAGGTCATAGGTGCCGGGAGCCACTGTAGGGAAGGTAAAGGTCTTCGTGACCTGTCCGCTGCCGGTAGCAGCAGCAATGGTGGTCTTGTACTTCTCTTCACCGTTCTGCTTCAGCTGAATGGTAGTGGCGTTGTTCGGGTTGTAGCTCTTCACCTCACCGCTGACCTCCACGCCCTTGGACTTGACCGGGAGGGTGATGTTCGTCAGCGTGAGCGTATTGAAATAACTATTGCTGGCGGTGTACGCCGTTCCGTCGATCACGACAGCTCCCCCGGTGATCTGGCAGCGGCTCTCCGCGCCGCTGATCTTCAGCTCGGTGATGGTCATTTCCCCAGCACTGTTTGGAGCCGTTGTCGCACCGTCCGCCCAGGTCAGCGTCGTGACGGTGTAGCCCACCGGCAGCTGCTTGTTCAAATCTGCCGCTGTGGGCAGGGCGTCGCCGGGGTGCAGCTCCATCGTCAGCACCGGCTTGAAAAGCAGGCGGATCGCTGCGTAAAGGAGTTGGTCGCTTTCACGGATGAAGGAGATATCCTGCATCCCCCTATCATGATTGAGGCCCATAGAAAGGTTGTCGAAGATGTCAAATTTAGCCCCCTCCACGGGTTTGACCTCCACATGCGCGGTGTAGCATCTCCCGGCCTCGAAATCATCATCCGGCCCCAGCTTTTGGTTGATATCATTATACCAGTCATAGGTCAACATCCGGCAGCTGCCAAAGGTATCGCTGAAAAAACGCAGCGCGCCAAGGGGTCCATCCTCCGGGGTCATTCTCAACCTTGTTTCACCCGTAATGAGTGGGTTTCCATTGATATTGGCCGTCACCCTTGCATTGTTGTGTGTTGGCATGGTGAGGGTGGTAGTGGGACTGTAACGGTCAGCCACGCCCACATTACTTAAACTCCAGTTCTCGAACACCTTTCCGCTGGCGGGCTTATCGGCCCTGATCTCCACCAGCTCGTTGCCGCTTATACTGTAAATCCTTGCGCTGCCTGTGCTGTTGGTTGAATACGCACTGCCGTCGGGCCGATAGGCCCTTCCGTTTACTACCGTAAGGTCGTACCTGGTAATCGTCGGGTCCAGCTTGATGGTAAAGTTTTCCTTGCGGATGACGGAATACTCGTCGCTGCTGCTTTGGGGGTCAGGCACCCGCACGCCGACCCGGAAAGCCCCGGCATTGTCAATGGGAACAGCCCCGGTATAGAGCTCAAAGAAGCGAGCCGCAGCGGTTTTGGGTTGCGTGCTGTACACCAGCTCCGCATTGATGGGCCACTCGTCATTGATGGGCCAGTTGTCGAGGTTTACCTTGGTAACGGTGGCCGTGATGGAGTCCGTGATGGTGACGGTGCTCCCCTTTCGGGTGTAGTTCCCTTCGGGGGCGAAGGTCACCTCGTAAAGCTGGTTATCACTTTCCACAATCTTCTGCAAAGAAACCTTCGTTGTCATGCTCCATGCGCCGGTCTCCTTGGATTTGAACCGCACCCTCAAATTGGTCACACCGAGCCAGGTGTCACTATTCTTCAGCACGATGACGCCGTTGTCCGCGCGCGGCGAGGTTCCGGTCGGATTGCCTGGGTCGCTGCCGCCGCTGCCGCTTCTATTAAAGGTATAGTACATCTCGTACTTGTCGTAGTCGAAGTTGGTCGCCTTCACGATCAGCCCCCTGGCAAACGGATAACATGCGGCGGCGCCGGGTATCAGCGGGGTTTCCCCGCCGCTGCAGTTCAGCGATGCCAGCTGCGGCGCGGGCGGGAGCGTCAACGGATCGAGGTCGGGAACAAAGGGCTCACTGAAATGCCACCTGCCGTCGAAATTCAAGGCTACGCGCTTCGCGCCCGTATCCGAGAGGGCATAGGTGATGCCGCTGCCCGACTGCTTTGCGAAGACGCTCACACCGGACTTAACTTTATCGATATCATTCCCGGATTTATCCGTTGCCGCCACCGGCGAGCTGCCGGAGAGCTGGAAGGTGGCGGGAACAAGCATGCCCTTTACGTCCTTCATGGAATCCGGCGCTGTCCAGGAGACCGTGCCGGTGGTGCAGTTGGCAGCGGGGCTGTACCCTTTTGTCCATGTAGGGGTGCCGCCAAAGGGATCGTACTTCGCCAGTATATTGTAATGGCCTGCACCGGTAATATGCAGCGTGACCGTTTCGTTGGAAACGGGCTGACCGTTAACGGGAAGGTTGGCACCGGGATCCTCGGCGGTGAGGTCTTCCGTTATCGTGGACCACCGATCAAAGGGAGCCGCGCTTTCCGGGGCGGTAATGGTGATGTCGACAGACCCGTCTTTCAACGGCCCCCACAGCTCATCATAGGGCTTAAACTTCCCGTCCTGGATACTTCCGTCAAAAAGCGGCACCCTAACGGCGGCGGCGAGTTTGGGGAAATACTGGATCCGCTTGATGTTGTCAGACGTGAATGTCTTTACGGTAACGTCCTCGCTCACGGTGATACCCGGGTACGCAACAAATTTAAAATCATCGGGTTCCTTGACGTTGTCGGTGCGGTAGCCCTTGCGGGCGATACTCATGTACCCCACATTCTCTATCGCGAAATTGTCGGAACTGGAAGAGGCATAGCCGCGGAAAACACGCGGGTTATTACGCTCCAGATTATCGCACCCGAACTCGACATTCACGGTACCGGTGGTATCAATGCTAATGAAAGAGTTTCCGCCCGCCTCATGAGCATTCGCTTTCACGACTTCAGCGACATTGTAGCTCTTGATATCCAGGCTGGCGTTATCTTTCACATAGAGATCGTCCGTAAAGATCGTATGGGAATCATCATCGCTTTCATAGCTGGGCAGCTTCAGATCGATCGATACCTTTGCATCTCCCCTAATGGTCAGGCCCTGGGTAAAGATACACTGGGCGGTCAGCATCTGGAATGCAGTATTGCGGTCGTTCGCGATAATGGCCAGCGAACCGCCGCCTTCTATGAAGAACGACAGCCCCCTCGGCCTGCCGTCCCCGAATTGATTACCGCAGGAAATGGCCCGGTAGTTGTGCTGGTTCTCATCCACAGCACCCCCATCCTTGGGCGCAAGCACGTTAGTGCCATTCAGCGAAAGGACGACAGAATTGGCTTTGTTGCCTCCCGGCACATAGGTGATGGACTGCCCGTTAAAGTTGTTCAGCTCCAGCGTCCACTGGTACATGTCAGTTTTCTTCAGGTATGCCACATAGACACCGGGAAAGGTGGTCACTTGTTCTGTGTAGTAATCACCGATGTGATGCTTCTTGATGGTATTACCGGGGTACAAATAAAGCGTCTGCCCGTTGTCCATGATCACCTTGAGGTGGGCATCGCCCGTCGCCGCCGTCATAGTCGGCTGCGATACGGTCATCCTCCCCGTGGCGGTGATGTCGGGGTCAGGCTCCGGTGTGGTCTTACTCTCCGTTTCTGTTTGGATATCGGTTTCTGTCAGTGTTTCGTCCACAGGCTTCGTTTGATCAAGCGCCGCGGGCGGCGGGTCGGTGCTGCTTGCCGCGGTGACCGGTATGGCCGACAACGGCATCATGGTGAACACCAAAAACATCGACAGAAACATGGTAAAGAATTTCTTTCGTGCTTTCATATTCTTATTCCTCCTTTCCAGTCATAAAACATGACAAAAAAGACTCCTTTTATCCGCGTGTAATCGGACAAAAAAAGTCTGCTTTTTTTAACGTATGGATTTTTGGGGCGCGCAAAAAATACAGAGCTACGACGGTCTGTCTATTGCAAGAATTATGCCACTTTACACTCAAACCGTATTGCATACAGCAAATCCTCCTTTCGCAAAATACTTTTTTTGTTCTGCCGCGCCTCGCTTGGCATATTCTTGTCTGAGATTTTACTCTTTTTCACACAAAAAAGCCCCACCCTTTTTGCCAAAAAGGGTGGGAAAATGAAAGTTTTTTTTTAATTTTTTTGATTTTTTCCATGCACATCCGCAAACTTTTCCGCATAAGATAAGTTGAGTCTATAGGCAGATGGGAGATAGATATGGGACTGGATACCAGAGAATTATTCGCGAGATTGATACAGTGTGAGGCGGGCGGAGAAGGAACCGCAGGAATGCAGGCGGTCGCCACAGTCATCATGAATCGCGCGACCATCAACGTGGGCGAATTTTCGCGGGTCAATAACGGCGGCGATGTGCGGGCGGTTATCACGCAGCCCGGGCAGTTTGTATGCATGCAGGAGACCGTCGGCGGCAGATATAACGCGCAGAACGTCTACAACATGACGCCCTCGCAGGAGCACTATGACATCGTAGACTGGGCACTGGCCGGCGGCAGGCTGGCGGGCGTCGACGAATCGCTGTTTTTCTTCAATCCTTACAGTGATTCCTGTCCGACCTACTTTCCTACAAGGGTCGGCGTCATCCATAACCGCGTCGGCAATCACTGTTTTTACATACCGACAGAACGGTACGCAGAAACTTAAATTTTCAGGAGGATTTCTATGACACCATGCAATAACGTGATTACACCAACGATGATTCGCAAAGGTCAGGTACAGATCGGAGATAAAATCGAGTTTGAAGACATGGCGGTTTCCCCGGCAGTTTCCGAAGCTGTCACAGACCCGCAGGAGACGATTCCTTCAGCGAATATGCAAAGCACCACAACAAACAACATGGCAAACGACAGCGGCGTATGGCTTCGTCCGCAGGCAGGCAGTACATCGCCTTCGTACATAAATCCAAATGCTGCCTTTCAGTCGAACACTGCTTCCGTTCCGTTGATTTACCAGAACATGACCGATTATGTCAATTCTTTGGAAAACAACGGTCAGCAGACCCCGATCTTCGCCGTGCCAAGCAGTCCGTTGATGCCGCCGGAGTACGAACAGACGATTGACTATGAATCCATTCAGTATATGAACGGATTCCTGCATACGCAGATTGGCCGCTTTATGCGTGTAGAGCAGATGATTGGCTCCGACTCGACGGAAGACCGCTACGGTTTCCTCGTCGGCGTCGGCAACAACTATGTGCTGCTTCAGGATATTTCCAACGGCAATGTTGCAATCGTCGATCTTTATACCATCAAATACGTGTATATGTATTGCGGTGAACCGATATTCCCAAACGTTCCGTTCGGATCCTCCGACAGATAAGTCCCAACCCTCACATCATGGCTTAGAAAAATCCCGCCCCAAACCGGAGCGGGATTTGCGTCTGTATTTGTAACCTTTAAACCCCTTGCAGCATATCCATGATATGTGCAGCAGTTTCCTCAGGGGAGTTCCCTGTGATTTCAATTTCGTCATCACACCAGCTTCTGTATAAAGGAAGCCTGATGCGGTACAGTCTTTCCGGCGGCACTGCCTGACTGACAGGCCTGCCGTCCGTGGGAAGAAGGCTGATGTCTCTGTTCAAAAAAACAATATGTCCGTTTTCCGCCAGAGTATAATAATTTTCTTCGCGATTGACTACTCCACCACCACAGGCGATTACCGCACCTGTAACCTTGGAGAGTTCCCTTGCAGCTTCTGATTCCGCCTGGCGGAAAGCGTCTTCTCCATCTTCTGCAAAGATTTCGGGAATGCTCTTTCCTGCCATCGACACAATCATTTCATCGATGTCATAGAACGGGCGTCCCAGCTCTGATGCCAAAGCGATTCCGGTCGTCGTTTTGCCGACTCCGGGCATGCCAATCAGCACAATGTTCTCTTTTTCCGCGGTGAGCTCGCGTTCAATCTGTCTGCCAACCGAAGCGCTGATTGTTTCATCCCAAAAGATTTCTGCAGCAGCCACTGCCTGAAGAACCAGCATCGCAAGCCCTGACATATAATTGATACCGGCTTTCTTCGCCTGACATAAAAAATTCGTCCGCAATGGATTATAGATAACATCCACCGCCCACTTAAGATTCGGGAAGGTTCCCGGGAAGACTGCCGCACGGCCCGTATTGGGATACATGCCCACCGGCGTCGTGTTTACCAGGATTTCGGAATCCTTATGCCGGTTCAGATTTTCATAATTGATTTTTCCGCTCCGGCTCACAAGTTTAACACTTGCAGCCCCCATATCCTCAAGAACGCGGCAGACAGCCTTGGAGGCTCCGCCGCTCCCGAGCACCATGGTTCGTGCGCCGCGCACCGCCACGCCGTTCTGTTCCAAGCTCTTTCGGAAGCCTGTATAATCTGTATTGTAACCGACGATTCTGCCGTCTCGGCGAACAAGCGTATTCACCGCTCCGATTGCGCGTGCCTCTTCCGAAAGCTCATCGCAGTAAGCCATGACCGTTTCCTTATATGGAATTGTGACATTCAGTCCGTCCCATTCACCGTTTCGGAGGAAGTTTTCGACTTCTTCCGGTTCTTTTTCGTATAATTTATATTCATAGGGCCTGCCTGTAAGTTCTCCGATTCTACGGTGAATCTCCGGGCTGAAGCTGTGTTTTAAGCTGCGGCCCAAAAGACCGCAGCGTTCCTGGTTTTTTGCTGTGTTTGTATTTTCCTGCATTTTGTCTTGTCATTCCTTCATTAAACAGATAAATTCTCGTCTTCAAGCATACGGTAGCCTACGCCCAGCTCCGTAAAGATGTATTTCGGTTCCCCCGGATTTTTTTCGATCTTACGGCGTATATTTGCCATATTTACCCGAAGGATTCTGTTGTTGTCATCCGCGTACGGCCCCCACACTTCGTTAATCAGCGTGTCGTAGGTCATAACTTTGCCTGAATTTTTGGCAAGCAGCGATACGATTTTATATTCCACTCTCGTGAAATGAATCTCTTCTCCCTCGAGGCTTACAATCCGCTTTTCAAAGTCGATGACAAGCCCGCCCGCCGAATACGGCCGGTTGTTGTTCATTGTGTCGTCTGTGAGCCTGTTGTTGTGCCGGATTGCTGTTCGGATCCGCGCAAGGAGTTCGAAAGTTCCAAAAGGCTTGGTGATATAGTCATCGGCACCGGCATCAAGCGCGGCGACTTTTTCTTTTTCCTGTGTTCTTGCCGAAATAACGATAATCGGAAGACTTGACCACTCTCTTGTTTTCTTTATGACTTCGAGGCCGTCCATGTCCGGAAGCCCCAAATCCAGCAAAACCAAATCAGGAAGCGAGGATGTAATCATCGTGAGTCCATCTTTTCCGTTGTGTGCCGTGCTGACCTTATATTGATGTGAATTCAGCGTTTTGCTGATAAAATCGCAAATGCTTTTTTCGTCCTCTATGATTAAAATTGAGATTTTCTGATACATTGTCTAGTCCTCCTTCTCTTTTGGCAATGAAAAGCAAAATTCCGCTCCATCCCTATGGTTTACGGCGATAATCCTGCCGCCGTGAGCCGTAACAATTGTCTTGCATATCGAAAGCCCGATTCCCATGCCCTTGTAGCCGTCCGTCTTGGCCTCTTCCGAACGATATCCCTCACCGTCGAAAATCGTCTCCAGCCTGTGTTCGTCTATGCCGACTCCGTAATCCCTGATATGGAAAAAAACTTTTTCCTCATCTTCGTCGATGGTAAGCTCCAGCGGTTTTGTGCTCCTTGCGTGCATCTGTGCATTCTGCAGGATATTAATAATTACCTGCTGAATCAGCATTGCATCCATCATTACCATGACTACATTATCCGGTACCGTTACACGCACTTCTGCATCCGGAAAACGCTTCCTAAAGTGTATTACCGCCGCAGATGCCACCTCGTCAACGGGTTCGAGTGACTTTGCAACGGAGGCAGTCTCGTTGTTGATACGGGTTACCGACAGCAGATTTTCAACCATGTTCAAAAGCCAATTTGCGTCGTTGTTTATGTAAGTTACAAGATCTTTTTTTTCCTCGTCCGTGAGTCTGTCACCCATTTCCAAATAGGACGAGCTGTTTCCGATAATTCCCGTAAGCGGCGTTCGCAAATCGTGCGAAACGGCCCTCAAAAGGTTTGCGCGCATTTTTTCTTTCTGCGCTTCCATGAGCTCCTTTTCTTGTTCCGCAAGCTGCTCTGCCTGCTCTTTCATGTTGCTGCTCATTGCGGATGTGATAATCGCAATGGCGAACATGCCCAGGAACGTTACCTGATATCCTTCAATCGAGAAGTTGAAGTCCTGATACGGGTAGGTGAAAAAAAAGTTTACGGACAGAACGCTCATTATCGCAAAGAGCATGCCGTACACATAGCCGTTTGTGTATCGTGTAATTACAAAAACACCAAGCGTATAGAGCATTGCGATGTTAAGCGACGGGTCTGATGCCGCGTTCTTGAAAAAGAATGATGCCAATGTCGCTATCGCAAAAACACCCACGCAAAGAAGCATGTCCCTCTTGTGTGAAGCGACCAGCTGTTTCCGCTCCGACAAAAGCCGCTGTGTATTGATTTGTTCCTCTGTCTGCTTCCGTTTTTTTTTCATATCACTTTCCATTACACAACTCCCACATACATAATATATCAAATATACGTTAAAATGTCGCTAATTTATATCCTATACCCCTATTCTACCGCATAAAAACGTCGATTTCCAGTCTTTTATGTCTGTATCTACCTTCCTTACGCATTTTTTCACACTTTCTCTGTGCTGTGCATAAAATAAAGCATATATCAATAGGAAAGGGGTATTTATTTTGATTAAAGATCCTTATATAGGCATGCCCATAACGATGGGCGGACGGTGCGATACCGTACCGTCAAATCCGGTAAGGCCGCCTCAGAATCCGAGTCCGAGTCCGAATCCGAGTCCGAGTCCGAGTCCGGAGATGCCCGGCGGCGGCAGCGGTGCGGGCAATCAGGGCGGCACAAGCGGCTCCGGTGGTGATAATCGGCCGGGAACAAACGCCTCCGGCTTCGATGCGATGTATTTAGGCAGTCTTCCGATTGCCATGTCATATACACCGATGCAGCAGTGGAAAACCACTTATTCCGCAGAAAAAGGTCTTTCGCGCGGAACGATTTTCCCTGAGCTTGACCTCCCGTTTGAGGGCAGAACCATTTTGAGCGAGCGCAGCAAAGGAGGAAGAATGTAATGGATAGACAGGAATTATTCAATAAGGTTGAGGCTGTTGGCTTCGCGCTTTACGACACCGCGCTCTTCCTTGACTCTCACCCGACAAACCGGATGGCACTTGACTTTTTCCGCGACAATCAGGCAATGTATATGCAGTATCGCGACGAGTACGAAAAAAACTACGGTCCTTTGACCTTCTACGGTGTCGACACCTCAAAGGGCTGGACTTGGACACAGGGCCCGTGGCCTTGGGAAGTGGAGGCATAGCATGTGGAATTACGAAAAAAGACTTCAGTATCCTGTAAACATCAAAAATCCGAACCCGGCACTGGCGAAGTTCATCATAAGCCAGTATGGTGGTCCGGACGGTGAACTCGGTGCCTCGCTTCGCTATCTTTCCCAGCGTTACAGCATGCCGTACCGCAGCGTTGCCGGAATCCTTACGGATGTCGGCACGGAAGAAATCGGACATTTAGAGATGATTGCGACCATCGTTCATCAGCTTACCCGCAACATGACCATGGAGCAAATTAAAGAGGCGGGCTTTGAGACATATTTCGTAGACCATACAGCAGGCGTATACGCGCAGGCTGCGGCAGGTTTTCCGTTCGATGCCCTCTGCTTTGCTTCCAAGGGGGATGCCATCACTGACCTGACGGAAAACATGGCTGCCGAACAAAAAGCCCGCACGACCTACGACAACATCATCCGGCTTTGCGACGACCCGGATGTCCTCGACCCGATTCGCTTCCTGCGTGAGCGGGAAGTCGTGCACTATCAGCGCTTCGGCGAAGGGCTGCGAATCGTTCAGGATAACCTTAACTCCAAAAACTTCTACGCAATCAATCCGGAATTCGACATGTAGCAGCACCGCCAAAGGCCGGATCCCGAAAATCAGGCAAATCGAGTAGGGGCTAACTTGTAGCCCCTCTCACACCACCGGGCATGCCGTTCGGCACTCGGCGGTTCAATTCAAATAATAATCAAGACAACTAACGAGTCCTCGCTTTGCGAGGATTTCTTTTGAGATTTTATGAAGTCCTGTGGTTTTGGCTGCTGCTTGGTAATGGTTTGCAAAGCCCACGCTTTGCTTTGCCATCCATTTAGGTGCACCGAGTTTTCGCAGTCCCCAATATCTCTTCGCACTTGTTTTCCACTGTTTCCAGATAACAATCCGCATTCTTGTCCTCAGGCGTTCGTCGATCTTCTGCATGTTTGTTTTCATTTTCCCAATTCGAAAATAGTTTATCCATCCTCGGATTACCCAGTTCAGCCTTTGGATTCTTTCGTCCATATTGATTCCCCAAGAACGGCTTGTCAGCCTTTTCAGTGTTCTTTTGAGCCTTGCAAGGGAATCTGCGTGCGGTCTTGCTTCCCATTTGTCTCCCATTTTCACGAAACCAAAGCCTAAGTATTTTAGGTAACTTGGTTTTGTTACTTTTGTCTTGGAAGCGTTTACCTTAAGCCCGAGCTTTCGCTCTATCCAGTTTGTGACTGTGTGCATGACCCTGCTTGCCGCCGCACTGCTTTTCACCACTATCACGCAGTCATCTGCATAGCGGACAAAATGCAAGTTTCTTGCTTCCAGCTCCTTATCCAGTTCATTGAGCATGATATTGGACAGCAGTGGGGATAGGTTTCCGCCTTGCGGTGTTCCTTTTTTGGTCTCTTCATACCTTCCTTTTATCATAACGCCTGCTTTTAAATATTTTGCTATCAGCGATTCAGTATCAGGGTCTTGTATGATTTTTCCCACTAAGGTCATGAGTTTATCCTGCGGTACATTATCAAAGAACTTCTCAAGGTCGATGTCTACCACATACAGGTATCCGTCGTTGAAGTACTCAAGCAGTTTCAATACTGCCTGTTGTGCACTTCTTTTCGGTCGAAATCCATAGCTGTACTCACTAAAGTGCGGTTCCACTATCGGCGTAATGACTTGCTCGATTGCCTGCTCAATGATACGGTCTACCACGCTCGGTATGCCGAGGTTTCTTGTTCCCCCGTTTGGCTTCGGTATCTCCACTCTTAAAACAGGCTGTGGTTTGTACTTCCGTTTCTTGATTTTCTCTCGAATCTCTTCCCAGTTCTCAATCAGATACTCTCGAATTTCTTCCGTTCCGATTCCGTCCACTCCGCTTGCCCCATTTTTGGCTTTCACCTTTTTGTAGGCTTGCATCATGTTTTCTCTGGATAAGATTTTCTCCATTAGTTCTGTCATGATTTGTCTCCATTTCTTACTCTGCTTTCGTGCATATGAGCCTTACCTCCTGTGAACCGTTCCCTCCGTTACGACTTTGCTACTTCGGTTCTCGTCATGCCTATGCACTTACATTCCTAAGTCCTATCGACTTTTGAATTATTCAGCCCTTCGCTCCATCTCCATTACAGAGACTTCCTCGCTACTATGGCTTCTGCTGACTTCTCACAGTTCGTTGTTACTGCGGATTTCTCCGTCTGTGAGACCTCACGGGATAAGCCGTTAATCTTTCCTCGTCTACATGCCTAATCTACCTGCATAGGTTACGGTTGCCTTTTGGACTTCGTGTCGCTTAGCCCACTTATCCGCTATGCAGGCCTTGGTATTAGGTTTCTGTTCGTCAGGCTACGATTTTGCTATTGCTTCTTCTCGCCCACACCTCACGATGTGAACCTTGCAAGTCGCTATCGGGTTCGCTGCGAGCTACTGAATAATCTGGGGTGAAATCCATCACCTGTCCGGCGTATGGAAATCAGAGTTCTGTTTTTTAGGGAATCACGATTCCTACAAAAAAGAAATCATTTCTCCCTAAAACCTTATAATGATGTTATGCACTTTTAGTGTAAATTCATTATAAGGAGGTCACGATTATGACCCAATATCGAGAAATCATCCGGCTTACCGGATTGGGATTCTCACAGCGTAACATCATGGCAAGCTGTGGTGTTTCACAAAAAACTGTCGTCAAAGTTCAAAAACGTGCCAGAGAACTAAATATCTCTTGGCCACTCGATGATTCGATGAACGACACAGAGCTTCAAAGACTCATGTTCTCTAAAGAGAGCAAGGTATCTGCCAACAAGCGGATGCCTGACTACGCTTACATTCGCAAGGAACTGCTTCGCAACGGCGTAAGCAAAAAGCTCCTATGGGCGGAATACATGGAGGATTGCCGTGCCAACAGTGAAGAACCGCTCATGTATTCACAGTTCTGCTATCACATCCAACAGGATGAGCAGAAACATCGTGCTACCATGCATATCAACCGAAAACCCGGTGAACAGGTTGAAGTTGACTGGGCAGGTGATCCTGCAACAATCATTGATCCTGATACCGGTGAAATCATCAAGTCATACGTATTTGTTGGTGTAATGACTTACAGCCAGTATGCATACGTAGAAGCATTTCTGGACATGAAACAGAAATCATGGATTAATGCACATGTCCATATGTACGAATATTTTGGCGGTGTCGCCAGAATTCTCGTGCCGGATAACTGTAAGACTTCAGTTGTTCACAATGGCGGATGGAAAGACCAGCAGATCAATGAAACCTATCAGGAACTGGCTGAGCATTATGGCACTGCGATTATTCCGGCGCGTGTCAGAACTCCCAAGGATAAGCCGAATGCTGAGGGAACGGTAGGAAATATTTCTACCTGGATAACAGCAGCACTCCGGAATGAACAGTTCTTTTCTCTTGCCGAATTAAATCGTGCAATCAGAGAAAAACTGGAACAGTTCAATCGAAGGCTCTTTCAAAAGAAAGAGGGTAGCCGGCTGGACTTATTCCTTGAAGATGAAAAGCCATTACTTGCGCCATTACCTGCTACCCGCTTTGAACTGAGTGACTGGAAGACAGCCACCGTCCAGTTCAATTATCACATATCTGTGGACGGAATGCTATACTCAGTTCCGTATGAATACATCAAAAAGAAAGTTGATGTAAAGGTAACAGATACCACCATTGAAATTTTTTACAACCATAACCGCATTGCTTCCCACCGTCGTCTGAAAGGACGCCCTGGGCAGTACAGCACCATTACAGAGCATATGCCGGAAGACCACCAAAAGTATCTGGAGTGGAATGGCGACCGCTTCCGCAAATGGTCTGAACGGACTGGCATAAATACGTATACTGTGGTCAATGCAATACTGACCTCCAAAAGTGTGGAACAACAGACCTACCGAAGTTGTATGGGACTTCTGAAGCTTGCTGAGAAATACTCAGATGCATTGCTTGAATCAGCCTGTAAAAAGGCGTTATCCTATACATCTTCGCCCAGTTACAAGAGCATAAAAAACATTCTTGTAACTGGTTCTGTGAAACCGGAATCAGAAACTACTGAATCCAAAACCACACATAAAGCACACGGCATCACAAGAGGTGCCGATTACTATCGGAGGTAAACACATATGACCAATCAGAGTACAATTGATAAATTAATTGAAATGCGTCTTACCACTATGGCAGATGCATTTCGTAACCATCTGGATGATTCCAAATTTAAAGAAGTACCTTTTGAGGATCGCTTCGGTATACTGGTGGACATCGAATACAGCAATCGTAAAAACAATCGTCAGAAACGACTGATCCGTAACGCCGGATTCGACCAGCCGGAAGCAAGTATCATGGATATCAACTACACTTCCGGGCGCAAGCTTAACAAGGATCTTATTAACCGGCTTGCAACTTGCGAATATATATCTGAACACCGGAATCTCTTTATCACCGGTGCTACAGGCTGCGGTAAAACTTACATGGCCTGTGCCTTTGGCATGGAGGCTTGTAAGCAGTATTTCAATACCAAGTATGTCCGTCTTCCTGATCTGCTTATTGACCTGGAGATGGCACGGACTAATGGCAGCTACAAAAAAGTTATGGCTAAATATGCCAATCCTGTTGTCCTGATTCTAGATGAATGGCTGCTATTGAAACCAACAGATTCAGAACAGAGGGATATCTTCGAACTACTCCACAGGAGACGCAAGAAATCTTCAACGATTTTCTGCTCCCAGTATGAATTCGAGGAATGGTATGATCAGCTTGGTGGTGATGCCAGTCCTTTTGCTGACGCAATCATCGACCGAATAGCTCATGACAGTTATCGCATCAACATCACAAGTATTGATGCTGAACATGACAGATCCATGAGAGAAGTATACGGTTTGGATAAAGCATTACGCGAGTAAACTCGCATAATTATACAGGTGATTTCCACTTCCGGACATCTGATTTCCAAATTTCCGGAAGTGCGATTTCATCGCACAAGAATATTCAAGCTACGCCCCTTGTGGACTCTCACCACAGACGAACGGCATGCCCGTCATACTAAAAAAACAGTGGCCGTAAAATGGTCACTGTTTTATGCTAATTGGTATCAGCCCCCATGGACAGACCCTAAAATTTGCCCCCACTCTCGTACCCTACGAAAGTTTGGAAAAAATATATACTATACCCATAACAGTGGACACATAGAAAAGTGGGTTACCCAAGAATAAGCGGCTCACTCTTGAATTGCCTTAGACATATTTGATTTTCATTCTCTTGACGGGCGCATTGGCTACCTTGAAAATGAGTTCGTCAACGCAGTCCGTATATCTGCCTTGCCGTATAAGAGCGTTTTTCAGCTCCACAAGGCTATGTAATATCAGCATCCTTTCGTGACTGTCTACATATAGATGAGTGGTTTTGTCTTTCATACGCTCGACCTCCTTGGGTTTATATTGTACCGTAGGTCTGTGTTAAGTTCCAATGTGCGACAGGCTTGTCCTATGCAACATCGGAAACAGCGGCGTAGATGTTAATTGTACGCTCATCGCCACGCTGTACTACGGTTGGATGCTCAGAATGCTCAATTTGATTGAATTTTCCGTATCTTAGCACCTTGTCAGGTTGATATGCTATGTACCAAAAAGCCGCTAAATCCAGCGTTTTCAGCCGCTTTTGCCATGTGGAACATTTCCGATGCTTCTCTGGGTCGATGGTCTCGAAAATGTTCCAGCTTATTATCATTTATTTATTTTTTCTTGAGCAAATGCTTTTAGCAAATCTGAACTCGGATGGTCGGCAAGTGAAACCAACTTATTTGCAAGTACGACTGGTACGAGTGAGTTATAATATAAGTCACATTTTAATGCTGTTATATTGTGTAGAATTTCATTAATATTAATATAATCATCTATTTGTGGCTCAACCTTTGCTTGGACATTCGGTATAGTTGCTACATACACATTATTGTGCTCGGATTTGAAGATGACCTTATGCCCATAATATGAAGAACTGGCATATGGTTCACTATTTTCTTCTTTTCCCGGTATAATATATTTGTATATATAGCTATTACCAAGCAACAACATTTGCTTCGGTCGCATTTTTTTAGACACCTGTTCTGCATGTTCCACAAAAGAGCCACTTTTTTCAAGTCCAACTAAATAGATTGAATGATGCTGGTTTAAAAAAGTCATTAGCTTTCGCATTGGTTTATGAAGATTTGCTGTTTGACCAAAAAAAGCAAGGGGGCCATCCTTTACAAATAATGTTTGTGATAGTAAACTTGGTCTTATATTAAGCATTTGTTTAATAAGATATACGATTATTATCTGCTCTACTGAAGTAGTCAAATAACCAAGGATACCTCCTGCACCAAGTTCATTGTCGATAACTTCATGAAGGCGCAAAACATCTGTAAGGTATATTTTTTTACCGCAATGAGGGCATGTAATAGTGTAGTCAGATAAAACATCTTGTTTTTTTATATCAACGCCTACATTGCAATGAGGACAACTTGCCAAATGCCAGATAATATCATATTCAGCAGACCTATATTCTTCAAATATAAGCCATTTCAAAGCATCCATAAATCCATTTTTCTCTGGTTGAGAAAAAAAGAATTCGTAAATAGTTCTTCTAACTGATGAAATAAAATCATCCTCTCCATCAAGAGCAATGCCTTTTGTTGGTACAACAAGTTTTATTCTTTGAATATTTTGAAGCTTAGAAAAATCATCTGGGTCTATAAATGGCTTTTCTTTTAAATCAAGTAGGTCTTGATGTTTAAAAAACAATGCACCAAACTGAAAAAATGCAATAGTTGATGAAGGAAAATCTTCCTTTACATATACATTGGTATATCCGCCATCAATAGTAATAATATTTTTTATTGGATTTTCATCAAGTTCTTCCAGCATGTGAAGTTCAACATCTTTATCATCAATTTCCTCGAAATAAGGGGGAATTTTACATTTTGATAAAAACGATTGAACTGCTGCATCGTTGATAATATTGGTGTGTGATGTTTTGCTTGCCCGTTCAAAAGGCTTGTTAGAATAATCGTTTCCATAACTCATATTATCTATCTCCCTGTGCGGTAAATCTATCAATTTGTACTGGAACAATAAAGGCGTTAGAATATGTTTTCATCCTGATAAAGCCCTTGTCACTTCCAGAACTATAGCGAATCAAACTATCGCAGAAATCAGCAAAATCATAAAATTTCTTGATTTCTTTTAGTTCATCTTCATTGTTTAAATGTGCAATAAACCAATTTTGTGTGTTTTTTAATATATTCGAGGAGATTGAACTGACTTCTTGTGTTGCATATATTAATCCTATATTTAACTTTGCACCTTCCTTTGCAATTCGATTATAAATACCGCTTAAGTCTTTATCATCTTTTTTAGGAAATAGATTATGAGCCTCTTCAAAATAAAATTGAATAAAGTTATTAGGACGATTGTTCACAAAATTGTCCATAGAATTTCTAAATACACTTAAACAAATTTTTTCGGCAAAAGTTTGCTGAATAACAGGGTCACCTTGTGATAAATCAATTATGACAATATGTCCTTCTCTAAGTTGTTCAACAATGTCAACTTCAAATGGTGAATCAGATTGAACTGTATGATAGTCCTTCAGAGGCACAAGTTTTCTGTATCCTGTCAAACTTGCTGAGCCAGTCAAATTGCGCTTTCTTGTCAGAAATACAAGTAGAGCTTTTAAATCTTCATCTATCCAATCATGTCCGTTTTTACTGCGATAATTGGTGAAAAACTGGTCATCTTGATTTTCTGCTACCCAAGTCCAAAATGCAATGGCATCATCTAGACTAATTCCAGTAGAAGGGTCAATTATTCGTCCGTCAATAATACGATTATTTATGTCTTTATTTCCTGTGAATTTTACTTTATGATTACTGGGCACAGTAAAACCAGCCATTTTCAAGCAGCATTGATATACAGCAGATTTGCGTGCCCATCTGGTATGTGCAGAGCTAAATTTGTCTACTGGTTCCTCTAAATCTATAGAAGTAAAACTCTTTATGTAGTCCCCAGTTTCATCAGCAAGTAAACTACAAATTAATTCAAAACCTACCGATATTTCATTGTAGAAATTTACTTTTAATACCTTAAAATTTGGCTTATCAAGAACGCTGTATCGAGTAGTTATTTGAGAATACTTTTCGAATATTGCTGTTCCTTCATCCTGAAGATTAGCATTGGCATATTCACCATTCATGTCAAAAATAATTTGACCAACCTTATACTTTGGTGTGCCATCATCTTTAAACTGTTTTACATTATCAATAGCTGAAACGGCTGAAGCATCAATACAAGTATTAGTTGCTTTATTACTTATTTCTGTGGTTGCTTCAATTACTTTTTTTACTGTATTAGATTTACCTGTTCTTGTCATACCAAATAAAGCTGTTCGCTTACCCAAAAAATCACTCGGACTGACATACACGGGAACATCTGGATGCTTATCTTGGAAACGGCGACTGGAACTATAGCGAATTTTGCCTATTCTGTAATCTGTACTACACCCGATAGAAGTGTTGCCATCCCTGAAATTAACTATCATCTCCAGAATATCTCCAACTGGTTTATATGCAACATAATTATGGGCACTATAATAATTTTCCACATCAGCACCAAACTGAATTTTATTATTTTCGTCACGATAAAAAGTCCCCAAAATTCTGCATTCCAGTCCAGAAAAACTGAAAGTATACTTTGTAAAATCATCAAGTTGGCTTTTTTTACCTGATGTTTTAAGATTATCTTTATAATATTCCACCATAGATGCAATTACATCGTTATCCGTAGGCAATTTTGCAGGTCTAATTGCTCTTAATAATAAGCACTCATCAACATCATCGTTTTCATTTTCGTAAAAAGCGAGCAAAAATGTGCCCTGAGGAATACCTCCTACCTTTTCTTTCCAAGCATCCGTTATCAGCAAATATGCTTTATCAAAATCAAGATAGTAAGGTCTTCCAATGAATAAATCAGTTTTTTTAGCTTCTGTAAAAATGTCAACCATAGCTAAGTTTTTCAGTTCTTGTGTCAAACTCATAATTAAAACTCCTCCATTTTAATATTTGAATCTAATGCTGGCTCTTCAAAACGAATAATAGATTGCTTCCCATAATCCATATTAGCCTCTATACTTATCCATTGGCGTTTTAATTTTTCAGCACAAAATCCCGTTGTATTACTACCGCCAAATGGGTCAAGAACTAAGTCTCCTTCATCTGTCAAAAACTCTATAAAGAAACTCGCCAGTTCAAGTGGCATTCGCGCAGGATGAGGAACAATCCCTCTTTCTTTACATGTCTTTGTAAAGAAATCATTTGACTTCGTATTTGAAATACTAAACATAGAATAGGGCAGCCGTAATTCCTTATCCTCATCTATTTGCTCCAATTCCAAAACATTGTGCGATATGCTTCCATGATTATCTGTTAGAAACCCCTTTTCACTAATCACATGTTCTGACGGACGCTTGCCAGAATTGAACTTGCCTGATTTGAGTAATTTCTTCATGCTTTTGCTATATGGTCTTAATACCCGACGATTATCTGCCTTGGGATAATCTGAATTTGACATCCACCATACATGAGTAAAACTATCAATAGCTCTAATCCGATTAATTGTTACCCATTGAGCTGGGGATGGTAATCTTGCAGGATTATAACATACAAATTCTTGGCATAATCTAAGTCCTGCATTTTCATTATTTACAAAGCTTAAAAGACTATTTAAATGCAATAATGACTGTACTGGACGATTCTTTTCCCACGCATTACCCATTTCAATTACGATAGACCCATTTGGAGCCAATACGCTTGAAAACAGTTCCGCTAAGCTTGTAAACCACTTCAAATATTCCTCTCCATTTAAATTTCCGTATTGTTTCTTGTTATTGAGAGGAAATGGTGGAGAGGTAAGTATTAATTGTACTTTTTTCTTTAGATTTAGCTCTTGAATTGTTTCTTCGCATTTGCCTAAATAATATTTTCCTAAATCGGTACTGTATAATATATCACTCATTTCCCTTAATCACTCTCCATTTATTATCTGTAGAATACCACATCTTTTGCCATTCATCCTCATTCACAATCGAATCGAATACAGGTTCAAGGAAAGTCTGTATTGACTGAATGACTGCTGAAAACTCAAGCGTATCATCTTTTATTGTTTTCAAAAAGTATTTCCACCGCTTTTGCATATCCTCGTCTTCGGCAAGTGCGACAATACGCTTAAAGCTGTCCTTGTCGTAGGGGGTACCACGATGCTGCAAAGTTTCAAAGATTGCGGCCTGCAATTTTGCGCCCTCGAAGTCGAATGTCCTTGAAAGATAATAGATGTCATAAAAATCTTTCATTCTGCCTGTCAGCTCAAATCGTTGCAGTATGGCATCAAACTTCTCGGCAATGGTGCTTTCAAGGGAATAAGTTTTGATTACAGGTGCTTCAAAATCTGGAAGCTGAGTGTTGATGGTGCGTTCTTCGGCACGGGGGACTATAATATCTCCCACGCCTATATCAACATTGAACGGCACACGCACATTTTTTATTTGAGCAATAATCTGTGTGCTAATACCGTGATATTTTCTTTGCGGAGAAATCTCCTCAAAGCCTTTTGCTCGCATTTCTATATAATCGTTACCTGTCGGAGTATCGATAATTTTACAAATCAAATCTTTTACATTATCTATTGAATTAGAGTATCCACGAAGCAGAAAATCGACATCAATGGTAGCTCTGCTTTCAAAATTAGTTAGAGTATAAATAAACAATCCGCCTTTAAGTATCAGCGTATCCTCATACTCAGATTTTGATAACCTTCTCAAAAATTCTTCCTGCACAAAAAGTTGTAAGCATTGCTGATAACTGATACCAGAAGCTTTTGCTTTATTTCTCAGCTTTGCCAGAACGGAAGCTGCTATATCTGCCATTACAACCACACTCCAATCAATTCTTTAACCTTTTTCTGCACACGCAGTTTTTTTGCATACATCATAAGATTAGGTATATTCTTTTTCGGGTCATTAACATACCCCTGTATTGCTTTATTGAAAATTTCTTTATCCATTTTACTCATATTTTTCAGAACATCACAAATTGTTCTGTCACGGTCATAAATTCGCACTTTTGTAAAATCAATCTCACCTGTTGTTTCACCAAGCGCAACCAAATCAGACTCAATGCGATATACTTTAATGAATGGGTACTCGATATTAGTTCGCAATTTTGAAACATTTCTATCTATGGCAAAATTCCATTCAGCGGGATTTCTATCACTGTATTTATAATAGAATAGAGCAGTTTCCATACAAAGAACAGCATCGGGAAACAAACTATTGATAATAACTATTTCTCTGGTTTCGCAGTCTTTAATCCAATGATAGTAGCCCCGTCTTATTCTTTCAATAAAGCCCTCATCCAAAAGCTGCTTAATATCTGCATAATATAGCTTAGCTTCAAGAAGCTCGGCAGTAGTCATTACATGGTGATGCCGATTGAATAGCTTTCTCACATTTTTAATATCGTTTTCGCGAAGCATTTGTCCACCTCTACTTAATTAGCCTACATCTGATTATTGTTGGGCACTTTACTATATTATTATATTCGATTTTCGCATAGAAAGTCAATAGTAAACTGCCAACTTAAAAATAAAATAAGTGGGCAGTTTACTATAGGAAAAACAGATGACTTGTCCGCAAGTGAAAGACAACAAATCAGCACGCTATTTGAAATTTTGACGAGGCAATGGCATATAAATTTATTGTTCGTTTTGTTCTGCCAACCTCGATAGAATAAGGCTTTTCGGCATTTTCCGCATTATCAGTTTCATCATATTTTTTGATTTTCTCAAAGGTCGAAAAGCTATGTACCTTAAACCCGAAAACCTCACGCTTGTCCTCATATTTGATAGATTGGAACATTTCCGTTGCTTCTGTCGGCACAGAAGAAATCGGACATTTAGAGATGATTGCGACCATCGTTCATCAGCTTACCCGCAACATGACCATGGAGCAAATCAAAGAAGCAGGCTTTGAGACATATTTCGTGGACCATACCGCAGGCGTATACGCGCAGGCTGCGGCAGGTTTTCCGTTCGATGCCCTCTGCTTTGCATCCAAAGGCGATGCCATCACCGACCTGACGGAAAACATGGCTGCAGAGCAAAAGGCACGCACGACCTACGACAACATCATTCGTCTTTGCGACGACCCGGATGTCCTCGACCCAATCCGCTTCCTGCGTGAGCGAGAAGTCGTGCACTATCAGTGCTTCGGTGAAGGTCTGCGAATCGTTCAGGATAACCTTAACTCCAAAAACTTCTACGCAATCAATCCGGAATTCGATATGTAACAGTTCTGCCAAAGGCCGGATCCCGAGAATCGGCCAACAAAAAACGCAGAGTCGTATTATATATAGTACCATACGCTCTGCGTTTATTTTTCTTTGTGAGCAATCGTCCATTCTTTTTTAGATACAAAATGCCGCATACAGAGGCACAATTTTCTTATCGTCCTCGAAGCCAAAGTTTTTGGCGGAAAGTTTGATCGCATAAGAAGGATTATAGGTATCCATATAAACTTTCAGGCTCTTGGCTTTGGTGTTATCGGCGGATTTGACTTCAATCGGAATCAGTTTTCCGTCACGCTGGATGACAAAATCGATTTCCGCTCCACGCTCGGACTGCCAGTAATAAGTGCGATATCCATTGATAGAAAGCTGCACATTGACATAGTTTTCTGCCATCCCACCCTTGAAATCATTGATTTCCGGCGTCTCATAGAGAACATCGTCAGCCGTCAGATCCTTCTTGGCACAAAGCAGCCCCAAATCGGATACATAAATTTTGAACGCATCAATATCCCGGTAGTTTTCAAGCGGCTTTTTGATCTGCTCCACCTTGTAAACCTGCGAGACGATACCGGACAGGCAAAGCCATTCGATTGCATTTTCAAATTCGGAAGCCCGTCCGCCTTTCTTTATCAGCTTATATTGAAAGCGAGTATTTTTCTTTGAAAGCTGAACGGTAATATTATCATAGGCAAGTCTGGTTTTCTTAATTTCATTCAAATTGTTGTACTTACTCATATCGTTGAGATAGCTTGCAAGTATCGTGTCCTGCGTATGGCGGACAAGAATGTAGTCCTTGGTCTGCGCGAACTGCATCACGCACTCCGGCATGCCGCCGACTACAAGATACTGACGATAGAGCTGCATTGCGGTTTCGTGCAAAGCCGCCGGCAGCGGCTTATCGGTATCGAAGCTTTTTTTTATCTCTTTTACGAGAGTTTCCTCTCCGAGAGCAAGCATGAATTCTTCCATATCCATCGGATAAAGCGTTTTCATATCGACCTTTCCGACAGGAAAAGAAAACCGGGCTCGGTTGACTGCAACACCGAGCAGGCTGCCGAGGGCGATAATGTGATACTCCGGCGCGTTCTCGCAGAAGTATTTGAGCGAAGTCAATGCCCTTTCGCAAAGCTGCACCTCGTCGAAAACAATCAGCGTCTTTTCCTTCACGATCGTCTGCCCCGCAATATGGGACAAAATCGGTATCAGATAATCGGGGCTGATGTCTTCCTCAAAGGTCTCATTCAGCTTCGGATTGGTTTCAAAATTGAAATACGCTACATTCTCATAGCATGTGCGCCCAAACTCCAGAACGGAATAAGTCTTTCCGACCTGTCTTGCACCCTGCAAAACAAGAGGTTTTCGGTGTTCATCCTCTTTCCATGCTTCCAAGAAGCGCATAATTTTTCTGTACATAATCAGACCTCCTTAAAGGTTCTGATTATAGTATAACCAACTTTCGTGTTAAAATCAATGGTTTTTTATTATATTTTCGCATTATTTTACATGAATATTTTTAATATTTTTACACTATTCGACACGAATAGTAATTATATTCTCTCTCCAATCTTCTCGCCCATGCGGACCTTCGTTTCGATTCCTTCCCTGCTGTTTGTCAGAATATCCTCATCTACCCGCAGGACATCTTTCTTGACGCAGAGGATGACTGTCGAGCCGCCGAATTCAAAGCGGCCCTTCTCCTGCCCGCGTTTAAAAGAAAACCCGCCGTGCTTGTGGTAGTTTACGATTTTGCCGACCATAAGTGCTCCGACTTCCATGTGGAGCAGTTTCCCGAAGTTTTCGGTTTCAAGCGCACAATAGCAGCGGCTGTTTTCCTTATAGATTGGAAAAATTTGTCCCGCGAACGGGTTCACCGTGTGAAAAACACCGTTTATATAGGTATCGCAGCTCTTGGTACCGTTGTCCGTATAGCAGTAGCGGTGATAATCGTCTACCGTGAGCCGGAACAAAAGCAGCAGACCGCCGCGGTATTCCTCAGCCAGCCTGCTGTCGCGAAAAAGACTGTGCATGGTATACTGCGTGTTCTTTATATGAAAAGAAGCACCGTCGCAGATTTCATGCACCGTCAGCCTGCTGTCGCACGGAGAGATGAAGCCGGCCGGCTCCGGTTCCACGGGACGCATGCCCTTTCTTATTCTGCGCGTAAAGAAGTCATTATAGGATTTGTATCTTCTGTGCTCATACTCGCGCATGTTGATGCCGTTTTTCTTTACGAATCCCGGAATTGCAAGTTTTGATATGCCCGAGGACAAAACCGCTCCCCCGAGCCGGCTTACCCACGGTCTTACCAGAACTTTAAGCGCCATCCGTCCGCCGGCCGTACCGTACAGCTTTCTGAGAACGGCATCCTGCTGCGCGTCGCTCGGTACAGGCATTCCTTTTCTGTCTTTACATTCCATGATATGCCCCCGGCTGGCTCCAGCCCTGATTTACATAGATAAATACCAATGCTGCCGCAACAACCACACAGATGAGCAGAAGCAGTTTATTGCTTGGTTTTCTGAGCTTGAAGTTCGATATGAACAGCATTCCCACTCCGAAAAGCAGAACTGTCAGAATTGCATTATATGCAGACGCCGTAAAAATCCCTTTCAAAAGGTATACGAGTGGGAAAATCACCGCCGCGGAGGTAATCGGAAGGCCGTAATACACTTTTTCGTGTTCCTCTTCCGAGAAAAAGTTGTTCGTCTCAATCACATTGAAGTACGCAAGCCGAATCACGCCGCAAATCGCATAGAAAATGATTGCCAGAAATCCCAGTCTGCCCTGAACTCCCATGCAGTAGCACAGGTATGCCGGAAACACGCCGAAAGCAGCCACATCGCAAAGCGAGTCGAGCTGAATGCCGAAGAGCTTCTCGTCATCGGTTCGGTCCTTCTTCCTGCGAGCGACCTTGCCGTCAAACATATCGAAAAAGCCCGAAAGAGCAAGACAGAATATTGCCGCTCCGAACACCCCCGCATGTGCAAATGTCATTCCCGTAATCGCCGAAATCAGGCTCATGTATGTAAGTATTACCGTATAATTATAAAATCCTATCATTTTTCTCTCTCCTCCCAAATATCAGAAAATACGCTGCCGCGGTGAAGACCGCGCTAATCAGCAGCTGCGCATAAAAACTCAAACCCCTGCTTATAATCATTGCCGGCGTGATTAACCCCGCTCCGCATACCGGCAAAAATATCAATTGAAATAAATGTTCGCTGATACCAAGACCTCCCGGCAGCGGAAGCATATCGACCGCCAGCGAAATCGCACCCTGCAAAACGATTACATCCGCAAGTCCAAGGCTGTGAATCCCGAATGAGCGCAAAACCACATAGGTAACCGCAAACAGCAGACAGCGCTGCACCAAGGTAATCCCAAGCACATTCAGGCTCACCTGCTTATGCCGGCGGACATAGACCGAAGTCTCCTTGTATCCGTCCATATAGCGGATGGCCTTTGCCTCCAGTCTCTCCAGCTTTTCCTGCTTTCCGCTCTTATGCAGATGTTTACGCATAATCCCGACAAACCACTGCACCAGGCTTTTCATGATTTCCGGCGACCATACCACGGCAAGCATAAAAGCTACGCAAATCACATTCAGCACCAGCCCCAGATACACCCACGGCATTGCCGGGCGCAGCAGCCTGAGCTCAACAGCAGGTCTGAAAATCAAGACAAACAGCCCCAAAAGCACCAAAACCGTCTTATATGCGATTGTAACAATCATTAATGTAATCGTGGAAACATGCGCCGAAAGCTTGTCCTTGTTCATAAAAACGAGCTGCATGGGCTGTCCTCCGGAAGCCGTCGGCGTCACCAGACTAAAGAAAAACCCAACAAAGGAATATAAACAACAGTGCGAAAGTTTCGGTTTTTCTTTCAAGGTCCCCATCAAGTAGAAAATAATCACTGATTCGCTTAATATAAATGCAAACACCAGCAGGATTCCGACCAGCCACTCCGGACCTTTGGCATGTTCGATATATTCGGCCACCTCGGAAAAGTCCTCTCCGCGAAACACATAGTAAACCGTTATGCCGATACAGAGCGTCAAAAATATAAAATTAAACAGTACTTTCTTCTTTTTCTTCATATGCATCCCCGAACACTTTCTCGTTAATCCTCTCAAACACCTTTCTTACCGGTCGTGCGATGTCCGTTTTCATCGCTATACTGTAGCAAAGCAGCGCAAGCACCACTCCGCTTATAACATCTGAGATGTAGTGCTGCTTGGTGAACTGCGTCGATGCGAAAATCAGCAGTGCAAAAGCCAGCACACCTCCCTTCGCCACCCGGCTCATCTTTTCCGTTTTCATAAGACCCAGAAAGCAAAGCAGGCTGATGATACAGTGTATCGACGGAAACAGATTGTACGGCAGATCCAGCTTGTAAATCACCGCCAGCATCCAGTCAAAAACCGAGTTCATCTCGAGTACCGGCCTTGTGTTCATGGTCGGGAAGACGACGAAAATAACTCCGCAGATTGTCCTGGAAAGAAGATCTGCCGTCACAAACCGGAACCAGAATTCCCTGTCATTAAAGCGCGCAATCAAGATATAGCATATAACCCAGAAGGCAAAACTCGCCACATAAATCAAGACCCACCACGACTGGACGGGAACCCACCTGTCGAAATCCGTCGTCAAATCAAAGTGTCTGCGCCCCGCACATAAAAACTGCGTTGTCCAGTAGACAAAGCAGTTCCATACGAAGCAAAAGACCAGTGAGATAACTGCATATTTCGGAATCAATTTTTCTACATTTTTCATCACTTTATCCAATTTTACTCCCTTATATTATATCTTATACTGAAAATTTTGCAATATCTTTACAGAATCTTAGCAGAATTATTAAGAACTGCGCAATTATATCATATAATTGTTGGAATACATTTCCGTCTGCCGGTCAAGCAGGTCCTGCAGCGTGATTCCTTCAAGATAGTTTTCGATCGCATCACGAAGGCCTTTCCATAGCGGCAGTGTCACGCAAAACTCGCTGCGCTCGCAGCCCACGGGCGTTGTATCCAGACACGCAACAGGCGCAAGGCTTCCCTCCGTCAGTTCAAGGATATCTTTTACCGTATAAGCGCTCGGTGCTTTTGCAAGCCGATAGCCTCCCTGTGCGCCCCGGTTTGCCTGCAGAAAATCCGAACGGTTCAGAATCGGAATAATCTGCTCCAGATATTTTTTTGAAATTCCCTGCCGCGCCGCAATATCTTTCAGCGAAACGAAACCCTCGCTCTGATGCTCCGCCAAATCTATCATCATTCTGAGCGCATAACGCCCTTTCGTGGAAATCTTCATTCTGCACCTCCTCTTGTGCGCCGGCATGCAAAACTTTTCACACAAAAAGCCTCCTGCCCTATAATCTACATAATACCATGAAAATGCTAGGTTTTCAAGCAAGAGGCCAATATGGTTCAAATTTCCTAGTCGATATTATTCAGCAAACATCGGGGTGGAGAGGTATCTTTCTCCGGTATCCGGCAGAAGTGCTACAATCACCTTGCCCTTGTTTTCCGGGTGTTTTGCAAGCTGCGACGCTGCATAAACAGCTGCACCGGATGAGATTCCGACAAGCACACCGCCTTTTCTTGCAAGCGTTCTTCCGGTTTCAAACGCATCCTCGTTTTCCACTGTAATGATTTCATCATAAATCTCTGTGTTGAGCGTATCCGGAACGAATCCTGCACCGATTCCCTGAATCTTGTGCGGGCCCGGAGTTCCTTTTGAAAGAACCGGAGAGCCTGCCGGTTCAACGGCAACCACTTTGACATCCGGATTCTTGCTCTTCAGGTATTCTCCTACGCCGGAAAGCGTTCCGCCTGTTCCGACTCCGGCAACAAAGATATCAACCTTTCCGTCTGTGTCTTCCCAGATTTCGGGACCTGTGGACGCCTTATGAGCCGATGGATTTGCCGGATTTGTGAACTGACTCGGAATGAAGCTTCCCGGAGTTTCCTTGGCGAGCTCCTCTGCCTTCGCAATTGCTCCCTTCATTCCTTTTGCGCCGTCTGTCAATACAAGTTCTGCACCATATGCCTTCAAAAGATTGCGGCGTTCAATGCTCATCGTTTCCGGCATCGTCAGAATAATCTTATACCCTCTGGAAGCTGCAACCGATGCCAGTCCGATTCCGGTATTTCCGCTGGTTGGTTCGATGATAACCGCACCCGGCTTTAAAGCTCCCGACTTCTCGGCATCGTCAATCATCGCTCTTGCAATTCTGTCCTTGACGCTTCCCGCAGGATTGAAATATTCAAGCTTTCCGTAAACTTCAGCCTTGGTATCTTCATCTCCAACGATATTATTCAACTTGAGTAATGGCGTGCCCCCGATTAAATCTGTAATTCTTTCATATACTTTCATTTTTACATCTCCTTTTTCATCATAATTTATATTTATTCCGCAGTGGTTTTTATTTCCCACAAAACCTATCTGTTTTATAGGTATTATACTAGCACTACTTTTCTGCTTTGTCAACACAAAAAATAAAAAAAACGGGGCTGTCGCATTAACGGAAAATAACCGTTAGGGTGCAGCCCCTTTCGTACAGGATTGCGTTTCATAGATCTGAGCTATTTACGGATCCGGAAATAGTGTTTACACGAAGGGCAGCTTCTATAAAGGGGTGCTTCGTGTATCTAAGGGATTCTTAGAGGGGAAAAGATGTTGCTGTAAAATAATTGCAAAATGATGCCATAGAAAAACATTGAAATTCCAACATCCCAAAATATGACATTTTTGAAAAGAGTAAAAGCATGACATAAATCCGGAGAAAAACGGAATCGAAGGGGTGTTAAATAGGCGAAAATACACGAAAAGGGGGGCTATGCGAGGCACTTGGTGGGAATTGCCTAATTTTTCCAGCAGCTTGCTTACCTGAACACTCAGATACAAAGGGCTGCCTGCATTAATGGGAAGTAAGCGTTAATGCAGGCAGCCCCGATTAAATATCTCGGATTCGATGTGGTTTACATCATTCCCATGCCGCCCATTCCCGGAGCGCCGCCGCCCATTGCTACAGGAGGTGCCGGTTCCTTGATGTCTACGATACCCGCTTCTGTAGTGAGAAGCATTGCGGATGCAGATGCCGCATTCTGGAGTGCGCTTCTTGTAACCTTTGCAGGGTCAACGATACCTGCTTCAATCATGTCTACATATTCTTCTGTAGCTGCATTCAGACCAACGCCTACGCCGGATTTCTTAACTTCAGCAACAACAACGCTTCCTTCAAGACCTGCGTTTTCTGCAATCTGTCTTACCGGTTCTTCCAGTGCACGCTTGATGATCGCAGCACCTGTCTTAACATCGCCGGAAAGAGTGTCAACATATGCTGCCACAGCCGGAATCGTGTTTACGAGTGCAACTCCGCCGCCGGATACGATACCCTCTTCAACTGCAGCCTTTGTTGCGTTGAGAGCGTCTTCAATTCTAAGTTTTCTTTCCTTCAGTTCCGTTTCGGTAGCTGCGCCGACCTTGATAACCGCAACGCCGCCTGCGAGTTTTGCAAGTCTTTCCTGAAGTTTTTCCTTGTCGAATTCGGAAGTTGTGTCTTCAATCTGCATCTTGAGGCTTGCAATTCTTGCCTTAACATCTTCGGAAGAACCGCCGCCGGATACAATAACCGTGTTTTCCTTGTCAACCTTAACAGTCGCTGCTGTTCCAAGCATGTCAAGCGTTACTTCGTTCAGTTCATAGCCAAGATCCGTTGCAATAACGGTACCGCCTGTAAGAACTGCGATATCTTCCAGCATTGCTTTTCTTCTTTCGCCGTATCCCGGAGCCTTTACCGCAACCACATCGATAACGCCTCTGAGTTTATTGACAACCAGTGTTGCAAGTGCTTCGCCTTCCACATCTTCTGCAATAACCAAAAGCTTACGTCCCTGCTTCATAATCTGTTCAAGCAGCGGAACCAGTTCCTGAATGCTTGATATCTTCTTATCTGTAATCAGGATATATGGATTTTCCATAACGGCTTCCATCTTTTCCGTGTCGGAAACCATGTAAGCCGATAAATAACCTCTGTCAAACTGCATGCCTTCCACAACATCTAAAGTTGTGCCGAGGCTCTTGGATTCTTCTACTGTGATAACGCCGTCCTTGCCTACCTTTTCCATTGCCTGTGCAATCAGTTCGCCGATTTTCTCATCAGCTGCGGAAACGGCTGCAACCTGTGCGATGGATTCCTTGGTTTCAACCGGTTTTGCAATCTTGCCGATTTCTTCAACCGCTACATCAACCGCACCCTGGATACCCTTCTTAAGTTCCATTGGGTTAGCGCCTGCTGCAACATTCTTAAATCCTTCTTTTACGATAATCTGAGCAAGCAGAGTTGCTGTTGTCGTACCGTCGCCGGCTACATCGTTTGTCTTGGAAGCAACTTCCTTAACAACCTGAGCGCCCATGTTTTCCGTTGCGTCTTCAAGCTCGATTTCTCTTGCAATCGTAACGCCGTCATTGGTGATGAGCGGTGAGCCGAAGCTCTTATTGATCAAAACATTGCGGCCTTTCGGTCCTAATGTAATCTTTACTGTATCTGCTAATTTATCAACGCCTGCCTGCAGTTTGCGTCTTGCGTCTTCTCCGTAAAAAATGTCCTTTGCCATTTCTATGCACCCCTTTCAACTATTCAACAACCGCCAGGATGTCATCCTGTCTCATAATTGTGTATTCTTCGCCTTGATACTTAATTTCGGTTCCGCCGTATTTGCTGAAAACAACTTTGTCTCCCGGTTTCACTTCCATGGAAACATCCTTGGTTCCCGGTCCTACGGCTACAACTTCTGCCATCTGAGGTTTCTCCTTCGCTGCACTTGTGAGGATAAGGCCTCCCTGTGTTCTCTCTTCTGCTTCAAGTTTCTTGATGACTACTCTGTCACCCAATGGTTTGATTCCAATCATTTATCATTACCTCCGTTTAGTAATTCTCGTTTCCTTAGCACTCTTTGCTTCTGAGTGCTAACATAATTTTATTATAGCAATCCTGCCGCAATTGTCAATACTTTCTTGCTTTTTTTGCATGTGAAGTTTCTGTGAAACAATCAATGCAGCCCGCGTATGTAATAAAAAAGGTACTGCTGTGCGATTCCCCCATAAGGCGCAAAATTTTTCTTGGCAAAATCCTCCATGCTGCGTACATCCTTTTCGTCCATACCATAAAGTCTATGCATAACTCGCCGCATCCATACATCAATCGGAAAAGCATCCAGAAATCCCAGACCGAAAAGGGCTGTGCAGCTTGCGACCTTGGGACCGACCCCGGGATATTCCCGAAGAGCCTCCTGCACCTCTTCAAACGTCTCACAGTTTCGGAGTTCTTTCTCAGCCGCCTCGGCTCCGCCTTTCTCCAAGACCTTCTGTGCCGTTTTGATGAGGTAAGGCCCCCTGTAGCCCAGCCTGCACTCCGCCAGTTTGTCCGGCGTCATGTTCGCAAGCGTTTCCGGCTCGGGCAGTGCATAATAGTCCTTTCCTTTATATGTGCCGATTTTTTCGCCGCAGCAGCGTGTCAAAGCCTCAATGCAGCCTTTAATCCTCGGTATATTGTTGTTTTGCGATATGATGAACGACAGCAGGGCTTCCCAAAAATCCTGCTTCAGAATCCGGATTCCATATCCGTATTTCATGGCCCTTTGGATTTCCTCGCCCTGCAGACTGCTTTTTATCTTCGCATAATCTCTTTCCAAATCCAGATACGGCGTCCAAATCTGCGTGAATTCCTCTTCCGTGCAGTTATCGACAATCAGCCGGCCTTCCAGCTCAAATCGCATATTAACGATTTTTCCCATGGCAGTGCCCGTGTAGCTGCCGTCTTCCTGCCTTTCCCAGCGGAAGCATTGTCCGCAGTCGAAAATATGGTCAAGGTTAAAATCTTTGATTCCGGTCTTCGTGTACTGCACCGTCAGTCAATCCCCCTTACTTCGATATCAACAGCCGAAACATTGAATGCGGTCATTTTTTCCACCACTTCCTTGATTTCTTCCTGCATTTCACTCACTGCCTCCCACAGAGCAAAACCGTGTTTCATCTTGAGGACGACAAAAAGCTCGTATGCCTCGGGCTGTGCGCTGTGGCTCACATATATGACTCTGCCTGCCGCCGGGTGTCCCGCCGCTATGCAGCCAATGATATCATCGATTACGCGCTCTGCAATCAGATATTGTCCCATGTAGCTGTATGTCGGCCTGACGACCGTGCGTTCTCCGTCCTGCTCCTTACCCCTGAAAAAACGAAGCGGATCCATGAAATATCCGGCAAAGTTCCTCTTAAGCTGCAGTGACGGTGCAGGAATAACATGCTTGCCGAGCTGCTCCCTTTGCTGCCTTGCCTTGCGGCGCTCCGCCTGCGTTGTTATGTCCTCGATTTTGATGCGTCTCGGACTGTCCTCCGGAGGCTTTTCCAGTCCCAGCCTGTCCATGATCCGGTCTACCATCCCTTCGCTGGTTCCGAGAATCAGGATGGATTCAGGCTTCGTTCTGGCAATCTCATCTCTGACGCTTTGGCATTGCTCTTCGTTTATGAACAGAGCTGTCTTTACGGCACCGATCTTGGTGCCGGCTCTTTTGGCTGAGGAGCCGGCAAGCACCGTGTTCCGATATATGAAAAGCCCATCATCTATGATAGACTCAATATTTTCTTTCTGACACAAATCCATTGCATGAAAGCTCTTTCCGGTCCCACTCTTTCCGACCAATGTGTATATTCGCATTTTTTCTTTCGACCTCTTTATTTTTTACAAAAAAATCAACTTTTTTTTACTTTACTATTATACATCATTCTGTTATAATTGTCTGCGTAAAGATATATCTTTTTAATAGGAGGAACAACAATGGCTTATAAAATTACAGATGCTTGCATCGCTTGCGGTGCTTGCGCAGCAGAATGTCCTGTAGAAGCTATCTCCGAAGGCGACATCTATGTTATCGATGCTGACAAGTGCATCGACTGCGGTTCTTGCGCAGATGCTTGCCCGGTAGATGCTCCGGTAGAAGGCTAAACACTACATAAAAACAACCGGTCTTATGACCGGTTGCTTTTTTATTTGATTTTATTCAGCATCCTGCATGTAATAGGCAAGCGCGTGCAGACTGTCACTCATGTGAACATTCTCAACCGCAACGTCTTCCGGCAGTTCCAAGTCAACGGCGGTAAAGTTCCAAATGCCCTTGACTCCCGCACCCGATACCGTGTCGGCAACAATCTGTGCTTTCTCGGCAGGAACCGTGATTACGGCGATGTCTATGTTTTCTTTCTTGATAAATCCCGCGAGTGAGCCGCATGTCATAATCTGCGCGTCCTTGAACTCCACATCCTGAATGATCTGCTTAACGTCAAAAATTCCGCAAATGTGGAAGTTTCCTTCATTGTTGGCAATGTAGCTTGCCATGGCCTGACCAAGTCTGCCGTATCCTACGATTACAATCTTGTACTCTTTATTGAGGCCCAGTATTGCGCCTATTTCTTCATATAAATAACTTACGCTGTAACCGTAACCCTGCTGTCCGAATCCGCCGAAATTGTTTAAATCCTGGCGAATCTGAGACGCAGTATACCCTATGAGCTTGCTCAGATCTTTAGAAGAAATTTTTTCGATTCCCTTCTTCTGCAGTTCCTTCAGGTATCTTCTGTATCGAGGCAAACGCTTGATTACTGCTTTTGATATCTGCTTCTCTCTCATCTGTAACACCTGCCTTCCGATATCTGCCTTGCGACTATTTGTTTTCCTCTACATACTTAACCAAATCTCCGACCGTCTGAATGTTCTCAGCGTCTTCGTCAGGAATTTCGATTCCGAATTCATCTTCGATTGCCATGATAATTTCAACAGCATCCAGTGAATCTGCCGAAAGATCCTTCATGAGATTGGTATCCATTGCAACATCGGATTCTTCAACCTGTAATTGGTCTATAATGATGTCTTTAATTTTGTCAAAAATCATAAAACAGCCTCCATTCTGTTTAGTAAAAATTACTATGGAATATTATAATAACTTTTTATGTGCATTGCAAGTTTTTTTTATGTGTTTTTACGCTTCCTGCACCTTTGCCCACTCATCATAGGCTTCCGCAAGCCGTTTTTCGGCCTCTTCCCGTTCCGAGCCGAGCCTTGCCAGGAGTTCATAATCGCTCATGTTTTCCGGTTTGCAAAGATTATGCTCAAGTTCCGAAATCTTATCCTCAAGTTCGGAAATTTCCGCCTCCAGTTTCTCGGAAAGCCTTGCCCTGCGCCGTTCCTCGGCTTCGCGTTCTTTGTTCAGCCTGCGCTGCTGTGCAGCATCTCCTGCGGGTTTTTCCTGCGTTTTGCTGAAGTATTTCTTTGCGGATATGCCCTGCGACTTCTTTTCCAGATAATAGTCATACCTGCCGAGGTACTCAACTACGCCGTCCTGCGTAAGTTCCAGAATTCTCGTCGGTATTCTCTGCAGGAAATACCGGTCATGCGATACGACGATTACCGTTCCCGGAAATTCCATCAAAGCTTCTTCAAAGACCTCCTTTGATTCGATGTCCAAGTGGTTGGTCGGTTCGTCCAAAATCAGGGTGTTTGCGCCCGAAAGCATGAGTTTCAGAAGAGAGAGCCGCGCTTTTTCGCCGCCCGACAAGCTTCCCACAGGAAGGAAAACTTCCTCGCCTTTAAACAGGAATCTGCCCAGAATCGAACGCATTTCCGTATCGGTATACAGTCTGTACGATTCCTTCAGTTCTTCAAGAACCGTGTTGGCATCGCTGAGCAGCAGCTGCCCTTGGTCATAATAGCCGAACGCAACATTGTGACCGATTTTCAGATAACCCGCATCCGGCGTCAGTTCTCCCAGAAGCACCCTGAGAAGCGTCGTCTTGCCCACGCCGTTCGGTCCGAGGATACAAATCCTCTCGCCTCTCTTGATATCAAGATTCACACCGTGAAAAAGCTCCCTGCGTTCGCTGCCTCTGCCGAAGCTTTTTTCGAGATTTTCTGCCATGATGACATCGCCGCCGGACGGGAAGTTTTCCTTGAAGTGGATCTTCATCTTTCCCATTTCGCTTTCCGGACGCTCGATTCTTTCTATCATATCAAGCCGTTTCTCACGCGATGCCGCCCTCTTTGCGAGGTGCTCGGTGCCGCGCTGTTTCATGCGCCTGATCATTTCTTCCTGGCGCGCGATTTCCCTCTGTTGGTTATTATATGCACGAAGTTCGGTTTCTCTTCGAAGTTTTTTCTGTGCCGCATAGTCACTGTATTTTCCTTGATAGGAATAAACCTTGTGATTTTCCACTTCGAAAATCCGGTTTACCGTCCGATCGAGAAAATATCGGTCATGCGATACAATCATAATCGTGCCGCGATAAGCTTCCAGGTACTGCTCCAGCCATTTCAGCGTTCCGATATCCAAATGGTTCGTGGGCTCATCCAGCAGCAAAATATCCGGTTTTTCAAGCAAAAGCGCCGCAAGCGCCAGCCTTGTCCTCTCTCCGCCCGAAAGCGAGGAAATCTTCTTATTGTAAAAACTCTCGTCGAAAGCCATGGAGTTTAAAATCCCAATCATCTCCGACTTATAGGTGTAGCCGCCTTCTCTGTCAAAGCGGTGCTGCAATTCGTCCAGCCGGTTAATCAGCCCGGTGTCATGCGGGTTTTCTGCAACCTTGTCCGAAAGCTCCGCAATTTCGTTTTCAAGCTCCCGAAGTCCCGAAAAAATCCCTTCGATTTCCTCGAGGACCGTCCCTTCACTGCTGAAATTATCGCGCTGTTTCAAGTAGCCGATTCTCGTGTTCTGTGACACGAAAAATTCCCCTTCGTCGCACGGAAGCTCACCGGTGAGCATGTTCAGAAGTGTCGTTTTTCCGGCACCGTTTCTGCCGATGATGCCGACCTTATCGCCGGCATTCAGATGAAAACTCGCCTTATCGATTATGACATCCGTTCCGTATGTTTTTGTAAGATTATTCGCTGAAAGTACAATCATAATTCCATATTTGCATAGGCATCAAGGTCAAGCCCGTCTGCCCCTTTTTCCTTATATTTATAGTATGCCGCTGCCCCGATCATGGCACCGTTGTCCGTGCACAAAGCGGGGGCCGGACGGTAAAGTGTGATTCCGTCTGCGCCGCAAGCCTCTCCGAGCATTTCTCTGAGTTTGGAATTTGCCGCAACGCCGCCGGCAAGCACCAGCTTCTTTTCGCCGCGTATCTTTACGGCATTCACGGCCTTTTCGACGATGACATCCATCACCGCCTGCTGGAAACTTGCCGCAACATCCGCACGGTTTATTTCGTTTCCTGCCTGTTTCTGCTGGTTGATGTAATTGAGCACCGATGTCTTCAGACCGCTGAAACTGAAATCAAAGCTGTCCTTTTCCAGATATACGCGTTTGAAATGAATCGCCTCGGGATTTCCTTCTTTTGCGATTTTGTCGATTTTCGGACCGCCCGGATAGCCCAGCCCCAAAACTCTTGCGACCTTGTCGTAAGCCTCTCCGACCGCATCATCTCTGGTTCCGCCCAAAATTTCACATTCGGTATAGCTCTTCACATCCACGATTTCCGTATGTCCGCCGCTTGTGATAAGCGCCATGAACGGCGGCTGAAGCTCCGGATATTCGATAAAATTCGCACTGATATGCCCCATCAGATGATGAACGCCCACAAGCGGGATGTCCTTTGCAAATGCAAGGGATTTTGCCGTTGCTACTCCCATCAGAAGTGCCCCGATGAGACCCGGGCCGTTCGTAACGCCGATGAGATCAATGTCATCAAGGCTCACCTTTGCATCTTCCAGCGCCTCCGTGAGAACACCGTTGATGTTTTCCAAATGGTGTCTGGATGCGATTTCCGGCACGACTCCGCCGAAATTCTTAAATATATCGATTTGTGATGAAATGACATTGGACAAAACCGTTCTTCCGTCCGCAAGGACGGCAATCGCTGTCTCGTCGCAGCTGGTTTCGATTCCAAGTGTCAAAAAACTTCCGTCTTTCATTTCTTTTCCTTCCACATGATAATGGCATCCTCGCCGTTATCTTCGTAATATCCCTTTCTCAGGCCCGCCTCACGAAAGCCGAAACCCTCATAAAGTGCTATCGCCGCTTGGTTTCCGGCTCTGACTTCAAGCGTATAGCTTTCGATGCCCTGCGCCCCGGTAACATCAAACAATACCGAAAGCATTGCACTTGCAATATGCATCCGTCTGTACTCCGGTGCAACGGCCACATTCGTGATATGACCCTCGTCGAAAATTTTCCACACGCCCACATAGCCGCATACCTTGCTGTCTATCTCCGCCACAATGTAAAAAGCCAGCTTGTTTTCCAATATATCGTGATAGAGCGATTCGTAGCTCCAAGGAACGGAAAAGCATGCCTTTTCAACCTCTTCAACCGCCGGAACATCAGATTCCGCGGCTTTTCGTATTATCAGTTTCCTGCTCTCATCCATATGAAACTACTCCTGTTTCGGTCCCTTGCAAATCGGAAGTTCTCCTGCTTCAAGCTTCTGCTCCGCCTCTGCCTTGCGCATGTAATCCGGCAGCAGAGCCTCGCGTTTTACCGTATATACATCTGCATTAACCGCAGCACACAAAGCTGCGGCACGGGCATCCTGATACCTGCACGAAGGATCCGCAAAGCTGTATTTTCCGGCTCCTGCAAGTCCATCGCAAATAAGCGATTCATAGGCGTCGATGCCGTCCCCGAAGAAAAGAACCTGCCGTCCGTCTGCAAAAACGCGGTTTCGGATCACTTCCAAAACATCCGTCAGCATATACGGACCATCCGCAAGGTATCCGTCCACCATGCCGTAGACCTGCCCGCGCCTTGCGTTGATAATCGCACAGACCGTGATTCCTTTTGCTCCGGCCTCAGCGGCCTGCTCTTTATATTTGAAGGCCGTAAGGGTGGGTACCGCAATTGCGTATTCCAGTCCGAAAGCCTGCGACAAGGCGCGTGCCGTTGCCACCCCGATGCGGATTCCCGTGAAAGATCCCGGACCCACGGAGGATGCAATGTATGAAATTTCATTCTTTGAAACCCCTTGCGATTCCAAGAGACTTGAAACGGAAGGAATCAGTTCTTTGAGATGACTCAAGCTTCCCTCTATCCGCTTTTCTCCCAAAACAGCAGGCTCCCCGCCGCCTTCGTCCTTTCGCACAAGGCATACGGAGCCTTCTTTTCCTGTGGTTTCAATGGCTAAAATGTACATTTATATACCCTTTCTCCTTCTTTTTCTCCGTATGCGAGATAAATGTATTTCGTGTTTTCCGGCAGAATATCCAAAATCAGGTCCGCCCATTCCACAATGCATACTCCTTCGCCGAAAAAATACTCATCGATGCCGATGTTAAAAAGTTCATCCGGATCGCTCACCCGGTAAACATCAAAATGATACAGCGGCATCCTGCCGTCCGTATACTCTTTTACAATCGTAAAAGTCGGGCTGTTTACCCTTCGCTTGATTCCAAGTCCCTCCGCAATATACGATGTGAGCGCCGTCTTGCCTGTTCCGAGGTCGCCGATCAACGCAAGCACATCGCCGGGAGAAAGGCTTTCCGCAAGTTCGTGTGCAAACCGCCGGGTTTCTTCTTCATTTTTAATTGGTACAATTCTCTTTATTTTCATGTGCTTTGTGAAGCCCCTCTCTGTGAAGGAATCCAGAAATTCTCTTATATACCACAAAAGTGATAAGCGAATTTAAGGTGCCTTTGATTACGTTGAACAAAAGAATCAGCGGCATCAGGCTTACAACGACCTCTCTCATTGCTTCTCCGCCGTAGTAGAACGGTGTTACAAAATAGTTTGCGAAGCCCATGACAATCGTCATTACAAGAGTTGCAGCCGCCATCGAGATGATTGCGACTTTCTTCGTCTTGTGTTTTCTGTAAATGCATCCGGCTGTGATAAGAAATGCACCCGATGCAATCATATGCATCAGGAAGCCGTAAACGCTGTCTCCTCCGAGGAGAAACGCCTGGATTGCACTCACGACGGTAAGCGCAAGCATTCCTGCCGCAGGTCCGAACGCGAAGGTCGTGATGATAATCGGAATGTCTGCAAGGTCGTAAGTTAAGAATGATACCGCCGGTATCAGCGGGAACCGTACAAGCCCGATTACACATGCGACCGCAGCCATCATCGCCATTTTGACAAGTCTGTCCGACTTTACCTTTTGATTGTTTAAATTAGTCATTTCTACAGTTTCCTCTCTTTCTGTATCTGCACGTTTTAAAAAACGCGCTTCTTAAGATGTAGTTGGAAATCTGTCAGGTTACACAAGTAGAGCCTTGATGGGAATCAAGGCTCAAAAAAGCAACATACGAATTTCACGCCAAGCCTCCGTCAATTTATCCCGCAGGCATCACGCAATTCTTTGTTTCTCTCATCCGGACTATACCGTCGGTGCAGGAATCTCACCTGCTCGGCGCCTTTCGGCGTTCGCGGACTATACCGCCGGTGAGGAATTTCACCTCGCCCTGAAACAGATTATGTTATTATATTTCCCATTCGGGAAAACTTACGCTAACTATTATATTCCCCCGAAGAGAGTTTGTAAATAGCTTCCGCATAAATTTTTGTCATTTGCTCGAGTCTCTCGATGCTGAGATACTCATTTTTTTGGTGCATCAAATCTTCATCACCCGGGAAGAGTGCCCCGTATGCGATAACATTCTTTGCAGCTCTCGCATAGGTTCCGCCGCCTATCACCTTAGGCCCCGACTCGGTATCTCCGCTGTGCCTGCGGTAAATATCAACCAGCACGCGAACCATCGGGCTGTCCGCTTCTACAAAGATCGGTTCGTGGTGTTTCAGCTTCAGAACTCCGATATTGTACTTTTCAAGCAAATCGCTCATCGCATCGTACACATCGTCGTCCGTCATCGTCACCGGATATCTTACATTGATCGTAAGCTTGCCCGCATTTTCATTCATTTCGGCCATGCCCACATTGAAAATCAACTTTCCGGATGGTTCATCAGAGAAACCGATTCCAAGCTTCGTGCCGTCGAGGCAGAAGCCGATATACTTGTTATAAAAGTCTATGAAATCGTTATGGTCTTCATCCACAAAGTTCAGTCTCCCGAGGAACGCCATCATAATCGAAACCGCATTCAAGCCCGCTTCCGGTCTTGCACCGTGCGCTCCGATTCCTTCCGTTGTGATTTCCAGGGATTTTCCCACGCCCTTTGCGTGAATCCGATAGCCGGTTTCCTCACGGAAAGCGGTGATTTCCTCGCGGATTTTCACATACGGAGCTTCCTCGTCCTTTTGATTTCTGATTACCACTCTGCAGTAGTCGGCTACACTGTTGGCAGCCATGCCGCCTTTCATCGATCGAAGCTTCAGCCCCTTAACCTGCGAATCGCGGAATTTTCTCGCAAGTTCAAAGACCAGTACGCCCATTTCCCCATTTATCACAGGAAAATCCGCATCCGGTGTGAAACCGAAGTCCGGCTTCGGCGCTTTTGAAAAGTAGTAGTCCATGCCTTTCCAGCCGGTTTCCTCATCGAGTCCGATTATCAGGCGTATCGTTGCCTTCGGCACATACCCGGAGTCCTTTAGGGCCTTCATCGCATACAGGCACGAAATCATCGGACCTTTGTCGTCCGTGGTTCCTCTGCCGTATATCCTGCCTTCCGCTATGCTTGCCGCATAAGGGTCAAAATCCCATCCGCCCGCTGCCGGCACGACATCGAGATGTCCGAGAATGCCGAAAATTTTATCGCCTGTTCCCGGAAAGTCCACATGCCCTCCGTAATTGTCCGCATTGAAGGTTTCGAACCCCATGCTTTCTGCAAGCGCAAGAAAAGTCTCAAAAGCCTTCTGGACGCCTTCTCCGAACGGATACACACCGCCGTCCGCCGTCTTTACCGGCTGAGACTGCTCGCTCTCGCACCGCAAAACAGACTGCAGGGATGCAATCATTTCTTCTTTATTCCGCTCAAGAAATTCCTCGTACTTCATTTTTATACGGATTCGACGCCCTGAATTTCAGGATAGCTTTCCTTGAGGATTCTTTCGATTACAGCCTTGAGCGTCATCTGAGCTCCCGGACATCCTGCACAGTGTCCCTGAAGTTTCACTTTCACAATATTTTCTTCCGTAAGTTCTACGAATTCAACATCTCCTCCGTCTCTCTGGAGGAACGGTCTGATCTGCTCAAGAGCTTCCTGAATCTTTTTTTCCATTTTTTGTGTTTCCTTTCGTTTTCTCTTATTTTATTCTACTGTATAGGTCGGCTGTTCGATTCCGCCCACAATAAAGTTAATCGTAATCGATTTGGTTGCTTCATTCTTTCCGTTGTAATTGATTACACCGGACGCACCTTGGAAATTCTTTGTTTGGCTCAGGGCGTCGCGGATGTGCTCGCCCGCCGGGATTCCGGTTTCCAGTGCGTTCTGGAGGACTTCCTTAGCGGTTCTTCCTTCTGCATCGGTTGCGGCATCTGCCGTAAGCTTATCCGGATCCATGGTCTGTATTGCATCGTAGGCTCTGCTTATCGCATCGATTGCAAGGCAGTATGCATCAAATGCAACGGCCGTTCTTGCCGAAGGTTCCTCGCTCTCCCCGTATTTCGCTTTGAATGCCTGAATAAACTCGTTTGACACCTCTGTTTCCGCATTCTGGCTCTGTTCCGTAGGAAAAGCTGCCTGAATACGGTCATTTTCTTTGAGGTATTTGATGAGCTTGTCATCATTCCAGCTTCTTGTTCCGAGAAAAAGCACATTCATCAGCTTCTTGTCCATCGCCTGCTTCATAAACTCAATGGAGTTTTCTGCAGAAAGCGTAACAAATACCGTATCCGCGCCGGATGCCTTGATATCGTCAATTGTCTTGCTGTAGTCGGTGCTGTCCTTCGGAACCGTGAAGGTCCCCGCAACGCTGTTGCTCTGTCCCGACAGCTTCTTGAAGCGGTTCGTAAAACGTTTGATTGTAGCTGTAGCCGTATCGTCATCCTCTGTTTTTACAGCCGCCGCAACGATTTTTTTCTGTGAGGTATATGCGAAGTCCGCCAAAGCATCCCCTTGTCTTGTCTCCGAATAGGTCGCACTGAAATAGTAGTCGTTGTTGGTCGTAATAAGCGGGTTGGTACTGGAAATCGTGATTGCCGGAATATTGTTCGCTTTTGCGTACTTGCCGGCGATCAGCGTGAGTGTTTCCCCATAGCTGCCGAGAATTACAGAAGGCGAATTTGAGGAAATCAGTTCCTGTATTACCGTCTCGCCCGTGTAAATATCCGACTTGTTGTCTCCGTAAACAAGCTCCACCTTCTTGCCGCAGACGGTAGGATAAAGGTCGTGGGCAAGTTCGATTCCCATGAGTTCCTCGTTGCCCTCCGTTTTATTTTTACCCGAAAGCGGCTCAAAAACCCCTATTTTAATGGTTCTTTCCTGTGCTTCTTTTCCATCGTCAAAAAACGCGTTTTTGAAGTTGTTGTAAGTTGTGCACGCGCAAAGCCCCGCGGTCAGCGAAACAGTCATGGCGCATGCCAGCACTTTTTTAACTGTTCTGTTCATATCTTATTCCCCTAAATATGCATGTTTTACTCTCTCATCCGAAAGCAGTGCCTTACCCGGCCCTGCCATCGTAATATTCCCCGTTTCCATTACATATGCGTAATCCGAAATCTCAAGTGCGGCGTTCGCATTCTGCTCAATCAGCAGTACGTTTACGCCTGCCTCCTTAATTTGCCGGATAATCGTGAAAATATCCTTGATTATCAGCGGAGCAAGACCCAGCGAAGGTTCGTCCAGCATCAGAAGTTTCGGTTTGCTCATCAGTGCGCGCCCTACCGCAAGCATCTGCTGCTCGCCGCCTGAAAGCGTCGCACCGAGCTGCCAGGTTCTTTCTTTCAGACGTGGGAAAAGGCTGTATACCCATTCTCTGTCCTTTGCAATCGCGCTCTTATCCTTTCTGAGGTAAGCCCCTGCGGAAAGGTTTTCTTCTACCGTAAGGTCAGGGAAAATCTTACGTCCTTCCGGACAAAGGATAATTCCTTCGCCAACGATATCTTTTGTTTTCATGGATGTAATATCCGTATCGTCCCAGTAAATATGACCTTCCGTCTTGGCTACAAGCCCCATGATTGCCTTAAGCGTTGTGGACTTTCCGGCACCGTTTGCTCCGATCAGCGAAATAATCTGTCCGTCCGGAACATCCAGGCTGACGCCGTTCAGCGCGTGAATACCGCCGTAGTATACATGTAAATCTCTGATTGCAAGCATTATTCATCCACCCCCAAATACGCTTCAATTACTGCAGGGTTATTCTGAATTTCTTCCGGCGTGCCGTCCGCAATCTGACCGCCGTAGTTCAGTACATAAATATGGTCGCAAATTCCCATGATTACCTGCATATGGTGTTCTATCATCAAAATGCTGAGGTCAAACTCGTCACGGATTCTGCCGATAAAATGCATCAGTTCGTCAGATTCCTGCGGGTTCATCCCTGCCGCCGGTTCGTCCAAAAGCAAAATCTTCGGATGGGTCGCAAGTGCTCTTGCGATTTCCAAATGTCTCTGTTTGCCGTAAGGAAGGGATGTTGAGAGATCATCCTTGTTTTCGTAAAGTTCAACTTTCTTCAGGAGTTCCTCGGCCTCTTCAATCATCTTCTTTTCTTCGGCTCTTGCCGTTTTCGACTTGAAAGTAGCTCCGAAGATGCTCTGCTTCTGGTTCATGTGCATGGCAACCAGAACATTTTCAAGCACGGTCATTTCCTTGAACAGTCTGATATTCTGGAACGTACGCGCAACTCCGAGTTTCGTTACCTTGTCCGGTGTGAGCTTGATCGTCTGCTGATAATCGCCCTGGTGTTTACCCTTATAGGTTGTCGCCATCTTGCCTTTCGGATAATTTTCGATTTCAACCAATCCGTTAATGTGGACCGCACCGTTTGTCGGCTCGTAAACTCCGGTTACAACATTGAACGCCGTTGTCTTTCCGGCACCGTTCGGTCCGATAAGTCCGACGATTTCATTCTTGTGGACCTCAAGGTTGAGGTTGTCTACTGCCACAACTCCGCCGAACTGCATCGTAATATCGGAGAGCTTTAATACTACTTCATTTGTCATATTACTGCACCTCCTTTTCGAATACTACGACATGGTCGTAAACCGGAAGCGGCGTAAACAGCTTCTCTCCGGCTTCAAGTGCTTCTGCACCTTTTGCCTTTTTCTCTGCTGCCTTCGCTTTTGCTTCTTTCTTAGCTTCCTTCTGCTCTTTGCGTTCAGCAAGCTGCGCTTTTTTCTTTGCCGGCCATGCCTTGGTTCTCTGCGGAAGCGTCTTAAACCAGCGAATGATTCCGTCCCATGAGAATTCCTTGTTGCCCATGATGCCCTTTGCAAAGAAAAGCACAACGAGCATAATCAGAATCGCAAACACAACCTTACGGAAGCCTGCGCGCATGAGTGTGGACTGGATTCCAAGCCATTCTCCCTGGTCGAGACCTCTGAGCAGCCATTCATTGAGTCCGATGAAAATGAACGAACCGATAATGGAGCCGGTAATCGAGCCAATACCGCCGATAACGACGATAAGCAGAATTTCGTAAGTCATATTCGTTGTAAATGTTGACGCGGTTGCGGAATTTTGGAACATTGCCAGAAGCGCTCCGCCGACACCCGCAAAGAAGGATGAAATAACAAATGCAAGTTCTTTATGTTTAAACAGGTTTACGCCCATCGCTTCCGCTGCGATTTCGTCATCGCGAATCGCCTTGAAAGCTCTGCCGTATGTGGAATTAATCAGTAATACGATTAATGCTATGCAAATACCCGAGAAAATAATCGGGAACAATGCCGTTTCGTAAGTTGTGAACTCTCTCAAAATGTTCGAGCCGTTTGTAACCGGTCCGATGGCGTTCCACTGGAATACGGCTCTCAGGATTTCGGCAAATCCCAGCGTTGCAATTGCAAGGTAGTCGGACTTCAGTCTGAGTACCGGAATACCGATCAAGTAAGCGATTCCGCCGGTCAAAAGTCCCGCAAAGATAATCAGAATAAAGATACCCGCATATTCGCCGATAAAACCACCGAAGCTGCCTTCTCCTCCGAGTGCATTCATCAGAATCTCCGGAACCGAGAATTTAAAAAGTCCGCCATTGAAGTATTGATAAACCGACTCATGCTGAGACGCAGGAATCGAGAAAATCGCATAAGCATAAGCTCCGATAAGCATGAAGCCTGCCTGTCCGAGGGAGAAAAGTCCCGTAAAGCCGTTCAGTAAGTTCATTGATACCGCAACCAGTGCAAAAATCGCACCTTTTTTGATTACCGTCATAAGCATGTTCCACTGTGACGTCATAGGAATGAGCGTGTCGCCCAAATATACAAGAACAAGGAACACCAAAATGGCAGCAGCACTGTAGACGGTTTTTTGTTTTTTTGATAATGTCTTTTCCATCTCTGCCCCTCCTTATACCTTGTTAATATCTTTCTCGCCAAAGATTCCCGTAGGCTTAACCATAAGAATAATGATGAGAAGAACAAATGTAAACGCATCCGAGAATGTTGTCCAGCCCGCACCTTTGATAAGGTTTTCGCAAAGTCCGATGACGAACGCACCGACAACCGCGCCCGGAACGGAACCGATTCCCCCGAATACCGCTGCAACGAAAGCCTTCAGTCCCGGCATTGCGCCTGACATCGGGTTAACGCCCGTGTAGTTGGAGAAGAAGAGAATCGAACCTACCGCAGCAAGGAACGAACCGATAACGAATGTTACGGCTATAACCCTGTTAATGTCGATACCCATAAGTTCGGATGTTTCAAAATCACGCGAAACCGCACGCATTGCCATGCCGATTTTTGTATGGTTGATGAGCAGAACAAGCAGTATCACAAGTCCGATTGTCAGGAACGGTGTAATAACCGTTACCATCTTCGTATGTGCTCCTAAAACCGTTACGGTCTTCTGAAGGAACGGGATGGACGGATAAGTCTTCGTCAGTCCGCCTGTCACATACAGTGCGATATTCTGCAGGAAGTAGGACACGCCGATCGCGGAAATCATGATTGACATTCTCGGTGCTGAGCGCAGAGGTCTGTAAGCGACTCTCTCAATCGTGCAGCCGAGCACAACCGTAAACGCGATAACGATAATTATGCTTACCCACACAGGAAGCACCGTTACCAGATAAATCATAACCAGTCCGGCCATCATGAACATATCCCCGTGTGCGAAGTTAATCAGCCTGAGAATACCGTAAACCATAGTATACCCGATTGCGATGAGGGCATACTGACCGCCTACGGAAATTCCCGCCAGGACATATGGCAGCCATTTCGTAATTAATTCCATATTTAAACCTCCAAAATAATCATAAAAGACAGGACGCTTTCGCTCAAAATCGTCCTCTCCTTCATGATTCATCAAAAAATCATGCAAAAAAGAGTTTCCCCATAATACGACGATAAGCGGGAGGAATCATCCCTCCCGCTGTATGCCTGAAGTCATATATAATATGTATCTGATTTCAAAAAGCAAGTCGTACTATATTGTTATTGTTCGATCGTCTGTGTCTTAACGAATTCCCATTCACCGGTTTCGGTGTTGCAGTGCTTAACAACAGCTTCTGTCTTTTCAGCATCGCCTGTTTCGTTGAACTTAACAGTACCGCATACTCCGCCTTCGTATACGAGGTCAGGAAGAACTGCAAGGATGTCTGCAGGTTCTTTCGAGTTTGCTTTCTTGATTGCTTCAAGAGCAACGAAGTAAGCATCATAACCCATTGCGGATACAGCAGCAATCTGGTCGTTGCCGTTGTTGTTAGCCTTAGCTGTGGAATCGGAGTTGATCCATTCTTTGATTCCGTTATCGAAGTCAGGGTTTCCGCCTTCCTGATAGAAAGTCGTAACATTGAGTTCGATGTTCTTGCCCTTAGCAGCTTCGAGAACTACGTTGGAGTCCCAAGTGTCGCCTGCAAGGATTGGCATTCCGAGTTTCTGTGCTTCTGCCTGGTCGATGATAAGAGCTGCGGCTTCGATGGATACCGGTGAGTAGAATACGTCGCATCCCTTAGCCTTAGCGTTTGCTACATAGGATGTGAAGTCGGAGTTTCCCTGCGGGAACTGTTCTTCCACAACCTTACCGCCGAGTTTCTCGAAAGCCTCAACGAAGTAGTTTACAAGACCTACGGAATAGTCGTCACCGAGCTTGGATAAGCAGTAAGCTTTTCTCTGTCCGTTTTCATATGCGAAGTTTGCAAGAACGGTGCCCTGGAACGGATCGAGGAAGCAGATGCGGAAGTAAACCGGATTGCCTTCTGTTACCTGTGGGTTCGTACAAGTGATTCCGAGTGCAGGCATTCCTGCTTCTTTGAATACTTTACCTGCTGCGATTGCAACTGCAGAACCGTAAGTTCCGAGTACCATGGATACGCCGGAGGATACGAGGGTCTGAGCAGCGGAGATACCCTTATTTGTATCGGATTCATTGTCAGCCGTTACAAGTTCTACCTTGTAAGTTTCACCGTTGATCTCAACTGTAGGCTGTACCTTGTTTGCGTACTGGACTCCCAGTGTTTCCTGCTTGCCGCCTGCACCGTTGTCTCCGGATGCCGGTTCAAAAACGCCGATTTTAACCGTGCCTGCATATTCTGCGTCGTCATTGCTTCCGCAGCCGACTGCAAACAGAGTGAAAATCATTACGAGTGCCAATAATAAAGCAACTTTCTTTTTCATTCTAAATGTCCTCCTAATTTAATCGGTTACAAATATACAAAGATTATATACCGTATTGACACTTTTTGCAAGCATTTTTAACTTTTTTGTTATCTTATAACAATTTTCATCGCAAAATTCTGTTTTTACATTACTATTGTTTGCTTTTTTAAACAAAATTTGCAGTTTTTACGCCTCCTGCGGTCTTAATCCGAGCGCATGGCTGACCGGAAGTGAAAATACAATCGCCTGCGCTTTTGTATCCAGCCCCGCCTTTTCCATAATTGCTTTCATTATATTGTTTCTTCCCTGTGCAGGGGTTACGAGCAGGTGAATCTCTTTCTCGGAAGCAATGGAAAAGCCAAAAAACTTTTCCGTATATTCCGCTCCGGTCCCCTTCGCTTTGATGACCGTTCCGCCTGCAGCTCCCGCCTCACGGGCAGCGTCCATAATCAAGTCGCTGTATCCTTCATTTGCAATTACAAATATCAATTCATGATCCGTTTTTACAGCCATTCTCTCCATCCTTTCCAATGTCTCGCGGCTTTTTCCACTCATATCCAGTATTTGACCGTCCAGCATATATTCGAGGCTCCGCTTTCCGCCGATTGTGTTAAGCGGAACTACCGCAACAATTCCGTTTCCCGTAAGGTCAATAAACAGTTTTCTTTTAAACGCCCTTAGCAGTGGATTCAGCCCTGCGCCTGTCACAATACCGAAAATAATCGCTTTTTCCGAGGAATTCAGATAGAGATAATCCAGAATCTCACCGGAAGCGGTTCCCTGCCCTAAAACGACGTCCGTCGTAAATACATTATTTTCCTGAAACAGATTGATTGCCGCTTCGGTTTTCTCTCTGTCCGTTATGGCTATAACCATATTTAATCCATCCATGGCAATCCTCCTATAATTCAATAATATCTTCGTCCGCATAATCCCGGATGTAATCCTGAATGAGCGAGCGGGCTTTTTCTTCTCTCTTCTTGCGAATCTTGTATTCCACACCCAGAAGCTGAATCGTAACCAGCGGCGTCATCGCAACCATCGCAACCACGCCGAACGCGTCGGTTACAATACGGTCTGCACCTCCGATTGCCTCGCAGGCACCCATCGCGAAAGGAAGCAGGAAGGTCGCCGTCATCGGTCCTGATGCTACTCCGCCCGAGTCAAACGCGATTGCCGTAAAGATTTTCGGTGTAAAGAAGCTCAGCCCCAGTGCCAGAACATAGCCCGGAACCAGAAAGTACATGACGGAAATACCCGTAAGAACCCTCACCATCGCCAGCGCCAGCGAAGTCGCCACGCCGATGGACAAAGAAAGCTGCATCGCCTTCGCAGGAATGCTGCCCGCCGTCAGGTCTTCAACCTGCTTATTCAATACATGAACCGCCGGCTCTGCCTGAACAATATAGTATCCGATTAACATAGCTATCGGAATCAAAATCCAATTGTAATTGAGTTTCCCAATGAGGCTGCCGATATAGTTTCCGACAGGCATAAATCCAACATTCACGCCTGTAAGAAAAAGCACAAGTCCGACATAAGTAAATATCAGACCAATGCCGATACTCACCAGTTGTCTTTTTGATATCTTAATATAAACCGCATTAAAAAGGAAGAAAAAGACGATAATCGGCGCGAGCGCAATTGCAACTTCCTCTGCGTACTGCGGCAGTCCCTGCACGAAAAGCAGAATCATATCCTGCGAATCCTGCATTTCCGGTATTTCAACCGGAACATATGCGCCTTCTGTCGGATACAGCAGACCCAAAACCAGCACCGCTAAAATCGGTCCAATCGAGCAGAGCGCGACAAGACCAAAGCTGTCGTCTCCCGCATGCCTGTCGCTTCGTATGGACGAAACACCCACGCCAAGCGCCATGATAAACGGAACTGTCATCGGCCCGGTCGTAACTCCTCCGGAGTCAAATGCCACCGCCCAGAAATTTTTCGGCACGAGCATGGCAATTCCAAAGACGATAATATAAAATCCAATCAGCAAAGTATTCAAACTGATTCCAAACAAAATTCTCAGCATGGCGATAACCAGAAACACGCCGACGCCAAGCGCAACCGTTCCAATCAGTACTTGATTCGGTATCGTCGGGACCTGATTGGCAAGCACCTGTAAATCAGGCTCTGAAATCGTGATAATGACTCCCAGCAAAAAGCTCACGAAAACAATCAGCCAAAGTTTTCTGGATTTCGTGATACAGCTTCCCACCTTTGTTCCGATTGGTGTCATCGCCGTGTCCGCTCCCAGCGTAAAGAAAGCCATTCCGATAATGAGCAGCGCTGCTCCGGTCAAAAACGCCATAAGCATATTGTTTGGTATCGGTGATATTGTGAAGCACAGTGCCATAACGATCAGCGTAATCGGAAGCACTGATGTGAGGGCTTCCCGAAACTTATCCTGCAGTAAATTGTGATTATGCAAAAGGCAGTCCTCCTTTCAAATAGAAAAATTAGAAATATAACATTTGGGGTGCTTCGGTGCGGAATCCCACTGTGCCGCCTGATACATCACCCCATTTTATTATATCTATTTTTCCTGCGCTTCGCCAGATAATTTTTTGTTAAAAAGATGTTAATCGTGTGAATTTATTTCAAATCATCGGTTTTGGTTGTTTTTTGAGTTTTGTTCGATTGCGTCGCAGGCGCTTTTGTGGTAATATCTTTATATGAGAGAATATATCTTAGCACAGCTTAGTCGAAGCGGCTTTCGTCATCCGGATTTTTCGATGGCATTCGTTTGTCCGGGCAGCCACGGCGACTCCCTTTTTCGGCTTACACGTGCGAAAACTTTAAGGAGGTAACAAATTATGAAATGGGTATGTACAGTTTGCGGTTACGTTCATGAAGGCGATCAGCCGCCTGCAGAATGTCCGGTTTGCCACGTTGGTGCTGACAAGTTTGAAAAAGTTGAAGGTGAAATGACGCTTGCTGCTGAGCACGAATATGGTGTTTACGCAAAGACCGTAAAGAATAATCCTGATATCAAAGAAGAAGACAAAAAATTTATTTTTGAGCAGCTCATGGCTAACTTCCAGGGCGAATGCTCTGAAGTCGGCATGTACCTTTGCATGGCTCGCATCGCTCACAGAGAAGGCTATCCTGAAATCGGTCTTTACTGGGAAAAGGCTGCTTACGAGGAAGCAGAACACGCTGCGAAATTTGCTGAATTATTAGGCGAAGACTTAGAGCCGAACATGAAGGCTACTACGAAGGACAACCTCGCATGGAGAGTTGACTGTGAATTCGGCGCAACCGCGGGCAAATTCGACCTCGCAAAGGTTGCAAAGATGAACAATCTCGACGCCATTCACGACACCGTTCACGAAATGGCACGCGACGAAGCAAGACACGGCAAGGCACTCAAGGGCCTGCTGGAGAGATACTTCGGATAGACATACGTATAAGAAAGAGCGCAAGCTGCAGCTTGCGCTTTTTTTGCTGGCCGCCGCATTAAGGCTTACTTCCTGTTAATGCGACAGCCCCTTTCTATCTGAGTGTTCGGGGTAAGCAAATTTTTATTCTGGAAAAATTAGGTAATTCCCACCAGATGCCTCATATAGACCCACTTTTCGTGTATTTTCGCCTGTTAAGCACCCCTTCTATCCCATTTTTCGTCGGATTTTTGGCATGCTTTTACCCTTTTCAAAAATGTAATATTTTGGGATGTTGAAATTTCAATGTTTTTCTATTGCATCATTTTGTAATTATTTTACATCAGCACCTTTTCTCCTCCAAGAATCCCCCGGATACACGAAGCACCCCTTTATAGAAGCCTTCTTCGTGTAACCGCTATTTCCGGCCTCGGAAATAACACAGCCCCTTTCCTTTTTTTGCGGACCGCCGGGTAGCAGCAGAACGCGTCATGCTCAAGCTTAAGATTTCTGCACGGTTTAGCACGGTGCATAACCTTTTAGCTGGATAAAACACTATAATTAGGTAATAAAATTTTTTAAGGAGAAGAAAGATGAAAAAGAAAATCTTAGCAATTATTATGGTTATGGCTATGTGCCTCGCACTTTGTGCCTGCGGCGGCGGAACGGCTGCAACCATCACAGACAATGATGGCAATACAGTGCAGATGACAGCAAAAGAGTTAAAGAAAGTTTATGACGAAAATGAGGCACGATTTGATAAGTTATACAAAGATGCAGAAATCACATTGACTGGAACAGTAGAATCCATAAAAAGTAACTTTATGTACTCCGGTTCTTCTACACGGTATGACAGCATTACATTAGAGGACGGCTGGCAAGTTGATATTGCCCATGGCTCCCATGATGATGTTTTATTGGATCTTGGTGCCGGCAGCACTATTACAGTAACCTCTGAGATATACTCTGCGGTTGGCGCAAATATAAAGTTGTGTTCGATGAGTTCATCTAACGGACGAATCTGGGATGACTACTCGGAGATTGCATTGAATTAAAATCCAATATATTCCTTGCATTTTATTCCATTTTGTGCTATTATTAATTTACAGAAATTTCTATTTAATATGAATGGATCCATTCTCCCCACTATATGTGAAGGAGGAATGCAATGGAAAAGAAAAACCTAACAACCAGCGAAGACATCGCAAAACTCTACACCGATACCTATCGTCCCCGAATGCCACTTTATAACGACTATGTCTTTCACCGTATCTACGGAAGCGATACTGAAGAGTCACGCGCGGCCCTCATCGGCCTGCTTAACATTATTTTAGAGCGAAAGGGCGACCCGATTCGTCACATTGAAATCACCAATCCGATTGATTTAGGTGACTGGATACTGGATAAAGATACCATCATGGACATCAAAGCACAAACCGATTCCGGTGAGCTCCTGACCATCGAAATGCAGGTCGATAAGCTTACCTATTATCGAAATCGTGCACTCTTTTATGGAGGCAGGCTGGTCAATTCGTCGTTGAAGTCGGGCGAAAATTATGATAAGATGAGGAAAAGCATTGTAGTTTCCATCATCAATCCCAAGCTGTTCCCGGAAGAAATCGGCTGTCACAGTATTTTCGATGTGAGGGAGCAAAACACAGGACATCGTTTATGCGACCGGCTTGAATTTCATTTTCTTGAGCTTGGAAAAGTCGATCCGAATAAGCCAATCGAGGAGATGACACAGATTGAGAAACTTGCGGTTTATCTCAGGTATGCCAACGATGAGAACTACAAAGACTCCGTGCAGGAAATATGCGGAAGTGAGGAGGAAATCATCATGGCTGAAAACTTATATCGGAGGGCAACGAAGGAAGAGCGTGAGGCAGCATGGGCAGAATGCCGCATGATTTATCAGCACGATAAAGTCTCTATGCTCGAAGATGCACGCAGAGAAGGGCATGCCGAAGGTGCGGCGCAGAAGCAGCGCGAAATTGCGAAAAGCATGAAGGCGAAAAAAATCCCGACCGCTGACATCGCAGAAATAACCGGGCTTTCTACTGAAGAGGTCGAAAAGTTGTAATTTTAAATAATTGAATTTATCAAAATAGGAAGCCTGCGTGGGCTTCCTATTTTTGTCTATGTGCATCCACGCGACTGTGCGTGGATGATTTGTAATCTTACTCCACCAGTATCAGGCCGAAGTGATTGCGTCGATGTTTTCCTGTGTGATATCTTTATAATCCACCGTAATCTCTGCTGCCTGGCCGTATGTATCTGCAACAATCTTATCGTAAGCGGTTTTGTCGACAGGATCCACGGATTTGGTCAGATCCTCGTAAATGTAGTAAACAAGCCCGGATTTGCTCGTGTCAACAGCGTCAGGATACGGATTGCCGTCGAAGTCTTTCGGGAAAAATTCCTTGCTCCATGCGTCTATGTAATACTTCATTTCGTACGCATCTTTGTCTGCGTCATACTTGTAGATTTCGTAAGGCCAGAAGTCTCCCGCCAGCCCCTGATTATGGGATGCTCCCACTGTCACATAGCCGTTATCGAAAAAGTCCACAGCCGGAAATTCCGAAAATTCTTCCGTAATCGCATCTTTTTCCTGGTCATACTTAAAGATATAAAAAACCTCGCCGACTACCGGTGCGTTGTTGAAATTAATCAGAAGTTCGTCCATGCCGTCCCCGTCGATATCCGTAATCGCAAATTGGTTATCGCCCCATACGGAGGCCTCATCTCCATCGTTCACATAAAGCTGCTCACCGTTTGGAAAAACGCGGTTATCGAGCATGTTCTGCATCGCTTCCTTATATTTCGCATGGCAGGCGGTTTGATCCACCTGCGCCTGTGTGCTGCCCGGTTCGACATTTTTGTTGTCATCGCTGTTTCCGCATGCGGCAAGTGTCGTCAGAAGTGTCAGTGCTGCGGTAAGTGCAAATACTTTTTTGAGCATGTTTTTTCTTCTCATTGTAAAATCCCTCTTGTGTAAATTATCAAACGGAGAGCCGGGAGGCTCTCCGCATTTTGCGTCTATTGTTAATTTTCGTCTTCTGCCGGTTCAATCGGTGTTACCTCAGGCTCTGCGGTCTGCTGCACAGGCGTTACTACAGGTTCTGCGGTCTGCTGATAAACAGGTGGCTGCTGCGGTGCAGCCTGCGGCTGCGGCTGAGTTTGTGGCTGCGGCTGAGTTTGTGGCTGCGACTGAGCCTGAGCCTGATAGGTCTGCGCTTGTGCCTGAGCCTGCTGCCATGCCGCCTGCTGTGCCTGCTGATATGCAGGGTCCACGCCGGCCGGCGGAATATTCCTGAATGTAACAATATTGTTGAGTTTATCCTGCATGAAAATCGGAGCAAGAATTGCTATAAAGATTTCAAACAGTACGCACATAACCGTAATTTCACCCTGAATGCCGTTGTAATATGCCAGCTTGTCGATTCTCTTACAGCTTGCGTAAACCCAGTAAATGATGTAAAACGGAACGAACATGCAAAGCAGAAGCTGAGAAACTCCGCTTCTCGGAGGTTCATTCGGTGTACGGTTTAAGAACTCCGTGGTTCTGTAAATCCAAATAAACTGCCAAATACCGAAAGTGAAAAGCAGAAGCAATACATGCTTAAGCATGTCGCAATAGCCGTCCGGTTTCTGCGGCTGTGCATAATACTGACGTGCCTGTGCCTCGGCCTGGGTACCGTAAGTCTGCGCACCCGGCTGTACATATCCATCCGGTGCCGCATAACTTACGTCAGGCTGTGCATAGGCCTGCTGTGCATATGCCTGCGGCGCAGATGACGGAAGAAGTTCCGGGTTGAGCACAAGGATTCCGACTGCACACATTCCCACAAGTTCAAATACAGTCCAAACTACGCCGAAAAATGACATCCCGTATGCACCGTACCAATCATAATCGTAGATTGCATAGCAGATTACAAAGACAATTCTTGCAAACAGAAGGATTGCTGCCGGCACAAACCAAAGGTTCTTAAACAGGTCTTTCTTTGCGGAAAACGCTTTCAAAAGGCCGAATGCCAGAGCAAGCGCAAAAGCTGCATATGCAAGGAATTCGAAGAAGCTCGGCAGGAAGCAGAGGAAGTTGAAATTTTCCTCATATATGTAGGCATTCCATACAAGATAGTTTCCGTATGAAAATCCCATGATGAGAGATATAAACTGAGAAAGTGCTGCGGCACACGCACCGGCAAAAGCAAGGATTCCAAGTTTTTTGTCCACCTTGTCGAGGCCGAGCACCAAAGTTCCGGCTGCCAGTACCAAATATCCGAGCACGCCGACTAAATCTCTGAGAAGGAACGAGACTCCGCCATACCCTTCAATAATGTATCCGAGATCCTGTACCAAAGATACAAAGCTTCTGATTCCAAGCAAGGCAAACACCACCGTGCCCACAATGCATACAACCAGTTTCGCAGTTGATTTCTGTTGCATAATGATTTCCTCCAAAATTGTTAATTCTTATTGCTAAAATTTCGTATAGATACATTTATTATAGTGGCAATTCAATGCCGTGTCAACTACACACCCGCAAAGGAAAACGCAATTCCCACCACCGCGGAAAAAGCAATAAAAATGACAGGGTGCAGATTTTTTGTGGGTTTTACGGCACGCGTAAGGACGAGCAAAACAGCCGCAAGCACAAAAGCTTTGAAGTTCAAAAGGTTTGCGATATTCTCTGTCTCCGCATACAAATCAAGGTTTAAAAACGTAATCTCACACACCAAAACCCCGGCAGCGGCAATCAACGCCGTCGATGCAGGCCGCAGTCCGTAAAAGGCACCTTCGACGAGCTTGTTTCCGCGGAACTTGCCGATTATCGCCATCACAAGGATGACGAGAATGACTCCGGGAATCACAACACCCAGCGTTGCGGCCAGGGCACCCGTAATTCCGCCGACTTCAAAGCCCACATAGGTTGCCATGTTGATTCCGATCGGCCCGGGCGTGGATTCGGAAACCGCAAGCATATCCGCAATCTGTGCACTCGTGCACCAGCCTGTGCGCTCTGCCATGTCCTGTATGAACGGAAGCGCTGCCATGCCGCCGCCGACCGCAAAGAGTCCGATCTTGAGAAATTCATAGAACAGCCGGAGTTGTATCATTTCGATGCACCCCCTTCCTGCGCATCATCCGCATGCGCACCGGATGTTTTGCGCGCCGAAAGCATTGTAATTGCAATTCCAAGGAGTGCCGAAACGACAACGAACAGAATCGGAGTCACATCCAGCAAGAGCGACGCAGTCAAAACCGCCAGGAACAACAGAAGACATTTAATGTCCGCAATTGCACTTTTCCAAAGTTTGGTTATGGCATTAAAAATCAGCACGCACACGCAGACCCTGATTCCCGCAAAAGCATTTTTGACCGCGGGAACATCTGCAAATGCCGTGAGCACCGTCGCAATAATGGTGATTATAAGAAAGGAAGGAGCGGCTGCTCCAAGTGCAGCAAAGACCGCTCCGATATTGCCTTTTCTGTTTTTTCCGACAAAAGCAAGGGTGTTCACCATCAGAATCCCCGGAAGGCACTGCGCCAGCGCATAATAATCCAGGATTTCCGCTTCGGAATTCCACCCTTTGTTTTCGACTATCTCTCTCTGTAAAATCGGCAGCATCGCATATCCGCCGCCGAACGTCAAGGCTCCCACCTTGGCGGAAGCAATAAAAATCTCAAATAACTCTTTCATCTGTTTTCCCTTGAAACTTGGCTGTTTAAGCTATCTGCATCCAAGATTTCTTATGGCGCTTTCGAGTTCCTGCGCCTTTGTAATCTGATTTACCATGCCGCGAAAAGCTGCCGAGCCCGGCAGGCCCTTCAGATACCAGCCGACATGCTTTCGCATCTCGCGAACCGCCGCATACTCGCCTTTCAGCGCAAGCACGTCGCGAAAATGCCTTATCATCATCTGTTTCTTGTCTTCCATGCTCGGGGCAGCAGGCGGCTCAGTACCCTTCCATGCGGCATTCAGTTCTCTGAAAATCCACGGATTTCCGAGTGCGCCGCGTCCGACCATGACAAAATCGCATCCGGTTTCATCCATCATGCTCATTCCGGACGCGCCGTCCGTCACATCGCCGTTTCCGATGACCGGGATTGATACTGCATGCTTAACGGCGGCGATGACGGCGCGGTCCGCCCGGCCGCTGTAAAACTGCTCGCGCGTCCGGGCGTGGACCGCGACCGCGGCGGCTCCGCCCGCCGCGGCGGCGCGTGCGATTTCCACAGCATTGACGGAAGCCTCGTCCCAGCCTGCACGGATTTTGACCGTCACCGGCTTGCCGGCACCTTTTACCGCAGCTTCCACGAGATCAAAAACAAGCTGCGGGTCCTTCATCAGGGCCGAGCCTTCCCCGTTTTTTACGACCTTCGGCACCGGGCAGCCCATGTTGATGTCAAAGATTACATTGCCTCGGCCGGCCAGTGTTTCTGCCGCAAATGTCATGATTTCCGGTTCATGCCCAAAAAGCTGGTATGCCACAGGCTCCTCGCCATCTAAGATTTCGAGGAGCCTGCCTGTATTTTTGTCTTTAAACCAAAGCCCCTTTGCACTCACCATTTCGGAGTACACAAGCCCTGCCCCCATTTCGCGGCAGATGCGGCGAAACGGCCCGTCGGTAATTCCGGCCATGGGCGCAAGCAGGAAGGGACTGTCAAGTTCAACATTTCCTATTTTTAAAACTTTCGCATTCATTTCTTCGCGTTTTCCATTCTCTGCAGAGCCAGCGCAATCGTAAGGCCCGGAATGACACGATTTCCCGTGATTTCCGCACCCAAAAGGTCGTTGATTTTTTTGAGCCTGTACTGAACGGTGTTCGTATGTATGCCCATAAACTCTGCCGTCTTTCCGCTGTTCATGCCCGCATCCAAAGCGAAGGTTTCAAGCGTTTCGAGAAGCTGCCTGGATTTGTTGTCCCCTTCCTTGCGGAACGGGTCCAAAAGATCCATGTAGTTTTTCTTGAGGTGTCCGCCCTGAACCTGAATGTTGATGCAGTTGCTTACAAGTGCAAGTTCGTATTTCGAGAATACTCTCTTGTACGGGAAAATATTTTCGACAAACGCCCAGGTCTCGCCGATCAGCCGGAAGCCGTCCCCGGCTCCTTCGATGCGGTCAACACCGGTTACATGGAAAATACGGACTGTCTTGTTTTCCTTGAGTCTGTCAAAGAAGGAAACGCACACAGCCATCTCTGAAATGTCCTCATCTTCTCCGAGTTTTTCGCCGCGCAGCAGAACCGCATAGCTTTCATTATCCTCGGTTATCTTGATGATGTTCAGAAGGCCCTTTTCCATATATTCGTCGATAATTTCATCCGCCATGCCGGTTTCGATGCCTCTTGCATAGATCACGGACAAAATATCCGAAGCGCGGATTCCCGCCTCCTCGCGAAGAGAATACGCAAGGCTCTTGTTTCCTCTCATGAGCGCTTTGACAAGCTCTGCCTTCGCATCGCGCTCCGGCGTGAACTTCCACATGCCCATTGCAAGCTCTATTATTTCGGCAAGCTTGGTAATTTCGCCCGCCGAGTAATTGTCATCGTTGTCCACGATGAACAGGTAATATTTTTCGTTATTGAGATAAAGAAGTCCCCAGTAGGTGAGCACGCCGTTTATCTCGATGAGGCTGTAGATGTGCCCCAGATTCAGCGCAACTTCCCTGCCGCGCCGGATCACTTCGTTTATGGTTGCCTGATGGCGCGTTTCAACTGTGAAAACCGGGTTGAACTCTTCGCTGAGCAGAACAACCTGGAAGTCGTTGTTCACGGCAGCCTCGTGCAAAGCCTGCTGAAAGCTCGAATGCTTCTCGAAGTTCAGCAGATGGAAAATCGTGTTGTTTATGAGGCTGTTTTTGAAATTGTTGCCGTAAAGGACCTGCTCCATGATCTCAGCGATGATTTTGGAATAGTCCATGCCCTCGCCGTCTACCATGAGGAGCAGCGGAATTCCCGCCGTGTCGGCAGCCGCGGTTACCTCTTTGTCAACCGGACGTGCGCTTTTCTCTCGCTGGAAAAACACAATCGCCGGAACGCCTGCTTTTGCAAGTTCTCTGATTGTTTCGCACTGTGCTTTGGTATCTTTCTTCATTCCCGCAAAAGTCGTGAGAATCATGGTGCCGCTGTTTCCGTTGCAGGCAAGTGCCTCCTCCGGTGTTGCCGCATCCAGCACGGACACTGCTTTGATGCGGTTATCCATGTGCTCGCCGGCCACTACGATACATTTTCTAAAAGACTCCAGCTGCAGGCAGTCTTTAACTGTTACTTTCATCCGTGTCCTCTTCTTCCTGAGAATGCGGCTGTTCCGTCTCCGGTGCCTCGTCCTCTCCTAAATAGTCAGAGTCGTACTTTTTGAGTTCTTCCATCAGTCTGCGTTCTTCTTCCTGTCTCAACTCTTCGCGCTCTTTTGCTTCTTTTTCGTCCTTCGCCTTCTTTTCTTCGTCGGCTTTTTCAACGCTTTCTCTCAAATCCTCAGCCGTAATTCTGCCGGTGTAGAGGTCTTCGAACTGCTGCCCGTCGATTGTTTCAACAAGCAGAAGTGCCTTTGCAACGCTTTCCAGAACGCTGTCGTGTTCCGTGAGAATACGCATCGCCTCTTCATATGCTTCATCGATGAGACGCTTGATTTCTTCATCGATTTCCTGCGCGGTATGCTCTGAGTAGTTCTTGTGAGCGGTAAAATCGTTGCCGAGGAAAACTTCATCGTCCCCGCCGTAATTTACTGCACCAAGCTTATCACTGAACCCGTATTTTGTAATCATTTCGCGTGCGATTGCCGTAGCCTGCTTGATATCCCCGGACGCACCGATTGAGATATCGTCGAGTTTGAGTTTTTCCGCAACGCGTCCGCCCATACACGAAACAATATGGTTGTACATCGATGTTTTCGTGTCGAACATATTGTCGTCTTCCGGAAGGTACATGGTGTATCCGCCGGCTCTTCCTCTCGGAATGATGGTAACTTCGTGAATCGGCATATGCTTCGGAAGCGTTCTTGCAACGATTGCGTGACCTGCTTCGTGGTATGCCGTAAGTTTCTTTTCTTCGTCGGAAACGACCTTGGACTTCTTTGCAGGCCCCATCTGTACCTTGCGAATCGCCTCTTCGATTTCTTCCATTCGGATATAGCGGCCGTTTCTGCGCGCCGTAATAAGTGCGGCTTCGTTCAGGATATTTTCAAGATCCGCAGGGGTTGAACCCATGGTTCTTCTTGCCAAAATCTTCGGTGTAACGTCGTCCGCAAGCGGTTTGTTCTTCGCATGAACTTTGATGATTTCTTCACGGCCTTTTACATCTGGGATTCCGATGACAACCTGTCTGTCGAATCTGCCCGGTCTCAGAAGTGCCGGGTCGAGGATGTCCGGCCGGTTGGTAGCCGCAAGGATGATGATTCCGGAGTTCTCCGCAAATCCGTCCATTTCAACGAGAAGCTGGTTGAGCGTCTGTTCTCTTTCGTCATGTCCGCCGCCGATTCCTGCGCCTCTCTTGCGGCCTACGGCATCGATTTCGTCTATGAAAATAATGCACGGAGCGTTTTTCTTCGCTTGTTCAAAAAGGTCCCTCACTCTGGATGCACCCACGCCGACAAACATTTCAACGAAGTCCGAACCGCTGATTGTAAAGAACGGCACGCCCGCTTCGCCGGCTGTGGCCTTGGAAATGTAGGTTTTTCCTGTTCCCGGAGGCCCCACAAGCAGAATTCCCTTAGGAATTCTGGCTCCGAGCTCTCTGTATTTTCTTGGGTCTTTCAGGAAGTCCACAACCTCCGAAAGTTCCTGTTTTTCTTCTTCAAGTCCGGCAACATCTTTGAATGTAACCTTCTTGTCGCCGCCTTTGACCATCTTGGCCCTGGACTTTGCGAACTGGAACGCCTTGCCGTTTCCGCCCTGGTTCATCATGATGTAGAAAAGGAACACGAGTGCTCCGATCATAATGATGTTCGGTATCAGCGACCAAAGCCATGAGCTTGTGTCCGGCTTCGGGCTTGAAACGCTCTTTATGGTGCCTTTCTCCATCTGGTCAAAAATGTATGTTTCTTCGAGCCAGTTGATTTCGATTACCGACGGCGCATACGCATAGACCATCGATGACTTGCTTACAAGCCCTCTGAGCGTGGTGCCTTCAATCGAAATTTCACTGATTTTCTCCCCTTTCACAAGTTCCGTGAACTGTGAGAAGGAGACTTCCTTCATGGAAACCTGATCTGATCCCATGAATCCTTTACAAAAATATGCAAGTGAAATCACGAGCGCAAAAATCAGGATATATACACTTATATTTTTTGAGAATTTTTTCACTTCTTTCCCCTTTCGCTTTGTTTCCTTCAACAAATATTTCGTTGTATTTTAACACAAATTTCATAAAATTTCAAGGATTAATATTGTTTCCGGCACATTATCCGGCATGTTGTTCGGTCCATCGCCCGGGGCTGCGGCCGCTGTGCTGCCGGTGCCGGCACCCGGCATCACGCCCGGTTTGAACTCCGCGGAAAACCTGCCCTTTTCGCGGTACTGCCTGCTCGCAAAGTGCGGCGACGGGAGCACCCACAAAATCCGGTTTCCGTACGCCAGCAAGTCGATACCGTCGCGCACGCTCTTCGGCACCTTCGCATCCACCAGAAAATCCTGCAGCTTTTTGTGGCGCACCTGCGGCGGAGCCGTGTCCGGGGCTTGGGTTGCGCCTTGGACCGGGGTTTGGGTTGCGCCTTGGGCCGGGGTTTGGGCTGCGCCTTGGGCCGGGGCTTGGGTTGCGCCTTGGGTCCGGGTTGCGCCTTGGACCGGGGTTTGGGTTGCGCCTTGGGTCCGGCTCTTGAACGCAATCGCAATCACATCGCCGTCCCTGCGCTTCCTTATGCACACTGAATCCTCCGCGCCCGGCGGTAGTGCGAAAATCCCGACAACCCGCGCGGCGGTCTCGCCGCCGTCTGCGTCCGGCGCACGGGCGGTCTTCGGCTCTTTTGCATATTCCTCCGCGCTCATGAACCGCATCCTCAGCTGCCGGCCTTCCTCGGTTTCGGCTTCCCTGCAAAATCGAATTCGGTCGTAAATCTTATAAACCCGGAATCCGTCTGCTAAATCGCACATTGCCGATGGGCTTTGCGAAATCCGCACTTTTTCAATAGCCTCAAGCTGTCCTTCCGTAAGATTTTCTTCCATGCCAACATCCGCAAGCAGGTAATTGTAAACACGCATCCGCACTGCTTTGTGCATCCGGTCAAGTTTTGCGGTTGTGACTTCAACGGTGCAGCTCCTGCCGTCTGCGTTTTCCAGAGCCTCTTCATAAGCGTCTCTCGCCTGCTGCGCGAGATAGTCTTTGTCGGCGGCTGCGTTTTTTCCGAGCCGGTTAATCGTTTCTATTATATTGGGATTGAACTTTTCCCTGAGCATCGGCAAAAGTTCAAGTCTTATCTTGTTTCGCGCATAAATCGCCTCATTGTTAGTATGGTCAATTCGCGGCGATAAATTTCTTTCCTCACAGTACTTTTCGATTTCGTCACGCGGCACATCAAGAAGCGGTCTGACGATTGCAAATCCTCGCTCATATCGCTTATATGCGATCCCCGCAAGCCCGTCCGTTCCTGTGCCTCTGAGCATTCGGAACAAAATTGTTTCTGCCTGATCGTTTGCATTCTGCGCCACGGCAATTGCGATTTTATCTGTGCCCGGCATGGACGGTTCCTGCGTGCAATCCTGTTCGAGTTCTCCTGCAAGTTCCTGCGCCGTCTCGAAAAATGCATCGTATCTCGCCTTCCTGCCGGCCTCCTCGGAGGTCAGTCCTTCCTCGCGTGCCAGCGCATTGCAGTCCACCGTAAAAGTCCGGCACTCAAGCCCCCTCTGCCTACAAAGCTCCTCCACATATTCCTGGTCGCGTTCAGCGTCTCCGGGTCTGAATTTATGGTTTACATGCACCGGGTGAATCCGGAAGTTTTTCACCGCAGAAAGTTCCAAAAGCACATCAAAAAGGCACACCGAATCAGGGCCGCCTGAGAGGGCCAAAACAATATGCGTGCCGTCTTCCAACAGTTCATGCGTTTTTATTGTTTCCAATACTCTTTGTTTCATATCCATATTTGTATTTTATCACAACACAGCCCTGATTTCCATGTGTTTTCTGTGATTTTAGCACTCAGAAAAAACGCGATGCCGGCCGATGCCTCTGCAGCTGCGATCACATTGCCGCCGCAGCCCGCTTGGCGCGGCAGCGTTCTTACAGCTGTGGGGAGCAGGGTGGCATGCCCGCTGTTGTGGCGAGTCTGGCGCCATGGCGCGTCTGGCGCTGTGGTGCATCTGCGCAGCGACGCGCTTGGCACAGCGGCGCACTTAGCGCTGTAGTGCGTATGGAAAAATTAGGCAATTCCCACCAACTGCCCCAAATAGGCCCCCCTTTCGTGTATTTTGGTCTGTCTTACACCGCTTTGAACCTGTTTCACGCCGGCTTAGCAAGATGATTTTACCCCTTGCAAAAATGTAAAGTTTTGGGCGGTTGAAATTCCAACGTTTCTCCGACATGGGGTTTTGATATTTTTTTACAATGCAGCTTCTTTCGCCCACGCAAGCCTCCGGATACACGAAGCACCCCCTGAGAAACGCACTTTTCGTGTTGGCACTATCTGCGGCATCGCGGACCCATGCTCTCCGGCCCGTCCGCATTTCCGACAGACCGAGCCTTGCATCAACTTGCCATGACAAAAAATATAAGAAAGCCGAGGCTCATTTGAAGGTAGAATTACGAAAGAGCCTCGGCCATCATTTATTTGTAACTACATGATATCACATCTTGGAATTAAATTCAAGGTAAATGTTTACATTTAGGGCCAAAAAGTTTCGAAAAATTTCGACAGCTTCAAAAATTTAAAAGATATTTGCACGCTGGCTGTCGGGGGGGATTTCGCTCGCTATGCATTTCGGTCGCAAGGCTTCATTTAGCGAATGCATTTCGGTCGCAAGGCTTCATTTGTAAAAAATTGGATAATTATGCACAGAGTAATATCTTTTTGCCCCAAACCCCAAAAAGATAGACATCGGGTGCCCCCGTAATGGGTGTTCAGCGCATAAAATGCATAATCCCATAGCGCGAGAGCATGCATGGAATTCCGTACAAAAATTAAATCGTTGAAATTTCAATGTTCTGTTGAGACTCTATTTTTCGGAGCCATCAAGCCCGTACGACTTTTCTATGAGAATTCGTCGTTTTGTGTCTCCAAATCTGAGGCCGATTTCTATCTTTTCGTTGCAAACCGCAAAATGATAGAAAAAACGGCCATTTTATGCACGTGGGGCTGCCTTGCGACCCTTTTTATGCAGGCAAAATCTTTATTGCAGCTACCGTCAGGTCGTCGCGCTCCCTTTCGCCGTATTGCTTTACGGTCTCGGCAAGTATCCATCGGGCCAGCTTGCGTGCAGAAATGCCTGCGAGTTCTGCCGGGGCGCGTTCCTCCAGCAGCTCACGCAGCCAAGTGCCGTCGATGTCGCGATCTGCGGCGGCGGCATCGACCTCTCGGCCGGCCTCATTTTCAAGGATGGCGCGGGCCGCCTCTCGGCCGGCCTCATTTTCAAGGCTGGCGCGTGCCGTCTCTCGGCCGGCCTCAGTAATGCCGTCCGATGCCATAAGTACAATGTCGCCCGGACGGAGCTGCAGGGCTACATGTGTGAGCCGTATCTCCGGGATGATTCCGATCGGAAGCGCAGCCTGCTCAAACATCCTGACCTTGCCGTCGCGGAGCACAAACGAAGAGGCTGCGCCCATCTTATAAAACTTCGCCTTTCGCGTGTTTCGGTCTATAATCAGCAGGTCAAGCGTGGCGAAGTTTTCCGCTTTCGCATGCGATACCATGAAGGTGTTCACCTCTTTAATCGCATGCGCCGGGGCCATGCCGCCTTTGAGATTTTTGCGCAGGCGGCTCGTCGCGGCCCGGCTCAGGGCCGCCGCCCTTATCCCTTTTCCCATACCGTCCGACAGGATAAGGGCGAGGCTGCCGTCAGGCAGCCCCGAGGAAATCGCGGTGTCACCGCTGATTTCCTCGGCGGCCGCTGTGGCATATCCAACGCTGACCCGAAAGCCGCAAGCGGCGCACGCAGGTCCGGCTGCGGCCGCTGCTGAATGACATCCTGCCCCGGCGGCCGCTGCTGGGCCGCCCCCTGCTCCGGCAGGAAGTGCCGGTGTGCGGGCGGCCCCGGCACTCAATGTCAAAGCACCACCGCTGATATTGTAAATGCTTTTGCTCATAATGGGTTCCCTCAAAGCCAAATTTTGATTCGCCGGCCGAATCTGTCTTGCCGAATGAATCGGGCTTTGAGAGCATTTTATCATGCCGACGCGTCGGGTTTTGTCGAACTGCGGAGCATACGAATAAAAGCATCCACTGTTGCCGCTACCGCCGCCGCCGCACAAAATCCGCCGTAAACCGCAATTGGTACCCAAATGCACACAAACGGCAAGGCGAAAAGCGCCAGACCCACAAACCGGTTCAGCGGCGTGTGCATCGTGGCGATTTTTCTCTTCATGAAATACCCTGCGATTGCATTCTTGACCTTGAGATATACCACAAAAGCGATGACTGCCCAAAGCCAAAACGGCATTTCTTCCTTATATACCGGCAAAAGGCACACCAACGAAACTGCCGCAAAGAGCAAATCCGCAGCTGAGTCCAGCACTTCGCCTGCCCTGCTCGCCGTCCCGGTCTTGCGGGCAACCGTTCCGTCCAGCATGTCGGTCAGCCCGGCCAAAGCGTACACGCAGTAAAATGCCATGCTAAGCGGCTCAAGCAAAAGCAAAATGCCCGAAAGCGCAATCCGCATGCTCGTCAGCACATTCGCAGGTGACACAAGCACGCCCGGTCCTCGGCCCGCCGCCTGCGCACCCTCCGGGATCACTCCCGTCTCCGCTGCCCCTTCCGGGCGGGCGTCCGGTGCGCCAGTTCCATCTATGAGCACGTCCGGTGCGCCGGCCCCATCTATGAGCACGTCCGGTGCTTTAAATTCCGAAGAAGTTTTTTCCGTTTTCATAGGTTGCCTCTGCTGCTTTCTCGTAGCTTATGCCTTTGATTTCGGCGATTTTACGAACTACGAATTCCACATATTCGCTCTTGTTCTGCTTCCCGCGATACGGAACGGGGGTAAGGTACGGTGCATCCGTTTCCGCCATCAAAAACTCCAGCGGAATCGCCTCGACGACATGCACCGTCTTCTTATTATTCTTGTAGGTGAGCGGTCCGTCGACACCAATCGTCGCGCCTGCCTTTACATATTCAATAGCCAGCTCGCGACTTCCGCTGAAGCAGTGAATGTCGACCCTCGCATCGCCGCCGCAGTCGCCGAAGGCGACTGCCCGGTGCGACAGCACCTTGCCGCCCGCCCCCATGATGTCAAACTCGGACGGGGCGGTCGGCAGGCGGCGTGGCGGGAACCACGACTTTCGCTCGTCTGAAAACGCGCCCTCCTCCTTCAGTATGTCGAACACTTCTTGGTCGGCTTCCCTGGAATGTACCACAATCGGCAGCTTCAGTTCATTTGCAAGCTGAATCTGCCTGCGGAACCAATGGCGCTGCACATCGCGCGGCGACAGGTCATAGTGGAAGTCGAGCCCGATTTCGCCGATTGCCTTGACCTTCGGTTCGTTTTTTGCAATTTGGCGGAATCGTTCCAGCATGGCCTCGTCCATCAGCTTTGAATCGTGCGGGTGCATTCCGATGACCGCATAGCACCACGGATAGCGGTTTGCGTGCTCGACTGCCAAAAGGCTGGATGGCTCGTCGAAGCCCACATCCATCACCAGCCCGACATCCGAGGCTTCGATTTCTGTCGCCAGGGCCACGCGCTCCTCGCCTGTAAACGAATCATTATTCAAATGTGTATGTGTATCAAACAGCATATTTTCCCTCCTGCAATATTTTGCGATGTGAAAAGTTGGACTTTTTTCTCACATTTCCAGATTGTCCAACTTTTCTTCATTTGATTGCGTTAAAAGTCAGTATAATATGGTTGGATTTCGGCCAATGTTGGACGAAATCGTCATCCTATCTAAATTGTCCAACAAAGCTCACTGAAAACAAGCAGTTTTGTTGGACAATTTTCGCCCACCGATATAAAACTCCAACTCCCGGCGTTTCCACTCTGGTTTTTTGACGCTGAAGCGCTCTTTTGTTGGATTTTTTTCGCTGCTGACCGAAAAAATCCAACTTTCCCGGTCGCAGGGCAGCCACAAGCCAAGGCAAGTGCAGACACAAGCCAGGCGCAGACACAAGTCAAGGCAAAGCAAGGCGTCCGCAATGCAATTGTATGAAAAAAATTGTCCGGTTTCGGCGCCCAGCCTAGTATCGGACAATTCTTCACTTATTTCTCGCACGCATGCGAACACGATTTAACATATATATGCCTGCGCTTCGCACGCCCGGAAGCGTGTGCTAACACGCATCAAATTACCAACACGCATCAAATTACCAACACGCATCAAATTGCCGACACGCATCAAATTACCAACACGCAACGATTGGCACGCATTTTGCGGCCCGTCAAACGCGCAGGCACCAATTTCGGCACGCTTCTTGCGGCCATTCAAGCGACCACCTGAACACCAAGCGCCACAGTCGCTAAACTTGGCACGCATTTTGCGGCCATCCAAACGCACAAGCACCAATTTTGGCACAAACCTTGCGGCCATCCAAACGCACAAGCACCAATTTTGGCACAAACCTTGCGGCCACCAGATGGCAATCCAAATGTCACACCAAACGCCATGGCCGCCGCCACGCATCAATGCGTCAGTGCCCTAGCCGACTACCTCGCCGTCCGGTGCGCTTGTGGTTACGATTTCGCAGCGGTCGCCATTGTCAGCAAAGAGCAGCATGCCCTTGGATTCCATGCCTCTGAGCTGGCGCGGCTTGAGGTTCGCAACTACGATAACCTTCTTGCCGACCATTTCTTCCGGTGTGAAGTCCTTCGCAACGCCGCTGATAACCTGACGGCGCTCCGTACCCATCTTAATCTGGAAAACAAGAAGCTTGTCAGCCTTCGGATGCTTCTCCGCCTTTTCGATTACGCCTACGCGGAAGTCGATTTTGTCGAAGTCCTCAAATTCGATTGCAGGCTTCAGGTCGAGCGGAATGTTTTCCGGTTCTTTGTCTTTCTTCAGAGAAGCGCTGATTGCGTACAACTCTTCCAGTTCCTTTTCGATGTCCAGTCTCGGGAAGATGGCGTCGCCCTTCTTCACCTGTTCCTGATACATCATTTCAAATTTAAACGCATCTTCCCATACGACATCTGCGTACCAAAGACCCATCTGCTTGCGAATTTCCTTGGAAGTCGTGTGCATGAACGGGTAGATCAAAATCGAGATGATGCGGATTGCCTCTGCGAGGTTGTGCAGAACCGTGTCAAGAGCAGCCTTTGCTGCCGGGTCGGTGTCTGCGGTCTTTGCAAGCACCCAAGGTGCTTTTTCGTCGATATATTTGTTTGCGCGGCGAACGACAATCCAGATCTCTTCCAGAGCCATGTTGAACGCAAACTTGTCCATCTGCTCTTCCACCTTGGAAGCAGCACCGACTGCAACGGCGCGGAGATCTGCGTCGATTTCGTCCATTGCCGATGAAACCGCATCCGGAACCGTGCCGCCGTTATATTTTTCGATCATGGAAACGGTTCTGGAAACAAGGTTTCCGAGGTCGTTTGCCAGATCGTAGTTCATTCTCTTAAGCATTACTTCGTTGGTGAAAACACCGTCCTGTCCGAAGGTGTATTCGCGAAGCAGGAAATATTTCAAAGCGTCAATGCCGTATCTTTCGATGAGGATTACAGGGTCAATAACATCCGATCCCTTTGCCGCTTTGGACTTGGAAACTTTTTCGCCGCCCATAAGAAGCCAGCCGTGACCGCGCACCTGCTTCGGAAGCGGAAGACCCGCACTCATAAGCATTGCCGGCCAAATGATGCTGTGGAATCTTACGATTTCCTTGCCCACAAGGTGAACATCAGCAGGCCAGTATTTGTCGTAAAGCTCCGGATCATCCGGATAGCCGAGTGCTGTGATATAGTTTGTCAAAGCGTCAAGCCATACATAAATTACATGCTTCTCGTCAAGCGGAACCGGGATGCCCCAGTCGAACGTTGAACGGGAAATGCAAAGGTCGTCAAGTCCCTGATTGATGAACGAAATCATTTCGTTTCTGCGGCTGTCAGGCTGCAGGAAATCCGGGTTCTTGTCAAAAAGCTCAAGCAGCGCCGGAGCGTATTTGGAAAGCTTGAAGAAATAGGCTTCTTCCTTTGCAGGCTGAACAGGTCTGCCGCAGTCCGGGCAGCAGCCGTTTACAAGCTGGCTTTCCGTCCAGAAGCTTTCGCAGGGCGTGCAGTAAAGCCCCTCGTACTCGCCCTTGTAAATATCGCCGTTTTCGTAAAGCTTCATAAAAATATCCTGAACACGCTTGATATGGCGAGGTTCGGTTGTTCTGATAAAGTCGTCGTTGGAAATCTCCATCTTCTCCCAAAGCTTCTTGATTCCATCTACGACTTCGTCAACGTAAGCCTGCGGGGTTACGCCTTTTTCATCCGCAATCGTCTGGATTTTCTGTCCGTGTTCATCGGTTCCCGTAAGGAATCTTACATCATATCCGCAGAGTCTCTTGAATCTTGCCATGGCGTCCGCCATTACCGTGCAGTATGTGTGTCCGATGTGCAAGTTGGAACTCGGATAATAAATCGGTGTGGTGATGTAATAAGTTCCTTTGTCTGCTTTCATTCTATTCGTCCTCCTCATTTTCCTGCGGATACGCTTTGGACATGGTTTTGTCCGTCAGCGCAATCAGCGCAATTCCCGCTGCGAGAAAAGCTGCCATGGTTCTTCCCAACGTCTTTGCTACTTTCTTTCCGCCTGCTTTCTTGGGCTTGTCTGCCTCGATTACTCCTCTTTTCATCCTTTGTACCTCCTATGTTCCACATATGCCGCAATCAGTGCTGCGGCTTCATCTTCACTGATATAACTGCTGTTTAGGGACAAATTGTAGTTTTTGTACTCACCCCACTTTTGGTCTGTGTGGTAATTATAATAGTTTTGTCTTGCCTTGTCGTATGTAGCGATGATGTCCCGAACCTTTGCAGGATCATCACCGTAAACCTCCGCTGCACGCTTTTCCCTGTCTTCAAGCTCCGCATGGATAAAAACATTCGTAACGCCCGGCATGTCGCGAAGCACATAGTCTGCGCATCTTCCGACGATTACGCCCTCTCCTTTGGAGCCGATTCTCTTAATGGTCTCAAATTGTGCAAGGAAAAGTCTTTCATTGACCGACAGCGGGCTTCCGCTCACGCCCTCGTTGAAGCTGAGTGCGGACGAGAGATTGTAAGCAAAGCTGCTCTTTGCCTTAAGCTCCGTCCCCTCCATCAGTTCTCTCGAATAGCCGCTTTCCTCCGACGCCATGTCGAGTATTTCCTTATCGTAAAACGGCACTCCCAGTTTATCGGCAAGCAGTTTGCCGATGATTCTTCCGCCGCTGCCGTATTGACGGCTTATTGTAACCAGTTTTTTCATTCTTCCTCCTCCACAAAAGCCTCGTAAATGGCTCTGATTGCCTTTTCGAAGTCTTTGTTTTCAACCCCTACTATAATGTTCATTTCGCTGGAGCCCTGTTCGATCATACGAATGTTGACTCCCGCCGCAGCAAGCGCCTCGAAAAGCGTTGCCGATACACCTTGTCTGTATGACATTCCATGACCTACCGTTGCGATCAGTGCCATATCCTCAAACACATCGATGCTGTCCGGGCGAAGTCTTGTGCGGAATTCGTCCAGCACCTCGTCAAGTCTGCCGTTTATGGATTTGTTCGCCATTACGACCGAAACCGTGTCGATTCCGCTCGGCAGGTGCTCGAAGTTGATGTCGTAGTCGTCAAGGATGTCGAGAATTTTTCTGACGAATCCCCGCTCGCTGCTCATCATGTTCTTGTAAAGTGCAACAACCGTGAAATCGCGGTTGCCCGCAATTCCCGTGATAATGTGATTTTGCTCACTGCGATAGTCCTCGGAAACCTCGGCAGTAATGAATGTGCCCGGGTCTTCCGGCTGGTTTGTGTTTCGGATGTTAATCGGAACGTTTGCCATTCTCGCCGGATAAATCGCATCCTCATGCAGAACGCTCGCGCCCATATACGAAAGTTCTCTGAGTTCCTTGTAGGAAATCGCACGAATCTGCTTCGGATTTTCAACAATTCTCGGGTCTGCCATGAGAAAGCCCGAAACATCGGTCCAGTTTTCATACACATCCGCATGCACCGCGCGTGCCACAAGCGCTCCTGTTATGTCAGAGCCTCCTCTGGAAAACGTCTTAATCTTGCCGTCCGGCGTGCTGCCGTAAAAGCCCGGAAGTACCGCCCTTTCGTGTTTTGCAAGTTCTTCCGCAAGTGCCTTGTCGGTCTCCTCCGTCAAAAGTCTTCCCTTTTCGTCGAACTTTATGAGGTTTGCCGTATCCACAAAATCATATTCGAGAAAAGCCGCCACAAGCACGGCGTTGAGATATTCGCCCCGCGATGCGATGTAGTCTGCGGAAGGGTTTTTTCTGAGGTTTTCGCGTATTTCCTCGAAATGCTTCAGCAGGTCAACCTTCACGCCTAGGTTGATTTCAACCGCCATGTATCTGTCCACAACGACCTGAAAAAGCTGGTCGTACGGCAGATTGTGCTCGATATGCGTTTTGCACAGGTAAAGGATGTCGGTAATCTTGTTGTCCCCCTCGTATCGCTTTCCCGGTGCGGAAACCACAATATATTTTCTGTCCGGATCATGCCGGATTATTTCCTTTGTTTTTGTCAGTTGTATCCCGTCTGCCACGGATGAGCCGCCGAATTTTGCGACTTTAATGCCCATAAATCTACCTCCTACTTTGCAAGCCTTGCTTTCCCGTGGGCTTGTCATATATGTATCTTATTATTTTATAACAAAATCTTTGAAATTTCAAGATTTTAGCCTTTGTTTTTGAGGTCATTCAAAAGTTCTTCATTGAGTGCCCTCTGTGCTTCCGGAATTTCTTCCTGCCGGTCCAGGTCCACAATCTGCGTAACCCACACCCTTGAGCGATACCAGCTCTCCGCAATCGCATCCAGCACAGCTTTCGTGCATGCCGGTGCTCTTTCGCCTGCGCGTATGAGATATACGCGGATAATCATGCCCATGTTTGCCGTTTTGACCTCAAAGACGCTTTCCGTCTGGCCTATTTTCGTCAGTGCTTCGCTGAGGTGGTCCGATACGTGCCTCGATACGATGGATTTCCTCTCATTCTCGCACATCACATAAAAAACCGTTGCTGCGATACATGCCAAAATCGTTGATACAATGTCGCCGAATGCATATGCGGTTGCATAGTACATCAGCAGGCCCAGCAGCAAACCCAGCCATTTGATTCTGCCAAGCAAGTCTGCTTTTTTTCTTACGCTTTCCATATTCTTTCCCTCTCCTTTTTTGATATATTTATTATATTCGCAAAGCCTGATTATGGCAATATATCTTTTCATTTTCACGAATATATGTTATACTTCTCCTGTATTGGAGGTAAATGAAATGAATCTTACAAAACCTTTGAATAAATATTTCGATCATACGCTTCTCAAACCGGAAGCGACTGCAGCACAGATTGACAAGCTTTGTGACGAAGCACGCGAGTGGGACTTCTACTCGGTCTGCGTAAACAGCTGTTATGTGTCTCGCTGCACGGACAACCTCAGAGGCACCGATGTGAAGGTTGCTGCTGTCGTGGGTTTTCCGCTCGGTGCCTGCACAAGCGCATCCAAGGCGTTTGAGACCGAAGAGGCTTGCAAAGACGGTGCGCGCGAAGTTGACATGGTTCTCAATGTCGGCATTTTCAAGACCGGCGATTATGATTACATACGCGACGACATCGCAGCGGTTGTGGAAGCCGCTTCCAAGTACGGTGCCATCGTCAAGGTAATCCTCGAAACCTGCCTGCTTTCGGACGAGGAAATCGTCGAAGCATGCAAGCTCTCCAAAGAAGCCGGTGCTCACTTCGTCAAAACATCCACAGGCTTCAACGCAGGCGGTGCGACAGCAGAAGATGTTGCTCTCATGAAAAAAACCGTCGGCGATGCTCTCGAAGTCAAGGCAAGCGGCGGCATCCGGGATTATGACACAGCAATGGCTATGATTGCGGCAGGCGCAGACAGAATCGGTGCTTCCGCATCCGTAGCAATCATGGAGGTATATAATAATGAACATAACTAGAAAAGGAAGTTTCTTCAAAGGCCTGTTCTGCGCACTCATCGCAGTAACCTGCCTTTTCGCTGAAAAAATCGGCTTGGCAGCCCCCGGAGAGGACTGGTGGATCGCCGGCGTGGCTGTCGGCGGCATTGCGGCAATCGCCTACTTCAAAAAATGCTTTGAACGCCGATAGCCCGCGCGTGCAGCCCATGCACCGGCCACCTGTGCATATAATGGTCGTTTTTTCCTATCTTTTTGCCATTTGAGCCAAAAAGATAGAAAATACCCTGGGATTTTGACAGACGGCCTGGCAAGATGAAGAGCCCGGTCCAAATCGTCAAAACCACACCATCACGGGAACGTTGAAATTCCAACGATTTGGTTTTTGAGTGTTTTTTACGCATAATCTCGCGGTGCGGGATTATGCTTTTTTTATGTGCCGGGAGTCCCTGCCGGGCCTCTCGGCTTCTATTTTTGAGGCTCTTTACCCAAAAAGATATTACTTTATGCACGATTATCCATTTTCTTACATTTACGCATTTAGCAGGGCGTCCCTACCATTTTACCGTTCTGTCAAGCTGTTTCTTTTGTTCGGCGGCACTCAGCCGCAGGTAAATCGCCGTGGTGTTCAAGCTTTCGTGACCGAGAATATCCGACAGCAGCGCAATGTTCTTGTTTTCTTTCAAAAAAAGTATGGCAAACAAATGCCTGAAAGCATGCGGATGCAGCACCTCTTCGCGGATTTTGTACTTCAATCCGTATTTCTTGATAAGGCAGCCAATTCCCCGCGTTGTAATCTGCTCGCCGAAACGATTCGGAAACAAATAGTTCGAATCTACCGTCTTAAAATACTCCCTGCTCTCTTCTATCAAATGCTTCGGAATCATAATCGTACGGATTTTGCCCTTTGTCCAAAGCGTAAACTCCCCATTTGAAAGGCAGCTTTTTTCCAGTTTTGCGAGTTCCGACGCCCTGCACCCCGTTCCCGCCAGGAATTTCACTATGAAGTAAACCTTCCACTTGCCGTCCGCCGCAAGGTGTTCCAGCAGAGATTTGTACTCCCGCATGCTAATCACATTTTCCACTGACGCATTCTTCTGCATCTTAATTCCTTTGACCTTGCAGTCCGGGCGCCCCGCATAATCGCAGAACACATTCATTGCGACGCATCTGAGTGCCGCGGTTTTGGGCTTGTATTCTCCCATCAGCCACTGCTTGAAATCAATCATATTCTCCTTGCTGAGTTCCTCATATCGCTCGAAAAAAAATCTCACCGCCAAAACATAGCTTTCGATTGTGCTTGCTGACCTTTCCAAATTCATCAAATACTTCTTAAATTCTTCAATTTTGTTTTCCACTGTTACTCTTCTCCCTACTTAATTCTATTTTTTTCCATAACCATGATTAAAAAAAACGCAGCAGCCGATAAACTGCTACGTTCAAATGAAAGACTATTGTATACGATAAATCGTTAAGCGGCAAGCCACTTCTGCATCCGATGTTATAACTTTTCAACCTCTTCCGCGGTAAGACCGGTAGCTTTGATGATTTCAGCCATGCCAACACCGAGGTCTTTAAGATTCCTCGCAATTTCATGCTGCTTCTTGGCCTCACCCTCGCTGCGGCCCTCGCTGCGGCCCTGTTCGAGGCCTAATTCCAAGCCTTTGCGCTCGCGCTCGTTCAACATATACTCGAATGTCATGTATTTCTTCCTCCATCCGTCAGAATTGAACTTCCTGACGCGCTCGTCAATCATGCGCGTCAGCTCTGAAGTCTGGTTTTTCTTCGGGTCGTTCAGATACTCGTAGAAAGACTTCAGTGCCTCCGGAACCTTTTCCGAAGAACATTTTGTGTTCAACACTATTGTATACGATAAGTCGTCAAGCGGCAAGCCTTTTTCCACATCCCACGTGCGGAAAAAATAGACAGGCTCGTCCCGCTTAAAGCGGTCGAAGGTGCAAATGAAGATGACATAACTTGGCTTGAGATCGTCGTAAGGCCTCCCTTGCTCGAGGAAGTCCAAATCCATGTTGGCATGATAGTATCTTGCCCGCTTGTCAAGCGGCGGGCTCTCGCCGGTCTGCATCTCGATTTCCGCCCATAGTTTGTCGCTCTTGAGAAACGCATCAAAACGGATGCCGGGAATTCATAATTTTAATTTCGCCAAACTCTTTATCCGGCAGCACAAGTTCCAAAATTCCGCGGCAAATCTTAGGACTTCGCATAACGTTCATAAAGATATTATCATCCGTAAACGGAAGAAAGTCCGGGGAATCATAAATTGAATTATTGTTCTTGCTTTGATCCATAAAAACTCCTTTCTTATCTTTGATTGTTGTGCCAATTCGGCCGGCATTATGTCTTTACTCTCATGATTACGGTAAACTAATTATATCACTTATTGTAAATAAATTCAAGTAATAAAATGTAATTTAATATTTATTTTTCAAGTTATTTTTTTACATTTATGCCTTGTGTATCCACATTTACCCCCTTTTTCTTCACATAATCGCTGTTATGTTCACTTTCAGCTTTGGTAGTGCATTTGC
>CAKQVG010000005.1:0-102204 GCA_934277695.1 uncultured Clostridia bacterium
TCTGCTGTTAAAAGGCAGCGAGGCAGGCTTCCCAAAGTAGCTGTATTTCTAAAGTGTTGTTTTCCATGCAGGACACATCCTGCGTGCGGTGAAAACCGGTCATTTGAAGAGCTGTCATGGCTCCGCGAGAAGGCTGAAGCAATGCGTTTGTGTAAAGGAGAGAATCCTCTGCGCATGAATAGATAAGTCAGAAGACCTACAAACCCCGAAACGATGAATTGACAACGTGCGGAAGTAACCGCATCCGCATACCTTTCCATTTCGCTTCGGAGCCAATCAAAACAAGACACAAGGGCGATGGTTATTACAATCATCGTTTTTTTATGCAAAAAATTCTTTTCATCCTTACCGGGCGGTGCTGACAGGTGACGCCGCCCGCAGGAGCAAAAGACAACATAGATATAAGAGGAATACCAAGATGAACCAAAGAGAACTCAAAGAACGCATAAAGAATGACCCGGCTCTGACGGGGGAAGAAAAGGTGCGAAGACTGAACAAACTCCGGGAATCTTATAAAGCGATGACAGACGAAGAACTCCTGCAGCTTGTCCGTGACTTCACTGAGGAAAACGGAAGAGAACCCATGCAGGCAGATGTACTGTATGACAGGGAACTGAAAGCACGCTTCGGCCCGTGGAACCGCATGCTGGAGCGTGCGGGCACAAGACCTGTCGCACAGTCATACCTCGACAAACAGCAAAGGCGAAGAGAAAAGCGGGCGCGGCACAAAGAGTACCGCAGACAGATTCGGGAACAGCAGGGGATAAAAGCAGAAAACTAAGATGAAAAACGTTCACACAGCATAGACGACTTACAATACAAAAACAGAATGTAAGAAGTCAATGCTTTGATGATATGGCGAGCAGTCGTCGAGAACCCAAACATTTTACAGGAGGTAAAAATGAATAAAAATAAGAGAGAAGGGAGAGATAAAATGAAAAAAATCTTTTCGCTGTTTTTGGCATTTTCGTTGATTATAACAAGTCTTCTTGTAAATCCAAATGTCATTAACTATGTATACGCTGACGAGAAACCGACCTTGCTCACGGCGGATTTTTCAACAGGAAACCAAAATAAAATTCCATACGGGGTTACGGTTACACCGGAATTTAGCCCGCAAGTGACAGAGTATACTGTCACCATCAATCCCCCGCTGCGATCGGCAGCCTTGGGTGGCATTTCACTCACCTTGAAAGCAGCAGAAAATTGTATAATTAAAGAGGTAAAACAGCGAGAAAATTCACTGAATGTGAAAAATGGTAAATGCACCATTAAAGGATTAAGTGCTAAAAGTGCAGACTATGAGGACAATAAGGTTTTTGTAACAGTAGCCAGCGATTCGGATGAAACCAATACGAACACCTACGAATTTTCTATTAAGCTGAAAGAGGATAATCAGCTGGTAGGACTCCAATATTATACAACAGATTCGCGAAAAAATACTACACTATTGAATCCGATGAACTGCACGGAAGACGCTAGAAAACGTCGAGAGTATACCGACGAGAAGGCAATCAATTTACCGGAAGAGAATAACAAAATAAGCTTTATATTCTGCACTTGCGATGATGCTGTGACTGTCAAATTAAACGATCAAGAATGCAAAAATGAAAACAAAGGATACGAAAAAAATCCAAGTGCCCCTTATGCGCGCAAATACACATTTAAAGATTTACCGCTGAAATACGGTGAAAACACATTCAGCCTTGTGACACACAGACAATCAGACCAAGACAACCAAAAGGACGAAACCTATACAATTGTTGTAAATCGTGCGAAACCGTTATTACAATTTGAATCATTAGAAATTGAAAATGGTCTCATTGTCAGGAACTCACTGGTAAATGAGGGAAACTCCGTTACATTAGATGCGTTTACCAAGGCAGCAGAAGGCTCTGATAAGACATTTAAGCTTACTGCAAAGGCAGAAAGCGGATATATTGTAACCTATGATGTCCCGGCGACAAAAGATTCAAATGCTTATGAAGGCAAGGTAATTGATGAGGAGCACCCGTTAATCTTACAACGACCGACTTACGAGAGGAATGGTCAAAAAGATTATTACGGAAGACTGAGAATGGCCCCGACAATTGCAAAAATATTTGTAAGCGATGCAACAAAAGAAGACAGATACACCGAATATAACATTCGTGTATATCCAAGAATGCCGGATGGTGCGTCAAGGGTTAAAGAAGCTTTGCCGGGACCGGGACAGTTCGTTAATGGCTATTGGGGCGGCGGAATTGTTCCTGATAATACCTTAGGAGCTGATATTAACACGGATAATTTGTATAACATAACTACATTGGGATCATTTGGCGGATACGTTGTCTATGAATTTGATGAAGCAATCAAAAACGATCCGATGAACAAATATGGGGTTGATTTTGTTGTTTACGGAAATTCTTTTGGAAAAAATGCCGCGGAACCTGCAGCAATCAGCGTGTCTAAAGATGGAGAGACATGGTACAACCTTGCAGGATCAGAATACTACGAACTCACAACAGATTGGAACTATTGGGTTACATATAAACGCGATGCCAAAGAAAGCGGTGCATCAACCAGAATGACAAGCTTTACGTCAAAGGACGGTGCCGAAAATCGGCTTGATTTCAGAACAGATATGTACTATCCGCTCAATGCTACACACAAAGAACTCAGCGGAAAAGAGCTGGGTGAAGCATACACCTTAACCGGAGTATGTACATATAGCGGAATTGGAAAGAGGCCCGAACACGCATTTGGGTATGCAGATGTTTCCGAAAACGGAGATGTAAATCCTACGGCTATCTCAGTAAAAAACCCATATGTTGAAGGTGCACAGTATATGGACATTTCATGGGCTGTTGACGATAAGGGGATGCCCGTAGAACTTGACGAAGTAAAATATGTAAAGGCAACCAATTGTATGATATATACGACAATTGCCTTTGGTGAAGTATCTCCTGAGATTGGAGGTATTAGTAAGGTAAACGCAAGCAAAAAGAAAGAAGCTGTTGGGGTAACCGAACAGCCTAGCTCAATTAAAATCAATGATATAGAGTATTCAACCGTAAATTTCTCGCAGACATCAAATAAAATCGGAAACTTCTATGAAATTGCATTAAACGATGATTCGATTAAAAGCTTGAATGTCAGTGTTGCAGGCAAGAATAAAACAGATAATATTTGGATAAACAATACAAAATTTACCGGCACCGCTACGAGAAAAGTATTGCTGGACGAAAATGGAGCAAGAACGCTGCGTATTATTGTTCAGAATGGCGAAAAAGAACCTAGCATATATGTATTTTCCGTAACCGGTGGCGGAAACCCGGCAGATAATGTTGATATCAACAATATAGTAATTACACCGGGCGATCGCGTTGTTGAAGGCAACGAAATTGCAAACAATAATTTTGTATACGAAGTCGAAAACAATGTGGAAAAGGTTGCGTTCAAAGCAGAAGCACTAAATCCAAACGCAACAGTGCTTTTGATTTCAGAGGAAGATGCAATTGGAGAAGAACTGTCCGAGGACAGCCCTAGCCAAGCAAAGACCTTAAAAATTGGAGATAATTCCTTTACTTTTAAAGTAATCTCTGCTGACAAAACGAAAACGCAGGAATATGTAATTACTATTAAGCGGAAACAAGAAAATGCAAGTACAGATTCAATAAAAGTATCTTTCACATGGACAGGTGATAAATTGCATGGGGAGGATGGAAAAGGAAATCCAAACCCGGGACATGAGGTACAGACATGGATTCCGACAACGACACTTACCGTTCCGAAGGGATCAACAGTAAAATATGTAACAGATATGATGTTATATAATTCGGGAATTGATTTTCAAACAGACAAAGGTACTTACATCTCACAGGTCATGCATCCAACAGAAAAAGAGTGGCTCGGAGAGTTCACCAATGGAAACAATAGCGGATGGATGTACCGTTTGAATGGACTAATCGCAGATGAAGGTTATGCAACTCGAGTATTGAAAAATGGAGATACCATTCTCTGGTTCTATACGGATGATTACAAAAAGGAAACCGGATATGAGAGCGGCTGGGGTGATGATATAAGTGGCGGCGGAACTGTCGAAGAAGTCAAGGATGTCACCACCGACACCAAGACAGGCACGACGACTGCACCAACCGATGTCAAGGTAAGCGAAAAGACAAACGCAGACGGCACTAAGACGAAGGTTGCGGATGTTAAGGTTTCTGCTGAGAATCAGAAAGAAATTTTGAAACAGGCAACGGCAGGCAAGTCAAACGAAATCATCTTGGTTGTTCCGAGCAAGGAAGTCGGCGATGCGGCAAAGGCAGATGTAACGCTCGATAAGAGCTTCATCGACTCCATCGTAAAAGACACCGATGCGAAGCTCACAATCAAGACTCCGTTCGGCGATAAGACTTACACGCAGGAAGAGCTGAAAGCGATGTCCGACGCGGCAACAGGCTCTACCGTAACCGTTGCAATCGAAAAGGCAGCAGAGCCGACAGACGATGCCGCAGCAAACATCGCAAAGGCGAAGTCCATCGTAAAAAATATGAAGTTCGTAGCACGCTCGAGCAAGACAGCGAAGAAGAACATCAAAGCAGTTCTCAAGAGCGACGCGAAGGTAAACGCTTCCATCAAGGAACTCAAAGACCTTGGCTTCACCGTGAAGTATCGCTTCTATCGCTCAACGAAGAAGTCCGCTTCTTACAAGTCGGCGATAACGAAGAAAGTCGCTTCTTACACAAACACAAGCGGTAAGAAGGGCACGAAGTACTTCTACAAAGTTCAGGTAAGAGCTTACGACGAAAACGGCAAGCTCGTTGCAAAGACAGCACTCAAGCAGTGTAAGTACGCAAGCAGAACATGGAGTAAGTAACGAATCTTCCGATTTCTATGCGGCTTTGCCGCGAACGCCGTTGGCGCAAGGATGATTCGATATAATTTCCTCGGCTATGCTCGGAAATTATAAACACGCGAAGGCTCGGCGAATTTATGCCGGGCTTTCGCATTTTTTGTTGTTTCTCGGACGAAAATCAAGTATACTATAAGGAAAGCATAAGTGGGCAGAAAAAGGAGGACAGGCATGAGCAAAGCGGACAAACTATTTGTAAATATGTGCGAAAAGATTTTGACGGAAGGATTTTCGACAGAAGGTGAGACTGTGCGTGCCCGTTGGGAAGACGGTTCTCCTGCGTATACGATCAAGACATTCGGAGTTGTGAACAGGTACGACCTTTCCGAGGAGTTTCCGGCGCTGACGCTCAGACCTACGGCAATCAAATCCGCGACGGACGAAATCCTTTGGATTTGGCAGAGAAAGTCCAATAATATACACGATTTAAAACCGCATATCTGGGATGAATGGGCGGACGAAGACGGCTCCATCGGCAAGGCGTACGGCTACCAGATGGCGAAGAAATATAAATTCGCTCAGGGAGAGATGGATCAGGTGGACAATGTGCTTTGGCAGCTCAAGAATCAGCCGCAGTCAAGGCGTATTATGACGAACATCTATAATTTTGAGGATTTGTCCGAGATGAATCTGGAGCCTTGCGCTTACAGCATGACTTTCAATGTGACGGGCAATAAACTGAATGCAATTTTGAATCAGCGTTCGCAGGATATTTTGGCGGCAAACAACTGGAATGTCGTTCAGTATTCCATCCTGCTGATGATGTTCGCGCAGGCCAGCGGGCTTATGCCGGGGCAGCTTGTGCATGTAATTTCGGATGCGCATATCTATAATAAGCATGTGCCGGTAATTGAAGAACTCATTAAGAGGCCGCAGTATCCGGCACCGAAGGTGAAGCTGAACCCTGAAGTCAAGGATTTTTATGATTTCACGACAGCGGACATAATTGTAGAAGATTATCAGACAAATCCGCAGATTTTGAATATTCCAATCGCAATTTAGCAGAGAAAGGAAACGAAATGAACTTAATCGCAGCCGCAGACCAAAACTGGGGAATCGGAAAAGACGGAGGACTTCTCGTCCACCTTCCGGGAGACCTCAGATATTTCAAAGAAAAAACAAAAGGCAAAGTTGTCGTTATGGGCAGAGCGACGCTCGAAAGCCTGCCCGGAGGCAGACCGCTGCCGGAAAGAACCAATATCGTGCTGACGAGCGATACAAGCTTCGGGAAAGAGGGGTGTATCATCGTTCACAGCATGGAGGAACTGATGGCCGAATGTGCGAAATATGCACCGGATGATGTGATGATAATCGGCGGTGAGCAGGTCTACATGCAGCTCATAAGGCAGTGCGACAGAATCTTTATCACTAAGATTTTTGAGACATTTGACGCGGACAAGCATATTATGAATGTCGATAGGATGAAGCATTTTGAACCGGTTTGGGAGAGCGATGTGATGGAAGAAAACGGCATACAGTATCAGTTTGTCGAATACAGGAGAAAATAATGGCGAAGGTAAAGAACAAGAGAGAAAACCACGTGACAAAGCGCGGCACATACGGCTACGGTTACGGACCGAAGAATGCGGCTCCGTCGAAAAAAAGCGTACCGGACAGACCGGCTCCGAAGAGAGAGAATTTTGCCGCAGAAAGAAACGAAAACCTTATCGTGGGCAGAAATCCGGTCACAGAGGCCCTGAAAAGCGGCAGAGAGATAGATAAACTCGTCGTAAGCAGTACCGAGGGTTCCATGATAAAAATACTGGCTATGGCGAAGGAAAAGGGCATTCCGGTGATGAAAGTCGAGAAGGCAGCAATGGACCGAATTGCGCCGGGTCAGGCACATCAGGGCGTTGCGGCTTATACCAGCCCGTATGAATATTCGGAAATGGAAGACATTTTTGCGCGGGCGAAGGCAGCCGGTGAAGAGCCTTTCATAATCATACTTGACAACTTGGAAGATCCGCATAATCTGGGGGCTGTTATGCGAACCGCCGAGTGCGTAGGCGCACACGGGGTTATCATTCCGAAGCGCAGAGCCTGCGGGCTTACGGAAACCGTTGCAAAGGCTTCGGCAGGGGCGATTGAATACATGCCTTGCGTAAAGGTGACGAATATCGCGCAGACGATTGATGAACTCAAAGAACGCGGAATCTGGGTAGCCGCATGTGACATGGGCGGACAGGAATATTATAAGGCTGACCTGAAAGGTGCGATTGCTGTTGTAATCGGAAGCGAAGGCTTCGGCATCAGCAAACTTGTCCGCGAAAAATGCGATTTTGTGGTTTCCATGCCTATGGTTGGAAAGATAACATCACTGAACGCGTCGAATGCTGCCGCGGTAATTATGTATGAGGTTAGGAAACAAAGAGATGGACAATAGTGCAGTGCATATCCTCACCGACGAGCAGCTTGTAAAGATGGCGCAAGAAGGAAGCGAGACGGCAGAGGAGATTTTAATTGAAAAATACAAGAGCCTGGCAAAGGGTAAAGCAAAGATTTACTTCATTGTCGGAGCGGAGGCTGAGGATGTTGTTCAGGAAGGCATGATCGGACTCTTCAAGGCAATCCGCAATTACGACCCGGAACGCGAGGCCTCATTTAAGACCTATGCAGACACTTGCATAAACAGCCAAATCATCACTGCAATCAAGAACGCCAACCGGAAAAAGCACCAGCCGCTGAATGAGTCTTTGTCCCTCAGCAAGACCGTCATTGACGGCGACTGGGAAACGACGATGGAGAATCTTCTCCGTGACAGCGAAGAGAACAATCCGGAGGCGCTCACATTGATAAAAGAGGTCGTGGATTGCCTGAAAGCACAGGACAGCGGGATTTTCAGCGAGTTCGAGTGGAAGGTATGGAGCGAGAAATTAAAAGGCCGTCCATACACCGAGATAGCGAGTCTGCTTAACAAATCACCGAAATCCATAGACAACGCGCTGCAGCGAATAAAGAAAAAAGTCCTTTTGTACATGCAGGAGTAAAAACACAAAAATTTGAGATACACGGGAGGAAAAGAATGATAAACAGTAAACAGAGAAGTTATCTGCGGTCAATGGCGCACGACCTTGACCCGGTGGCATATATAGGAAAGTTTGGGCTTACCGACAATGTGATAAAGCAGATTGATGTCTGCCTTGAGGCGAGGGAGCTGGTAAAGATCAAACTGCAGGAAGGATGTGACCTGAAAGCCAAGGATGTGGCAAACGATGTTGCCGAAACACTCGGTGCGGAATTTGTTCAGGCAATCGGCCACAAGTTTACGCTTTACAGAGAATCCAGGGAAAACAAACAAATTGTGCTTCCGCGCTAGAAAAGCATGCAAAAATGCTTTACAAAGATAATAGAACTGTGCTATAATAACTAAGCAAAAAATATGCTGTTGTAGCTCAGTAGGTAGAGCACTTCCTTGGTAAGGAAGAGGTTCGGCAGTTCGAGCCTGCTCAACAGCTCCATTAGGATCCCGTACGGCGACGGTTATCGAGCTGCGCGGGATTTTTTTATGCGTGAAAATTAATTGAAAAGTTGAAAAAACCACTTGCAAACCAGTCCCAATATGGTAAAATTAAGATTAGGTTTGAGCAAAACCCAACAGTGGATTTGGGGACGCCCAAGTCTGCACTTCCAAAAAATAACGTTATATAATCAGGAGGAAATTTCAAAATGGCAAAACAGAAATTCGAAAGAACAAAACCGCATATTAACATCGGTACAATCGGTCACGTAGACCACGGTAAGACAACCCTTACAGCAGCAATCACAAAGGTTCTCCACCAGAGATACGGTCTTGGTGAAAACGTAGAATTCGACCAGATCGACAAAGCTCCGGAAGAAAGAGAAAGAGGTATCACAATTTCTACAGCACACGTAGAATACGAAACACCGAACAGACACTACGCACACGTAGACTGCCCGGGCCACGCTGACTATGTAAAGAACATGATCACAGGTGCAGCACAGATGGACGGAGCAATCCTTGTAGTAGCAGCAACAGACGGACCGATGCCGCAGACAAGAGAACACATTCTTCTTTCCAGACAGGTAGGCGTACCATACATCATCGTATTCCTTAACAAGTGCGATATGGTAGACGACGAAGAGCTTCTTGACCTTGTAGAAATGGAAGTAAGAGAATTACTTGATGACTATGAATTCCCTGGAGATGATACACCAATCATCAGAGGATCCGCACTTATGGCATTAGAAGATCCTGCAGGCCCATGGGGAGACAAGATTGTAGAACTGTTCGAAGCAGTAGACAGCTACATTCCTGAACCGGAAAGAGACAACGATAAGCCATTCCTGATGCCGGTAGAAGACGTATTCTCCATCACAGGACGTGGAACAGTAGCAACAGGAAGAGTAGAAAGAGGCGTACTTGAAGTAGGAAACGAAGTAGAAATCGTAGGACTTACGGAAGAGAAGAGAAAAGTAGTTGTAACCGGTGTAGAAATGTTCAGAAAGCTTCTTGACAGAGCAGAAACAGGCGACAACATCGGAGCACTTCTTAGAGGCGTACAGAGAAACGAAATCGAAAGAGGACAGGTACTGTGCCAGCCAGGTTCGATTCATCCGCACACACACTTCAAGGGACAGGTATACGTACTGAAGAAAGAAGAAGGCGGAAGACATACACCGTTCTTCAACGGATACAGACCGCAGTTCTATTTCAGAACAACAGACGTAACAGGCGACCTTCAGCTTCCGGAAGGAACAGAAATGTGCATGCCTGGAGATAACATCATCATGGAAGTAAAGCTGATCACACCAATCGCAATCGAAGAAGGACTTAGATTCGCTATTCGTGAAGGCGGAAGAACAGTAGGCTCCGGCGTAGTTACAGAGATTATCGAATAAGAATCTCTGCGTCATTAAACGCATATAAGCTAAATTGAGGGCGGCTCCGCGAGGGGCCGCTTTTTAAAAACACACGGAGGAAAAGATGGATTTAGTTAAAGGAATAAAAGAAAGAAGAAGCATAAGAAAATTTCAGGACAAACCAATTGACAGAAAGCTGATTGAGGAAATCGTGGAAACCGCAAGATTTGCACCTTCATGGAAGAACACGCAGATTGTCAGATATCTTGTGGTTGACGACAAAGAGAAGATTGCAGCTATTGCAAACAGCAAATGCACTTACGGCTCTGACTATAATATCAAAGCAATCGCAGGAGCACCGGCAGTTGTGATTCTTACATTTGTGGAAGGCCGTTCGGGCTTTGATAAGGATGGAAGTTTTTCGACTCCGAAGGGTGACGGATGGCAAATGTTCGATGCCGGAATCGCGGCGCAGACATTCTGTCTTGCGGCTCACGAAAAAGGCCTTGGAACCGTTATTCAGGGTTATTTTGATGATGCTGAATTAAAAAAAGTCCTCCCGATTCCGGAAGGACAGCAGGTTGGAGCGGTAATTCCTATCGGATATCCAACGGAAGCTGAGGTTGCGGCTCCGCCGAGGAAAGAAACCTCAGAGCTGCTTACTTTTATCTGATCTTGTGAGCACAGCAAGTGCGGAAACAGTTATAACCATGCCGAGAATCCCAAGCACGCTTGGGATTTCGTTATATAACAGGATTCCGAATATCATTGCGGAAACGGGTTCAGCACCGCAGGAAAGAATCGCGGCATTGCCCGAGTCAATGCGCTGAATCGCATTCGTATACAGAAAGTTCGGCATAATTGAGGTTACAAGCGCCTGCGCCAAATATACCAGTGAACCGTTAAGCGGATCGGAAGCAGCATATCCGACAAACATGTTCCAATCGGCAAACGGTGCCAGGACGAGCGAGGTAAAGGCGAACGCATACAGATTAATCGTGAGCGCATTATAACCTGCAGAGGTCAACTGCTTTGAGTTGAGCGTGTAAACCGCATTGAAAAGCGCGGAACCAAGTCCGGTAGCGATGCCCAAAAAACTCCAGGCAATGTCGGAATTTTTTTCAAAGACTCCGGCAAGCAGTGCACACCCTGTAAGAGCGGCAAGCATGCAGCTGACTTTTACAAGCGTGATTTTTTCGTGAAAAAACAAGGCTCCAAAAAAAAGCACGAAAATCGGGCACAGACCAAGGAGCACAGAAGCAAGTGACAAGGTAAGCCGTGCGACGGTCAGGTTGTAGCAGGTATTCATCAAAAGATAGCCGTTTATCGACAGGGAAAGAAAAAGCGGAATATCGCGCAGCTGTATTTTTAAAAGACTCCTGTCATAAAAAAGCAAAAACAAAAACACCAGGACACTGCCGGTAATTGATCTGGAAAACATTACGGTTATTGTATTAAATCCGGCAGCGGAGAGCGTTCTTACGAAAATTCCGGATGCTCCCCAGCATGCCCCCGCCGCAAGCGGCATCAAAACAGCAAATCGGTTCATGATTATAAATCCTTTGCAAGCATTATTTCAATCTATGATAAGCGATTATATCACTGCTCGGAGGCTTTGTAAATGATATAAGCTATTGCCAAACCCGGCGAAAAGATATATAATACTCGGAAGAAGCCTTGCGTAAGGCTTTTTTTGTGGAAGAGAAAACGGCAGAATATGGGACATACATAGAGGTATTTTATGAGAAAAGACAGACAGAAAGAAATTATGGCACAGCTTGAGGCGGAAAAACGCGCATCAAGAAAAGTGAAGGGGCTTGCATTTTTCAGGGTGCTTGCGGTTATCTACGTAATATTGGCATGTGCATTTATTGCATTGCTTTGCTGGCTCAACGTACTGCCCGCAAAGTATTTGTACAGCGGAATCGGGCTGCTTGCGGTTGCGAGTATTTTTATTGTACCGGTGATGTTCAGCAGAAACGGGATAAAGAGCAGAAGAAACGCGGCTGCGATTATAGCAGTGCTCTTGATCGGGGTCTTCGGAGTAGGGACATATTATCTTGCGGATACACTCAATTTCCTGGATAATATTTCGCAGGGGATTGCGGCAACGGAAGATTATTATGTGGTTGTCAGAAACGAAGGAGCAGCCGAGGCAGAAGCGGAGGGCGCGGCAGAAGCAGACATCAGCACCCTTGCCGGACAGACAATCGGAACCTATATGTCACACGACCTTGCTTATTCGGAGGCAAAGAGCAAGCTTCAGGGAGAAGTTTCTGTTGAGTATGCCTATGTGGATACCGCAAAGGACACAATCGTTAAGCTTTTGAACGGCGAATACAATGCAATTTTCTTGAGCGCCGCTTCGTATGAGAGCATGAAGAGCAGCTCGGATACGGAAATGGAGGCTTTGAATATTGCGGAAAAAACCAAAGTGCTTCACACGGTTTCGATGCCTATAGAATCTGAAGACAGAACATCGTCGGTTGACGTTACAAAAGAATCCTTCAATATATATATCAGCGGATCGGATATGGAAGGCTCGATTGACATTCCGAACCGAACCGATGTAAACATGATTGCAACGGTTAATCCGATAACGCATGAAGTGCTTCTCACATCAATACCGAGAGATTATTATGTACAGCTGCCGAGCAAGGGAGCGAGCGATAAACTTACACATTCGAGCCTTTACGGCATACAGGAAAGCATCGGTGCAATCGAGAATCAGCTTGGAATCGACATCAATTATTACCTGCGTGTCAATTACAGCACGGTGATGAAACTGGTTGATGCAATCGGCGGAATCGAAATTGAATCCGACAGAGACTTCTACACGTCGGGAATGAAAGGGATGCCGGAACTTAACGGACATCATTTTGTAAAGGGAATCAATAAGGTTGACGGCAAACTTGCACTTGCTTTTTGCAGAGAGAGACATTCCTTCCCGGAAGGCGATATGAAGAGAAACGAAAATCAGCAGCAGGTGATGGAAGCAATTATAAAGAAATGCACCAAGAGCACTACAATTCTTACGAAATATACCGCACTGCTTGATGCGGTTAAAGATAATCTTGCAACGAATATGACCACCGACGAGATGTCAAGCATCGTGAAGATGCAGATTGACCAGATGCCGGACTGGAAAATATCCAAGCAGGCGATAAAGGGAACAAACGGTTTTGAATACTGCTATGCACTCGGATTTAATGCAAGTACGGTAGACGCAATTCCGGAAGAAGAGATGAAAGCACTCGACAAAATCGTGAAAGTATCGGAAAATACTTTGGAAAATAGTTAAAAAAGCATATTGACATTGAAAAAGCACTGTTTTATAATTAATAGGCAACTTTATGATTATGCGTAACAGAGCTTCTTACAAAAGGGCTCTGAATTTTGAGTTAAACGGAGGACAATCAACATGAGAGTTAAAGTTATGCTGGCATGCACAGAGTGTAAGCAAAGAAACTACAATACGATGAAAAACAAGAAGAACGACCCGGATCGTATTGAAATGATGAAGTACTGCAGATTCTGCAAGAAACATACTCTTCACAAGGAAACAAAATAAGGAGAGGATAGAATGGCTAATAAAGAGGTAACAAAGAAAAGAACAAGCTTCAAGGAATATTTTAAATCCGTGAAGGTTGAAATGAAGAAGGTTGTATGGCCTACAAAAAAAGAAACAATATCCTATACGGCTGTGGTAATCGCTACCTGCGCTGTTTTCGCACTGGGCTTTTGGCTCATCGACACAGGCGTTCTGGCAGCACTCAAGTCAGTTTTAAACATCACTTTGAACTAGGCTTAAAATCTTAATTTTATTACTTAAACGATTGAAAAGAAGGTACGAGAATGTCAGATTTTGAGAATAAAGGTGTTTCTCCTCTCGAAGGAGAGGGAATCAGAGGTGACGGCCAAGCCAAATGGTATGTTGTGCATACTTATTCCGGTCACGAAAACAAAGTAAAAGTGAATATCGAAAAAATGGTTGAAAACCGTGGGATGCAAGACCTGATTATCGACATCGTTGTACCTACCGAAGACAGAGTTGAAATAAAAGACGGGCAGCGCAAGATCAAAACCAGGAAGATGTTTCCGGGTTATGTAATTATAAAGATGATTGTTACCAACGAGTCTTGGTACCTTGTCAGAAACACGCAAGGGGTTACAGGTTTCGTAGGTCATGGCTCCGAACCGATTCCGCTTACGGATGAAGAAGTGGCGAGAATGGGTATAGAAAAAGTTTATATCGACCTTGATGTGGAAGTTGGCGAAACAGTAAGAGTTATCAGTGGTCCTTTCGAGAGCTTCATGGGCACGGTAGAAGAGATCAACAAAGAGAAACAGGTACTGCGAGTTAAGGTTTCCATGTTCGGTCGAGAAACACCTGTAGAATTGGAATTCAGTCAGGTGGATAAAATTTAAAGAAAGGAGAAAACGAGATGGCTAAAAAGGTAGAAGGTTATATTAAACTTCAGATTGCAGCCGGTAATGCCACTCCGGCACCTCCGGTAGGTCCGGCTTTAGGTCAGAAGAGTGTAAACATTATGGATTTCTGCAAACAGTTTAACGCAAGAACACAAGACCAGCCGGGTATGATTATTCCTGTAGTAATCACCGTTTATGCTGACAGATCATTCACATTTGTTACAAAGACACCACCGGCAGCAGTTCTTCTTAAGAAAGCCGCAGGACTTGATGCTGCATCCGGAGAACCTAACAAGAAGAAGGTTGCAACATTAACAAGAGCTCAAGCTGAAGAAATTGCAAAGACCAAAATGCCAGACTTAAATGCAGCAAACTTAGAATCTGCAACAGAAATGATTAAGGGTACTGCAAGAAGTATGGGAATCGTTATTGAAGATTAATAGGAAGTGGAAGACGAAAGTCGTTAGTACCACGAGGAGGTAAAAATGCCTAAGAGAGGTAAAAATTACAAAGCAGCAGCTGCAGCTTACAACAAGGCTGAATTATTTGAAGCAAAAGATGCTTTAAAGGTTGCTGTAGAAAATGCGAAAGCAAAATTCGACGAAACAGTTGAAGTACACATCAAACTTGGCGTTGACGGAAGACACGCTGACCAGCAGGTTAGAGGTGCAATCGTTCTTCCCCACGGAACAGGTAAGACAAAAAAGGTTTTAGTATTTGCTAAAGGACCTAAGGCACAGGAAGCGGAAGCTGCAGGTGCTGATTATGTAGGAGCTGAAGAAATGGCTCAGAAGATCCAGACCGAAAACTGGTTTGACTTCGATGTAGTAGTTGCTACTCCTGATATGATGGGTGTTGTAGGTAGATTAGGTAAAATCTTAGGACCTAAGGGCTTAATGCCGAACCCGAAGTCAGGAACAGTTACAATGGATGTTGAAAAAGCTTTACAGGAAATCAAAGCAGGTAAAGTTGAGTACAGACTTGACAAGACAAACATCATCCACACACCGATCGGAAAGGTTTCCTTCGGACCTGAGAAGTTAACTGAAAACTTCAATGCACTTCTTGAAGCTGTTGTAAAGGCAAAACCTGCTGCAGCTAAGGGACAGTATCTGAAGAGCGTAACAGTTGCTTCCACAATGGGCCCTGGAGTAAAGGTTAATCCGGCGCTGATTCAGTTCTAATCGTTTCTTCGAACTGAATGAACTAATAACAATGAAATAAAACCGTAGACAGCGGGTGCGAAAGCTTAATTTCCCGCCGAGGTACAATATAAAATATTGACCTTGCATACTGCGGAAAACGAAAGCATGCAAGGTTTTTTTATGGAGTACCAGCCATACTCTGCTTGGTCCGACATGACCGGGCAAGAAAGGAGAACATATAATGTCAGTAGAAGCTCAAAAAGCGAAACAGATCGTCATCGACGAAATTAAAGAAAAATTAGACGGTGCACAGTCTGCAGTTGTCATCGACTACATGGGAATCACAGTTGCTCAGGCAGACACTATGAGAAAGAAACTCCGTGAAGCAAACGTAGACTACACTGTATATAAAAACACACTTGTAAAGAGAGCGATCGCAGGAACTGAATTCGAAGGTCTTGCAGAAGTTCTCGACGGACCGAGCGCACTTGCAATCAGCAAGGAAGACGCAACTGCTCCGGCAAGAGTGTTAAACGAAGTAATCAAAGAATTCAAGAAGATGGAATTCAAAGCAGGTGTTGTAGAAGGCAACTTCCTCGACAAAGACGGCATCCAGGCTGTTGCAGACATTCCGTCAAGAGAAGTTCTCATTGCTAAGTTCATGGGCAGCATCCAGTCACCTGTAAGCAAGGCAGTTAGAACATTCCAGGCCATCGCAGATGCGAAAGCAGAATAATCAGAATCAAAAAATTAAAACATCTCAGAACGAGAAAATTTATAAAGGAGAAATAAAATGAATAAAGAACAAATTATCGAAGCTATAAAGGCTATGACAGTTTTAGAATTAAACGAGTTAGTTAAAGCTTGTGAAGAAGAATTCGGCGTATCCGCAGCAGCTCCGGTTGCAGTTGTAGGTGCAGCAGGCGGCGCAGCAGCAGCTGAAGAACAGACAGAATTCACAGTAGTACTTGAATCTGCAGGCGCAGAAAAGATCAAAGTTATCAAGGCTGTAAGAGAAATCACAGGTCTTGGCTTAAAGGAAGCTAAGGAAGCTGTAGACGGTGCTCCTACAAACCTCAAGGAAGGCATCGAAAAGGCTGAAGCTGAAGCTATCAAGACTCAGTTAGAAGAAGTTGGAGCTACTGTAGTTCTTAAATAATTAAAAATTCAGACCTCAAAAGCGGCACGCACGAAGCGGCCGCTTTTTCTGTATAAAATCATTTCTAAAAAAATCCAAATTAGTACTTGATTATTTGACACGGATATTATATAATATTAGACTGCCACACAAAGTAATTTGTTTTAAGAATATAAGGAGTGATAAAGATGCCAAAACCTATACAAGTAGGTAGAAAAGAACGTATGACATTTGCGAAAATCAATGAAGTTTGCGAAATGCCGAACCTGATTCAGATTCAGACGGAATCGTATGACTGGTTTATCCGCGAAGGCCTCAGAGAAGTTTTTGAAGATATTTCTCCGATTAAAGACTATGCGGACAATCTGGTTTTAGAATTCATTGATAACTCCCTCACCGATGCTCCGAAATATGAGCAGGAGGAGTGTAAAGAGAGAGATGTAACGTATGCAGCTCCGCTTAAGGTCAGAGTAAGACTTATAAATAAAGAAACCGGAGAAGTGAAGGAACAGGAAGTTTTCATGGGCGATTTTCCGCTTATGACCGAGAAAGGAACCTTCATCTATAACGGAGCAGAGAGAGTTGTCGTAACTCAGCTCGTCCGTTCACCGGGACCTTACTACGATGTAACTGTTGATAAATCCAACAACAAGCTGTTCTCAACCACAATTATTCCAAACAGAGGAGCATGGCTCGAGTACGAAACGGATTCCAACGAAATTATATCCGTCAGAGTCGACCGTACAAGGAAACAACCTGTAACAACACTGCTCAGAGCACTTGGATTCGGAACAAACCAGGAAATCATCGATATTTTCGGAGAAGATCCGAGACTGCTCAAGACTTTGGAGAAAGACACCGCAAGCAATTACGAAGAAGGTCTGAAAGAAATTTACAAGAAATTAAGACCGGCTGAACCGCCGACAGTGGAAAGTGCGAAAGCACTGTTCAACTCTTTGTTCTTCGATGCAAAGCGTTATGATCTTGCCAAAGTAGGAAGATATAAATACAATAAAAAGCTTGGTTTATCAAACAGAATTGCAGGCGTAGTGGCAGCCGAAGATGTAATTCACCCTGAGACAGGAGAAATCCTTGCCGAAAAGGGACAAAAAATTGATAGAACACTGGCTTCTGACATCGAAAATGCAGGTGTGGAGTACATTTATGCCTATGCACTGGACAAGGAAAAAGAAGACCAGGTTACAAAAGTTATCGGAAACAACTTTGTAGATCTTAAGCATTATGTTGATTTTGACATTACAGGGCTTAAGGTGGCTGACAAGGTGTTTTATCCTGTCCTCAAAGAGATACTCGCAGCAGCATCTTCAGAGGAAGAACTTAAGGAAATGCTTGTGGAAAGAAAGAATGACCTTTCTCCTAAGCATATTATCGTAGAGGATATCATTGCGTCCATCAGCTATATCCTCAACTTAAATTATGGCATCGGAACAATTGACGATATAGACCATTTGGGCAACCGCCGTCTGAGAACTGTGGGAGAACTTCTGCAGAATCAATTCAGAATCGGTCTTGCCAGAATGGAAAGAGTCGTAAAGGAGAGAATGACAACGCAGGACATCGACGTTACGACTCCGCAGGCATTAATGAATATCAGACCGGTAACGGCAGCGATTAAGGAATTCTTCGGAAGTTCTCAGCTGTCCCAGTTCATGGACCAGAACAATCCTCTTGCCGAGCTTACGCACAAGCGAAGACTTTCAGCACTCGGGCCGGGCGGGCTTTCAAGAGAAAGAGCCGGATTCGAAGTTCGAGACGTACACCATTCCCATTACGGAAGAATGTGTCCGATTGAAACGCCGGAAGGTCCGAACATCGGATTGATTGGTTCTCTTACAACATATGGCATAATCAATCAGTACGGATTTATTGAAACACCGTACAGAGTTGTAGATAAAGAAACACACAGAGTAACGGACGAAATTCACTACCTTACTGCTGACGAAGAAGAAATGATGGTTGTTGCTCAGGCAAACGAACCGCTTACAGAGGATGGACATTTTGCAAATGCAAAGGTTGCATCCAGAGGAGAGCACGGCGAGATCGCACTCATGCCAAGAGAACAAATCGACTACATGGACGTTTCGCCGAAGCAGGTAGTTTCCGTTGCAACGGCTATGATCCCGTTCCTCGAAAACGACGACGCAAACCGTGCACTCATGGGATCCAATATGCAGCGTCAGGCAGTTCCGCTCCTCGTTACAGAAGCTCCGATTGTCGGAACAGGCATGGAGTACAAAGCAGCAAGAGATTCAGGTGTTGTAATACTCGCAAAAGCAGCCGGCACGGTTGAATTTGTTGATGCTGACACAATTATCATCAGAAGAGACGACAACAACGAAAGAGATGTTTACAAACTCTTGAAATTCAAGCGTTCCAACCAGGGAACGTGCATAAACCAGAGACCGATTGTTTCAAACGGCGAGCACATCGACGAAGGCGAAGTTATTGCAGACGGACCTTCCACAGATCTCGGTGAAATCGCTCTCGGAAAGAACCTCCTCATCGGTTTCATGACATGGGAAGGTTATAACTACGAAGACGCTATCATCTTAAATGAAAGACTGTTGATGGACGATGTGCTGACTTCGCTCCACATCGAGGAATATGAGTCCGAAGCCAGAGATACCAAGCTCGGGCCGGAAGAAATCACAAGAGACATTCCGAATGTCGGTGACGACGCTCTCAAGGATCTTGACGAAGAAGGCATCATAAGAATCGGTGCAGAAGTAAATTCTTCGGATATTTTGGTAGGTAAGGTTACTCCTAAGGGAGAGACAGAACTCACCGCAGAAGAAAGACTTCTCCGTGCAATTTTCGGAGAAAAAGCAAGAGAAGTAAGAGATACTTCCCTCAGAGTTCCGCACGGCGAGACCGGTATTGTCGTTGACGTTAAAGTTTTCTGCAGAGAAAACGGCGACGAACTGCCGCCGGGAGTAAACAAACTCGTAAGATGCTACATTGCCACAAAGAGAAAAATCAATGTCGGCGATAAGATGGCAGGGCGCCACGGAAACAAGGGTGTAATTTCGAGAATTTTACCGGAAGAAGATATGCCGTTCCTCGAAAACGGACAGCCGCTTCAGGTCATGCTGAATCCTTTGGGCGTACCTTCCCGAATGAATGTCGGACAGGTACTTGAAGTTCACCTCGGACTTGCCGCAAAGAAAAAAGGCTGGTATATTTCCACGCCTGTATTCGATGGGGCAACGGAAAAAGACATCATCGGTCTTTTGGACGAATGCGGATACCCTAGAACAGGCAAGCTCAAACTCAGAGACGGAAGAACCGGAGAATACTTCGACAATCCTGTAACGGTTGGATACATGTACATGTTGAAACTCCACCATTTGGTTGACGATAAGATTCACGCAAGAAGTACCGGTCCGTACTCGCTGGTAACGCAGCAGCCGCTCGGCGGTAAGGCGCAGTTCGGCGGACAGCGTTTCGGAGAAATGGAAGTATGGGCACTCGAAGCATATGGTGCTGCTTATACTTTACAGGAAATTTTGACAGTAAAATCCGACGATATCGTAGGACGTGTTAAGACTTACGAAGCAATCGTCAAGGGAGAAAACATTCCTAAGCCGGGCATTCCGGAATCCTTTAAGGTATTGATTAAGGAAATGCAGGCGCTGGGACTTGATGTCAAAGTATTGTCCGAAAATGATGAAGAAATCGAAATTAAGGAATCTTCGGAATATGACGATGATCCTCGCAACCTTGAATCCATCATGGATTTCGAGACGGAAATCGAAAGCGAAGAGCAGATGTTAAACAGCGGATTCAGTGAAGAAAACGCAGATGAAGATGATTTCGACGCTGACTTCGGCCAGCAGGATGACTTTGAAGAAGACGCTTTCAGAGAAGAGTAATTGAGTAATAAAGAAAGGGGAGGGACTCCTTGAACAATAATATTAATAACGATTATGAATTAAATAATTTCGAGTCGATACAGATCAATTTGGCATCTCCGGAAAAAATTCTTGAATGGTCTCATGGTGAAGTTACGAAGCCTGAAACTATCAACTACAGAACTTTAAAGCCTGAAAAAGACGGTCTTTTCTGCGAAAAGATTTTCGGGCCTATGAAGGACTGGGAATGCCATTGCGGTAAGTATAAGAGAATCAGATATAAAGGCATCGTCTGCGACCGCTGCGGCGTAGAAGTTACCAAAGCCAAAGTAAGAAGGGAAAGAATGGGTCACATCAAGCTTGCGGCTCCGGTTTCTCATATCTGGTATTTCAAAGGCATCCCGTCAAGAATGGGACTCTGCCTTGATGTTACACCGAGAAACCTTGAAAAAGTTCTTTACTTTGCGGCATATATCGTAACCGATCCGGGAGACACCGGACTCGGCTACAAGGAAATACTGACAGAACAGCAGTACAAAGAAGCAAGAGAACAGTACGGCAATGCGTTTTCTGCAGGAATGGGTGCGGAAGCCGTTAAAAAACTTCTCGAAGACATTGATCTTGAGAAGCTGTCCGCAGAACTCAGAAGCGTACTCAAAGATGCTTCAGGCCAGAAAAAAATCAGAGTTGTAAGAAGACTGGAAGTTATTGAAGCACTCAGACTTTCCGGAAACAGACCGGAATGGATGATTCTTGATGTTATTCCGGTAATTCCGCCTGACATCAGACCGATGGTTCAGCTTGACGGCGGCAGATTCGCAACATCCGACTTAAACGATTTATACAGAAGAGTTATCAACAGAAATAACAGACTCAACCGACTTCTTGAACTCGGCGCTCCTGACATCATCGTCAGAAACGAAAAGAGAATGCTTCAGGAAGCTGTTGACTCATTGATAGACAACGGAAGACGCGGCAGAGCCGTAACCGGACCGGGATCAAGACCTCTGAAATCCTTATCCGACATGCTCAAAGGTAAACAGGGAAGATTCAGACAGAACCTGCTCGGAAAACGTGTTGACTACTCCGGCCGTTCCGTAATCGTAGTAGGACCGGAACTCAAGTTCTACCAGTGCGGACTTCCTAAGAAAATGGCATTGGAACTGTTCAAGCCTTTCATCATGAAAGAACTCGTTGAACAGGGATATGCACACAACATCAAGAGCGCAAAGAGAATGGTCGAAAAGGTAAGACCGGAAGTATGGGATGTACTCGAAGGAGTTATTAAAGAACATCCGGTAATGCTTAACCGTGCGCCGACACTTCACAGACTCGGTATTCAGGCATTTGAACCGGTTCTCGTAGAAGGTAAGGCAATCAAGCTTCACCCGCTCGCATGTACGGCATTCAACGCCGACTTCGACGGAGACCAGATGGCGGTTCACGTACCGCTTTCGGTAGAAGCTCAAGCGGAGGCAAGATTCCTCATGCTTTCCGTAAATAACATTCTTGCACCAAAGGATGGTTCCCCAATCACGACTCCTACGCAGGACATGATTCTGGGAAGTTACTACCTGACACACCCGGGTGTTGAAGAAAGAAATACCTATGCCGAAAAGGGAGACGGAAAAGTCTTTACTGACCTTGACGAAATGCTCATGGCATATCAGAACGGAGTTGTCGGAATCCACGCAAAGGTTAAAGTAAGAATGTTCCTCGATGGAGACAAAGAAGGAAGACTTGTGGAATCCACAGTCGGAAGATTTATCTTCAACCAGGGAATTCCGCAGGATTTGGGCTTTGTTGACAGAGACGAAGATCCGTATTCGCTGGAAGTTGACTTCCTTTGCGACAAAAAGAAATTAGGTGCTATCATTGATAAATGCTACAGAAAGCACGGAAACACCGGAACGGTTATCATGCTTGACTACATTAAGTCAATGGGCTATAAATATTCAACAAAGGCTGCTGTTACAATCAGCGTAAGCGATATGGAAATTCCGGAAGAAAAGGAAGCAATCATCGCAGCAGCGGAAGCGGAAGTAGATAAGTATGAAAAAGCTTTCAGAATGGGTCTCATGTCCGCACAGGAAAGATACGAAGCAATCATCAAGATTTGGTCAAAAGCTACCGATGATGTTGCCGACGCCCTCATGAGCTCGCTCGGGACGCTGAACAACCTGTTCATCATGGCAAACTCCGGAGCCCGTGGTTCCAAGAACCAGATCAAACAGGTCGGCGGTATGCGTGGTCTGATGGCAAACGCAACAGGTAAAACCGTAGAAATTCCTATCAAATCAAACTTCCGTGAAGGACTTTCGATTTTGGAATACTTCATTTCCTCAAACGGTGCTCGTAAAGGTCTTGCCGATACAGCTCTTCGTACAGCTGACTCCGGATACCTCACAAGAAGACTTGTAGACGTATCCCATAATGTAATCGTAAGAGAATACGACTGCGGAACCGATGAAGGTGTGGAAGTAAGAGCCTTCACTGACGGCAAGGAAGTAATCGAACCGCTGAAGCAGAGAATCGTAGGAAGAACAGCGTTTATCGATATCGTAGACCCGCAGACGGGAGAAGTTATCGTTGAACAGAACGATGAAATCATGGAAGACGCAGCAGAGAAAATCGAAGCGTGCGGAATCGAAAGCGTTGCAATTCGTGCCGTAATGACATGCCACGCAAGAACAGGCGTGTGTGCGAAGTGCTACGGCAGAAACCTTGCAACAGGTGAAGAAGTTAATATCGGTGAGGCTGTCGGAATCACAGCCGCACAATCCATCGGTGAACCGGGTACTCAGCTTACAATGAGAACCTTCCATACGGGCGGTGTAGCCGGCGGCGATATCACGCAGGGGCTTCCTAGAGTAGAAGAACTTTTCGAAGCAAGAAAACCTAAGGGACTTGCAGAGATTTGCGAAGCGGACGGAGAGGTTATCTCCATTGAAGCAAGAAAAGACAACAAGACAGAAGTAAGGGTAAGAGGCGAAGAAGCAGACCATGTATATGTAATCCCTTATGGTGCAAGACTAAATGTGAAAGAAGGCGACAAGGTATTCGCAGGCGGACAGATTACGCGCGGACCTCTTAACCCTCATGACATTTTGAGATTAAACGGTGTTGAAGGTGTATATCAGTACCTCCTCAAGGAAGTACAGAGAGTATACAAGCAGCAAGGTGTAGATATCAACGACAAGCACGTTGAAGTTATCGTAAGTCAGATGCTTTCCAAGTATAAGATCGAAGATGCAGGCGATACAGATCTCCTTCCGGGCGCATTATACGGCAAGTTCGAAGTTGAGGAAGCAAACGAAAAAGCGATTGCCGAAGGCGGCGACCCTTGCGTTGCGAAGAGAACACTTCTTGGTATCACCAAGGCATCCCTTGCAACGAGCTCCTTCCTGTCAGCGGCATCCTTCCAGGAAACAACCAAAGTTCTCACGGACGCTGCAATCAAAGGCAAGAATGACAGGCTCATCGGCTTGAAGGAAAACGTAATCATCGGTAAATTGATCCCTGCCGGAACAGGCATGAAGAGATACAAGAATATTGAACTTGACTATGGTATCAATGCGGAGATTATGGAAAACTTCGAAAGACAGCAGAGAGAAGCGGAAGAGGCTGCAAGAGAAGCGGAAGCTGCCGCTGCTGCACAGACACTCGATATGAATGAGGACATCGACGAAATCTTCGAAGAGCCGATCATCGAAACACCGACTATGACAGGCGGACCGGATATCGTTGAAATGGACTAAAAAATATTGACACTGGGGACGGATTTGTGATACACTATATGTTGGCTTTGAGCGAAATTGGCCTAGAATCATAGCATTTTAGGTCATTTCCGCTTGAAAAAATAAAGCTACTTTATAAAGAAAGGAGAAAAAGAATGCCTACTATCAACCAATTAGTACGCGAAGGCAGAACAAGTTCTGTTAAGAAGTCAACAGCTCCTGCTCTTAACAAGGGAATGAACTCATTGAAGAGAGTTGCTACTGACACTCATTCACCGCAGAAGAGAGGCGTTTGCACTTCTGTAAAGACAGTAACACCTAAGAAGCCTAACTCAGCGTTAAGAAAAGTTGCCAGAGTTCGTCTTACTAACGGTATTGAAGTAACTGCTTACATCCCTGGTATCGGCCACAACCTGCAGGAACACAGTGTTGTACTGATCAGAGGCGGAAGAGTAAAAGACCTTCCAGGTGTAAGATATCACATCGTTAGAGGAACTCTTGATACAGCCGGAGTAAACAACAGACTTCAGGCACGTTCCAAATACGGCGCTAAGAGACCTAAGAAAAAATAATTAAATCAAAAAACGGTAGAGCATTCTTATTATTCTATATAGAAGAAAGAAGCGCTCGCGGTCATCAAAAGATAGATCGAGTACCCCGTTAGCAAGACTGGACGGTTTTTAATTGCGGCCGCTCAGAGTAATCCTTGTCTCGCAAAACAGGTCATTTGTACGAGCAAGGGTGAAGAACATGTGCAATTTTATCAAAAAAAATATTGTGCAGATCATTTCGTACTAGATAAGACAGAATCGAAGTGATCCGGCGAGGAGGGAAGAGAAGTGCCAAGAAAAGGTAACGTACCAAAGAGAGAAGTACTTCCGGATCCAGTTTACGGAAGCGTTGTTGTTGCGAAATTAATCAACAGCATCATGCTTGACGGTAAAAAAGGAACAGCACAGGCGATCGTTTACGGTGCATTTGACAAGATCAAAGAGCAGACCGGCGAAGAACCTTTGGAAGTATTCGAAAAGGCTATGAACAATATCATGCCTGTATTAGAAGTAAAAGCAAAAAGAATCGGTGGTGCAAACTACCAGGTTCCGGTTGAAGTAAGACCGGAAAGAAGACAGACATTGGGACTCAGATGGCTCACAAAGTACACAAGAGCAAGAGGCGAGAGAACAATGGCTGAAAGACTTGCAAAAGAACTTATGGACGCAGCGAACAACACAGGTGCATCCGTTAAGAAGAAAGAAGATACCCACAAGATGGCAGAAGCAAACAAGGCTTTCGCTCACTTCAGATGGTAATCATGGTGCAGGTTTTGAAGAGATTATTTTTTAGAAAAGTAGAAGGGAGGATATAAGTATGCCAAGAAGTTTTCCATTGGAAAAGACCAGAAATATCGGTATAATGGCGCATATTGATGCGGGCAAAACCACTACTACGGAAAGAATTCTGTTCTACACAGGCAAAACTCATAAGTTAGGCGAAACTCACGAAGGTGCGGCTACGATGGACTGGATGGAACAGGAACAAGAGCGTGGTATCACTATAACCTCTGCTGCTACTACAGCACAATGGAAGAATCACAGAATTAACATAATCGATACTCCGGGACACGTAGACTTTACTGTAGAAGTTGAAAGATCTCTTAGAGTTCTGGATGGCGCAGTAACAGTACTTTGCGCTAAGGGTGGTGTTGAACCTCAGTCAGAAACAGTTTGGAGACAAGCTGAGAAGTATGGCGTACCAAGAATGATCTTTGTTAACAAGATGGATATTATGGGGGCAGATTTCTTTAGAGTTGTCCAGATGGTTAAAGACAGACTCAAGGCGAATGCCGTACCGGTCCAGCTGCCAATTGGTGCTGAAGATAGTTTCGTTGGAATTATCGATTTAGTAGAAATGAAAGCAGAGATTTATAAGGACGAATTAGGTAAGGAATTTGAAATCACGGATATCCCTGCCGAAATGTCCGAACTTGCTCAGGAATGGAAAGAAAAACTCGTTGAATCCGTTGCGGAGACTGACGAAGAACTGATGATGAAATTCCTGGACGGGGAAGAATTGACTGTAAAAGAAATCAAAGAAGTAATCAGAAAAGAGACCATTGCGGGCCGCATGGTTCCTATGTTCTGCGGATCTGCTTACAGAAATAAGGGCGTTCAGATGATGCTCGACGGAGTTGTTGATTATATGCCGTCCCCGCTGGACATCCCGCCAATCAAGGGTATTGACCCTAATACGGAAGAGGAAGTTGAAAGAGTTGCAGACGACAAAGGTCCGTTCTCGGCTCTCGCATTCAAAATCATGGCTGACCCATTCGTTGGAAAGCTTGCATTCTTCAGAGTATATTCAGGAACTTTACAGACAGGCTCCTATGTATACAACTCAACGAAGGGCAAGAAGGAAAGAATCGGTCGTATCCTGCAGATGCATGCAAACCACCGTCAGGAAATTGAAGAAGTTTACTCCGGTGATATCGCAGCTGCTGTAGGTCTTAAGACAACTACAACAGGGGATACGCTTTGTGATGAAAAGCACGAAGTAATCCTGGAATCCATGAACTTCCCGGATCCGGTAATTGAAATCGCTATCGAACCTAAGACAAAAGCAGGTCAGGAAAAGATGGGTATCGCACTTGCAAAACTTGCAGAAGAAGACCCTACTTTCAAGACTTATACCAACGCAGATACCGGACAGACTATCATCGCAGGTATGGGTGAACTTCACCTTGAAATTATCGTAGACAGACTTCTCAGAGAATTCAAGGTAGAAGCAAATGTCGGAAAACCACAGGTTTCCTACAAAGAAACACTTACAGCTACAGCGGATGTCGATCACAAGTATGCGAAGCAGTCCGGCGGCCGCGGTCAGTACGGTCATGTTAAGATCAAGGTATATCCTAGAGAAGCAGGTTCCGGCTTTGAATTCAAGAATTCCATCGTCGGCGGTGCGATTCCGAAGGAATACATTCCTAAAATCGAAGAAGGTATCGTAGAAGCAATGGAAAATGGTCCGATTGCAGGATACCAGGTAGTAGATGTAGGCGTTGAGCTTTACGACGGTTCCTACCATGAAGTCGACTCATCCGAAATGGCATTCAAGATTGCCGCTTCCATGGCATTCAGAGAAGCAGCCAAGAAGGCAAAACCGGTACTTCTTGAACCTATCATGAAGGTTGAAGTTACGGTTCCGGAAAACTACATGGGCGACGTAATCGGCGATATTTCTTCCAGAAGAGGAAGAATCGAAGGTTCCGACATCAACATGGGCGCTGCAGCAATCAGAGGATTCGTTCCGCTTTCGGAAATGTTCGGATATGCGACAGACCTCAGATCCAAGACGCAGGGCAGAGGTGTTTATGTTATGCAGATGGACCACTTCGAAAAGCTGCCTGACAGCCTGATTGAAAAAATCAATAAGTAATAACCAATAACCATTAAAATATTTAATTAACCTTAATTTAGGAGGAAATTTAAAATGGCAAAACAGAAATTCGAAAGAACAAAACCGCATATTAACATCGGTACAATCGGTCACGTAGACCACGGTAAGACAACCCTTACAGCAGCAATCACAAAGGTTCTCCACCAGAGATACGGTCTTGGTGAAAACGTAGAATTCGACCAGATCGACAAAGCTCCGGAAGAAAGAGAAAGAGGTATCACAATTTCTACAGCACACGTAGAATACGAAACACCGAACAGACACTACGCACACGTAGACTGCCCGGGCCACGCTGACTATGTAAAGAACATGATCACAGGTGCAGCACAGATGGACGGAGCAATCCTTGTAGTAGCAGCAACAGACGGACCGATGCCGCAGACAAGAGAACACATTCTTCTTTCCAGACAGGTAGGCGTACCATACATCATCGTATTCCTTAACAAGTGCGATATGGTAGACGACGAAGAGCTTCTTGACCTTGTAGAAATGGAAGTAAGAGAATTACTTGATGACTATGAATTCCCTGGAGATGATACACCAATCATCAGAGGATCCGCACTTATGGCATTAGAAGATCCTGCAGGCCCATGGGGAGACAAGATTGTAGAACTGTTCGAAGCAGTAGACAGCTACATTCCTGAACCGGAAAGAGACAACGATAAGCCATTCCTGATGCCGGTAGAAGACGTATTCTCCATCACAGGACGTGGAACAGTAGCAACAGGAAGAGTAGAAAGAGGCGTACTTGAAGTAGGAAACGAAGTAGAAATCGTAGGACTTACGGAAGAGAAGAGAAAAGTAGTTGTAACCGGTGTAGAAATGTTCAGAAAGCTTCTTGACAGAGCAGAAACAGGCGACAACATCGGAGCACTTCTTAGAGGCGTACAGAGAAACGAAATCGAAAGAGGACAGGTACTGTGCCAGCCAGGTTCGATTCATCCGCACACACACTTCAAGGGACAGGTATACGTACTGAAGAAAGAAGAAGGCGGAAGACATACACCGTTCTTCAACGGATACAGACCGCAGTTCTATTTCAGAACAACAGACGTAACAGGCGACCTTCAGCTTCCGGAAGGAACAGAAATGTGCATGCCTGGAGATAACATCATCATGGAAGTAAAGCTGATCACACCAATCGCAATCGAAGAAGGACTTAGATTCGCTATTCGTGAAGGCGGAAGAACAGTAGGCTCCGGCGTAGTTACAGAGATTATCGAATAAGAATCTCTGCGTCATTAAACGCATATAAGCTAAATTGAGGGCGGCTCCGCGAGGGGCCGCTTTTATAGTGTTTGACATTCTATAAATAGGGTGTTAAAATGAAATGGTCTATGAATATATGAATAAAAATTACAGTAAAGAGGGACTTTGATGACGGAGAATATAATTAAGGTCGAAAATTTAATATTTGAATACGCCAAAACCGGCGAGGAAGAAAACATAACCGTTCGAGCAATCGACGATGTGAGCTTTGAAATCGAAAAGGGCAGTTTTACGGCGATTATCGGAAAAAACGGATCAGGAAAATCGACACTTGCGAAGAACCTGAACGGGCTTTTAATTCCATCATCGGGCGCGGTGTACGTTGCAGGATATGATACAAAAGATGACAAACACATCTGGGATGTGCGGCAAACCGCGGGAATGGTATTTCAGAATCCCGATAATCAGCTGGTATCAGCCATCGTGGAAGATGATGTGGCGTTCGGACCGGAGAACCTGGGAGTGCCGCCGGAAGAAATCCGGGAAAGAGTTGACAAGGCACTTGAAGATGTCAACATGGGAGCATTCAAGAAAAAGGCACCGCATCTTCTCTCGGGCGGCCAAAAACAACGAATCGCAATTGCAGGCGTTGTTGCAATGAAACCGCAGTGTATTATTTTCGATGAGCCTACGGCCATGCTTGACCCAAAAGGACGCAAGGAAATAATGGCGATTATTGATGAACTGCATGCAGAGGGGATCACCGTGGTGCTTATCACGCATTTTATGGAAGAGACAGTGAATGCAGACCGACTGATTATTATGAACGAGGGACGTGTGCTGCTGGACGGAGCACCGGCGGAAGTATTCAAACAGCGGGATCTTATCCGCTCCGTGAACCTTGATGTGCCTTTGATGGCAGAACTTTCGTTTAAACTTCGGGAACTTGGAGTGAAAGTGCCCGACAATATTATTACAGAAGAAAAGATGGTTGAATTTATATGTCAATAAAAGTAGAACATTTAACACATATATATGATAAAGGAATGCCGAGCGAGTCGGTGGCTCTTGATGATGTCAGCTTCACCGCAGAAGACGGGCAGTTTATCGGAATTATCGGGCATACCGGGTCGGGAAAATCCACCCTTCTGCAGCATCTGAACGGATTGCTGAAACCGGATGAAGGAACGGTAACGGTTGGAAATGTCGATATTACGCAGCCGGGAATTTCCATGGTGGAAATCAGAAAACGCATTGGTTTGGTTTTCCAATATCCGGAGTATCAACTTTTTGAGGAAACGGTTGCAAAGGATGCGGCGTTCGGACCAAAAAACTTGGGATTGTCCGAAACAGAAATCGAAGAGCGTGTGAAAGAAGCAATTGAGCTTGTGGGGCTTGATTACGAAACGGTTAAGGATCGTTCCCCATTTGAATTGTCCGGAGGACAGAAACGAAGGGTAGCAATCGCAGGTGTGGTTGCGATGAGGCCGGAAGTTCTGATTTTGGACGAGCCTACGGCAGGACTTGATCCGAAGGCACATAAGGACGTACTCAATATGGTCGAAGAAGTTCACAAGCGCACCGGAAACATCACGATTTTTGTTTCCCATAATATGGCGGATATTGCAAGGCTTTCGGACAAGATTTTGGTTATTCACAGCGGAAAACTTGTAACGGAAGGAAGCCCTAAGGAGGTTTTTTCGCAAAAGGAAACACTTCGGAGTGTGGGACTTGACCTGCCGCCGGTGACAGAATTCACGGAAGGACTCCGCGAGAGGGGAATCAATCTTTCGGAAACGATTTTGGACGTTGACGAAGCTGCAGCGCAGATTGCAGAATATTTAAAGAACAAAGAATAAATCGGAAGGACGCCTTTGAAGAAAGGGCTTTGAAAATATGATTAGAGACATTACACTGGGTCAATACTACCCGGGAGAATCTTGGGTGCACAAGCTTGACCCGAGAGTAAAAATAATAGCAACCTTGCTGTTCATAATTGAGCTTTTTATCGTAAATGATTTTATCGGTTTTGCAATTTCTGCAGTTGTTCTTGCAGTGCTTATTGCGGTGTCCAGGGTGCCGCTGGGCTTTATCCTCAGGGGTCTCAAGCCGATACTGATTATTTTGCTTTTCACCTTTGCGCTTAATATCTTCATGATAAGCGGAGAGGTCATCTGGAGCTGGTGGATTCTCAAAATTACCAAAGAAGGAATCCGGACGGCTGTGTTTATGGCAATCAGACTGATCCTGCTGATTATCGGATCTTCCATGCTTACGCTTTGCACAAGGCCGCTGAGCCTGACGGACGGAATCGAAAGGCTGCTTTCCCCGTTCAAGGCAATCGGACTTCCGGCACACGAAATCGCCATGATGATGACGATAGCACTCAGATTCATACCGACGCTGCTGGAAGAAACCGATAAGATAATGAAAGCACAGCAGGCGAGGGGCGCAGACTTTGAAAGCGGAAGTCTCCTTCAGAGAGTAAAGAGCCTGATTCCGATTCTGGTGCCGCTTTTTGTGAGTGCATTCCGAATCGCCAACGATTTGGCAATGGCAATGGAAGCGAGATGTTACAGAGGCGGAAAGCATAGGACGAGAATGCATGAAATGAAATATGCGGGCAGAGACTATGCCGCGTTTGCGCTTCAGGTTTTGTTCTTAGCGGTAATTATTGTTTGCAACAGATTTTTTTAAAGGATAGATAGACGTATGAGGCAGAGAAATATCAAGAATCTCAGTGAAAGAATCGAACAAAATTCAAGACTGCTTATAGAAAAGCCCGGTGACTGCAAAGGTCGCTGGGCTGAAATATTCGGAAACGGAAACCCGATTTATCTTGAAATCGGCTGCGGGAAGGGAAAATTCATTACGAAACACGCATTTGCCGAACCCGACTGTAACTTTATTGCATGTGAGGGACAGATGTCAGTCGTCCTTCGCGCACTGGAGAAAGCGGAGGCATCGGGAATCGAGAATCTCAGGGTGTTTATTGATTTTGTGAATGATCTCGAGGACTATTTTGAGGCAGGAGAACTTTCGGGTATTTATTTGAATTTCAGCGATCCGTGGCCGAAGGCGCGTCATGCCAAGAGAAGGCTTACCTACCGCGGCAGACTTCAAAATTACAAAAAAGTATTGAAGCCGGACGGTTTTATCGAATTCAAGACCGACAACGAAGGGCTTTTTGCTTTTACGCTCGAAGAGATTGAAGCATGCGGGTACGAAATGATTGAGATGAGCCGGGATCTTCACGGCGCGGTGCAGGGAGCGCACGGCGAAAAATCCCGAAGATTTATGACAGAGTACGAAGAAAAGTTTTCAGGACAGGGAAAGAACATTAATTTTGTGAGGTTTTAACGGCGGAAAAGTCGAGGACACATATGAGAAAGATTAGCGGAATTTTATTTGATTATGACGGCACGCTGGTGGACAGTGCGCGAAAAAACATGCAGGTCTGCATAGAGGTCTTGAAACATTTTGATCCGCAGATTGAAGAACATCTGCCGGATGCCCTTATGTCCTACGACAAATATCAGAAGGCCAACCATGAGACCCAAAACTGGAAAGAGCTTTATGTGAAGGCGTATGGAGTTGACCCGGCACATCTTGCGGAAGCGGCCGAACTTTGGGGACCGGAACAGGAAAAGAATAAACGAGTGCCGGAAATGTTCGAGGGGATGACCGAGCTGATTCGAGACCTCAAGCCAATACCGCTTGGGATTTGCTCGCAGAATAACAGCGTGCAGATTGAAAACACGCTTAAACATTACGGAGTTAGAGACTGCTTTGATGGTATCATAGGAACGCTTGAAGTTCCAATCACAAAGCAAAAGCCGGACGCGGAGGGATTCCTCCGCTGCCTTGAAAAAATGGGCGCGAAAGAGCAGGACGGCGTTTATATTTACATAGGAGACCACAGTGATGATGTGACATTCGGAAAGAATGCGGCTGCAGTACTCGGATGCGAGGTTGTATGTGTTGCAATCGATCATGCAGGTCTTAACGCAGAAAGATATAAAAAGTGGGAGATTCGGCCTGATTATTATGCTGAAAACACGGCACAGCTAAAGGAAATCCTACAAGCTTTAATGCGATGAAAACGAAAGCAGGCAGCGACGCGTTCAGAAAAACTGAATGCATTGCTGCCCGATTTTTTTGAATATGGAGCGGACAACGGGAATCGAACCCGCCTCCTCAGCTTGGGAAGCTGATATTCTACCAATGAACTATGTCCGCACATCAAAATAATTATACATCCGTGCGGACAAAAATTCAATTACTAAATTAGTGCGTATGAAATTTTGGCTAAAAGTTAATATACTCCTGAGGGTCTACATAGACACCGCCCTTCAGCATTTCAAGATGAAGATGGGCCGGCTCCAAGGACTCGAACAGTCCGGTGGAACCGACACCGCCGATTATCTGCCCTTCTTTTACATTATCACCGACTTCAACCATTTCGTTTGTGGACAGATTTGAATAAACACTTACCAAACCGCTGCCATCCGAATGTGTGATTTCAATAGACTTGCCGTAGCGGTCATCCGTATAGACGGAAGTTACACAGCCTGCGGCCATTGCAATCACCTGTGTGTCCTCAGGGGCTTCGATATCAACACCACAGTGGGTCATGTATTGATCCAGGGTGACAGAATAAATCAGATGATCCATGGAATATTCGTTGGTCAGAAAAGCAGAGTCCGATTTTACCGGATTCACAAATGTTGAACTTTCGCCGGAACTGCCGGATTTGGTTTCGCCGCTTTCCACAATCGGGACGCGTGTGGAAGCAACATTCGTATCCTCGGAATTTTTTTCGTTTTGCACTGCAGCATTTTTTCCGGCCTCCTCGGTATGAACCTTTTCGGAAACGGGAAGATTAGTATTGCTGCCGTTAATCTTGTCTATATTTGATTTTATCGTAAAAATCGAAGTAAGGGCGATGACACAGAAAGCCAAAATCAATGCAACTTGAACCTTGTCTTTTTCTCTTTTCTTTTGTGCTTGACGCATAATTTCACCTCCATATATAGATATTGTTTGCAAAAAAAGCGATTTTCATACAAAAGGCTTCTTGTAATAATTGCAAAATCATATTATACTTAAGTATTATTATTTAAAAAAGGAGGAGAGCCATGGGAGAATTAATATTCGCAGCGGAACAAGGCAGAAATATCCCAAAAGAGGATAAAATATTCGGAATAAGCAATAGAGCAAAGAAAAGAATTGCACAAGACGGAAAGGATAAGGTTGTTAATGCTACCATCGGCGCGCTTCTTGACGATGACGGTGAGCTGATTGTTTTATCATCGGTGACGGATGTTTTCAGAAATCTGAAGCCGGAGGAATTTGCAGAATATGCACCGATTGCGGGCACGGCGGAATTCAGAGAGGCGGTTAAGAAAGATGCCTTCGGCAGATATCAGCCGAAAGGCTTTACGGAAGCAGTCGCAACGCCGGGTGGAACGGGAGCAATCAGAAATACGATTTCAAACTACTCCGAGGCGGGAGACAAGATTCTTGTTGCTGACTGGTTCTGGGCACCTTACAATACGATAGCCCGGGAAATAGGCAGAAGCGTTGAAACATTTGAATTGTTCGACGATGAACGAAAATTCAATATAAAGAGTTTTTCCGCAAAAGCAGATTCGCTGCTCGAAAAGCAGGAACGTCTTGTGATTATCTTGAATACACCGGCGCATAATCCGACCGGCTATGCACTTTCGGATGATGACTGGAGAAATGTAGTAAATTACTTCGCGTCGGTATCAAAGGAAAAGAAGATAACACTTCTTGCGGATATTGCATATATCGACTTTGCCGGGGACGAGGAAAAATACAGAAGCTTCCTTCCGATTATCGAGGAAGTGCCGGAGAATGTACTCGTTGTCATCGCACACAGCCTTTCAAAAGCATATACGCTTTATGGGATGCGATGCGGTGCGATGATATGCATGGCAAAGACGCAAGAAATTGCAGATGAATTCAAGAGAGTATGCGAGTTTTCGTCAAGAGCATCATGGTCAAACTGCCCGAGAGCTCCACAGGTGATTCTTTCGAAAATCTATCAGGATCCGAAGCTGAAAGCAAAGGTCGATGAAGAAAGAAAAGGGTTCAGAGACATGCTGCTTAGGAGAGGGAAAGCCTTTGAAGAGGCGGCGGCAGAGGTTGGGCTTACCATGGTGCCGTTTGATGCGGGATTTTTTGCATCGGTGCCTTGTGAGGATCCGGATGCGCTTTCTGCCGAGCTTGAGAAAGAGGGAATTTTCCTCGTACCGCTTGCAAAAGGCGTAAGAATATCGGTTGCTTCCATATCGGAAAAAAAATGCAGATATATCCCGGCACGAATCAAAGCATGCATGAGTAAAATTCTGTAAAAAACTTTCATGGAAGATATTGACATAGACGGCAAAGTGTAGTAATATAGTACCACAAAAGGAAATTTGTGGAAAGGAGATTATGAAACGATGCCGGAAAGAGAAAGAGATGATGATTTTAGATTTGAAATCTTGGAGCACATCGGGGTTGTAGGCAAATATCAAACCGGATGGTCGAAAGAAATCAACATCGTATCGTGGCGCGGCGGCAGCCCCAAGCTGGATATCAGAGACTGGGATCCAAGCCATGAGCGCATGAGCAGAGGCGTTACGATGCATAAGAATGAAGTTCTGACGACCATGCAGATTCTGATGGATCATTATGGCGACGATTTCAAACAGCTGGGCGAGAATTCCGAGACTGAGGAACAGGAAAGCGAAAGCGTTGCTGCAATCAATCCGGAGCCGATGACACCTGTGATGAGCGCTGCGGAAGCCGGATTTTAAACCGAAGAAAGAAAATACCGTCTCAGGCATAATGTCTGAGACGGTATTTTTTGTGGCCGCACGGATGTTATGCGTGCCTTGTTTCGTCTTTGAATAAAAAAGAAATACCGTATAAGGCCGCAAGTCCAACTACCGCATAAATGATGCGCGAAATAACCTCGAGTTTTACGCCGAAAATGCTGGACACAAGGTTATAATTAAAGAAACCGACAAGACCCCAATTGATTCCGCCGATAATCATCAGAATGAGAATTAGTTTTTTCAAAGTAATCACTCCTTTCGCAATCTATTTTGTCCCAAAATATTTTTTTTATGATTTGTTTATGGTATAATGACTTTGATTCGCGTTATAATTTTAATATGACATTTATTTAAAAACGGGGGCACTATGAAAATTCAATTAAAAAAAGATTACAGGGGAGAATTTGAGGAAGTAACCGTTGAAAAGGGGAGCACGATAGAGCAGCTTTACAAGAGCATGGAAGCAGAGCTTCCGTATACGGTACTTGCGGCAAAAGTTAACAATAAACTGGTAACGCTGGCATATAAATTTTATCGTGACTGCAAGGTTGAATTGCTTGACATGAGAACACAGGTCGCAAATCTCATTTATCAGAACAGTCTGAGCCTTATCTACCTCAAGGCGGCATCGGATGTTTTGGGAGGATGCGAAGTTGATATACAGAATTCTCTTAACAAAGGCTTGTATACGGAGATTAAATACGAAGAACCCGTCACTGCGAAACAGGTCAAAGAGATCCAAAAGAGAATGGAAGAGCTGATTGCGGCAGATTTGCCTTTGGAGCGAACGAAACTCACAAAGGACGAGGCAGAGCAGTTCTTTGTAAGCACTGGGAGAGCCGGAAAGGTCGCACTGCTCGAAGAAAATCCATACATGAAGCGAATACCGTTTTACTCACTAGACGGGTATATGGACTTTTTCTACGGCCTTATGGCACCGTCAACCGGATACATTAAATATTTCCAGCTTATGAAATACAGACGCGGTGTGCTGCTTCGTTTTCCGCATCCGTCAAAACCGAACGAAATCCCGCAGTATGTCGACGAAAAGGCTTTGTACAAAACTTTTGGGGAAGAAAAGCGCTGGGGCAAGCTGATGGAAATAAGCTACGTTTCGGATTTGAATCGCAGAATCGACGAAGGGAAAATAAAGGAACTCATACAGATTTCGGAAGCTTTGCATGAACGCAAGATTGTTGAGATTGCGGATATGATAACAAAGCAAAAGAAAAGAATTATACTCATAGCCGGTCCTTCCTCTTCCGGAAAGACCACGTTCGCACAGAGACTTTGCATACAGCTTAGAGTTCACGGCTTAAAGCCGCTTTATCTGGGAACGGATGATTATTTTGTGGAGAGAGAGCAGACGCCGACGGATGAATTTGGCGAAAAAGACTATGAAAATCTGAATGCGGTGGACATTGATTTGTTCAACGATAATATGAATGACCTGCTTGCGGGCAAGGAGGTTGACCTTCCGGTATTTAACTTCCTGACCGGACATAAAGAGTTCGGAACCAAGAAGACAAGGATTAAAGCAACGCAGCCAATCGTAATCGAGGGCATTCATGCACTGAACCGTGCATTGACGCCGAAAATAGCGGAAGAAGAAAAATTCAAAATTTACATAAGTCCGCTGATTCAGCTTAATATTGACAACCACAACAGAATCGTAACAACGGACCACAGAATGTTAAGAAGAATGGTGCGTGATTACAAATACAGAGGATACAGCGCACAGAACACGATTGACAGCTGGCCGAAGGTCAGAGCCGGAGAAGATAAAAATATTTTCCCGTTCGCAGGAGAAGCGGATGTGGTGTTCAATTCCGTGCACCTTTATGAAATATCGGTACTGAAGAAATACGCAAAACCTCTGCTGGAAGAGATAAGCAGAGACGAGCCCGAATATGCGGATGCTCACAGAATGTTGAATTTCCTCAGATTTTTCAGAACGGTGGAGGATGATTCTGCGATTGTGAACAATTCAATTTTGAGAGAGTTTATAGGCGGAAGTGTTTTTGTCGAATAAACGCGGAGGTAAAGATGGCAGATATAGTAATCATCGGAGGAATTAACATAGATATAGAGGGATATCCCTATAAAGATTTGGTTGAACAGGATTCCAATCCGGGCAGAATAAAAATTTCATACGGAGGCGTCGGCAGAAACATTGCAGAGAATGCCGCAAGAATCGGTGAGAAAGTTGCAATGCTGTCCGTAATCGGCGCAGATGAGCTGGGAAGAGGCGCGCGCAGCCACCTTGCCGAGCTGGGCGTCGATGTGTCTATGGTGCGCGAGATACCGGGAAGAGGCTCGGCAATCTACCTGTCGATATTAAATCCGAACAGGGACATGCATTTAGGGCTCTGCGATATGGAGATTATACAGGAACTTACTGCAGAAGACATTCGGAAGGCAGGAACGGTATTTGAAGATGCAGCAGCAGTAGCGCTCGACGGGAATCTTGAAGAGGCGATGCTCCGCGATGCGACAGAGATTCTCTCGGACAAAATGCTTTTTTATGATCCGGTATCTGCAAACAAAGCGCATCGCGCCAAGGAATGCATCGGGCGCTTTCACAGCATTAAGCCCAACCTGATTGAAGCTGAAGTGCTTTCGGGCATGCAGATCAAAACGGAGGAAGAACTCAGAGACGCAGCACGGTACTTTTTGGACAAGGGTGTGAAAAATGTTTACATCACACTGAACCGTGACGGTGTATATTTTAAAAATAAAGAAAAAGAGGGCTTTATAAGACCGCCGAAAAGTATTAAAATAGAAAGTGCCACCGGAGCCGGAGATGCGTTTTCGGCAACCATATTGTATGGGATGGCGCACGGTCTTGAAATTGATGAGATTGCGGCGCTCGGAATGACTGCATCGCAGATTGCGATGGAGAGCGAGAAGGCCGTAAACGAAAAGATAAACATAGAGGACATTAAAAGGAGGGTAACACAAAATGTATAGCAGTTATTTGGACATTAAGCCGGAGGTAGCGAAAGCACTTGAAGAGGGCACCCCGGTAGTTGCACTTGAATCAACCATCATCGCACACGGCATGCCGTATCCAAAGAATGTTGAAACGGCAATAAAAGTTGAAGAGGTTATAAGAGAAGGCGGCGCAGTGCCGGCAACTATTGCAATTATAAACGGCAGAATTAAAATCGGACTTACAGAGGAAGAAATCGAATATTTGGGAACAGCTGACAATGTACTCAAAGTCAGCCGCAGAGATTTTCCGCTTGTTATTGCAAAAAAGCTTAACGGAGCCACAACCGTTGCGGGAACCATGATTGCTGCCAACATGGCAGGAATCAAGCTCTTTGTTACCGGAGGAATCGGCGGCGTTCACAGAGGCGCAGGCGAAAGTTTTGATATTTCGGCAGACCTCGAGGAACTCAAGATGACGGATGTTGCTGTTGTTTGTGCAGGTGTAAAATCAATCCTTGATATCGGTGCAACTTTGGAGTATTTGGAAACGGCGGGCGTTCCGGTTGTTACTTTCGGTGCGGATGAGTTCCCGGCATTCTACAGCAGACGCAGTGGATTTGATGCAGAATGCAGAATTGACGATCCGAAGGAAATCGCAGAGATGATTCGTGCGAAGGAGGCTCTCGGCCTCAGGGGCGGAATGCTGATTGCATGCCCGGTGCCGGAAGAAGATGAAATTCCATACGAGAAGATGGACATTGTAATCAAAGAGGCACTGGAAGAATGCGAAAAACAAGGTGTTAAGGGAAAGAGAATCACTCCGTTCCTTCTCAGCAAAGTCAAAGATCTTACGGAGGGGAGCAGCCTCGAAGCAAATATTAAACTGGTATTGAACAATGCCCGCATCGGAGCGGCGATTGCAAATGATATTTAGAGTATTTTGATTAGAGAAACAAGGAGACAGGGGAATGAGAAAGAAAAAAGCAATACTGAGCGTTTTGCTTGCAGTGTGTCTTGTGGCAGCGATGATGCCGATGTCTGCATATGCGGCAGAGGATGTTTCAAACGATATTGTCGTAATATACACCGGCGACATGCACGGTGCGGTTGACAGCAACATCACATTGGCAGGACTTAAGGCGTATGCAAACGAAAGGCAGGCAAAGAGCAGATACCTTGAGATTGTAGACGCAGGAGATGCTCTTTCGGGAAACGCAATTGCAAACGCATCAGGGGGGAAATTCGTTGTGGAAGCAATGAATGAGGTCGGATACGGAATTGCGGTTCCGGGGGTACACGACTTTGATTTCGGAGTAGGCGCATTGACCGATGAACTGGCACCGATGGCAAAGTTTCAATATGTAAGCTGCAATTTTGCGAATATTGAAACAGGCAAGACGGTTTTCAAGCCGTATGAAATTGTGTCCTACGGAAAAACAAAGATTGCATACATCGGAATAAGCGATCCTATGACGATAAGCAAGTCCATCGCTTCGTTTACCGAAGGAAACGGCACTTGTAAGCATACTTTCCGACTCGGAAGCAACGGCAAATATTTGTACAGCATAGTCCAAAATGCCGTTGATATGGCAAAGGAAGACGGAGCGGATTATGTGATTGCAATCGGACATCTTGATTCCAACGGGGACAGCGCATATTCGCCGAAGGGCGTTATCGCCAATACGACAGGCATCAATGCTTTTATAGCCGGCAATTCTCATTCGCCGATTGTGGGGCAGCGTGCCAAGGACAAGAAGGGCAATACGGTGCTCCTGACATCAGCGGGCTCGGGTCTCAGAAACATAGGGGCACTTACAATCACACCGGGGAAAAACATATCGTCGCAGCTCATAAGCAATTATGGGTACAGATATATCAAAACCAACGATGCCATAGAAAGCCTTATGCAGAAATACAGCTACGACCTCAAAAAATCATTCGCGGTATCGGAAGTTAAACTCAAGTCAGCGGATTCGAGCGGCGTTCGAATTGTCGGACGTTCGGAAACGAATTTGGGAGACCTCTGTGCGGATGCATACAGAGCAGCCACCGGTGCGGATATTGCTTTTGTTGAGGCATCGGAGATACAAGGCGAAATTGCGGCAGGAGATATAAGCTACAATGATATAGTGAAAGCTATGCCTTCAAACGGGGATGTCAGCATGTTTACGGTATCCGGAGGTGAAATTTTGGATGCACTTGAAATGGCCGCAAGACTTTTTCCTATAAACAACGAAGGATTTCTTCAGGTATCCGGAATCACATTTGATATACAGGAAACGGTAAAATCATCCGTGACGGTTGACGAAAAAGGAAATTTCACGGGCGTTAAAAGAGAATATCGTGTAACCAATGTAATGGTAGGCGGCAAAGAACTCGATTTGATGGGTGACTATACCGTTGCGGCGACTGAAGCATTCCTCACAGGCAAAACCGGATATACGATGTTTGAGGAAGTCGGAAAGAAAATCAGCAATATTACGACGGACAATCAGGCACTATACCAATACATAGTAAAGGAGCTTAAGGGCAAGGTACCGGCTGTATACTCAGATCAAGCGGGCAGAATCGATTATATCAAACTGGCAAGACAAAGTCAGATTGATGCGGAGATTGAAGCCGGCGTGACGGAAAGAATGGAGAACTATTCGGAGGAAATGGCGGCGCTCAGAGAAAAGATCGCAATACAAAAGGAGATTATTGCGGTTAAATCTGTACAAATCAAGGCGTCTTCTGCATTGCAGCGAAGCGGCAGCAAGAGAAAAGTCAAACTCAGCTGGAGGCTTTCCGAGAAAGTTGACGGATTGAAGTATCAAATTTATAAATCGCAGAAGAGGAACAGCGGATATAAGAAGTGCTTTACAACAAGCAAACAAACCTTCACGAATACTTCCGGACTGAAAAAGGGAAAAACCTATTACTACAAAGTCCGTGGGTATAAATATCTGGGCGGAAAGTATTACTACACTGTGTGGTCAAATGTTTCCTACCGGAAAATTTCTTAAAAAACGAAAAGGAGAAGAGAAATGAGAAACAGGAGAGTATTGGCGTTAGTGCTTGCTTTGCTCGTTGCATTTGCAATGATGCCTGCAATGGGTTTTGCGGATGAAACAACGACAGATGTTGTAATAAGCCCTAACCCGACAACAGACACGACAACCCCTGCAAAGTCGAATGACATTATCATTCTGGGAACAAGCGATGTGCACTGCGGAATCGATCAGAACATCGGATACGCAGGACTTGCTGCTTACAAGAAAGCCATGGCTGACAAATACAGCTATGTAGCACTTGTTGATGCGGGCGATGCCATCCAGGGAGACACGATCGGAACACTGTCAAAAGGCGAATATATCGTTGATATTATGAACGAGGTCGGCTATGATGTTGTGACTCCGGGCAACCACGAATTCGATTACGGCATGGACCAGTTCCTTGGCGTTATCGTTCCTAAAATGAAAGCGACTTATGTTTCCGCAAACTTCATGAAGGATGACAAGAGAGTTTTCGATGCATACAAGATTATGACATTCGGAGAAAAGAAGGTTGCTTTTGTCGGAATCAGCACTCCGGAAACACTCGTTAAGTCAACACCTACATACTTCCAGGATAAGTACGGTAACTACATCTATGACTTCTGCAATGATAAGACGGGCGACAAGCTTTACAAGGCTGTTCAGACCGCTGTTGACGCTGCAAAGAAGGATGGAGCGGACTATGTTGTGGCTGTTGCTCACCTTGGTGATGACGAAGCGAGCGCACCTTGGACTTCCATGGATGTAATTAAAAATACAAAAGGCATTGATGTTCTTATGGACGGACATGCACACAACACAATTGTACGCAGCGTAACAAACAAAGCCGGCAAATCCATTAAGATGGTAGCTACAGGCACAAAACTCGAAAACATCGGCAAAATTGTGATTGGCGAAAACGGTGTAATCACAGCTGAGTATATCGGAGCGGATGTTGCGAAGGATAAAGATGCCGATACAACGAAATTTGTTGACGGAATTAAGGCAAAATACCAAGAACTTGAAAAGAAAGTCGTTGCAAAGACAGATGTTGATCTGATTATTGCAGATAAAGACGAAAATCGTCTCATCAGAAGCCAGGAAACGAACCTCGGTGACCTCTGCGCAGACGCATATAAGAATGTACTCGGCGCAGACATTGCGTTTGTAAACGGCGGCGGAATCAGAACTTCGATTGCAAAAGGCAACATCACATATGGTGATATCATTAAAGTTCATCCGTTCGGAAACAAGGCGTGTGTTGTTGAGGCTACCGGTCAGCAGATTCTCAATGCACTCGAATTCGGAGCAAGAAATGTAGGCAAAGGTGAAAACGGTGGATTCCTTCAGGTTGCGGGAATTGAATACAGCATCAACACATATCTGGAACCTGCCATTGAAATCAATGAAAACGGCGAATTCGTTAAAATGACAGGTAAGTACAGAGTATTTGATGTTAAGGTTGGAGGAAAGGCACTTGACCTCAACAAGACATATACTTTGGCGTCCCATGACTACATGCTCAAGAACGGTGGCGATGGATTTGTAATGTTCAAGGGTAATAAAGTTCTTCAGGATGAAGTTATGATCGACAATCAGGTTCTGATTAACTATATCCAGAATAACCTTAAAGGCACTGTAGGAAGTGAATACGCACAGGCACAGGGAAGAATCACGATTACTTCCACAACCGAACTTTCAAACATCAACCAGCAAATCGCGCTGAAGAACTTCAAGACAAAACTTACCACCAAGAAACAAAAAGGTGCTGTAAAGCTGTCATGGAAGGCTTGTCCGGAAGTTAAGGGTGTGAAGTATCAGGTATACAAATCACTTAAGAAATCCAAAGGCTTCAAGAAGCTTACAACAACTTCAAAGAAGACTTATACGGCAAAGAAGCTTACGAAGGGCAAGACTTACTACTTCAAGGTAAGAGCGATGAAGAATATCGACGGCAAGAATGTATATTCGAAGTGGTCAAATGTAAGCTATAAAAAGGCTGCATAATGAAATAAGACATGATTACAAATGGCTTTAAGAGAGGCGGGTCCGAATGGACCCGCCTCTTTCAATGTATGACGGGCATGCCGCTCCGGCAGGATCCGGTACATCCCCGCAATAAATTTTGAACACCTTGAAATACAAAACACGGCACGAATAAGAAACGCCAATATAGGTGTAAGAAAAACGCGGCGCGCAAGCATTGAAAAACCTAAAATTTACCCCGAAAAAAACTTTGAAATTCTATGAAAAAAATTTAAAAAAACTCTTGCCAAACTTGACAAGATGATATATACTAAAAAAGCTTGCTTAAGGCGATGAAACGGGAAGTTGCTGAGCTATCAGGTAATTTCCGTGGAGAATTGTCCTCACTTGATGGGGGCGAAGGGATTCGCCTGATTTTTGCTTTGTGCGTAACTGTAGGAAACGCACGGGCGCGTGTACGAATGAGCAAGAATGGCTGTACGCGTTGAAATTAAGGCATTTGAACCCCTTGTACAAGCATAGCGCAAACAGTACAAAAATTTATTTCAGGAGGAAAACAATGAGCGAATTACAAAAAATCAGAATTAAGCTGAAAGCTTATGACCATGCGTTATTAGACCAGTCTGCTGCTAAAATCGTTGAAACAGCGAAAAAGACAGGCGCAGATGTTTCCGGTCCGATTCCGCTGCCTACAGAGAAAGAAGTCGTAACAATCTTAAGAGCTGTACACAAATACAAGGACAGCAGAGAACAGTTCGAACAGAGAACTCACAAGAGATTAATCGACATCACAAACGCAACACTGAAGACAACAGACGCTTTAACAAAGCTCGACCTGCCGGCAGGTGTTGACATCGAAATCAAACTCTAATCCAAGAGAAAGTTTGAAATCGAACCAATAAGTTGAAAGGGACCTTCCCTTAGTATGAATCCGCCGCGTGAGACGGCAGCTGCAAAACTGTGGCCCAACCTGTGGGGCCCCCGAAAAGCGAAGCTTTTTGGGGAAAGGAGGAGCAGCGGAGCGCGTGAGCGTGCGTGATGCAGCACGCGAAAACAGCGAAGCTTGCGACGACGCGGTTCCAATGTAAGAAAAGGAGAAAAAATATGAAGACAATCTTAGGAAAAAAGATGGGCATGACTCAGATCTTCGATGAAGAAGGAAATGTGATTCCGGTAACAGTCATCGAAGCAGGCCCTGAAGTTGTAACTCAGGTTAAGACTGTTGAAACAGACGGTTACAACGCAGTACAGGTTGGTTTTGAAGACCAGAAGCCGCAGAGAGTAAACAAACCTTTGACAGGCCATTTTGAAAAGGCAGGCGTTACTCCGAAGAAGCACTTAGCTGAATTCAGAATTGAAGAAGGCGAAAGCTACGAAGTAGGACAGGTAATCACCGTTGCTGATTTCGAAGTTGGCAAGAAGCTTGACATCACAGGCACTTCCAAAGGTAAGGGAACTCAGGGTAACATCAAGAGACATGGACACCACAGAGGACCTATGAGCCACGGTTCCAAGCATAAGAGACTTGCAGGTGCGCTTGCAGCAGGTACTTACCCTTCAAGAGTATTCAAGGGTAACGCAGGTCCGGGAAGAATGGGCAGAGATACCGTTACCGTTCAGAACGTGGTTTTAGTAAAAGTTATCGAAGAAAGAAACCTTATGCTGGTTAAGGGCGCTGTTCCGGGAAACAAAGGCGGACTGGTTCGCGTTCAGTATGCAGTAAAAGGTCAGGACAAATAATAGACTTTCGGAAAGGAGGAAGTACAAATGGCAAAAGTAACAATGCTTAACATGGCTGGAGCTGAAGCCGGAACAATCGAATTAAACGATGCGATTTTCGGAATCACTCCAAACGAAAATGCTGTTCATGCAGTAGTAAAGAACTACTTAGCTAACCAAAGACAGGGCACTCAGTCAGCTAAGACAAGAGGCGAAGTCAGAGGAGGCGGTAGAAAGCCTTTCAGACAAAAAGGAACAGGTCGTCACAGACAAGGTAGCTCAACAGACCCGTCACAGATCGGCGGCGGCGTTGTATTCGCACCGAAGCCTCGCGACTACAGATATACATTACCTAAGAAATTAAGAAGACTTGCAATGAAGTCTGCACTTTCCTCGAAGGTATTAGAGAAAGAAATCATCGTACTTGATGAACTCAAATTTGACGCACCGAAGACGAAAGAAATGATCAAGGTGCTCGAAAACATTAAGGCTGGCAAGAAAGCTTTAATCATCACAGCTGAAAAGGACGAAAACGTTGTAAGATCCGCAGCTAATATCCCGGGAGTAAGAACGGCTCTCGTAGGAACAATGAACGTTTACGAAATCGTAAACCACGAAAGCTTCATCGTAACACAGGAAGCGGTTAAGAAAATCGAGGAGGTGTACATCTAATGAAAACAGCATATGACATCATTTTGACACCTGTTATTTCAGAACAGTCCATGGACGTGGCTGCAGACAAGAAGTACACTTTCAAAGTTGCAACAGACGCTAACAAGACTCAGGTTAAATTAGCTGTTGAAGAAATCTTCGGTGTTGAAGTAGCTAAAGTAAACATTATGAATTATGACGGTAAAGTTAAGAGAATGGGAAGAAATGTGGGCAGAACTGCTGCTTACAAAAAAGCAATCGTTACACTTACTGAAGGCAGTAAGGAAATCGAATTCTTCCAGGGACTATAATATAGGAGGTATGTAAGAAATGGGAATTAGAAAATATAATCCAACTACTCCTGGTCTTAGAGGTATGACGGTTTCTACATTTGAAGAAATTACAACCAGCACACCTGAGAAATCCTTGACTGTAACGCTCAAGAAGCATGCAGGAAGAAACAACAGAGGTAAAATCACTGTTAGACATCAGGGCGGCGGTACAAGACCGAAATACAGAATCATCGACTTCAAGAGAACGAAGGACGATATTCCGGCAACCGTAAAGACAATCGAATACGATCCGAACAGAAGCGCAAACATCGCACTTCTCGTATACGCGGACGGCGAAAAGAGATATATCCTTGCTCCTAAGGGATTACAGGTTGGTCAGAAGGTAGTATCCGGACCGGAAGCTGATATCGTTACCGGAAATGCGCTTCCAATCGCAAACATTCCGGTTGGTACAATCATCCACAACATCGAGCTTAAGCCGGGCAAGGGCGGACAGCTCGCAAGATCCGCAGGAAACGGCGCTCAGCTGATGGCGAAAGAAGGAGATTACGCACAGGTAAGACTTCCTTCCGGCGAAGTAAGAAAGATCAGCATGAGATGCAGAGCTACTATCGGCGAAGTTGGTAACGGAGACCACGCTAATATCCAGATTGGTAAAGCAGGCAGAAAGAGACACATGGGCATCAGACCTACAGTAAGAGGTTCCGTAATGAACCCTAACGATCACCCACATGGTGGTGGTGAAGGCAGAGCGCCTGTCGGCCGCAAGAGCCCGGTTACTCCTTGGGGTAAGCCTGCACTTGGATATAAGACAAGAAAGAAGAACAAAGCTTCAAATCAATATATCGTAAAGAGAAGAAATGAAAAATAATAGGAAGGAGCAAAGATAATGGGCAGATCACTTAAAAAAGGTCCTTTCGTAAACGCTAAGCTGCTGAAAGCTATCGAAGAACTCAACGCAGCTAACGACAAGAAAGTTATCAAGACATGGTCAAGACCATCCACAATATTCCCGCAGATGGTGGGACACACGATCGCAGTGCACGACGGTAAGAAACATGTTCCTGTATACATCACAGAAGACATGGTAGGACACAGACTTGGAGAATTTGCTCCTACGAGAAACTACAGAGGTCACGCTGCTGACAAATCATCAAAGGTTAAGAAATAAGAAAGGAGATAATGAGAAATGGAAGCAAAAGCAGTTGCTAAATACGTTAGAATGTCTCCTATCAAGCTTAAACCGATTACTGATTTAGTAAGAGGTAAGGACTTAAACGAGGCATTGAACATTTTAAAGTTCACACCTGGCAAAGGTTCAGAAATCGTAGAAAAGGTTGTTAAATCAGCAGCAGCAAACGCTGAAAACAATTTCGATATGAATCCAGACAACTTATATGTCGCAGAAGTATATGCTAACCAGGGCCCGACCATGAAGAGATGGAGAGCCGGTTCACAAGGTAGAGCATCAATCATCTTAAAGAGATCAAGCCACGTTGGCGTAACTCTTAGAGAGAAAGAATAGGAGGTTCACGAATGGGTCAGAAAGTAAGTCCACATGGTTTAAGAGTGGGCGTTATAAAAGACTGGGATTCCAAATGGTATGCAGATAAGAACAGCTTTGCAGATTACCTTGTAGAAGATAACAAAGTAAGAGAATATGTAAAGAAAAAATTATATGTTGCCGGAGTTTCAAAGGTTCTTATTGAAAGAGCAGCAGAAAATAAAATCAGAGTTATCGTTCTTACAGCTAAGCCGGGCATGGTAATCGGAAGATCCGGAGACGGCGTTGATGTTTTAAAGGCTGACATTAAGAAGATGACAGGCAAAGAAGTTGAAATTTCAATCGAAGAAGTAAGAAGGGCAGAATTAGACGCACAGCTTACTGCAGAAAGCATCGCTCAGGCACTTGAAAGACGTGTTTCCTTCAGAAGAGCTATGAAGCAGGCTATTGGCAGAACAATGAAGGCCGGCTCCAAGGGTATCAAGGTGCTTTGCTCCGGAAGACTTGGCGGCGCTGAAATCGCAAGAAGCGAAAAGTACAGCGAAGGCAACGTTCCTCTTCACACTTTAAGAGCAGATATCGACTACGGATTCGCAGAAGCTGATACTACTTACGGTAAGATCGGCGTTAAGGTTTGGATTAACCACGGCGAAATTCTCGACAAGGGTCTGAAGAGCGCTGTTCGTGAAGAAAAACGCGAAAAGAGAGAAAGAAGACCGAGAAAAGACGGTGAAAGACGTGACAGAAGAAACGGCGGCGAAAGACGCGAAAGACGTGACAGAAACGATCGTCAGGAAGCACCGAAGGCTATGAATCCAAGAGTAAGAAAGGCTCCAAAAGTTGAAGCGAAGCCACAAGTAGAAGAACAACAGGTTGAAGCTGTAGAAGCAGCAGAAACAACTGAAGCATAAGAACACGGAAAGGAGGAACGAAAGCCATGTTAATGCCAAAGCGCGTTAAACGCAGAAGAGTTCACAGAGGAAGAATGAAAGGCGTTGCAACCAAAGGTAATACAATTACTTACGGTGCATACGGATTGGTTGCACAGGAATGTGGATGGATCACTTCTAATCAGATCGAAGCCGCTCGTATCGCGATGACAAGATCGATTAAAAGAGGTGGTAAAGTATATATCAAGATTTTCCCGCACAAGTCGGTAACAAAGAAACCTGCTGAAGTACGTATGGGTTCCGGTAAAGGTGCTCCTGAGTACTGGGTAGCAGTAGTGAAGCCAGGTAGAGTAATGTTCGAAATCGAGGGCGTTTCCGAAGAGAAAGCAAGAGAAGCTATGAGACTTGCTGCTCACAAGCTCCCGGTTAAGTGCAAATTTGCCATCAAAGAAGACGCAGTAAAGGGTGGTGAAGCATAATGGAATTAAAGAAAATGAGAGAAATGACAGCGGTTGAATTAAATACAGAACTTGCTAACATGAAGAAAGAATTATTCAACTTGAGATTCCAGCATGTTACAGGACAGTTAGAAAACCCTGTTAAAATGAGAGAATTAAAGAGAAATATTGCTAGAGTGAAGACAATTCTTAGAGAAAAAGAATTACAAGCTTAGTAGGAAGGAGGATGTACTATGGCAGTTGAAAGAAATAGAAGAAAAACTAAAGTCGGTGTTGTTGTATCCGATAAGATGGATAAGACTGTAGTTGTTGCAATCGAAGACTTCGTAAGACATTCCCTTTACGGAAAAGCTGTAAAGAGAACTAAGAAGGTAAAAGCTCATGACGAAAACAATGAATGTCAAATCGGCGATAAAGTAAGAATTATGGAAACAAGACCTCTGTCCAAGGACAAGAGATGGAGACTTGTGAACATCATTGAAAAGGTTAAATAAAGGAGGCACCAAATCATGATTCAGACTGAAACTAGATTAAGAGTTGCTGACAATTCAGGTGCAAAAGAACTTCTTTGCATTCGTATCTTAGGCGGTACTTCCCGTCAGTATGCGAATATTGGAGACGTTATCGTTTGTGCAGTTAAAGAAGCAACCCCAGGCGGCGTTGTTAAAAAAGGCGACGTTGTCAAGGCTGTAGTAGTTAGAACTAAGCATGGTGCCAGAAGAGCAGACGGAAGCTATGTTAAGTTTGACCAGAACGCTGCAGTAATCATTAAAGATAAAGAAGATAAGAACCCGGTTGGAACTCGTATCTTTGGACCTGTTGCAAGAGAGCTTAGAGATAAGGGCTTCATGAAGATCGTGTCATTGGCACCGGAAGTACTGTAGGAGGTGTAAGGATGCGTATTAAGAAAGACGATACAGTAATTGTTATTACTGGTAAGGATAAAGGTAAACACGGCAAAGTTCTTAAGGCAATGCCGAAGGAAAACAGAGTTATCGTTGAAGGCGTAAATGTTGTTACTAAGCACGCAAAGGCTACAAGAAAAGCCGGTGCTGAAATCAAGCATTTCGAAAGCCCAATCGATGCTTCCAACGTAATGCTTTATGACACAAAGGCTAAGGAAGTTATCAAAGTTGGATACCAGATCAAAGATGGTAAGAAAGTAAGAGTTTCCAAGAAAACAGGAAACGTAATCGACTAAGAAAGGAGGAGACGATTTTGACAGCAAGATTAAGAGAAACTTATAATAATGAAGTTTTCGGAGCATTAAAAGAAAAGTTCCAGTATAAAAACGTAATGGAAGTGCCTAAGCTTACGAAGATCACAATCAACATGGGTCTTGGCGAAGCAAAGGATAACGCAAAGATTATGGAATCCGCAGTTGAAGAAATCGCTTTAATCAGCGGACAGAGACCTGTTATCACAAAGGCTAAAAAATCCATCGCAAACTTTAAAGTAAGACAGGGCATGCCTGTTGGCGCGAAGGTTACTTTAAGAGGAGACAATATGTATGAATTTGCTGATAAATTCTTCAATATCGCTCTTCCGAGAGTAAGAGACTTCAAGGGTGTTAGCAAGAACTCTTTCGACGGTAGAGGAAACTACTCTATGGGTATCAAAGAACAGTTAATCTTCCCTGAAATCAACTACGACAAGGTTGATACAATTAAAGGTATGAACATAGTATTTACAACAACGGCTAAAACAGACGAAGAAGCAGCTGCATTACTGGAGCTCTTAGGCATGCCGTTTGAGAAATAGGAGGGAATTATGGCAAAGACATCTCTCAAGGTAAAACAGGCTAGAAAACCTAAATATTCAACTCGTGCTTATACCAGATGCAGACTTTGCGGAAGACCACATTCCGTATTAAGAAAATATGGTATTTGCCGTATCTGTTTTAGAGAGCTTGCTTATAAAGGAGAAATTCCGGGCGTAAGAAAAGCAAGCTGGTAAAAATTATGAAAGGAGAAACACTGTAATGACAATGACAGATCCTATAGCGGATATGCTAACAAGAATCAGAAATGCCAATACTGTAGGTCACGAAACTGTTGAAATTCCTGCATCCAAGATGAAAAAAGCGATTGCGGAAATTTTGAAAGAAGAAGGCTACATTGCGGATTTCGAAATGATAGAAGACGACAAGCAAGGTATGATCAAAGTTACAATGAAATACGGTGCTAATAAAGAAAAAGTAATTTCAGGAATCAAGAAGATTTCAAAGCCGGGCTTAAAGGTTTATGCTAAGGCGGGCGAAGTGCCAAAGGTACTCGGAGGTCTTGGAATCGCAATCGTTTCCACATCAAAGGGAATCGTAAGCGACAAAGAAGCAAGAAAATTAGGCGTTGGCGGCGAAGTAATCTGTTATGTATGGTAGGAGGAACTAAAAAATGTCTAGAATAGGTAAGAAACCTGTAGTTGTTCCTGCCGGCGTAGAAGTTACTGTAGATGCAAACAATGTAGTTACAGTAAAAGGCCCAAAAGGACAATTATCAGAACAAATCAGTAAATTAATCAAAGTTGAAGTTGAAGCAGGCGAAGTGCTCGTTTCCAGAGCATCCGACGCAAGAGAAGAAAGATCTCAGCACGGACTTGCAAGAACTTTAATCAACAATATGGTTGTTGGCGTAACACAGGGATTCGAAAAGAAGCTCCAGCTCGTAGGCGTTGGTTACAAAGCCGAAAAGAAGGGTGACACTTTAGTAATGAACCTTGGATACTCCCACCCTGTAGAATTAAAGGACCCTGAAGGAATCACAACTGAATGCACATCTGCTACAGAGATTATCGTAAAGGGTATCGATAAGGCTGTTGTCGGAAATTATGCGGCAAACATCAGAGCATGGAGAAGACCGGAACCTTACAAGGGCAAAGGTATCAAGTATGCTGATGAAGTTATTCGCAGAAAAGAAGGCAAAGCAGGCGCTAAATAAGGGGAAAGGAGTGAATTAAAATGGCAAAAGTAAGCAGAAATGACAAACGTGTTAAAAGACACGAAAGAGTAAGAAAAAACCTTTTTGGAACTCCTGAAAGACCAAGACTTTGCGTTTACAGATCAAACAAGAACATCTCAGCTCAGGTTATTGACGATGTAAACGGAGTTACTTTAGTATCCGCATCCTCACTCGACAAAGAACTTAAGGGTGAAGTTGGTTACGGCGGAAACAAAGAAGCAGCTAAAAAGGTCGGTGAAGCCCTTGCAAAGAGAGCATTAGCAAAAGGTATCGAAGAAGTATGCTTCGACAGAGGTGGATTCTTATACCACGGAAGAGTTGCTGAACTCGCAGCAGGCGCTCGTGAAGCAGGATTAAAATTCTAACAGGAGGAAAAAAGGAATGCGTAATATCGTTGATGCATCCAAGCTTGATTTAAAGTCAACTATCGTTAATATCAGAAGAGTAGCAAAGACTGTTAAAGGCGGTAGAAACATGAGATTCAGCGTAACTGTTGTAGTCGGCGACGGCAACGGATATGTAGGCGTTGGTCTTGGAAAGTCTCAGGAAATTCCTGAAGCTGTAAGAAAAGCTGAAGAAGATGCAAAGAAGAATTTAATATATGTTCCGACAGTAGGAACAACAGTACCTCACAGAAACTTAGGCGTTTTCGGAGCAGGCAGAGTACTCATCATGCCGGCTGCACAAGGTACCGGAGTTATCGCAGGTTCATCTGTTCGTACAGTACTTGAAGCTGCAGGTATCAAAGACGTAAGAGCGAAATCCATTGGCTCCAACAATACAGGAAACATGGCTTATGCAACACTTGAAGGCTTAAAAGGTATGATGACTGTAGAAAAAGTTGCTAAGCTCAGAGGAAAAACAAAAGAAGAAATCTTAGAATAGGAGGATATGCGACATGGCAAAAATGATTAAAATCACTTTAACAAAGAGCACAATTGGCGCTTCCCCTAAACAGAGAAAAGTTGTTGAAGCGTTAGGACTCAGAAAGATGCACCACTCAGTAGAATTAGCAGACACACCGCAGACTCGCGGCGCAGTCGCTAAGGTGTCCCATCTTGTAACTGTTGAAGAAGTATAGGAGGTGCGCTTAGATGAAATTACATGAATTAAGAGCAGTACCGGGTTCCACTAAGGAACGCAAGAGAAGAGGCCGCGGTCATGCTACCGGACAAGGTACGACAGGCGGCAGAGGTATGAACGGCCAGAAATCCAGATCCGGCGGCGGTGTTCGTCTTGGATTCGAAGGTGGTCAGATGCCTTTATACAGAAGATTACCAAAGAGAGGTTTCACAAACATTTGGGGAACCGAATATACAATCGTTAATGTTGATGACTTAAACAAGTTTGAAGCAGGAACCGTTGTAAACCAGGCATTGCTTGAAGAAGCAGGAGTTGTTAAGCAGGTAAAAGACGGAATTAAGATTCTCGGTGAAGGAGAACTTAAGGTTGCATTAACAGTTCAGGCTAACAAATTCAGCAAGACTGCCGCAGAAAAGATTGAAGCTGCTGGAGGAAAGGCAGAGGTGATTTAGTATGGGTATGTTAAAAACGATTGCTCAAGCTTGGAAAGTTGCGGAAATCAGAAGCAAGATGATTTTCACGCTTCTTATGCTGGTAGTATTCAGAATCGGTTCGAACATTCCGGTTCCGAACATCAACAGAAGCGTGCTTCAGGAAATGTTTTCCGGAGAAACAGGACTTTTCGATTTATTTGACTTGTTCTCAGGTGGATCTTTTAGTAACTTTACAATTTTTGCATTGAGTATTACCCCATACATCACTGCATCAATCATCGTTCAGTTGCTCACAATTGCTTTTCCATATTTCGAAAGACTCGCGAAGGAAGGCATGGAAGGCAGAAAGAAAATGGCGCAGATTACCCGTTATATGACAGTTGCTTTGGCACTGGTACAGGCAATCGGTCTTACGGTTGGTCTTTTCAGAAGAGCCGTTGTTGACAGAAGCGCATTTTCCATTATCGTCGTTGTATTGGTATTGACAGCAGGAACCGCATTCCTTATGTGGCTCGGCGAATTAATCAATGACAAGGGAATCGGAAACGGTATTTCCTTACTGATCTTCGGCGGAATCGTTGCAAGAATTCCAAGCGGAATCAGAACAATTGTAACCGGATACGAAGGCGGCGCAATGTCCCTGGTAACGATTATAATTTTCATCCTCGCTGCGGTACTTGTAACAGCAGGTGTTGTTCTCATTCAGGAAGGACAGAGAAGAATCCCTGTACAGTATGCAAAGAGAGTTGTAGGAAGAAAAATGTACGGCGGACAGTCAACGCATATTCCTATTAAGGTTAACCAGGCCGGCGTAATTCCTATCATCTTCGCATTATCAATTTTACAGTTCCCACTGACTATCACATACTTTATGTCGCAGAACAACGCATTCAGCGTATGGGTTACGAAGTGGCTGTCACCTTCAGGAAACCCCGGTGTATGGGTTTACGGAGTGCTTAATGTTGTGCTTATCATTTTCTTCACATACTTCTACACAGGAATCACTTTCAATCCGAACGAAGTTGCGAACAACATGAAGGCTAACGGCGGATTCATTCCGGGAATCAGACCTGGTAAGGCTACTGAAGATTATTTAAACAAAGTTATGTCAAGAATTACAATTGTCGGAGCAATTTTCCTTGCTCTTATCGCAACCCTGCCTACAATCTTAGGCGTTATGGTACCGACACTCAAGGGAATTCACTTCGGCGGAACATCGCTTCTTATCGCTGTCGGTGTTGCACTTGACACAGTAAGACAACTTGAAAACCAGATGCTCATGAGAAATTATCAAGGTTTCTTAAAGTAAAGAGGGAGATGAGTACAATGCTTAGAACTATATTATTAGGGCCTCCCGGAGCAGGAAAAGGAACCCAGGCGGTTAAGATTGTTGAAAAATATGGGATTCCACATATTTCAACCGGAGACATTTTCAGAGAAAACATCAAGAACGGAACGGAACTTGGCAAGAAAGCACAGGAGTACATGAACAAAGGCGAACTTGTTCCGGATGATTTGGTAATTGAAATCGCAACTACCAGACTCCTTGCCGATGACTGCAAGAACGGATTCTTGCTTGACGGCTTTCCGAGAACCGTTTATCAGGCACAGAAGCTTGATGAATTCTTAGCTGCACACGATTCCAAGATCGACAAAGTTTTGGATATCGCGGTAGAAAAGGAAGAGTTGATTACAAGACTTACCGGAAGAAGAGTATGCAAAGCATGCGGAGCAAGCTTCCATGTAGTAAACATTCCTCCTAAAAAAGAAGGCGTTTGCGATTACTGCGGCGGAGAACTGATTCAGAGAGCTGATGACAATTTGGAAACAGTTACAAACAGAATCGATGTTTATGAAGCGCAGACGATGCCTCTCATCGAGTATTATGAAAATGCAGGAAACATTGCGCATATCGACGGCAGTACCGGATTGGACAATGTATTTGCTGACATCGTAAAAGCTTTAGGGGAATAGTAATGATCATCATCAAATCGAAACAGGAACTGGATTTAATGAGAGAAGCCGGTAAGGTGTGCGGACAGATTCTCAGGGATCTTGCCGACATAATCAAGCCGGGCATATCCACACTGGAGATAGATCGTTTTGTTGAAAAGACAGTGCGTGAGCATGGCATGACCGCAGCCGAAAAGGGATACTGCGGTTATCCTGCCAGCGTATGCGTTTCAATAAATGATGAGGTCGTTCACGGAATTCCGAGCAAAAAGCGCCATCTGAGAGAAGGCGACATAGTAAGCTGCGACCTGGTTGTTGAATACAAAGGATATATGGCAGATGCTGCAAGAACTTATCCGGTAGGTGAGGTAAGCCCTGAAGCCATGCATCTTATAGAAACAGCTGAGCGTGCGTTCTTCAACGGAATCGCATATGCAAAACCGGGTTACAGACTGCAGGACATCTCACACGCAATCCAGGAAACGGTTGAAGGCGAAGGCTTCGGCGTGATAAGAGATTTCGTGGGACACGGTATCGGAAGCGAAATGCACGAAGATCCGCAGATTCCCAATGTAGGCAAAGCCGGCAAAGGTCCGAGACTCCAGCCGGGAATGACGCTTGCGATTGAGCCCATGATTACACAGGGCACATGGGAAGTCGATGTCCTTGAGGATGACTGGACGGCAGTTACCCTTGACGGAGGACTTGCAGCACACTATGAAAATACAGTTGTTATCACTGATGGTGAGCCGGAATTGCTTACCTTATAAAGAGTAGAAGGAGATGTATTTATGGCGAAAAAAGACGTCATTGAAGCAATGGGAACAGTTGTCGATGCACAGCCGAATGCAATGTTCAAAGTAAAATTAGACAACGGTTTCGAGGTGCTTGCACACATTTCAGGAAAAATCAGAATGAATTATATCAGAATTCTTCCGGGCGATAAGGTAAAAGTTGAACTTTCACCGTACGATCTTGCCAGAGGAAGAATCATATGGAGAGATAAAGGCTAGGAGGGAAATTTATGAAAGTTAGAGCTTCCGTAAAACCTATCTGCGAAAAGTGCAAAGTTATCAAGAGAAACGGCAAAGTAATGGTTATCTGTGAAAACCCTAAGCACAAGCAGAAACAAGGTTGATTTAAGTTAGTATGGAGCGGGCGTACACGAACCGGGAGGTGCGCCGCAACGCTCTTTCAAAAAAATAAGAAGATCCTGTCTATATCGCCACCCGGAAAGGCGACGGAAGATAGGGGAAGGAGAAAAATATGGCTCGTATAGCCGGTGTTGACTTACCAAGAGAAAAAAGAGTAGAAATAGGTTTAACTTATATCTACGGTATTGGCAGACCAACTTCACTTGCTATCTTAGAAAAAGCAGGCGTAAATCCAGACACAAGAGTTAAGGATTTAACTGAAGAAGAAGCAGGTAAAATCAGAAGAATTATCGACGAAGAATACCTTGTAGAAGGTGATTTAAGAAGAGAAGTATCTCTTAACATTAAGAGACTCATGGAAATCGGCTCCTACAGAGGAATTCGTCACAGAAGAGGACTTCCTGTAAGAGGACAGAAAACTAAGACTAATGCCAGAACTCGCAAGGGTCCGAAGAAGACCGTTGGCAGAAAGAAAAAGGCAACTAAGTAAGAAGGAGGTAGGAAAAAATGGCTAAGACTGTAAAGAAAACAGTTAGAAAAAAGAAAAGAGAACGTAAGAATATTGAAAAAGGCCAGGCACATATCCAATCCACCTTTAACAATACTTTAGTTACTCTTACAGATATGAGCGGAAATGCACTTTCATGGTCATCCGCAGGTTCCCTTGGATTCAAGGGTTCCAGAAAATCCACACCGTTCGCGGCACAGATGGCAGCTGAAGAAGCAGCAAAGGGTGCTATGGAACACGGTTTAAAGACGGTAGAAGTTTATGTAAAGGGACCTGGCTCCGGCAGAGAAGCAGCGATCAGAGCACTTCAGACTGCAGGACTTGAAATCACTTTAATCAGAGATATCACACCAATCCCGCATAACGGATGCAGACCGCCGAAGAGAAGAAGAGTCTAGGAAAGGAGGAGTAATTTAAATGGCAAGATATACAGATGCAAACTGCAAATTATGCAGAAGAGAAGGTCAGAAGCTTTTCTTAAAGGGCGAAAGATGCTACAGCGGCAAATGTGCAATCGAAAAGAGAAATTACGCTCCTGGACAGCATGGTCAGGCAAGAAAGAAAATGTCCGACTATGGTCTTCAGTTAAGAGAAAAGCAAAAAGCAAAGAGATTCTACGGAATGCAGGAAACTCAGTTCAGAAACTTATTCGACAAGGCTACTAAGAAAGCAGGTAAGACAGGTGAAAACCTCTTAATCTTACTTGAAACAAGACTGGACAACGTTGTATTCAGACTTGGATTCGCAGCTTCCAGAAAAGAAGCCAGACAGCTTGTAACTCACGGCCACTTCACAGTAAACGGCAAGAAGGCTAACATTCCTTCCATGGAAGTAAAAGCCGGTGACGTAATCGCTGTAAAGGCTAAGAGCCAGAGCTCACCTAAATTCAAGGAAATCAAGGAAATGTCCATCACAGTTCCTAGCTGGATGACAGTAGATGTTGACAAATTAGAAGGTAAAGTGGTAACTCTGCCGACGAGAGAAGAAATCGATACTCCAATCGCAGAGCACTTGATCGTCGAATTATATTCCAAGTAGTCATATAGCATAGATGTTATTGCGAAACTTGGAATGAAAAGGAGGGTTTTTTAGTGATCGAAATCGAAAAACCAACAATCAATAAATATATTGATGAAGATGGAAACTACGGTAAATTCGTAGTAGAGCCTTTGGAAAGAGGCTATGGTACAACTCTTGGCAATGCGCTTAGAAGAATTCTTTTGAGCTCACTTCCGGGAGCAGCAGTCACATCAGTAAAAATCGACGGAGTACTTCACGAGTTTTCAACAATACCGGGAGTAAAAGAAGACGTTACGGAAATCATCCTCAACCTTAAAAAACTTGCAATCAGATTAAACGGAGACAACACAAAGAGAGTTATCATCAATGCGGTTGGTCCTAAGGAAGTAACCGCTGCCGATATCATCGGAGACTCCGACATCGAGATTTTCAATCCGGACCTGCACATCGCAACTTTGGAAGAAAATGCAACACTCGTAATGGAAGTTAATCTTGCAAGAGGAAGAGGATATGTTCCTGCGGAAATGAATAAGACAGAAAGCACACCGATTTCGGTGATTCCTGTTGATTCCATTTACACTCCTGTAAGAAAAGTAAATTTTACAGTTGAGAATACCAGAGTAGGACAGGTAACAGACTACGACAGACTGGTACTTGAAATTTGGACAGACGGATCAATCACGCCGGAAGAAGGCGTTTCCATCGGAGCAAAGATTATGCAGGAACACTTGAATCTGTTCATCCAGCTCACCGATACAACCGGAACAATGGAAATTATGGTTGAAAAGGAAGAAGACCAGAAGGAAAAAGCACTTGAAATGACAATTGAAGAACTGGAACTTTCCGTTCGTTCTTTCAACTGCCTGAAGAGAGCAGCAATCAATACTGTAGAAGAACTTACGCAGAAATCAGAAGAAGATATGATGAAGGTTAGAAACCTTGGTAAAAAATCTCTTGATGAAGTAAAAGCGAAACTTGAGGAACTGGGACTCGGCTTAAGACCGAGTGATGAATAGAACTTGCAATGAAAGGAGAATCTTAAAATGCCAGGATACAGAAAACTGGGCAGACCTTCCGCTCACAGAAAATCCATGCTGAGAAACCTTGTAACTGATTTATTCAGAGAAGGCAGAATTCAGACAACGGATTGCAGAGCAAAGGAAGCCAGAAGAGAAGCAGAAAAGCTGATTACTTTGGCAAAGCGCGGTGATCTTCACGCAAGAAGACAGGTACTTGCTTATGTTTTTGACGAAACAGTTGTAGCAAAGCTTTTTGATGAAATCGCACCAAAGTATGCAGACAGAAACGGCGGATATACAAGAATTCTTAAGTTAGGACCTCGTCAGGGCGACTGCGCTGAAGTTGTTTTCTTAGAATTAGTATAAGAGATATAAGCTGAATTGAGACGGAACTGAACAAATTGTTCAGTTCCGTTTGATTTTTTGGCGCAGGACAAAGGTGTAGCCGGGTGATTAGTTATCTAGCCTTAAAATCACCCCTCAAAGTGTATTGTTAATAATTCTCTTGAATGCTAAAGTGGCATCGATGAGGCAAAGCAGCCGTTACATAAAACTATGGACGAACGCAGGTTGCAGCTTCATTGAGAAATTATACCTTAATTAGCTTTTAGGAGGATTTATTATGGGTAAAAAAATTCCTATGTGGCAGACCATTTTGGTTATGCTTGCAATGGTAGGTTTTCTTATGTGGTCCATTATTAAAGACACCGCTGGAGAACCACACATCGCACTTATTTTAGCAGCAGGTTTCGCAGGCATTATCGCTTGTGCAAACGGATGGAAATGGGCTTACCTTGAACAGGGTATCCTTGCTTCCATTAACAGATCCATGCAGGCTATCTTAATCCTTGCTATCCTCGGTGCAATCATCGCTTCCTGGATGGCAGCAGGTACCATCCCTTCCATGATGTACTACGGTATTAAGATCATCAGCCCGAAGGTATTCTTGCTTACAGCTTGTATCCTTTGCTGTATCGTATCGCTGGCAACAGGATCTTCCTGGTCCACAGCAGGTTCCATGGGTGTTGCTCTTATGGGTGTAGGCGCTGCTCTCGGATTCCCTGCTCCAATGACAGCAGGTGCTGTTGTATCCGGTGCATACTTCGGAGACAAGATGTCCCCATTATCCGATACAACAAACCTTGCACCGGCAATGGCAGGCGCAACTCTGTTCGGACACATCAAGCACATGGTTTACACGACAGGCGTATCCTTATGTATTGCTTTAGTAGCATATGCGGTAATGGGATTCATGCATGCATCCAACAACGAACCGGATATGACGGTAATGCAGGGAATCCTTCACTACATTGAAGCTGCTTCCAACATCGGTCTGCTTACATTAATTCCACCACTGTTCGTAATCGTTGCTGTAGCTATGAAGCTTCCGGCAATTCCTTCCCTGGTAGCAGGCGCACTTCTTGGTGTTCCTCTTATGTTCTACAACCACGTTGCGATTGAAACCGTACTGGAAGATAAAGTTATCAACAATATGTTCTCAATCCTCAACAACGGTATTACACTCGGAATCGTTCCAGAAGATGCATCTCCGGTTATCAGCAAATTAGCTGACCTGTTATCATCTTCCGGTATGCAGGGCATGATGTGGACAATCTCCATCATTCTCGCTGCAATGTGCTTCGGCGGTATCGTTGACGTAACAGGCATGATGGCTCAGGTGGCTGCTGTATTCCTTAAGATTGCTAAGGGCAGAGGCGGACTCGTTCTTTCCACAGAATTAATGTGCATCATTACAAATGCAATCTGCTGCGACCAGTACTTAGCACTCGTACTCCCTGGCAGAATGTTCAAGGAATCCTTCGAAGATATGAGACTTCGTCCGGAAAACCTTTCAAGATGTCTGGAAGACGCCGGTACAATTACATCCAACTTCTTCTCATGGAACACTTGCGGTGCTACAATGAGAAAGTTCCTCGGTGTGGACTCCAGCTACATCCCATATGCAATTCTTAACTGGCTGAATCCTATCGTTTCCGTATTCTTCGGATACACAGGAATCACGATGACTAAGCTGACGGATGAAGAATATCAGAAGATCTTAGACGAAAGAGAAGCTGAAAAGCAGGCTGCACTCAAAGCTCTCGAAGCATAAGAAAGAATATAAGAGGCATAAGTCCTTCTTATAAATATTAAGTAAATGAATGAAGAATCAGAACGCCGGGGTCTCTCCGGTGTTTTGATTTTTTATAAGGATGCGAAGATTGTCGAAATTTGTCGGAACACGCGTAAATCGGGGTTAAAAAAACGCAAAAAAGCGGATTATATTCTCCTTTGCTTTCATAGGATGTTTTATAATAGAGCCAAAGGAGGAGAAAAAATGGAAAGTGTGATTTTATTTGTGTATGTATTTACGATTCCCCTGATTACTGCATCACTCGTAATACTGCTGGTATACAGGAAGAGAATTAAAAAAGAAAATGATTTTTTTGAGAAATTGGAATATTTTATCGGAGCACTGCTGCTTGCGACCGTACTGCATATGTTTCTGTTTTACTTCAATATAATCACCAAGATGGCGGAAACAGAGCATTTTTTCTTCGTGTGCGATATGATATGCAATGTATGTGTGTTTTTTTGGCTGGAGGCGCAGCAGAAAATTTGCGGAAGCCGAATCGGAACAGTGATAAAAAAGCTGAATCGATATTTTTTCGTATCCTATATAACGGTTTGGTGTATCGCAATTTCACCGCTTATGACGGAGTATGCAATTATGAAATATTTCAACGGGTTTCTGATACTCATGCTGCTTGCGGATATGGCAGGGTGCCTGAAGATCGGAGTAAAATCCGAGGACGAAAACGGGATGTATGTGATGTACAGCATGGGGATTACGATGCTGCTGCTGGTGGAGTATGTGGTGTATGAGCTGGGGATTAGTTCTAACCTGATCATTGAGAACATCAACATAGGTATCTGGGCTCTCATAGGAGGGCTTACCCTCAGCATCATTCTGTGGAAAATACAGAACCTGAAGACAGAAACCCCGAATCGGGAAACCGCCATCGAAGAGGATTTTGCGCCGGCCTTCCTGTCAATTAGGAACGAATTTGCGCTTACCGAGCGGGAAACCGAGATTTTGACGGAGCTTTTTGAGGGAAGCGGCAACGGTGAGATTGCAGAGAAACTTTATATAAGCGAAAATACGGTGAAGACGCATATCCATAATTTGCTGCGAAAGATGGGGGCGGCGAGCAGACTTGAAGCAGTGGGCATGGTTCGGAGCCGAATGGCGGAAATCAGACAGCTCAGTGTCATAGAATGCAATTAAATGATTAATTTTTCGCAGAAGATTCCAAGATGGCCGGTTCTGTGGTATACTAGTCTATACGAAAGACGCAAGGAGACACAATATATGAATTTGGAACACTTAAATCCGGAGCAGCAGGAAGCGGTAAGACATCTGGACGGGCCTTTGCTTATTCTGGCGGGGGCAGGAAGCGGTAAGACAGCGACGATGACGCACAGAATTGCATATCTGATTGAAAACGGAGTAAGCCCGTATGCTATACTGGCAGTGACGTTTACAAACAAGGCGGCAGGCGAGATGAGAGAGCGTGTGGAGAAACTGGTCGGACATTGTCCGGGCATGTGGATTTTGACATTTCACGCAATGAGCCTTCGGATTTTGAGAAAATACGCAGAAACGGTCGGATACGACAAGAATTTTGTGATATATGACACGGTGGATCAGAAAACACTGATTAAGAACATAATGAAGGAGCAGAATGTCGATACAAAGCTTTTCCCGCAGGCATATCTTTCCGCGGTGATAAGCAAACAGAAGGAAGCCGACATCGATCCAGAAGCCTATCTTGAGATTAACGGCGGAGAATTCAAGAACAGGGTAATCTATAATGTGTACAGCGCATATCAGAAGGAGCTTAAGAAAAACAATGCGATGGACTTTGATGATTTACTGCTCAACGCCTTTCATGTGCTGAAGAAAAACCCCGAAGCACTCGAAGAATACCGGTCAACCTTTAGATATATCATGGTTGACGAGTACCAGGACACAAACAGGCTGCAATATGAAATTATCAGACTTCTCGCCAGTGCAAACCGCAACCTCTGCGTGGTAGGTGACGACGACCAGTGCATTTATCAGTGGAGAGGTGCTGACATTCAGAATATTTTGGACTTTGAGAAGGACTTTCCGGATGCAAAGGTAATCAAGCTCGAGCAAAATTACCGTTCGTACGGAAACATCTTGGCGGCGGCACATTCCGTAATCAGAAACAACCGAGGCAGGAAACAGAAGAAACTGTGGACTTCCAAAGATGAGGGAGACAAAATCGTATATAGACGATGCGATTCAGATAAGGAAGAGGCATATTACATAGCGCAGGAAATTGACCTTTTGAAGGGAAGGACGCGTTCTTATGATGACTTTGCGGTTCTTTACAGAACAAACGCGCAGTCGAGACTCTTTGAGGATGCTTTGAAGCGCAGAGGAATTCCGTATCAGATTTTGTCGGGGTTCAGTTTTTATGACCGCAAAGAAACCAAGGATATGATTTGTTATATGAGGCTTGTCGTAAATCCGGCGGATGATTTGGCATTGAAGCGTATCATCAACGAACCGAAACGCGGCATCGGTGCCACGACGCTCGGAAAACTGGAGGCATTGGCGAGAGTCAGAGGACAATCGCTGTTTGAAGCTTTGATGGATGAAGAGGTTTTGTACAGTCTTCCGTCAAAAGCGGCAGAGCCGGTGCGAACCATGATGCAGGTCCTCCTTCTTTGCAGGCAGGAAAAGGAAAACCTAAGGGTTTCGGATATCTACGACAACCTCCTAGTGAGGACAGGCTATATGAAAGCCCTCGAAAATGAAAACACGCTTGAGGCAGAGGGAAGAATCGAGAACCTTATGGACTTCAAATCGTTTATTTACGATTACGAAGAGGAGAAGGCGAAGGCAGACGAGCCGGCGAGCCTGGAAGAATTTCTTGAGAAGGTTGCGACGGACAGCGATGCGGATAAATACGACGAATCGGCAGGCAAGGTCACGCTGATGACAATGCACAGCGCCAAAGGGCTTGAGTTTCCGGTTGTATTCCTTCCGGGTCTTGAAGACGGGCTGTTTCCGGGACATCGGGCGATGGACAGCGATTCCGGAATGGAAGAGGAACGCAGGCTTTGCTATGTAGGCATGACCAGGGCAAAAGAAAAACTCTTTCTTACGAGTGCGGCTTACAGGGTTATGTATGGCCGTGGTGACTATACGAGAGAATCAACCTTTCTCAGAGAAGTTGATAATTCGCTGTTGGATGAGGCGGGCGATACCGTGTTTGTCGCAGGACGAAGGACCGAAAACCGAGCAGGTGTGAGCACGGGGAATTTTGATGGGTTTGCGGCTGCGGCATACAGTCCGTTTGGAACTGCGGCAAGAGAAAAGGCTGCAGGATATGATCCCCTCAAATACGCAAAGCAGGCCGTCAAACAGAACGCAGGAGGCACGCTTAGCGAAGCGTTTCATCCGGGTGACCGCGTTTCACATGCGAAATTCGGAAGCGGCATGGTAATAGAGACGGATGACAAAACGGTTACAATCCTGTTTGATGAAGCAGGACGCAAGAAGATGGCAAAGGGAATCGCCCCTTTGAAAAAGATATAACGGAGAACGAAGAATGGAAAGAATGAAAGAGCTGATTCGCCTGCTGAACGAGGCGGCAAAGGCATATTATCAGGAAAGCAGGGAAATCATGCCCAATTACGAGTATGACAAGCTCTACGATGAACTGACGGAGCTCGAAAAGAAGACCGGAATTACGCTTTCAAACAGCCCGACGATTCGTGTCGGCTATGAGGTTCTTTCGGACCTTCCGAAAGAAAAACACCCGAAGAAAATGCTTTCCCTGGACAAGACCAAGGATGTCGGCGCGCTTGCCGCATGGCTTGGCTCGCAGGGGGGTCTGCTTTCGTGGAAACTCGACGGTCTGACAATCGTACTGACCTATGAGAACGGAAAACTCGCAAAGGCGGTAACACGCGGAAACGGCGAAATCGGAGAAGTGATTACCTCAAATGCAAGAACGTTCGAGAATCTTCCGCTTGGAATTGACTTCGCGGGGCAGCTCGTGCTCAGAGGCGAGGCGGTTATTTCCTATGCGGATTTTGAGAAGATAAACGATGAGATTACGGATGAGGGCGCGAAGTACAAGAATCCGAGAAATCTCTGCTCGGGTTCGGTGCGCCAGCTGAATAATGAAATCACCGCACAGAGGCATGTGCAGTTTTTCGCCTTTTCGCTTGTATCTGCGGACGGAGTGGAATTTAAGACCAGGAAGGAACAGTTTGACTGGCTGGCAGAACGAGGCTTTCAGGTCGTGGAACATGTCAGCGTGGATGCAGAGACGATTTCGGATGCGGTCAGTGCATTTGAAGCGAAGATTGCAGACAATCCTGTGCCTTCGGACGGTCTGGTTCTGAGTTACAATGACATAGAATACGGGCGGTCGCTAGGGGAAACCGCAAAGTTTCCACGCGACTCGATCGCTTTTAAATGGCAGGACGAAATCAAAGAAACCACACTCAGCGAAATCGAGTGGAGCGCTTCGCGGACGGGACTTATCAACCCGGTTGCGATTTTTGAGCCGGTGGAGCTTGAAGGCACAACCGTGAGCCGCGCTTCGGTTCATAATATCAGTGTCATGCGCGAGCTTGCACTCGGAATCGGCGATACGATAACGGTATACAAAGCAAACATGATTATCCCGCAGATTGCCGAGAATCTTACAAGAACGAATAATGTTAAAATTCCGGAAAACTGCCCCGTATGCGGTGCATATACGCAGATAAAGGCTGAGAACGGGGTGGAAACCCTTGTATGCCCGAATCCTGCGTGCCTTGCGAAGCAGATCAAGAGCTTTACGCATTTCGTTTCGCGGGATGCCATGAACATCGAGGGGCTTTCGGAGATGACGATAGAAAAACTCATCGCACGCGGATTGATAAAAGAACTTTCGGATCTCTTCCATGTCGAGGAATATAAGCAGGAAATCGTGAAAATGGAAGGCTTCGGTGAGAAATCCTTCCGCAATCTCAAGAACTCCGTCGAGAAGGCAAGAAATACCGATTTGGCGCGTTTTTTGTACAGCCTCGGAATTCCGAACATCGGTACGGCAAACGCCCGTCTGATTGCGCGTTTTTGCGAGAATAAATGGGAACGGGTTGAGACCCTTACGAGGGAAGAACTGCTTACGATTGACGGGATCGGTGAAATCATGGCAGATGCTTTTCTTGCGTTTTTTGCCGACCCTGACAAGCGGAAAACGGTTGACGATCTTTTGAAAGAAGTGCATCTTGACGAAAACTTTGAGGAGCAGGGAACAGCTCTTGCGGGGAAGACCTTTGTCATCACGGGCTCGCTTGCACATTACGAGAACCGCGAGGCACTCAAAGCCGAAATAGAGAAAGCAGGAGGCAGGGTGGCAGGCTCGGTAAGTGCCAAAACATCCTATTTAATCAACAACGATATCAACTCAACCTCGGGCAAGAACAAGAAGGCCCGCGAGCTTGGGATTGAAATCATAGATGAAAACACGATAATGGAATGGCTTTCCGGAGGTGAAGAATGAACACGAACCCAAACAGAACAATCCGAAAACTGACCGTTGCGGATGTAGACGGCTACCTTGATGTCTATCTCAACGCATACCCGGCATACAAGGATCTCGACGATGAGTGCCGCGAAAAGTACAGAAAAAAGGCGACACTTGAGATAACGCAAAACAAAGAAGTCATCCACATGTGTATGCTCGAAGGGGATAAGGTAATCGCGATCATGAAGGTCGTGCATTTCTCGCTTAACCTTTTCGGCAAAATGCATCCGGCCTGCGGACTGATGGCTCTCGGTGTGCATCCGCTGTATAAGAAACAGGGCGTTGCACTTGCCATGATACGCGAGTTTGAAAAAATTGCCTGCGAAGAGGGCGCTGCGGTTACGATGCTGCTTCCGTTCAACATTCCGTTCTACAGAAGAATGGGATACGGCTTCGGCGGCAGGATTGAGGAGTATCATATTCCGACGATGGGCTTGCCGAAGACGGATGGAGCGGGAGCGGAGCATCTGCGCTTCCTGAGTCTTGAGGAGCTTCCGGCTGTTTTGGAATGCCACAAAGCATTTGTACGGGCAAACCACGGCATGGTGGATAAGTTTGAGGAGGAAATCCGCGGAATGCAGGATGACTCTCAGGTTTTCCGAATCGGATATGAAGAGGACGGACGTCTGCGAGGCTATCTCGCATGGCGTTATCGCGAGGCGAGCGATGTGAACTATACGCAGATGTGCATGTCGGTTGAGGAAATGGTCTATGAAAACGGCAGGATTTTGAGAGAAATGCTTGGCTTCATCCGAAATCAGGCAGACCTCTGCCAGACGGTGATCCTGCGAACCGGTGAACCGGATTTCGTGCATCTTCTCGAAGATCCACAGGATGTTTCCAAGAATTACATAGATTTTGGATTCCTTCAGACGAATGTTGCGGCGGTCGGAACCATGTTCAAGATTATAAATCCGGCTAAGTTTATTGCGGATACACGATACAGGGAGTTCCCTGCGGCGCATGGCGATAAATTTACGGTGAAATTCCAATATGAGAAAGAACTGGAGCACGAGGAGGAAAGCATCGCTGTTGCCTTTGAAAACGGTACATGGGCGATCGCAGGTAGCGATGAGGCGGATGCTGTCATAAAACTCAGACAGGGAACCTTTGCGTCTGTTTTGATGGGCTCTGCGGACATTTCGGCTATGGTGCGGCTCGGTGGAGCGGAGATAAGCTGTCCGGATTGTCTTGCAAAACTGGAAAGCCTGTTTTCCTATCATCAGAGACCTTGGTGCAATTCCGACTATTGACCCAAACGCCGTTCTGTGTTACAATGATGTAAGAAAAATTGCCTTTAAAGAGCTTCGCCCGGCATGGTTTGGGTCCTGCGCAATGGGATGCCGTGAACCTTGTCAGGTCCGGAAGGAAGCAGCAATAAGCGGAAGTTCTTATGTGCCGCAGATTAGCCTTCTCCAACGCCTCGCGCGGCTCTTTAAGGGCAATTTTTTCAATAATGGGAGGAATTTATGTATACTGCACTTTACAGAGCCGAAAGACCGGAAGTCTTCGACGAAATCCTGGGTCAGGAACATATCGTAAAAATTCTGAGACATCAGATAGCAGAAGATACCGTCGGTCACGCCTATCTGTTTTGTGGTACGCGCGGAACGGGAAAAACGACGACGGCGCGGATTTTAGCCAAGGGCGTCAACTGTACCGATTCGAATGCAGCAGGAAGACCGTGCGGCAAATGCGCAAACTGCAAGGCAATCAGCGAGGGAAACTTCATGGATGTCATCGAGATTGACGCAGCTTCCAACAACGGTGTAGAAAACATCCGCGAACTGCGGGAAAGCGTCAAGTACCCTCCGGCGGTCGGCAGGAAAAAAGTGTACATTATCGACGAAGTACATATGCTTTCGACCGGGGCATTTAACGCATTGCTCAAGACTCTTGAGGAACCGCCCGAAAATGTAATGTTCATACTTGCAACGACGGAGCCGCAGAAACTCCCGGCAACCATTCTCTCAAGATGCCTCAAATTTGACTTCAAGCGTGTTCCGCAAAGCCTTATTATGGACGGCATGAAGCGAATCTGCAGCGACAGAGGCGTCGAAATTTCCGACGGGGCGCTCAGGCTTGTGGCAAACTGCGCGGATGGTTCGGTGAGAGACGGGCTGAGCATACTGGATCAGATACTTGCATCCGGAGAGAAAAACATATCACGCGAGGATGTGCTTGAGTATATAGGGACAGCCGGAGAAGATTTTTTCATCGAGCTTACCGAGAAGGTTTCACTCAGAAATGTTTCGGAGGCACTGCTTTTGGTTGATGAAGCTTTGGCAGACGGAAAAGATGTCAGGAGCCTCATGCGCGACTGGACGGCGTATTATCGCAACCTTATGATTGCGAAGTTCGTAAAGAACCCTGAGGATCTTTTGAACATGTCTGCAGAGAATATTCTGCGGATCAAGCAGCAGAGTGACCATATTTCGATGGATGAAATAAATGATGCGATTCTCAAGCTTTCCAAAGCCATAAATGAGGCAAGATGGTCCACACAGCCGAGGATTCTGCTCGAGCTTGCGCTTGTGAACATAGCATCCGGGGTATCGGAAACGACCGCGCCGAAGCAAGAGACAAGAAGGGCACCGGCAAGACCCGCAATGCAGCCGGCACCGGCAAAACCTGTGGTGCAGCAGCCTGCATCGCCAAGACCGGCGGAGCCCGTACAAACGATGCAGACAAGTGAAAACAAGGAAAATGAAATGCTTTGGCATCAGGTTTTTGAAGAGGGCGAAGATGAAGCGGGAAGCTTCAATTTGATTCGAAAAGGGACGAGACTTTATCACCTTGGCGATAAAAACTTTACCGTTCTTGCAAATAACGATTTTACAAAAAAGTTCACGGAACAAAAGCGTGACCTGATTGAAAGAATCATGGCAGATAAACTCGGACATCCTGTACAGATGGTCTGCTGCCTTGAATCGGAAATTGACCGCAAGCAGGAGACGGCGGCCGATGAGACCAAAGAAGATGACAGCGAACTTGCCCGGAAAGCAAGCGAAATTCTGGGCATAGAAGTAGAAATAGATTAAAACGGAGGACAAAATAAATGGGAAAAGGAATGAGAGCCGGCAAGAAGCCGTCAAAACCGGGAATGGGCAGCATGGGCGGAGGAATGCAGAAACAGCTCCAGCAGATGCAGCAGATGCAGAGACAGATGGAGGCACTTCAGGCTGAAATCGAAGAAAAGGAAGTTACCACAACAGCCGGCGGCGGAGCGGTAACGGCAGTCGTAAACGGCAAAAAAGAAATCACAAGACTTGAAATCAAACCGGAAGTTGTTGACCCGGACGATGTTGAAATGCTTCAGGATCTTATCATCGTTGCCGTAAACGAGGGACTCCGCCAGATTGAAGAAATATCAAACAACGAAATGAGCAAACTCACAGGCGGACTTGGAATCCCGGGTCTGTAAACGCACAGAGGATAACCTTGAGTTTATCGGACGGAGTAGAAAATGAGACAATATCCTAAACCTTTAGCCAGACTCATAAACGAGATGTCAAAACTTCCGGGAATCGGTACGAAAACGGCACAGCGGCTTTCTTTTTATATTCTTTCCTTGGAGGATAAGGAAGCCGAGCAGCTTGCGAGTGCTATTCTCACAGCCAAAAAAGAAATGAAATATTGTTCCGTATGCGGCAACCTCACGGATGAGGATCCGTGTGCCATTTGCAGTGACAAGAGCCGAAATGCCGACACAATCTGTGTGGTCGAAAGCCCGAAGGATGTTATGGCAATGGAACGCATAAGAGAATACAACGGGCTTTATCACGTTCTGCACGGCGTGATTTCTCCGATGGAAGGAATCGGACCTGAGGACATCAATCTCATGTCACTATTGAAGAGGCTGCAGGCAGACGACATAAAGGAATTGATTATCGCAACGAACCCGAACATTGAGGGAGAGGCCACCGCCATGTATATTGCGCGACTTGTCAAACCGAGCGGAATCAAGGTGAGCAGAATTGCACACGGAATTCCCGTTGGCGGCGACCTCGAATACGCAGACGAGGTCACCTTGCTCAAGGCCATGGAGGGCCGCAGGGAACTTTAAAGCGACAGGCCTTTTGCCTTTGCAAGCTGCAGCAGGTACGAATACTTTGCTCTTGCAGCCAAAATATTATACGCAGCATAATCAACAGCTGTATTATCGGTTAGTTCATTGAAAATGTCCACTGCAGTGTCAAGCTCGCAGCGGGCGTTTTTTATTGACATGTAAAGCATTTCGTCCTCGGAATGCAGCGGTTGGGAAAGTTTAAGCTTCATAAATCATACACCTTTCGCACTTATTTATTACTATTATAGGAATTTTTATTCTATTTTATTCCAAGCCCGCATATTTTATTGAGTATAGAAGGGGGCGCGGCATGGGACTGCAAATCGGAGTACTGCTTACATATGCGGGAGCAATCATATTGATTTTTATCGTCGGCAAGCTCTTTGTGTGGCCGATAAAACTTGTTTTGAAACTTGTGGCGAGCAGTTTGATCGCGGGAGCCGCCATCGTGCTGATTAACACGGCGGGCAGCGGGCTTGGAATTGCCATCCCGCTCAATGTGCTGAATGCTTTGACCGCAGGCGTGCTCGGCATACCGGGACTTGTGATGCTGCTGATATTCAGCTTCTTGTAAAACATCGGCTTGAACAGTTACTTACACCAAAACAAAACAGGCAATCGCTTGACTGCCTGTTTTGTTTCTTTTTTATCTGTCATATGCAGCGATTAAAGCCGCTCTTTCTTACCCGTGTTTGCAACGATGAAGAATACAACCAGGACAATAGCACCAAGGATGTATCCGAGCATTTCAGAATTGAGAGACCCAATCTGGGCTTCTGTGAAGAAGCCGGAAACGGAACCTGCGAAGATAAATGCCATCGCAATCGGAGTAATAAATTTGATACATACTTTGTAGAAAGTATCAAACGCGGAACTCTTCTTGCTGCCTGTGTCGATTTCTTCAAGGATAGGAGTAACTTTTAACTCCCAACCAACCATTACAGCCATGAGCATAGCGCCCAACGGCATTGCAACGCCTTCTGACCAACAATCCATGAAATCAAGGAAACAGTCATTCCAAGCATCTGTACCCCAGAACTTGAAGATCCCGGAAGCGCCCAGACCGTCGATTGCTACGAGCAGTGCTTCGATTGTAATTGCAATGCAGACCCAGAATACAACTTTTTCTCTCTTGAGTTCTTTGCCCTTCTTTGCCGCGTCATCCATGAAGAATGCAGAAACAACCTCTATAAGCGAAATTGCGGAAGAAATTGCAGCAATCAAAACAAGCAGATAGAAAATGATACCGAACAGAGGTCCGATGGAGCCCATTTCAGCGAATACATCCTGAAGCGTTACGAACAGAAGCTTAGGACCGCTGAGGGAGATATCTGCATAAGCAATTCCGTTTGCAATTCCGTTTGCGACAGCTGCAGGGATAACTGCGATACCTGCCATTAAAGCAATGGTTGTATCTGCAACTACAATAACAACGGAGTTTTTCTTGAGATTCTCATATTTGCTGAGGTAGGAACCGTATGTAATCATTGCGCCCATTGCAAGGGAAAGTGAGAAGAACATCTGGCCGCCTGCTGTTGCGAAAACATTAAGCAGAGACGGTGCTTCTTCTATGAATCCTGCGTCAACGGCATATCCCGGCTTGAACATGAACTTAAGTCCTTCTTCAGCACCCGGGAGCGTAAGAGCACGGATGATTACGATAACGAGCATTACGAATAATGCAGGCATGCCGATTTTGTTGAATTTTTCGATACCGTCGGAAACTTCTCCCTTATTGATAAAGTAGCAGATTGCAATAAACAGAAGTGTGAATATCGCACATCCGAACGGGTTGGTGAGCATAGCACCGAATGTCGAACCGCCCTCGAGGTTAATGCCGAAGAGGTTCTGAAGCCCGAAGCTGAGCTCAGCAAGGTTCAGCGAAAGATACTGCATGCAGTAACCGCCGAGAACCGTATAGAAACTCATGATGAGGAAAGGTGCGATTACAGCAAGCCAGCCGATCCATTTGAATTTCTTTGAAATTTGATTGTAAGCGCCTACAGGTCCGAGTTTTGTTTTACGTCCGAGCGCAAGCTCAGAAGTCATGATTACAAAACCAACGAAAACCGCAAGCAGAAGATAAGCGATAAGGAAAGTAAATCCACCCGATCTGCCCATCTTATACGGGAAGCCCCAGATGTTTCCAAGACCAACGGCTGAGCCGATAGCTGCCATAAGGAAACCGAGATTGCTGCCCCATGAACTGCGATTGTTCTCCATTAATAAGTCCTCCTAAATGATAAATAGTTTTTTAACAATGAATAACATCTATAACTTTAACAAAAATGACGAAAAATGTCAATATGAATAACAAAACAAAAAAATATTTGTGTAGCGCCACAAAAAAAGACGAGATTGCTGTAAATATTTTGTAACATTTGACTTAAAAATTCTACATGATATAATAAGGTTCGTAACGAAATGTCAACGGAGGGGAAATACTATGGCAATCGAGAAAGTCAGAGAATATTTTAAACAATTCGGAATTGAAGATAAAATCATGGAATTTGAAGTTTCCAGCGCAACGGTTGAACTTGCGGCACAAGCTGTCGGAGTGGAAGGTGCAAGAATCTGCAAAACGCTTTCTTTCAAAGATCACGAAGACGGCTGCATCCTGATTCAGACTGCGGGGGACACCAAGATTGACAACAGAAAATTCAAAGATACATTCGGCTTTAAAGCAAAGATGCTGTCGCCGGAGGAAGTTGTGGAATACACGGGTCATGCCATCGGGGGTGTATGCGCTTTTGCGATTGAAAATCCGAAGGTGAAGGTGTACTGCGACGAATCGATGAAACGATTTGACACCGTTTTTCCGGCATGCGGAAGCTCGAACAGTGCAATTGAATTCAACATGGAGGAACTCTTCAAATATTCGAAGGCGGACGGATGGGTAGACGTGTGTAAGATTCCGCAGGAAGAGGCATAGAATAGGAAGGCGGAGAGGAAAAAGATGAAGCTTGAGAGCAAGAGTAGAGTAAAAAATGAAATTATAATGTTCCTGAGTCTGACCATCGCTTCGGCAATTATCGCTTTTAACCTGAAAAGCTTCGTGCGGACGGGCGGACTGTTTCCGGGCGGATTCAGCGGACTGGCACTGCTTGTTCAGCAGATTTTAAGTGAATTTCTCAATGTAACCGTGCCGTATTCGGCAATTTACATGCCGGTCAATCTGATACCGGCGTACATCGGTTTTAAATACATAGGAAAGAGATTTACCATTTACTCTTTCTATTTGGTGTTTTTATCGAGTTTTCTGACGGACATGTTTCCGGCGGTTACGATTACATACGACATCCTGCTGATTTCGATTTTCGGAGGGATTATCCAAGGGGCGGCGATCAGCATAGCACTCATCAGCGGCGCAAGCGGCGGCGGAACGGATTTCATCGCCATCTATTTTTCTGAGAAAAAAGGGGTGGACGTATGGAATTACGTGCTGCTGGGAAATGCGATTATTTTGACGACTGCGGGAATCCTGTTCGGATTTGACAAAGCCTTGTACTCGATTATTTTCCAGTACACGACAACACAAGTCATATCCATTATGTTTAAGCGATACCAGAAGGATACCTTGTTCATAATCACGGACCAGCCGATGGCCGTATACGGCAAAATACGCGAGCTCACGCATCACGATGCGACCCTGATCGAAGGAAACGGCTGCTACGAGGGTGCGGAGAGACACATTCTGTACTCCGTAATCGGCAGAGAACAGGTTGACAAGGTAATCAGCGCAATCAAAGAAATCGACGAGCATGCGTTCATAAACGTAATAAAGACGGATCAGATAAACGGCCGATTTTATCGAACCCCGACAAAGTAAGGACTGGAGAAAAGTTTTTGGAAAGAATTGACAAAATGATTGCCTCACAAGGGCAGTATTCGCGGAAAGAAGTGAAGGCTCTGATTGCAAAAGGGCGAGTCGCTGTGGATGGCAGGGTTGTATCTTCCTCATCGGAAAAAGCCGATCCGCTGACCATGCAGCTTACGGTCGACGGAAAACCTTTGGATTTTAAACGGAATCTGTATTTGGTATTGAATAAACCAAAGGGCTATGTATCGGCAACCGAGGACAGAGACCATCCGACCGTTCTGGAGCTGGTGCCGCAGGAATACCGCGGACGGGATCTTTTTCCGGCAGGCAGGCTGGATCGTGATACGACAGGCTTGATGATTATTACGGATGACGGCGTGCTGGCGCATAATATTTTGGCGCCGAAAAAGCATGTGCCGAAGCTTTATCATGTCGAGCTCGACATTCCGGTCACAGAGGAAATGCGGCTTGGATTCTCAGAAGGCGTGATGCTGAATGACGGCGTGTGCAAAGCCGCGGATTTAGTAAAGACCGGAGAAAAAACCGCGGAAGTTACGCTGCGGGAAGGGCGCTATCACCAGATTAAGCGTATGTTCGGCTGCTTCGGTGCCGAAGTGGTGGAACTGAAGCGCCTCGGAATGGGAAACCTCACGCTTCCTGCGGACCTCGCGGAGGGCGAATGCCGGGAACTGACTGCGGAGGAACTTGCTCTGCTGCAGGAAAGATAATCCGTAATCCAATATGAACTTAACAAGTTTTGCGGTTTATAATCGCAAAACTTGTTGACTTTTGGAGCGAATTGCGGTACACTGTTTGAAAACGGAGGTGTTCACAATGATTTACAGACCTTTGTATGTAGATAAGATTATGGCTTATGCGGATACGCCATTTGTAAAAATACTTACGGGAGTCCGCCGCTGCGGAAAGTCAACAATTCTGAAAATGATTATGCAGCAACTGAAAACACAGCGGAATATTCCGGAGGAATGTATTGTCAGCTATCGCTATGATTCAATGGAATACGAGGACATGACGGCAAAGCAGATGTATGCACAGCTGAAGGAACACCTTTCGAAGAACGGAAGAACCTATCTGTTCCTTGACGAAGTACAGGAAATCAAGGGATGGGAAAAAGTCGTGAATTCACTGGCATCGGATTTTGATGTGGATTTGTATGTGACAGGTTCCAACTCTCATATGATGTCATCCGAAATCTCGACTTACCTGACGGGACGCTATATATCTTTTCGAATTTTTACTCTTTCCTTTGGGGAGTACCTGATGTTCAAGGAACAGTATGCGGATGTCGGCGAACCAAAAACAGAACTTGCGAATTATGTGCGCCTGGGTGGATTCCCGGCAACACACCTACAGGCATATTCACAAGACGAAGTTTATACAATTGTGCGGGATATTTACAATTCCACGATATTCTCAGACATTGTAAGACGCAATCAGGTGAGAAAAATTGATCAGCTGGAGCGTGTTGTAAAATACACTTTTAACAATGTCGGTAACACTTTTTCTGCGAAGTCCATCGCAGATTATCTGAAAGCGGAGCGCCGCTCCCTTGACAATGAAACGGTCTACAATTATTTGGAAAAGCTGGAGAAGGCATACCTGCTGCATCGTTGTTCCCGTTACGATTTGCAGGGAAAGGAAATCTTGAAAACGCAGGAGAAATTCTATCTTGCAGATACTGCTTTGCGATACAGCGTTTTGGGATATAATCAAGACAGTGTGGCTTCCAGCCTTGAAAATGTTGTGTATCTGGAGCTTTGCCGCAGGGGCTACACCGTTCATGTAGGTAAGTTCGGCAGCGGGGAGATTGATTTTGCAGCAGCAAAGCAAAATGAAAAGCTCTATGTTCAGGTGACGCAGGAGCTTCGCAGCCTGAAAACAGAAAAGCGGGAATATGACCGTCTGCTGGAGATTCGCGACAACTATCCCAAATATGTTCTCACGGCCGATGAGTTCACAGGAGGAAATTATGAGGGTATCAAGACAATGCATATTGCGGATTTCCTGCTAAGCTCTGAATATTAAATAAGAAGTTCAAAAGTATAGCTATCACCGCAAATTGGAAAACTTATGTTCTTTTTTGGCTATACTTTTTATATTTTTTGTGATATACTTTTTAGTGACCATTTCACTGGGTCACTGAGAAAGGAAGACGAGAAATGGAGTTCAAACTACATTCAGACTATACCATGATGGGCGACCAGCCGGAGGCGGTCAGCAGACTTGCCGCGGGGATCGCGGAGGGCAGGAAATATCAGACTTTGATGGGTGTGACGGGGTCCGGCAAGACCTTCACGATGGCGAATCTGATCCAGCAGGTGCAGAAGCCGACGCTGGTGATTTCCCATAATAAGACGCTGGCAGCGCAGCTTCACGGCGAGTTTAAGGAGTTCTTCCCGGAGAACGCGGTGGAGTATTTTGTCAGCTACTACGACTATTATCAGCCGGAGGCCTACGTACCTTCAACGGACACATATATTGAAAAAGATTCCGATATCAACGACGAAATCGAGAAACTGCGCCACTCGGCGACAGCCGCACTTGCGGAGCGCAAGGATGTAATTATCGTCGCATCGGTGTCATGTATCTACGGCTTGGGAAGTCCGTTCGATTACGAAAACCAGATGCTTTCGCTGCGTCCGGGCATGACGAAGCCGCGTAAGGATATTTTGCGAAAACTCGTGGACATTCAGTATGTCAGAAATGACATGGCTTTTGAACGCGGGAGTTTTCGTGTGCGCGGAGATGTCATCGATATTTACCCGGCAGGAGCAGAATCAGCGGTTCGGGTTGAGCTTTTCGGAGACGAGGTGGAATCCATCAAGGAAATGAACCCGATTACAGGCGAAATCATCGGGCTCAGAAACCACATCGCCGTATATCCGGCATCGCATTACGTAACATCGCCCGAAAAGATGGAAAAAGCAATCGAAACAATTGACGCTGAGCTGATTGAAAGAGTTCAGTGGTTCAAAGACCGCGGCAAACTGCTCGAAGCGCAGCGAATCGAGCAGAGGACAAGATATGACCTCGAGATGCTGCGTGAGGTGGGAAGCTGTAAGGGAATTGAGAACTATTCAAGGCACCTTAACGGAGTGCCGGCAGGAACGAGGCCGTATACTCTTATCGACTACTTCCCGGAGGATTTCCTTATCATCATAGACGAGTCGCATGTTATGCTTCCGCAGCTTCGCGCAATGTATGCAGGAGACCGTTCGCGCAAGTCATCGCTTGTGGAATACGGATTTCGCCTGCCATCGGCACTCGACAACAGACCGCTTAAATTCGAGGAATTTGACGATCTTGTTAAGCAGATTGTTTTTGTCAGTGCAACTCCTGCGGATTACGAGAAAGAAGTTTCGGGAGGCATAAACGCAGAGCAGATAATAAGACCGACGGGCCTTCTTGATCCGCCGATTACGGTCGTTCCTACCGAGGGGCAGATCGACCACCTCATAGGGGAAATCAACAAGGTTACGGAGCGCGGCGAGCGTGTTCTGGTGACAACTTTAACCAAAAAGATGGCTGAGAGTTTGACGGACTACCTTAAGGGGGTAAATATAAAGGTAAGGTATCTTCACTCGGAAGTCGATACGCTTGAACGAATGGAAATCATAAGAGATTTGAGACTGGGAGTCTTTGATGTTTTGGTGGGCATAAATCTGCTCCGTGAGGGACTGGATATTCCGGAAGTCTCGCTTGTGGCGATTTTGGACGCGGACAAAGAGGGCTTCCTGCGTACCGAGACATCGCTGATTCAGACCATCGGACGAGCTGCACGAAATGCGGACGGCAGAGTTATCATGTATGCGGATCGCATCAGCAAGGCGATGGATGTGGCGATGAAAGAAACCGAGCGAAGACGCAGAATCCAGGACGATTACAACAAGGCAAACGGGATTACGCCGGCATCGGTCAAGAAGTCGGTTCGCTCCGTTATCGAGGCCACGAAGGTTATGGAGCCTTCGATGGAAGAATACAAGGGCAAGAGTCCGCTTGAACTTACAAAGAAAGAATTGAACGACTATATAAAGAAACTGGAGAAGGAAATGAAGCAGGCAGCGCAAGACTTACAGTTTGAGCGTGCGGCACAGCTCAGAGACCGGATTTTTGAATATAAAGTCAGATTATAAATTGGATTATATAAGGAGAGAAAATGTCAAAAGACATCATTATAAGGGGTGCAAACGAAAACAATTTAAAAAATCTTGATGTGGTGATTCCAAGAGACAAAATGGTGGTTTTAACAGGGCTTTCGGGCTCAGGAAAGTCATCACTGGCTTTTGATACGATTTATGCCGAGGGACAGAGAAGATATATGGAGAGTCTTTCTTCGTATGCAAGACAGTTCCTCGGGCAGATGGAAAAACCGGATGTTGAATATATCGAGGGTTTGTCGCCGGCGATTTCCATCGACCAAAAAACCACAAACCGCAATCCGCGTTCGACGGTGGGCACGGTTACGGAAATCCATGACTATCTGAGGCTGCTTTATGCCCGCATAGGCAGGCCGCATTGCCCGGTGTGCGGAAAACCGATTGCAAGCCAGTCGGTGGATCAGATGGTCGATACCATCATGGAGTTTGAAGAGGGTACGAAGCTGATGGTACTTGCACCGGTTATCCGTCAGCGCAAGGGCACACACGAAAAAATAATCGAAAGAATCCGCAAAGAAGGCTTTACCAGAGTCCGCGTCGACGGCGAAATTTATCTGCTGGACGAAGATGAAATCAAGATGGAAAAGACATTCAAGCATACGATTGAAATCGTAATCGACCGAATTGTCGTAAAACCCGGTCAGGAGGGGCGAATTGCAGAAGCCTGCGAGCTTGCAATCGCCCAGGGAGACGGACTCGTTGAAGTAATCGGGGACTTTTATGACAGACACTATGAGAAAACATTCAGCACCAAGCTTGCATGTCCGGATCACGGCGTGAGCATAGAAGAACTTGAACCGAGAATGTTTTCCTTCAATGCACCTTTCGGCGCATGTCCGCACTGCAACGGACTCGGATTTACACAGAAACTTGATCCGAAGCTTTTGATAGACGAGAGCATAAGCATCGACGACGGAGCACTTCAGCCGATTTTCGGAACAATGGAATTCAGCGGGTTTTACCGACAGCTTGTTGACGCACTTATCAAAGCGCACGGCGTGGATTCATCCAGACCGCTTTGCGAGCTGCCGGAGACATTCAAAAAGGAACTATATTACGGCACGGGGGACAAACACCTCGTATACGATTATGTGAGCAGAAGCACCGGCACGGTTTCCCATCAGGACAGGCCGTTTGAGGGGGCACTGGTCAATATCGAACGCAGATACAGAGAGACAACATCGGATTATTTCAAAGAAAAAATGGCACGATACATGGTCGTAAGGGAGTGCCCTGCGTGTCATGGCCGTAGACTCAAACCCGAAATTCTGGCGGTTACGGTAGGCGGCGTAAACATTGCGGAACTCTCTGAAATGTCGATAAAGGAAGCACTTGAATTTATCGACGGACTTGAACTTTCCGAAAAAGACGGCAAAATTGCTTATCAGATTTTGAAAGAGATAAAGGCAAGGCTTAATTTCCTTGTGGATGTGGGACTTGACTACCTTACGCTCAGCAGAACCGCTTCCACGCTTTCGGGCGGTGAGTCGCAGAGAATCCGGCTTGCAACGCAGATTGGCTCAAGCCTTGTGGGTGTGCTTTATATCCTTGACGAGCCGAGCATCGGACTTCATCAAAAGGACAACGAGAAACTGCTGCAGACGCTTCGCCATCTCACAGATATCGGCAACACGCTGATTGTGGTTGAACATGACGAGGATACCATGTATGCGGCAGATCACATCATAGACATAGGCCCCGGCGCCGGAATAAACGGCGGGGAACTTGTGGCACAGGGGACTGTTGAAGACATCAAGGCATGCAAGGAATCCCTTACCGGACAGTATCTTTCGGGAACGAAGAAAATTTTTGTCCCGGAACACAGAAGACCGGGAAACGGCGAGAAGATTGTAATCAAGGGCGCACGCGAGAACAATCTGAAGAATATCGACGTTGAAATTCCGCTTGGCAAGTTTGTATGCGTTACGGGAGTCTCAGGCTCCGGAAAGAGCAGTTTGATCAACGAAATCCTGTACAAAGGTGCCGCGAGAGTTACAAACCGCCTTCAGGAGGAACCCGGAGAGTTCGACGAAATCCTCGGACTCGAGAATATTGACAAAGTGATCGACATTGACCAGTCGCCGATCGGCAAAACACCGCGTTCCAATCCGGCGACCTATACGGGAATGTTCAATCACATTCGCGATTTGTTCGCAAGCCTTCCGGAAGCAAAACTCCGCGGATACCAAAAAGGAAGATTCAGTTTCAATGTCAAAGGTGGCAGATGTGAAGCATGCAGCGGCGACGGAATCATATGCATCGAGATGCATTTCCTGCCGGATGTCTATGTCCCTTGCGAAGTGTGTAAGGGCAAAAGATACAACAGGGAAACGCTTGAAGTTAAATATAAAGGCAAAAGTATCTTCGATGTGCTTGACATGAGTGTCAAAGAAGGAGTAGAATTCTTTCAGAATGTGCCTTCCATAGCAAGGCATCTTCAGACACTTGATGAGGTGGGACTTGGGTACATTAAGCTCGGCCAGCCGTCAACGCAGCTTTCGGGCGGCGAAGCGCAGCGCGTCAAACTCGCCTCGGAACTGACAAAAAGAAGTACAGGCAAGACCTTGTACATTCTGGATGAACCGACTACGGGACTGCATTTTGCGGATGTGGACAAGTTGCTTGCCGTTCTTGACAGACTCGTGGATGCCGGCAACACGGTTGTTGTAATCGAACACAACCTTGATGTAATAAAGCGTGCGGACCATATCATCGACCTTGGACCCGACGGCGGAAGCCGCGGCGGGACAATCGTCGTATCCGGAACACCGGAGGAAGTGGCTGCATGCAGCGAATCGTATACAGGACAATTTTTAAAAAAGCTTCTGTAACAATCACAAAAGGAAACAAAACGGAGGAAATCCAAAATGAAAGAAAAACTGAATCTGACGATGCTTACGGACTTTTATGAGATAACCATGGCAAACGGTTATTTCCAATCGGGCATGGCAGAGGACATTGCGTACTTCGATATGTTTTTCAGAAGAGTACCGGACGGCGGCGGATATGCCATCATGGCCGGTCTTGAACAGCTTATCGAGTATCTCCAGAACCTTACATTCACAGAGGAAGATATCGAATATCTTCGCAGCAAAGACATATTTTGTGAAGAATTTCTCGATTATCTCAGAAACTTTGAGTTCAAATGTGATGTATGGGCCGTGCCGGAAGGAACCCCAATCTTTCCGCATGAACCGATTGTAACCGTAAGAGGACCCGTTATGCAGGCGCAGTTCATCGAAACGATGGTGCTTCTTTGCATCAACCACCAGAGCATGATTGCGACCAAAGCAAACAGAATCGTCAGAGCCGCTCAGGGAAGGGCGGTCATGGAATTCGGCTCAAGAAGAGCCCACGGCGCAGACGCTGCAATACTCGGAGCAAGAGCCGCTTATATCGGCGGATGTGCGGGAACCGCCTGTGCAATCGCAGACAGAGACTACGGAATCGCAGCACTCGGCACGATGGCACACAGCTGGGTACAGATGTATCCGGACGAATATTCCGCATTCAAAAAATACGCCGAAATCTATCCTCAGAACTGCGTTCTGCTGGTAGATACATACAATGTGCTCAAATCGGGCGTACCGGCGGCAATTAAGGTATTCAAAGAAATGAAACCGCAAAGCATGGGAATCCGAATCGACTCCGGCGATGTGGCATACCTGACCAAGAAAGCCCGCAAAATGCTTGATGACGCAGGACTTCAGGACTGCAAAATCGTCGTTTCAAACTCACTTGACGAATACATCATCCGTGATGTCATCCTTGAGGGAGCCTGTATCGATTCTTTGGGCGTAGGCGAACGACTCATTACTGCGAAATCAGAACCCGTCTTTGGCGGCGTTTATAAGCTTGCAGCACTCGAAAAAGACGGCGTGCTGACACCGAAAATCAAAATTTCGGAGAATGTTGAAAAGATTACGAACCCGGGATTTAAAGGACTTTACCGACTGTACAGCAAAGCTACGGGCAAGGCACAGGGTGATGTAATGACGATTGCCGGTGAAACCATTCCTGAGCAGGACGAGTACGAGATTTTCGATCCGAATGCGGTTTGGAAGAAAACAATCGTAAAGAACTACACGGTAAGAGATCTTCATGTTCCGATTTTCGTCGAAGGCAAATGTGTATACGAGAGTCCTTCCATTGAGGAAATCAAGAATTACTGCAAGGAGCAGGTCGCAACTCTTTGGGATGAAACCCTCAGATTTGAGAATCCGCAGACATACTATGTTGATCTTTCGCAGAATCTTTGGGATATGAAGAACAAATTGCTGAGAGAGTATTCATCAAAATAATTTTAAAACAGACAACGGATAAAAACTGAGAAGAACCATAAAACCGACGGACAAAAGCGTGTTTTATGGTTCTTTTTTGTGCAAATGACTTGAAAATGCAGAAATAAAGTGATATATTGATATTAGTTGATATCAATTAGTATCAGACAAAACGAAAGCGGAGGGATTTATGATGGATGCTGTATTCTTTTTAAAGATGATAGAAGATAAGAAGTTTACCGATTTAAAGAAAATGCAATACAAGTATTCAAAGCCAGCTGTTGATGAGATGCTTCAGCTGCTTAAGGAGAACCGTTACATGCTTTTCCCCATGCGTGATTTCAAGGGGGAGGCGATTATTTATTTGGACGAACTTGCACACATCAGCACGAAGTATGCGAAGCTTTTGCTTTCCCACCAGACGGATGCTGAAGCGTTCGGAACACATGCCATGGAGGATGAAATTTTCTGCACTCTTGATATTGAGAATATCAATACTTCCAAGGAGAGCATCCGAAAGATACTGGCGGGATTCGCACCAAGGGACGAGAGTGAAGAACGAATCTACGGAATGAAGAAAGGCTTGGAATTCATAAGCGATTACCATAATGAAATCACCGAAGAGAATTTATATAAATTGTATATGATGGCGGTGGGAAACTATCTCGATCCGGAGAATCGCCTGCCGGAAGGATGCAAATATCGAAACGACGCAGTTTATGTTGTCGGAGGCAGGGAGACACATGAGGGCCTTCCGCACGAACTGCTGCCGAAGTATATGTATGCTTTTGTGAACTTTATTAATGTGGAAACCGATATTGATGATTTGGCGAAGGCCGCAATTATTCATTTTTATATGGCATATCTGCATCCATATTTTGACGGTAACGGCAGGATGGCTCGTCTTCTGCAGATGTGGTATCTCGTGCAGCGCGGCTATGCGGCTGCGATGTTTGTCTCCATGTCATCGCTCATTCGCGACAGTCGGAACCTGTATTACAAGGCATACCAGCAGATAGAGGAAAATGCGAAAATCAGCGGATGCATTGATGTGACGCCGTTCGTGTTATATTTTGCTGAGAATGTATATGCACACCTTGAGGCATCTTTTCCGGCGCAATTCGTACTCGACGAGTTTGCAAACGCACTTTTGGTAGGAGATATTACAGAGAAGGAACACGAATTATGGAATTATGTATTGAACCATTACGGGAAGTGCGAGTTTTCAACAAAACAACTTGAGAAGGACTTTGGACAGGCGGCATATGCTACGATTCGGACTTTCGTGCAGAAGTTTGAACGACTGGGTCTGCTGGCATGCAAAAAATATTCAAACCGGCCGAAGTACAGAGTTTGGTAGACAACGCGGCGTGCAGATGATATAATATCATTTGTGCGACCTAAATAGTATGGAAAATTTTAAGAAATACAGAATGGGAGAAAAGGAATGAATCAAAAAATGACAGGGAAACAATATGCACTGGTTGCGTCGATGCTTTTCGGAATGTTTTTCGGGGCAGGCAACCTTATCTTTCCGATTATACTCGGCGCCAAAGCCGGTGCAAGCTTAATTCCGGCATTGATCGGAATGCTGATAACAGCGGTCGGAATGCCGCTTCTGGGAATCGTTGCACTTGGCGTATCGAAGAGCAGCGGTCTGATGGAAATGTCGAGCCGCGTCGCGAAAGGATACGGATATTTCTTTACATGTGCGCTCTATTTGACGATTGGGCCGTTCTTTGCAATACCAAGATGTGCGGCAACATCCTTTACAATGGGAATTGAACCGCTTCTTGACGGGAATGTGACGCTTGTACAGGCGATTTTTACGACGCTTTTCTTTGCGGCGGTATTGTTCTTTGCGCTCAGACCGTCGAGCATCATGAATTCAGTCGGTAAATATCTGAATCCGATTTTTCTCGTTTGCCTCGGAGTCTTGGTTATTGCGGCACTGATTTCACCGGAGCAGACGGTTTCAAGCGTGCCTGCAAGCGGGGCTTATGCGGAGAATGCTTTTTCAACGGGCTTCCTGCAGGGATATGACACCTTGGATGCGCTGGCTTCTCTTGCGTTCGGCATTATCGTAATAAATGTTATTACGGGCATGGGCATTGAAGAACCGGGCGCGATTGCGAAAAACACGATTAAATCCGGCGTTTTCAGCATGATTTTAATGACGGTGATTTATGCATTGATTGCCATAGTGGGAGCGCAGAGCTACGGACTGTATGCGGATCAGCTTGCAGACCCTTCCTTTAATGGGGGAACAGCATTTGCGGTTATCGCAAGACACTATCTCGGAAGCACAGGCATGATTGTACTGGCTCTGACGGTTACTTTCTGCTGTATGAAGACGGCAATCGGACTGGTTACATCGTGCGCGGACACTTTCTCGGAAATCTTTCCGCATTCGCTTTCGTATCGCAATTGGGCGATTGCATTTACGGCATTTTCGCTGCTCGTGTCCAACATCGGTCTTTCGAAGATTATTTCTTTCTCGGCACCGGTGCTGTACTTCTTGTATCCGCTTGCGATCGTGCTGATATTGCTCACGATTTTCGGAAAATATTTCGGACATTCGCGCATCGTTTATGTATGCGGAATCGGATTTACGATGATTGCCGCGGTGCTTGACTTGCTGCGTGTGAGCGGACTTGCACAGGGAGTCGTGGAATGGGCTTCCGGCTGGCTGCCGCTTTACACGATGGGCCTTGGCTGGCTGGTTCCGGGCATTATAGGAACCGTAGTCGGACTCATTGCCATGAAGTTTACCAAGAAAAACGCATAAAAAAATACGCCTTTGGAAAGTCCTGCTGTGTGCAGGGTGTTCCGAAGGCGTTTTCTTTTTTTACAGTGTGCCGGAAGCGTTCAAGACATTTTTAATCTTGTGCTGTACCATTGCCTGAATGGCGTCTCTGCCCGGTCCGAGGTATTTACGAGGGTCGAAGTCCGCCGGATTTTCTGCGATGTACTTGCGGACTTCCGCAGTCATTGCCAGACGAAGGTCTGTGTCAATGTTGACCTTGCAGATGCCGTACTTGGTCGCTTCGCGGATCATTTCCTCAGGAACACCCTGCGCGCCCGGAATATCGCCGCCGTACTGATTGCACTTGTCAACGAATTCTTTCAGAACCGAGGATGCGCCGTGCAGAACAAGCGGTGTGTCCGGAATCAATTTATGGATGGCCTTCAGTCTTTCAAAATCAAGATAAGGCTCGCCTTTGAACTTGTATGCACCGTGGCTGGTGCCGATTGCGATTGCAAGGGAGTCAACGCCGGTCTTTTCTACGAATTCTGCGGCTTCGTCAGGGTCTGTGAAAGTTGCCGAACGCGCGTCAACCTTGATATTGTCCTCAACTCCCGCAAGCTTGCCAAGCTCCGCTTCAACCACAACGCCGTGTGCGTGTGCATATTCCACAACCTCTTTCGTAAGGCGGATATTTTCTTCAAACGGATGCTTGGAACCGTCGATCATAACGGAAGTGAAACCGTCGTCAACGCATTTCTTGCAGATGTCGAAGTCCTCGCCGTGGTCGAGGTGAAGCGCGATGTCAAGACCCGTATCGAGGATTGCAGCCTCTACGAGCTTCGTCAGATAAGCGGGTTTTGCGTATTTGCGCGCGCCTGCGGATACCTGAAGAATCAGCGGTGACTGTTCGATTTTCGCTGCTTCGACGATACCCTGAATGATTTCCATATTATTTACATTAAAAGCGCCGATTGCATAGTCGGATTGCAATGCTTTGGCGAACATTTCTTTCGTGGTGACTAATGCCATTTCTTACCTCCTGTTGTTTGGTACTTAAACTACATATAGTATACAACATCGGCGGCCGAAAAGAAAGATGGCAATTTTGGTTTTCCCGAATTATTCATCGGAAGCACCGCCAAGCCCCGACATAATCGGGCCGAGCATATCCATGATGCCCGAAAGGTCAGGCAGAGCCGAAGCGTTAATCAAAGATTCGGGCTCGGAAGCCTTCGGCGGCTTCGGTGGCTTCGGCGGAGTGAAAGCCATCTGCCCCAGGTTATCGACTTTTCCCATGATTCCGACCATGCGGTGAAAATCCTTTGCAAGCGCTGCAGGGTGCGGCGGCCGGGCAGGCGGCCGGACGGGGGCTGCTGCAGGAGCGGAAACAAGCCCGCTGCCGCCGCCGTCAAGTGCGGCGAGGACGAGCAGCAGCAGAAGCACGATGCCGATGGAATTTTGAGTGTTCATTTATGTATACCTCCCAAGGATGAAAGACCGTGTGCACAAGTATATAAAATATAATATGAAGGGACGCGCAATTTCGTGCGCCGCGCCGCATAGATTATTACATAAGCCGTAAGAAAGGGGAAATAAAATGGATATCAACGAAAAAATGGCGGCAGAGATTGCCTCACAGCTTGGCATCGGAAGTAACGGAGGAGTGAATAAGCAGGTGCTCAGGGGACTCGAAAGCAAGTCGGACGAAGAACTGGCAAGGGACATTTTGCGAATGAAGGAGCAGCTTGCAGCGAGCAATATCAGCCCCGCGCGCCAGAAAGCAATGCTCAGAAGCCTCATGCCGATGATGAACGCATCGCAGAGGGCAAGGCTTGAGAAAATAATCAGGCTGATTTCAGAGTAAAAAACGGAGATTCACGGATGAGAACCATGGGGTGACACGTAGGCCTGTGCTATTTACGGAGCCGGAAATAGCGTTTACACGAAGGGCAGCTTCTATAAAGGGGTGCTTCGTGTATCCGAGGGATTCTTGGAGGGAAAAAGATGCTACTGTAAAATAATAACAAAAATGACACCATAAAAAAACGTTGAAATTTCAACATTCCAAAATATTACATTTTTGAAAAGAGTAAAAGCATGCCATAAATTCGGAGGAAAACGGGAGCGAAGGAGTGTTAAATAGGCGGAAATACACGAAAAGGGGGTCTATATGAGGCACTTGGTGGGGATTACCTAATTTTCCCAGCACGAAAGCTTGCTTACCCCGAATGCTCAGATAGAAACGGGCTGCCGCATTAACGGAAATAAGCGTTAATGAAACAGCCCCCTTTTGCTCCTATATGAAATCAGCTCCAGTTAATCTTGCGTGCAACCTGAGCCTTGGTGGAACCCTTCGCGAAAGTGAAGGTTCCCGCGCTGACTTTTTCGTGGTCAAGCCCCTGACCGTCGCAGGCACTCTGGTACTCAGCATAGTCGCTGAACAGCCCTGCGTCAATCAGGCACTGAACGGCAGCCGAAGCCGTTGTCCCCGTGACATCCACTTCCACATCTTTTGAAAGCTTGCCGTCAACCCAAAGCTGGGCAGGCTGAGCGGAATTCGTATTATCATCGCCCGCTGTGCCGGAATTATCGGAATTACCGTTATTGTCGGCTCCGGTATTGTCTGCAGGCTTATCGCCGGTGTTCGTATCATCCGGCTGCGTGTCGCCTCCGATCGGCTCTTCAACAGCCGGGTCATCCGCATTTATCAATTCCTTCGGATACTGGAGAATCACATCCATTCTCCAAGCTATAATCAAAGCCGCCGCTGCAAGAATCAGGGCCGCTATAATAATGTCATTTTTATCGTAAATAAAATCTTTCAGCTTTTTCATTTTCCCCTCCGTAAGCAGTACTAGAAACTACTCGTATATTTTAACACATTTAGACTTTTTTCTCAAGGTGTTTTGTTGTATAATGGTTCTATGTTTAAAATTGAGATAACGGAAAATCAAGCGAACCAAAGGCTTGACAGATTTTTAAAAAAATATTTTAACAACGCGTCCCTTGGGACAATCTATAAACTGATACGCAAAGATGTCAAGGTGAACGGCAAAAGAGCAAACGAAAGCACCCTGCTTGCAAACGGCGACGAGCTCACGCTCTACATCAGCGACGAAACCGCGGCGGGGCTTCGGAAGGAAAAGAGGCGCGTCAAAGTGAAGAAGCAGTTTAAGATTGCTTACGAAGACGACGATCTTTTGATTGTCGAAAAACCTTTCGGGCTGCTCACGCACGGCGATCGCACGGAGAAGAAAAACCACCTTGCAAACCAGGTAATCGATTATCTGATTGAAAAAGGCGACTATAATCCGCGGACGGAAACCACATTTGTGCCGGCACCGGCAAACCGGCTCGACCGGAACACGACCGGGCTTGTGATTTTCGGCAAAAATGCGGCGGCACTCCAAAGGCTGAACCGCATAATACGCGAAAAAGATCAAATCCATAAACTCTACCTTACCATAGTGGCAGGAAATCTTGAAAGACCGGTACGCCTCAGGGCAAGGATGACCAAAGACGAGACGAAGAACGTGGTGAGTGTGCTTTCTGAAGAGGGAGAGGGAAAGTTTATGGAAACCGTGGCAAGGCCGCTTGCACACGCAAGTTGGAAAGGCAGGGAATACACGCTGACGGAAGTGGAGATTTTGACAGGCAGAACTCACCAGATTCGCGCACACCTTGCAAAGGCGGGCTATCCGGTAATCGGCGATGTCAAATACGGTGACAAGAAAATCAATGCGGTTATGGAAAAGGAGTTTGGGCTTACGACGCAGCTTCTTCATGCCTATAAGCTGATTTTCGAGCCGGAGTCTGCCGGAGGCGGATTCCCGGAGACCGTCGAATCCACGCTTCCTCCGGATTTTGAACGAATAAAACAGACTATTTTTGGAAATAATACGAGGTGACAAGATGATGAAAAATATACTCGAATGGGTGAAAGATATATTAATTGCGGTTGTAATCGCAGGTGTGATTCTTTTGTTTTTCAAGCCGATTATCATACAGCAGCACTCCATGGAACCGAACTTCCAGCCGGGTGATTATGTGATAACAAGCCGTCAGGCATATACGCTTTTTGGCGAACCTGAAAGAGGGGACATTATCGTTTTCAAGTCCCAACTTTTGGATGAAGAAGGAAACGAAAAAAATCTCATCAAGAGAATTATCGCGCTGCCGGGTGATACAATCGAAATCAAAGCGGGCTACACATATGTGAACGGCGAAAAAATCGACGAACCGTACGTTGCCGAGCAGGGCATTTCGGGCGAAATGGATGCGATTACGATTCCGGAAGGACAATTATTCGTTATGGGCGACAACCGCGGCGTCAGCGAAGACAGCCGTTCAGCGAGAGTCGGAACCGTTTCCGAGGATTCGCTGGTAGGCAAAGTAGTGCTCAGGCTGTACCCGTTCAGCAAAATCGAGAAATTCTAAACAAAACGGGAGGCTGAGGTCTTGGCAAAATTTTTTCTGAGAACAGGTTCGGCAATCGTCGGAATTGTTTTGGCAATCGTGCTGTATATGAACTTCGGGATTTTTGAAATCAAAACCGTTTTCATGTATCCGGCGCTCAAACCGGGGCAGCATGTGCTGATTCACAAGACTGCGGCAGAGCAAATCGGTATCGGAGATTTGGTACTTTTCGAAGCACCATTTTACGACTTTGACACGCAGGAGGGAATGCTGGCGGTACGCAGGGTGTCCGGTATAAAGGACGGCACGCTGCGGCTGGAATGTGATGCACCCGCGGTGGCGAAAGATGTTTTGACGGTGGACGAAGAGAGCGTTAGGGGAAAGGTGATTTTATGGCAAAAAAAGAACGAAAGCTAGTGGCAAACAACAAAAAGGCTTATCACGATTTTTTTATAGAAGAAACATATGAGGCGGGCATTGTGCTGACCGGCACCGAAATCAAGTCGGTGCGCCAGGGAAAAGTCAGCATTAAGGAAAGTTACGCCAGAATCAGGGACGGCGAAATGATGCTTTACGGCATGAACATCAGCCCGTATGAGCAGGGCAACCGCTTCAACGTGGACCCGCTCAGAGAGAGAAAGCTTTTGTTACATAAGCAGGAAATAAGGAAGCTCATCGGACAGACGACGCTGAAGGGGCTGACGATTGTTCCGCTTAAAGTATATATTAATGAAGAGGGACGCGCCAAGGTTGAAATCGGGCTTGCACGAGGCAAGAAAAATTACGACAAGCGTGAGGACATCGCAAAGCGTGATGCAAAGCGCGACATGGATCGCCGCATGAAAACGCGCGGGTGATGTAACCTTTTTGCCTTCAAAACGGAGTTACTAATGAGAGGAGCGCTCGAAAGAGCACAGATTTTGAGATTATAGGAACAAGGGGATGTAAAGGTTTCGACGGGGGTGTAGAAGCCGGATAAGCGAGCGGTAGTTGGCTCAGACTACCTTAAAAAGGGCCCGTTAAATATAAACGCTAAAAATAACAACAATTTCGCATTAGCAGCATAGTTCTGCAGCGCCTAAGGCGCGACGCGCGTCGGCCACAGCTCACCCGTAGGCTGTGATACCGGCGTCGACTATACGGGAAAACCTGCAGGGAGTTCTCGGTACCTCGCAGGGAACAACGAGATAGCGGAGGCGGCAGCCTGTTAATGGGCGGCCGCCGACGCGAAACACCAAATCATTGACTGCGCTCGGAGAAAGTCCTGTGGAAATGCTTTCGGACGCGAGTTCGACTCTCGCCATCTCCACCACAACCCGGCCCGGAATACGAAAAGTGTTCCGGGCTTTTGTAATGGTTCGAGGCCGAGCTGCACAGACCACCCGTGCAGCCCCAAATTACATTAAAATGCCGTTTTGAGGGGCAAAAATGTAAGATGCCCATTTGCGGCTTCCGACATATAGTATATATACAAAGATGAACACTATATGTAGTATTCGAATTTCTGCCATCCCCTGCACGAAGGGCAGAAACATGAGGATTATAGGCGAAATGCGCGGGAAAAATGCCTCAAAAGGCAGATTCGTTATATTAAACAGGTCAAAAAGGGCAAAAAAATGTAAAAACTGAATGAACCCAGAAAATTCCAGTCCAATTAAAGAAGGCAACGAACCGCCCGTGCAGCTGCCAAATTAAATAATTGAAAAAACAGTACCGTGAAAGGCCGTATTGTGATATAATGTACTCCTTACAGATAGGAGAGACAAAACATGCTGAAAGTCGGAAAACTCGATAGTGACTTGCTGGAAAAAGCGGTCATCAATAAGATACAACATAAAAGGTCGGAGGTGCTCGTGCACGCCGGAGTCGGGGAGGACTGCGCGACGATTGATTTTGGCGAGTATGAGTGCGTGATGTCAACCGACCCGATTACGGCGTCGGTGAATGACATCGGCAGGCTTTGCATACATATATCCGCAAACGACATCGCCTCAAACGGGATAGAACCAATTGGAATTCTGCTGGCGGTGATGCTGCCGGAAGGAACGACCGAAGAGGATATCACCCACATTATGGGACAGGCTGCTGAGGCAGCGGCGGAATGCAACATCGAAATCATAGGCGGACACACGGAAATCACCAAAGCCGTAAACCGTCCGGTGATCGTATCGACCGCAGTCGGCAGAGGCTTCAAAGGACAATCGGCATCGGCTTCCGAGATAAAACCGGGAGATGCCATCCTTATGACCAAGACGGCGGGAATCGAGGGAACAGGCATAATTGCCTGCGATTATGAAGAGGAACTCAGAGCGGTTTTGAGCGGAGAGGAACTCGAACATGCAAAATCACTTCTCTCGAAAGTCAGCGTTGTCAAAGACGGAATCATAGCAGGGCGTATCGGCACGCACGGCATGCACGATGTGACGGAAGGCGGTATTCTCGGAGCTGTATGGGAAATGTGCAGCATCGCGGGAACCGGAGCACGCCTCGACGCCGAAGCAATACCTGCGGATGATGTAACGCGCAAAATCTGCGAGCATTACGGCATCAACATGCTTAGACTGATTTCCAGCGGCTCAATGCTCATAATGGCAGAAGAAGACAAAAAAGAGGAAATCATCATGGAACTTGCGGCACAGGGAATACCCGCAGCGCAGATAGGAAAAATCGTTCCGAAAGAGGAAGGTTTATCCATTTGTGAGGGCGGAAAACAAACCCAAATTGACCCTCCGGGACCAGACGAATTATACAAAATTGTTAAATAATTGAATAAAAATCGGTGCAGCCGGACATACTCTTTTGTGAAGAAATAGTGAAAAACTGGACAATTTCAACATTTTCGGGTATAATGGAAAAGTCTGCGGGAGAAACCCGTCCGCAGATACTATTTTGAAAAGAGGAAATATTATGTTTAAAAAACTCATTGCAGTGCTTATGGCATTGGCAGTGGCTGCATGCTCGGCAGTTCCGGTTTACGCTGATTTGGATCAGGTAACCACCGGAGTTCAGACGGAGCAGCAGACGGCCGAACCGGCAGGCACCGGAGAAATAGGCAGTACCGGGGAACAAGAACAAGCACCGAATGTGAATGATTCCGAAAGCGGTCAGAACAGCGTAAACGACCAAATCGGTGAGAACGGTCAGAGCGAAAACAGCCAGACCGGAAACACCGAATCGGGCAACACCGAAGAACCGACCGACACGAAGGATCAGGATAAAGACAAGGTAAAGAAACCGACTAAAAAGAAGATATCAAAATATCAGAAAGGACTTGCTGCATACATTCGCAGCAAGAACCGAAAGCTAAGCAAACAATGGTCAATTACACTCGCCGGCTATTTCATTAAGTCCGGCAAAAAACACGATATAGATCCGAAAGTTCTCATGGGGCTTGCGCTCCGCGAGAGCAACTTCCGTGCAAAGGCAAAGAGCCGCTACGGATACAAAGGAATGATGCAATGCGGAGATTCTTTTGCGAAGCGATACGGCTATAAGCCGTCGGATTTATACAAGGCAAATGTCAGCATTGAAATCGCTGCCAAGTATCTCAAAGCTATGAAGAAACGACACAAAACATACTCAAAAGCGATTTGCTGCTATGTCTGTGGAAGCGGTGCAGTAGCCAGGGGCGTTCATTCCCGGGAACCCGGCAGATCTGTAATGAAGGTAAGAGATAACATCAAGAAATACCTTAAGAAAAACGGATATGTTTAGCAAAATCGAGAATCCGACCCATCAGTCGGGTTCTTGTTTTTATGCGCAAGCCGTGATATACTTTCGGTAATGGGGGAAATGATATGGCGATTACAATGAAAAAAACACCATGGGAAAAAGAATGGATCGATTTGCAAAAGAAAGAGGCCAAATTTACGCATAAGAGGAAAGAAGGCCCGACATCCGTGCTGATGCAGAAACTTGACAAGGTTGTGCCGAAGAAACTCAGCGGAACGCTTAACGCTGCTTTTTATAAGGCTTTTGCGGTCGTGTTCGAAAAGGGAACCGGCATAATCGAAAAAACATATAACAAGGAAAAGAAAGAAACCGATTTTAAGGTGAACACATACGCCTCCGAAATATCCGACAGCAGGCGGGCGGCAAAGACTTTCACCAAACAGGCAAAATCCGCCAAGGGCCTTAATCTGCTCATCTCAAGCGTGGAAGGCGTGGGAATGGGAATCGCAGGCTCGGCAATTCCGGACATTCCTGTTTTTATAGCAATGGTGCTCAAGAGTGTGTACGAAATCGCACTTAGCTATGGCTATGAATACCGCTCCGACGAAGAAAAAATCTTCATCCTCAAAATCATCGAAGCCGCAATGTGCGACGAAGATGAGTTTATGCAAAAGGATGCGGCACTCAACAGTGACATTCACGGAATCGTGCTGAACGGAGATTTTATAGGTGAGGGAGACTGGAATATCAGCAAGGAAGAACAGATGAAACGCGCTGCGGCGGCTTTGTCCGCAGAAATGATATACACCAAGTTCGTACAGGGATTTTTCCTGGTCGGAATGGTGGGCGGCATCTTTGACCCGATCTATGTAAACAGAATCAGCGATTATGCCGTGCTCAAATACAGAAGAAGATTTTTGGAAGGTAAACTAAACTATGAAAAATAATACGTTATATCTTACGCAGGCGTCGCTCATCGCGGCGCTGTACGTGGTGCTCACCACAATTTCAAATTTTGCGGGGCTTGCCAGCGGCGTGATTCAGCTCAGACTTTCTGAGATGCTGACAATCCTGCCGGTATTTACCTCTGCGGCGATTCCGGGTCTTGCGGTGGGCTGTGCGGTTGCAAACCTTGCGACGGGCTGTGCGCTGTGGGATGTCGTGTTCGGAACACTTGCGACAACTTTGGGAGCGCTCGGCACATACTATATAGGAAGGAAATATCCTTATGCGGGTCCGGCATTCCCGATTGCGGCTAATGCACTGATTGTACCGAAGGTGCTGCAGGTTGTGTACGGAGCCGAAGGTACCTACTGGTACTTCATGCTGACGGTGGGAATCGGCGAAATCCTCTCCTGCGGCGTGCTCGGCATTATTCTGTACAGGATGCTGAGGAAAACAAAGATTTTTGAAGAATAAGAATTAACGATGTCGTTAATTCTTATTTTTTATCGTTAATCCTTGATGAAAAAAGTTAATCTAATCAAAATATCGTTAATCTTTCAATAAAAATCGTTAATTCTTGCATTTTTTTAAAAAAGAATATATAATGTGTGTAGATGATTTTAGGAGGTATGATTCATGCAGACAGAAGCCCTCAAAAAACTGGCAATGGACATAAAGCGTTTAAAATACGAAACGCAGATGATTGAGCTTAAAGCTGCGGCAAAGGGTTGCCCTACAAGACTGTTTGATACGCTTTCGTCTTTTTCAAACCAAGATGATGGTGGAATAATTTTATTCGGTATAGATGAACGCAATAACTATGAAATCTGCGGCGTTTATGATGCACAAGACTTGCAAAAGAAAGTGAACGAACAGTGCAAACAAATGGAGCCTGCCGTACGAGCTTTATTCACCATTTGCGAAATTGAAGGAAAAAGCATTGTTTCTGCCGAGATTCCGAGTGTTGACATCTCCGAAAGACCTGTTTTTTATAAAGGGGTAGGCAGAATAAAAGGATCCTATGTGCGTGTAGGTGAGTCCGATGAACCAATGAATGAATATGAAATTTACAGTTATGAGGCTTTTCGGAAAAGACTTCGCGACGATATACGCACAGTGGAAAATGCAACTCTGAGCATTATTGACGAAAAACGCATGGAGGACTACCTTGCGGCTGTAAAGAGAGAAAGAAAGAACCTCGCTGAAAATGTGTCTGATGACGAAATTTTGGAATTGATGGGTGTTGTAAGAAACGGAGAACCGACATTAGCGGGAATTATGACTTTTTCCAAGTACCCACAGGCATACTTCCCACAACTCTGCATAACCGCCGTTTCGCTGCCGGGAACAGAGCAAGGTACTACCGGAGAAAACGGAGAACGCTTTATAGACAATAAACGAATTACAGGGGCAATTCCCGATATGCTGGAAGATGCCGTTGAGTTTGTCCGTAGGAACAGCCGCACGAAAACGATAATTGATGACAACGGACATCGTGCAGATAAACCGGAATACCCGATTAAGGCTGTTAGAGAAGCAATTCTTAATGCTTTGGTACACCGTGATTATAGTGTTCATACCGAGAATGTTCCGATTCGCATTGAAATGTACCGCGATCGTATGGAAATAATCAACAGTGGCGGATTATACGGGAAAATATCTATTGATGCTCTGGGAAAAGTCCATCCGGAAACTCGCAATGCGGCACTTGCAAATATGTTGGAACTGCTGCACATTACGGAGAACAGATACTCGGGCATTCCGACTATGCGTAGAGAATTTGCTAACGCCGGACTTCCTGCGCCTATTTTTTCCGTCGTGCACGGGGAGTTTAAGGTAATAATGAAAAACGGATTATTTCAAGAGAATACCTATACACCACAGTCACTTTTAGAGTTTTGCACGATACCGCGGACAAGAGATGAAATAACATCTTTTGTGGGAAAATCAAGAAATTATGTCATGTCACAACTTGTAATGCCTCTCGTTGAAGAGGGGGCTTTGAAGATGACAATACCGGAGAAGCCGAAGAGTCCAAGCCAAAAATTTGCAAATGCACATTCTGCTATCTAAAACGGGTGTCCGAATTTCATTCGGACACCCTGTTTTGTAGGTTTATTTCAATATCCACTTCGGATTTTTCTTGCGCACATGCGGATCCTTGACGATTGTTTCCGGTGGAGTTTCCAGCAGCGCCGGATTCTTGTAGTAGCGGGAAAGCTCTTTGAAGCAGCGCCCGTAGTAGTGGCCGTTTGCGATTCGCTCGTCGGTTACGATTCCAATCTCCATGATTTTTTTCTCCTCGACCGTCTCACCATTCTTCACAATCTTCTTCATCGGCTGCCCCATTGATACGAAAACACCGGTCGTACCGAACTCATACAGATGGTGGTAGATGGTGTTGGTTCGGATGGAAGCCAGATTTGTCACAAAAAGCGATGTGTGGAACGGACTTGCATCAACGATGCTCATCGGCAGAGTGAAGAACTTGTCAAGCAGCTTCAGAAAGCCGATGCCGAAAGTCAGAAGAAACGGCGTCCTGCAAAGCTTTGCAGCAAGTTTATCCATGGAATTCGGGCCCCCGAGGCTTCTTGCACGCTCAATTGCCGTGTTGATTTTTTCATTGACGATATCGAGCGTATCATCCAAGTTAAAATATAACTTGCTCACCGTGTCCGATTCGGCACCCGGAGTAAGCGTTACGAACGAGACGCAGAAATGATTGCGCGCATAAATTTTTTTGTTCATAACGAAACGGTTCAAATAGGGATTCTGTGAAACCAGACGCAGATAACCCGCAATGATAATGCTCATATGCGAGATGCTTACGCCGCGGCGGCGGCACTGCCTTATGTAATCCTGTATCGGCTCAAGGTCGATATTTACCTTAATCGAGTTGGAAGCATCATACCGCTGGGGCATGATGTGCGGGACGATTTCATACATCGGGTCATTGCCCTTGACACGATATCCATCACTTCTATACATATATTATATTCTCCTATTATGTACTCTTAACGCACATGGCGCTAAGCAAATGTTAATAAACTGCTAATAAAACACTCACAATTATAGAACATTTTGGTCTATATTGCAAGTTTTTGTTAAAATCCGGTCATTCCTATGATATAATATGCACATATGGCGTGTCGTGATGAATGCGGCCGCAGAGGAAAAGGAGAAAAACGATGAACTACTATGTCTGTAAAGAACAGGACTATTCGATAGGCAGATGGTCGGGAGGAACTACGACGCAGCTTGCGATTCATCCCGCAAAGAGCAGCTATCTCGACAGGAATTTCGTATGGAGACTGAGCTCCGCTACGGTTGATGTCGAGGAATCCGATTTCACCAAGCTCCCGGACTACGACAGAGTGCTTATGGTGCTTAAAGGCGAAACCGTGCTCAGCTACGAGGGAGAAAGAGTCGTCAGACTCAAGGAACTCGAGCAGGACCGTTTTGACGGTGCATGGAAGACCAGGAGCTTCGGCAAGATTACAGACTTCAACCTCATGGTCAGAAAAGGAAACGAGGGGTATCTTGATGTCGTATACCCGAAATCCGAGAAAGAAACCATGACATCCGAATATGAAACGAAGCTTCCGCTGGTGACACACGCTCTGTATTGTAAGGAAGGCTACCTCGTTGTGGGAATCGGCGGACAAACGCAGATGGTGCAGCCGGGCCAGCTTATCGTCATGGAATTCGTGCCGGGCGACAAGGTGCAGTACTCCGTCATGGGCGAAGGCACGGCAATCCGGGCACAGATTTTTGCGGCGGACATGAATGATGAACTTTATCCGGTGGAAATCCCGCCTGAGAAAGCAACCTTCGACGACTTCAAAGCCTGCGTATACCTTGCAAACATCCAGTTCAGACTGGCGAAATATATGATAAAGAGCCTCAAGACCACATGGTTCGATGAGCAGCTCAGCGGCGCAATCCGCAAACTCGAGAGACTTTATGTTACTTTCTTCGTGTTTATAATAGGGCTTGTGACAATCGCCTCTGTCGGCGTTATGCAGCCGTGGAGCAACGCTGCGATATTCATTGCGCTTTTTGCATGGATTATTGTTGACTGCCTGCTCATATCACCGCTCATCTACTTCGCCGTGATGCCGAAGCCTGTCCGCAAGCACATCAAGGACATCGACAAGCTCACACCGTATGAGCAAAAGGTGCGCGAAGCGGAACTCGGCCGCAATGAACGCGCTGAGAAGATCCTCAAGAAATACAAGAACAGCGGCAAATACACGGGTCTGTAAGAATAAGCGGCCGCGCCAAAACGCCGAAAAATATTTAGCCAAAACGCCGAAAAATATTTAGCCAAAACGCCGAAAAATTTATGGCCAAAACGCCGAAAAATAGCTTGTAAAAAATCAACATCTTAAAAGGCTGTTCCGAAGAACAGCCTTTTACTCATTTTACGTTTAAAATAAACCGCAAAATTTTTTTGTAACTTTTGTAACCTTTTGCACCTCATATCGGAGTTACTAGTGAAAGGTTGAGACATGGGCCTTTGCGGAGCGGGGCGATATCCTCGCAGAAAAGAGTGGGTTTCACAGAAAAAACACTTGCAAAGTCGAAAACCTTTTGGTAAACTATAACGGAATTATTTCATATTGTGATATGTTGTGGGACTATGTCCATTTTCACAAGACCTTACAATATGAGCAAAAATTAAAAAAGGGAGGAATTCTAAAAATGAAAAAATTATTAACAGTGCTGTTAGTAATCGCTGTTATGTTCACGTTCAGCTTTGGAAGCGCAATGGCAACAACATATACGCTTGATGACTATGCAACTGCTTTGACTGCTGAAAAAACTGCACAGCTGGGTTACATCAACAGTGTTAAGACTCAGTATGTAAATTCACTGACTTACGACGATGATGGATTCGCTACTGTAAACGGCACTAAGTACATGAAGGCTGCCCTCGAAGCGGCTGCCGACGAAGTTATCGCTGATGCTGATAAGGCAATGAAAGAAGCTATCGATAACATACTTAACAATTTTGAAGATACAACTACTGCTCCGGACAAAACTGTAGTATCAACTGTTGCTGCTGCATATAACACAGTTGCTGCTTTCGGACCATTGGTTGAAGCAAAGACTGACACTTTAAATAAGACACAGGCTCCTTTAACTAAGAAGTTTGTTCAGGAAAAAGTTACAGTTGACCTCAGCAAGTACAACTCAACAGATAAGACTGAACTGGTTGACGGCGTTAAAATCACAAAGGCACAGTATGTTCAGAAACTTATGGACGATGCTAACGATGCAATTGCTGCTGCAGATAAAAAATCTACAGATGCTGAAAAAATGAGCGGCTATTGGAAAGCATATAACGATTTCAAGACTGCATTTGAGAAGGTTAAGACTCTTGACGATGAAAAGTACGAAGAAGAAATCGGTGCAGGCACAGTAGAAGCTGCTGTTGAAGCATATGCAAAGGCTGCTCTTGAAGCTGTAGATACACGGCTTAATAATGCTTTTGCAGGTGGCAAAACACTTGCAAACATGGCAGCAGATGATACAGTTGATTTCTCTGCACTTGTTGGAACTGGTGATTTAGAACCTTTCTGGGAAGCAAATAAGACAAATGCTAACAAGGGCGAACTCTTTGGTGCTGCTGTTGCAAACATCAAAAAGGTTACAAGACCGGAAGTCGTTGCTATCGTTAACGGTTACAAAGCTGCTGTAGCTGCTTCCAAGCCTGCAGTTAAGGCTTTTGCTGACGGAGATGCTACAAAGCTTAATTTAACTAACCCGACTGAACTTGAACTTCTTGCAAGAGCATCTGCTGCTGTTGAAAAATATGCAGACGTAACTAAGCTTGCCGGCAAGTACAAGGCTGCTTATGTAAACGGCGTTAAGGAGTATGATGATGCCAGCGTAGATACAGCTTTAAAGGCTGCAGAACAGTTAGTATATGATGATATGGCAACAGGCACATTCGAATCTGCCGCTAAATATCTTGAAGACGCAGCTAAAAAAGAAAATGTTATTTTAGAAGCACAGAACTATGAATATGAAAAATTCATGAAAGCTGTTGAAGATGCTGCTAAGAAGTTCTTTAAAGATGGAACAAAGGCAACAGACGTTCAGGTAAAAGTTCCTTACGGCGATGACAAAACTGCAGAAGCTGATCTTGTATACCTTAAAGGAACTTATGCATCCGGAGATCAGGGTCAGGAAAAGTGGGATAAGATTGCTGAAGATACAATTAAAGATTTAAAAGATGCACAGTCCTACGACGAAATTAAAACTATCATGGCTAAAGCTGCTGAAGATCTTGGCAAGCTGTTAAAGGCTGATGACAAGGAAGATGTAGAAAAAGCTCGTGGTGAATACAAGAATGCATTAGCTAACTACAAAGCTTTAAAATCAAGCCTTGTAGATGCTAAAGTATATCCTGAAGAAACTCTTGTAGCTGCTCTCAATCAGGGTAAAGACCTCATTGACAAAGCTGTAACTGTTGATGCTGTTAAGGCTGCATATGAGGAAGCAAAAGCTTTAATCGACAATGTAAAGACTAAAGACGAATTAAAGGCTGCTAAGGAAGCATTAGAAAAACAAATTTCCGAACTTCCTTATACTGCGAAACTTACTGTAGCAGACAAAGCTGCGGTAAAGGCTGCATACGATGCATATCATGCATTTACAAAGATGGCAGGTGCTGATGTAGATGGAATTTCTTCTAGCGTAACTTTACTGCAACAGAAATATGACAAGGTAAATGAATTAGTTGCAGAAGAAATTGATGCCAAGGCAAAGGCAATCAATAAAAAGTTAGATGACTTAACAGGTTCCGATGCTGATATCGCTGCTAAGGTTGCATTAAAGGCAGAGGCTGAAGCTATTTTAGCAGAAGCTGAAGCATTAACAGATGAAATCAAAGCTGTTAACGAAGATCATGCTAGATTCCTCAAAAATGTTGATATGAATGAAGTTGAGAGACTTGATGAGGTTGATTTCTCTGATGCAGTTGCTAAAGATGCTTCAATAAAGTTAATTAAGGCTGGTAAAGAAGGTGCAACTCTTGAAGAAATGAAAGAAGCCCTCGACGCTTACAATGCATTAACTGATAAGCAGAAATATCAACTTGATCGTTATGCACTTCCGCTTATCAAAGTTTTAGAACAAAAATTAGGAATGACTGTTAAATCCTTAAAGATCACTGCTAAGTCAACAGCTAAGAAGGGCTCCATCACAGTTAAGTGGTCCGTAGTTGGCGAAGCTGATATTGACGGATACCAGATCTGGAAGTCCAAGAAGGCTAACAGCGGATACAAGAAAGCATTCACAACTACTAAGAAGTCTTA
>CAKQVG010000006.1:0-77952 GCA_934277695.1 uncultured Clostridia bacterium
ACAGCTTGTATCCTTTGCTCCATCGTATCCCTTGCAACAGGTTCTTCATGGTCCACAGCAGGTTCCATGGGTGTTGCTCTTATGGGCGTAGGTGCTGCTCTCGGATTCCCGGCTCCAATGACAGCAGGTGCTGTAGTATCCGGTGCTTACTTCGGAGACAAGATGTCCCCGTTATCCGATACAACAAACCTTGCACCGGCAATGGCAGGCGCAACTCTGTTCGGACACATCAAGCACATGGTTTATACGACAGGTACTTCCTTAGCTATCGCATTAGTTGCTTATGCTGTAATGGGATTCATGCATGCATCCAATAACGAACCGGATATGACGGTAATGCAGGGAATCCTTCACTACATTGAAGGTGCTTCCAACATCGGTCTGCTTACATTAATTCCACCACTGTTCGTAATCGTTGCTGTAGCTATGAAGCTTCCGGCAATTCCTTCCCTGGTAGCAGGCGCACTTCTTGGTGTTCCTCTTATGTTCTACAACCACGTTGCGATTGAAACCGTACTGGAAGATAAAGTTATCAACAATATGTTCTCAATCCTCAACAACGGTATTACACTCGGAATCGTTCCAGAAGATGCATCTCCGGTTATCAGCAAATTAGCTGACCTGTTATCATCTTCCGGTATGCAGGGCATGATGTGGACAATCTCCATCATTCTCGCTGCAATGTGCTTCGGCGGTATCGTTGACGTAACAGGCATGATGGCTCAGGTGGCTGCTGTATTCCTTAAGATTGCTAAGGGCAGAGGCGGACTCGTTCTTTCCACAGAATTAATGTGCATCATTACAAATGCAATCTGCTGCGACCAGTACTTAGCACTCGTACTCCCTGGCAGAATGTTCAAGGAATCCTTCGAAGATATGAGACTTCGTCCGGAAAACCTTTCAAGATGTCTGGAAGACGCCGGTACAATTACATCCAACTTCTTCTCATGGAACACTTGCGGTGCTACAATGAGAAAGTTCCTCGGTGTGGACTCCAGCTACATCCCATATGCAATTCTTAACTGGCTGAATCCTGTCGTTTCCGTATTCTTCGGATACACAGGAATCACAATGACTAAGCTGACGGATGAAGAATATCAGAAGATCTTAGACGAAAGAGAAGCTGAAAAGGAAGCTGCATTAAAGGCACTCGAAGCTTAATTTTACGGATAGACGTAACAATTACAGTAATTAAGAGAGAATCATGAAAGTTCTCCTTAATATATTAGTTAAATAAAGAATAAAGCCGAGAAGACCGAGCCTTGTGCTTGGTCTTTTCGGTTACAAGCAAAATGCAAGAATTTAAATTAAAATTCTGAAAAGATTCCTCATTTTCTATTGACTATACGGTAACAGTATGGTTTAAAATAAAATGACAAAAGGGACGAGGTAGAAGAATGTATGAATACATAGGACTCGGATACATAGCAACGATTATTATCGGCGTCAGTGCTCTGATGGTGCAGATTACCGCAAAAGGAAAGCAGCTTGAAGCAAGCAGCCAAATGATGCTCCAAAACAGCATGACATTCTTTTTGGCATTGGTTCTCGTTTATAATTTCTGCGATTTTTTGTCGGTTTTTTTAGCTGAACTGCTGAAAGAAGAAGGTGTTCAGTGGATTTATATCTTTGAAAACGTACTGGAAGTCGGCTTTTTATATGCGTTGCTTGATGTGGAACGCAGGATGGCGGGCAGCGAAAAACCGAAATGGCTGGATATTGCTTTTGTCATCATCGGAATGTCTGTGCTTTTCGGCGACAGCATCCATTCCTTTGCGGATGTATATACGAGTGAATTCAGTTATGCGATTACCATGTTTGTTCTGAATATGATCCCGATTGTAATTGTTTTGGTTCTCGGGCTGAAATATCTCAGGAACTTTAAGCAGAGAGAGGGAAGAAGGGCATATATCAATATGCTGCTGTACAATTTTGTCTGCGTTATTCTCTGCGTTGTTACAACGGTTACGATCATTGATCAGAGGACGAAATATGATTTTGTGCCCGATGATGAAATTGTATATATCGTATTTTGGCTGTTATTCAATACGGTAAATCTCGTATTTGTCTGGGAATCGTTCTTTATGACATCCCAGGGGAGCGGAGAAAGAAACGGTGCAAAGGAAAGCTGCACAGGGGAAATGTTTGAAAGATATGAACTGAGCGAGCGCGAGAGGGAAATCGCCCTTTATATATTGGAAGGAAAGAACAATAAAGAAATTGCGGGTGAAATGTTCCTGTCTCCGAATACGGTAAAGGTGCATGCTTCAAACCTGTATAGGAAGCTCGGTGCTTCAAACAGAGTGCAGGCGGTCCGAATATTGAGCGGTCAAGAAATAAATCAAGAAGAAACAGAAAACGAAACGGCAGATTGACTCTGCCGTTATTTTCTTTTTGATTTTGTTTCGTGCGGTGAGGCGCCGACTCCCACGCCGAGGTCGTTGTCAAGCACTGCAGCAAAGCCGATGGAAGAGGAGCCGTACTTTTCTCTGACCAGATCCATGGCATGATCCAAGGTTTCGCTTTTTTTACGGGTCTGCTCACTGCCGCCGAATAAACTGAGCTGGGTATCTTCCGTTTCGTCAACCAGATAGATGCCGGTGATGGTAATCAGCCGCACAGGCATTCCTTCCCGCCACATGGAGTGTATGATTTCCATGGAAGCTTTGACAAAATCGGAGCTGAGATTTGTAGGTGCGAAGAGCTGCTTCTGACGCGAAGTTACCCGCAGATCCGGGTCCTTTATATCGACTTTTATCCCGCTCGCCTTCATTGCGTATTTGCGAAGACGGCTGCTCACGGTATCGGAAAGGGCGGTGACGGCAATCCGAATATCTTCTTCGCTTGTGAGGTTGCGTCTGAATGTGCTTCCGTTTCCGACAGACTTGATTTTTTCACGGTGGGCAAAATGCATGACCGGAGAATCGTCAATCCCGTTGGCGTGCTCCCACAGAGACCTGCCGACCTTTCCAAGGAGAGCCGAAAGGGCATCGGGGCTGCTTGCGGCGATGTCGCCGATGGTCTTGATTCCGATGTTTCTGAGCTTTTGGGCGGAAGCTTTTCCGACAAAAAACATTTCTCCTGCATCGAGCGGCCAGAGAAGCTCTTTGTAATTCTCGCGCGTGATTTCTGTGGTGGCATCCGGCTTTTTGTATTCCGAGCCCATTTTGGCGAAGGTTTTATTGAAAGAGACTCCGACGGAAAGTGTCAGGCCGAGTTCTTTTTTTATCGTCTGCCGAATTTCATCCGCAATCTGTCTGCCGCTGCCGAAAAGATTAAGGCTTGCAGTTACATCCATCCATGATTCATCGATGCTGAACGGTTCAACGAGGTCTGTGTAACGCTGATAAATTTTGTTAAGCTCCTGCGAGTAATACTTGTACTTATTCATGTGTGGGGGCAGCAAAATAAGGCCCGGACATTTTTTCCGTGCCTGCCAGATGGTTTCTGCAGTTTTAATTCCGTACTTCTTTGCAGCTTCGTTTTTTGCGAGTATGATGCCGTGGCGGCTGTCCGGGTCTCCGCACACCGCAACGGGTTTTGAGCGCAGCTCCGGGTGCTCGAGAAGCTCCACCGAAGCGAAAAAACTGTTCATGTCACAATGCAGAATGACTCTGTCCATCGCGTGCCTCCTTTCGATTCCAGTATAACATATTTTTGTATATTTTGTGAAGAAAAAGCCCCTTTCTTGACTTGAAAGCGTTTTCAAAGTATAATGATAGATATACAAGGAGGATGAAACTTTGAGAATTTTAACAATGCTTACAGGTATCCTTTTCATGGGTGCTGGAATATATTTAATCGCAAACGGCGGCATTACGTTTATGTCGGTTGCGTTTATTATCGGAATTTTATTTATTTTGGGAGGTATCGTGGAATGCCTTTCCTACAACAGTTACAGAGGAGATGAGGACGACAGGACGTGGATTCTCATCGACGGAATGACTACCTTCCTGCTCGGCGGCTTGATTCTTTTGAATAAGCTTTCGGCGGATGCCGTTGTTCCGATGGTTCTCGGACTTTGGGTAATCACAACCGGAGTAAGAAACTTCGTAACGGCATGGGAAAACATGGAGAAGCGCGACAGAATGTTTTATGACCATTTGGCAATCGGCCTGCTGAATCTGATTGCCGGAATTTACGTTTTCTTCGATGCGGATATTTTCAATCTTGCGACACTTACGATGGTGGGCCTGTGCATCGTTGTGCAGGGATTCAATATTTTCCATATCGGCGCAATGATTATCATCTTGAAACCGGATTTCCTTAAGACCAAGGAAGAAATTCTGCAGGAAGCGGCGGCTAAGGCAGAAGAAGCGCACGAGGCTGTAAAGGAAGCAATCAAGGTTGCGAAGGAAGCAAAGGCAGAGGTTAAGGTCATCGAGGAAACACCGGAAGAATTATTGGATGTAACCATGGCACCGAAGCCGGGTACCGAGGAAACCGAAAATGAAGCAAATCAGTAATTATGATGCTGCAATTATAGGCGCAGGTGCGTCAGGACTTGCAGCGGCACTGACGGTAAAAAAATATAAGCCGGGAGCTTCTGTTCTTGTGCTTGAGAAGAAAGAACGCGCGGCGAAGAAACTTGCCGCAACGGGAAACGGAAGATGCAATCTTTCAAACGAAGCTTGCGAGAACAAGGATGTTGTTTTTGGCTTTTTCAGCGAGAACGGAATCATGGTGCGCAAAGATGAGAGCGGAAGATTCTATCCTTGCAGTGAAGATGCGGGGCAGCTTGCTTCACTCCTTACGGAAGAGGCGGTTTCCGCAGGCGTGCGAATTAGGTTAAACAATGAAGTAAAGAAGGTGGAAGCGTGTCCTGAGGGCGGCTTCCTTCTTTTGGTTGAAGAAAAAGGTGCAGAACGCACCGTATATGCAAAGAAACTGCTCATTGCAGCCGGCGGCAAGTCTTATCCATCCATGGGAACGACGGGAGACGGTTATGTCATGGCAAGAAAACTCGGACACGGAATTACGCCTCCGGCACCGGGGCTTACCGCGGTATGCACGGAGATGAGGGAACTGCGGACGCTGAAAGGCGTGCGCGCCAAAGCAAAGGTATGCCTTAAGTTTGAGGGAAAGGAGCTTTTCGGTGAGGACGGTGAAATGCAGTTCCGAAGCGACAGTGTTTCCGGAATCTGCGTCATGAATCTTTCCAACCACATGAAGCCTCACGGAAACATGTCTTTTGACGGCTATGTGATTGCGGCTGATTTTGCGCCTTTCTGCGACGAAAAGGAACTGACGGCATACATGAAAGCAATGCAGGCAAAGCACGGTCTCAGCGTGTGTGACGCGCTCAAAAGCTTAATCAAATATCCGCTTGCGGAGGCAGCCGTACTGCGCGGAGGAATTTCGCCGGAAAGTTTGATTTCGGACCTTACAGAGGAGAGTATTGAGAAGATCGTGCAGTCAATCAAAAATTTCGAAATCCCCGTTACCGGCCTCAAAGGCTGGAAGGAAGCGCAGATAACCTGCGGGGGAGTTGCCGCAGAGGAAATCACAGCAGGGACAATGGAATCCAAAATCGTCCCGGGACTGTATTTCAGCGGTGAAGTGACGGACTATGCAGGACCGTGCGGGGGATTTAACCTTCATCACGCATGGCTGACCGGAATTCTTGCAGGCAAGGCGATTGCCGCCGAAATTTAAGCACTGTTTCTGAAATCGCTTGGGGGAATATATGTACAGAATACACCAAATTAAGCTCAGACCCGGAGAAAGCCGGGATCTTCTGCCACAGAAAGTTCTCAAAAAACTCGGCAGAAGCGATTTGATAATAAAAGACTGGAAAATCGCAAAGGAGTCCATTGATGCCAGAGACAAAAAGAATATTTATCTGGTTTATTCGGTGGATTTTGTTGCAGTATCCAAAAAGAATCCGTCAAAAAAGGCAAGACTGGCCTCTGACGGCAAGATAAAACTCGAAATGACGCCCGACACAACATACCGGTTTCCGCGGCCTGATGATACGGCGCCGAAACTTGAGAAAAGACCTGTAATCGTTGGATTTGGGCCTGCGGGAATGTTTGCGGCCCTGATTCTTGCACAGGCGGGATACAGACCGATTGTTTTGGAGCGGGGACAGAAAGTCGAAGACAGAACCGCATCAGTGAGAAGATTTTGGGAAGAGGGACGGCTCAATCCGCAGTCGAATGTGCAATTCGGCGAGGGCGGAGCCGGAACTTTCAGTGACGGCAAGCTGACAACCGGAACGAAGGATATCCGAATCGCAAAGGTCCTTGAAGAACTTGCAAAAGCAGGGGCACCGGACGATATTCTTTACAAACAGAAACCGCATGTCGGCACGGATATACTGAGGGAGGCCGTGAAGAACATCCGCGAAGAAATCATACGGCTGGGCGGAGAAGTGCGTTTTAATTCGCAGATGTACGATATGAACATTCAGCCAATGTCCGGCGGAGCGGCACTGTCCTCCATACTCATAAAGCAGATTGACGATGAGGGGAAATACTGCGGAGAGGAAACCATGGAATGCGGACCGGTTGTGCTCGCACTCGGCCACAGTGCCAGAGACACGTTCCGAATGCTCAGCGCAAAGGGGATCTGCATGCAGCAGAAACCGTTCTCAATCGGTGTCAGAATTGAGCATCCGCAGGAATTGATTGATAGCGCCCAGTACGGTGCCCCGGCAGGCGAGCTGGGACTTGCGCCGGCGGATTACAAGATAAATCACAGATGCCAAAACGGCAGAGGCGTGTACACCTTCTGCATGTGCCCCGGCGGAGAAGTCATAGTCGCATCTTCGCAGGAGGGTGGTGTTGTGACAAACGGAATGAGTTATCGGGACAGAGCGAGCGGAGTCGCAAACAGTGCCTTGCTGTGCGATGTCCGTGTGACGGATTTCGGCTCGGAAGATGTGCTTGCAGGCGTGGAATTCCAGGAAAAATACGAAAGACTTGCATTCCAAAACGGAGGCGGGAATTATCACGCTCCGAAGTCGACATGGGGAAAGTTCAGGGATTCTGAGGCACCTGAAGTCGAAGGTTCTCTGCCGGAATTTGCAGCGGCAGCATTCCGCGAGGCCATGCCGCATCTCGGAAAGAAAATCAAGGGCTTCGATGACGATGCTGCCATTGTTACTGCGGTGGAAACAAGGAGTTCGTCGCCGGTCAGAATCATAAGAGACGAAAGCATGCAGGGACAAATGCAAAGCGAAGCGGAAACGGTGATTCTTGATGGACTTTATCCGTGCGGAGAGGGTGCGGGATATGCCGGAGGAATTACTTCCGCCGCCGTAGACGGAATCAGAGCTGCGGAAGCAATTATCAGAAAATACAGGGTGTAAACCCTGCTGCAAAAAACCGAAATATTAAACGCCGGGGCTTGAAAGCTCCGGTTTGTTATGATACAATAAATTATTGTTAATATTTACGCGAAATTGTTAAAATTTCAACGAAAGAAGGAATATGCAATGAGTCAAAAAGAAAAGATTATAAATATAGCTGTGATCGCCCATGTCGATGCCGGAAAGTCAACTTTGGTAGACGCTTTCTTGAATCAGAGCGGCGTTTTCAGAGCAAACGAAGAGGTGGTCGACTGCGTTATGGACAGTGATGATATCGAAAGAGAAAGAGGAATCACGATTTACTCCAAGAACTGTTCAATTATGCATAACGATGTAAAGATTAATATCGTGGACACTCCGGGGCACGCGGACTTCAGTTCCGAGGTTGAGCGTATCATGAAAACGGTGGACACCGTTATCCTTCTCGTGGATTCCAGTGAGGGCCCTATGCCGCAGACGAGATTTGTTTTGAAAAAGTCGCTGGAACAGGGAATCAACCCTATTTTGTTTATAAACAAGCTGGACAAGAAGGATGCCAGAATCGACGAGGTTGTTGATGAGGTTTACGAACTTTTCATGGATCTTGAGGCAAACGACGACCAGCTCGACTTCCCGATTTTGTACGGAATTGCGCGTCAGGGGATTGCCGTTAAGGATCCGAAGGATGCGCTCGGCGTTCTGGTTGGAGAAGGCGATGCCAAGATTAAGAAGAGCCCGGCGGGTTACGGCGGACTGGACCTTACACCGCTGTTTGATACAATCATCGAACACTGCAGTCCTTATCCGGATCTTGATGAAGAACCGCTGCAGTTCCAGGTTTCGACGCTTGCTTATGACGACTATATCGGAAGACTGGGAATCGGCAGGGTCACCAAGGGAACCATCAAAGAAGGCCAGACTGTTGCGGTTGCAAAGGCGGACGGAAGCATCGTTTCCCGCAAGGTAAATCAGGTGTTCGTATACAGAGGACTGAAGCGTACGGCCGTACCGGAAGCCCATTGCGGAGATATCGTTGTGGTATCCGGCATATCCGACATTTCGATAGGCGAAACAATCTGCGATCCGAAAGACCCGCAGCCGATGGAAATGATACACATCGAAGAGCCGACACTTTCCATGAACTTCATGGTAAACAAATCCCCGTTTGCGGGCAAGGTCGGCAAATTTGTAACTTCCAGACACATAAGAGAAAGACTGAATAAGGAGCTGGAAGTAAATGTGGGACTTGTCGTTGAGGAAACGGATTCTACGGACTGCTTCAAGGTATCGGGAAGAGGTGAGCTGCACCTTTCCATCCTGATCGAAAATATGAGACGTGAAGGCTATGAGCTTGCGGTATCAAAACCGGAGGTGATTCTGCATCGCGACGAAAACGGCAAGCCACTGGAACCGATTGAAGAAGTCGTTATATCCGTGCCGGACGAATATGCCGGAACGGTTATCAATAAATTGAATATGAGAAAAGGCTTAATGAAGCAAATGTCAGGCGAAAACGGTTTTTCGCGCATAGAATATCTTGTGCCGACAAGAGGCCTTCTCGGCTACAGAAGCGAATTCATAAATGATACGAGAGGCGAAGGAACGATGGTCAGAAGATTTGACTCCTTCGACGAGTATAAGGGCGAAATTCCTCAGCGCGTAAACGGCGTTGCGATTGCACAGGAAGAGGGAGTCTGCACACCTTATGCGCTTTTCAACATCGGAGAGAGAGTTCAGATGTTTGTGGAACCGGGAACCAAGGTTTACGAAGGCATGATTGTGGGTATGAATTCAAGAAACGACGACATGGTTGTAAACCCATGCAAGGCAAAGAAAGTGAGCAACATGCGTGCGGCAGGTTCGGATGAGGCGATTAAGCTCAGTCCCGCGAGAACCTTCACCCTTGAAGAGGCCCTGGAATTCATAAACGACGATGAACTTGTTGAGATCACGCCTGACGATATCAGACTGAGAAAGAAACTCCTGCACGAACTTGAAAGAAGAAGAAGCGGCAGGGTTTACGCGGAATAAGTTTTGCACGAACAAGGGAAAGGAGTGAAACCGCAATGAAAATTACGGAAAAAACATGGGAGGCACTCCTGCAATACGGAAAGGATATTCTGCTGGCACTTCTTGTGCTTATTGTGGGAATACTGCTCACCAAAATCATACTGAAGGTTGCACGGAAACTCCTCGACAAAAGTTCGCTGGATGAGTCGGTATATAAATTTTTGCTGAACACGTTGAAATATGTGGTGTATGTGCTGATTTTTATCGTAGTGCTTACCTGCCTCCACGTACCGACTGCTCCGCTTGTAACGGTGCTCGGAGCGGGAGGTGCAGCAATCGCTCTTGCGATGAAGGACAGCCTGGGAAATGTGGCAAGCGGTATCATCATCCTGATCAACCAGCCCTTCATTCGGGGAGATTTTATCGAAACTGCCGGAGCATCCGGAATCGTTCAGGGAATCGACCTTATGGTTACAACCCTGAAAACGTATGACAACAAAATAATAGCGGTTCCGAACGGTGCGATAACCTCATCGGTGCTGGTGAACCACACGAAAGAGGAAACAAGAAGGGTGGACTTCAAGTTCACGGTGGGCTATGATTCGGACCTTTCAAAGGTGAGAGACACGCTTTTGGCTGTCGCGGAGTCGTGCCCGGATGTTTTTAAAACACCGGAGCCGTTTTTCGGAGTTTCGGCGCACGGGGACAGTGCAATTGAAATCGAATTCAAAGTCTGGTGTGAAACCCCGAAATACTGGGACGTAAAATATTACCTGCAGGAGCAGGTTAAGATTGCTTTTGACGAAGCAGACATAAACATACCGTATCCGCAGATGGATATTCACATGGTCAAGTAAATTTTTTAGGAGAGAGGAAGAAATGGGAGAAATCAAAAAATTCAAAAGAGTGCTTGTTGCCAACAGAGGCGAGATTGCAATACGAGTTTTCAGAGCGTGCAGAGAGCTTGGAATCCGAACGGTTGCAATTTATTCCGAAGAGGACAAAAATTCTTTATTCAGAACAAAAGCCGATGAGGCTTATCAAATCGGAAAGGGCAAAACTCCGGTCGGAGCATACCTCAGCATCGACGAAATCATTGCTCTGGCAAAGGCAAAAGGTGTAGACGCAATTCATCCGGGATACGGATTCCTGGCTGAAAATGAAGAATTTGCAAAGACCTGTGCTGATGCCGGAATCGAATTCATCGGGCCTACGGCAGAAATGATGAACAGCCTCGGCGATAAGATTCAGTCCAAAATCGTAGCGCACTCCGTGGGAGTTCCTACCGTTCCGGGCGTTGAGAAAGCAATTGAAACAGAAGCCGAAGCATTGGAATTCGCAAATTCATGCGGTTATCCCGTTATGCTCAAGGCAGCTGCCGGAGGCGGCGGAAGAGGAATGAGAATCGTAAGAAGCGAAGAAGAACTTCTTCCGCAGTTCCGTTCCGCACGTTCCGAAGCAGCGAAGGCTTTCGGCATTGACGATATTTTCATCGAAAAATACCTTGAAAACCCGAAGCACATCGAAGTGCAGATTTTGGGCGACAAGGAAGGCAATATCGTTCATCTTTATGAACGTGACTGCTCCATCCAGAGAAGACACCAGAAGGTTATCGAATTTACGCCGGCGCTCTGCCTGACCGATGAGCAGCGCAGTGCAATCTGCGAAGATGCAATCAAAATCGCAAAGGCGGTAAATTACCGCTCTGCAGGTACGGTTGAATTCCTGCTTGACCACACGACAGGCAAGCATTATTTCATCGAAATGAATCCTCGTATTCAGGTTGAACATACCGTAACGGAAATGGTTACGGGAATCGACATCGTGCAGGCACAGATTCTTATTGCAGAGGGTCACAGACTCGACAGCAGGGAAATCGGAATCAAGGGTCAGGACGATATCAAGGTTACCGGACACGCAATCCAGTGCAGAATCACTACGGAAGATCCGGCAAACGACTTCATGCCGGATACAGGAACAATCGAATCTTACCGTTCACCGGGCGGATTCGGAATCAGACTTGACGGCGGCAACGGATTCCAGGGATCCACGATCACACCGTTCTACGATTCCCTGCTTCTTAAGGTAACATCGTTCGGAAGAGATTTTGACGATACGAGAAGAAAGGTTATCCGTGCACTCGGTGAAACCATCATCAAGGGCGTAAAGACAAATATTCCTTTCATGCTCAATGTACTGAATCACCCGACTTTTGCTGCAGGTGAATGTGATACCGGATTTATCGCAAACACTCCGGACTTACTTGACATCGGCAAAGTACAGGATACCGAGCTGAGAGTCATCGAGTTCCTCGGCAATAAGTTTGTAAACGAAACAAAAGGCAAGAAGAGAAGCTACAATGTACCGGTGTTCCCGAAGTTCAAGAGCGAAGAAATTGCGGACCTTCAGGGAAGAGGAACCAAACAGCTTTTCGACGAAATGGGCGCAAAGGACTTTACACAGTGGGTAAGAAAACAGCAGAGACTTTTTGTGACGGATACCACTATGCGTGATGCCCAGCAGTCCCTCATGGCTACCCGCGTAAGAACCGTTGATATGGAAAAAATCGCTCCGGCGGTTTCCGTATACGGACGCAAGCTTTTCTCACTCGAAATGTGGGGCGGAGCTACCTTTGATACGGCGTACCGTTTCCTCAAGGAAGATCCGTGGGAAAGACTCGAAGTGCTTCGCGAAAAATGCCCGAACATCCTCATGCAGATGCTGATCAGAGGCGCAAACGCTGTCGGATACAAGAACTATCCGGACAATGTAATCCGTGAGTTTGTAAAGCAGTCTGCAAAATCCGGAATCGATGTATTCCGAATTTTCGACTCACTCAACTGGATTCAGGGCATGGAAGTTGCACTCGACGAGACACTCAATCAGGGCATGATTGCGGAACCTTGCCTCTGCTATACCGGAGATATTCTGGACCCATCCAGAACAAAATACACGCTTGATTACTATGTAAGAATGGCAAAAGAACTCGAAAAACGCGGGGCTCACATCCTCGGCATTAAGGACATGTCGGGACTTCTCAAGCCGACCGCTGCTTCAAAGCTGATCGGAACACTCAAACAGGAAATCGGAATTCCGATTCACCTCCATACGCATGATACTTCCGGAAACGGAGTTGCTACCGTGCTTATGGCAGCACAGGCAGGCGTTGACATCGTGGATGCGGCATTCAACTCCATGTCCGGACTTACATCGCAGCCGGCACTCAACTCCATCGTTGCGTCCCTGCAGAATTCCGACAGAGATACAGGACTTGATTCTGACGGACTTCAGAAAATCAGTGAATACTGGAGAGATGTTCGTCCGGTATACAAAGAATTCGAATCCGAGCTTCAGACCGCTTCCGCTGAAATTTACAAGTATGAGATTCCGGGAGGCCAGTATTCCAACCTTCAGGCGCAGGTTGAATCCTTCGGTCTCGGCCACAAGCTGAAAGAAGTAAAGGATATGTATAAGGCTGTAAACATGATGCTCGGTGATATCGTAAAGGTTACGCCGTCATCAAAGGTTGTAGGCGACCTTGCAATCTTCATGGTTCAGAATGGACTCACTCCGGAAAACATCGTGGAAAAGGGTGCAAACATCGACTTCCCGGATTCCACGGTTTCCTACTTCGAAGGAATGATGGGTCAGCCGGAAGGCGGCTTCCCGGAAGACATTCAGAAGGTTGTTCTCAAGGACAAAAAGCCGATTACATGCAGACCGGGAGAACTCTTGGAACCGGAAGATTTCGAAGCAATCAGAAAGAAATTGCAGGATGAGCTGGAACTCGAAGGAACCGACAGAGAAGTTATCTCCTATGCTCTGTATCCGAAGGTATTCGAGGATTACATCAAGTCCATTCGCAAGGAAGGATCCTTCCGCTACATGGGTTCTGATATCTTCTTCCACTCACTCGAAGAAGGCGAAACCTGCGAAGTTAAGGTTAAAGACGGCGTAAATCTCATGGTTAAACTTCAGGAAGTTCGTCCGGTTGACAATGACGGATTCCGCGAAGCAATCTTCGAAGTTAACGGAAACCGCCGTATCATCAAGATCAAAGACAAGACCGTAACCGTAAACTCTTCCAATTCGGTTCTCTACGCAAACGAAGACAATCCGATGGAAGTTGGAGCAAACATCCCGGGCAACATCATCAAGGTGCTCGTTAAGGAAGGCGAAACGGTCGCTGCAAATCAGCCGATTGCTGTAATCGAAGCCATGAAGATGGAAACAAACATCATCGCAAGAGAAGGCGGAGTTGTTGAAAGAATCTATGTTTCCGAAGGCCAGCAGGTGAAGGCCGGCGAAATGGTTGCAAAGCTGAAGTAATTCATTGTATCGCTGACAGCCTGCAGTTCTTCGAAAGTTGGACTTTTGGTCGCGCAGCATGAAAAAATCCAAAAAGTGAGGTGCTTGAGACGGCTTGGACACGACGGGATTTGTCGCATGGTGTTAAAAGTTGGATTTTTTCGACAGGTGCTGAAAAAAAGCCAAAAAAAGCGTTGCTTTCGGCACATGTTTATTGGCTTTTTTCGGTCATACGCCGATTTTTTCCAAACTTGAGACAAAATCGGCCGATTATGCGTCCGCGGCGGGCGTTAGAATGAAGAAAAATTGGACTTTTTTGCCAAAGCACCTTAAAAGGCCAATTTTTCACCGTCGTAATTTAAATCAGACAGCCGATTTTGCCCCTGCCCGGTGATGGGGCGGGCAAAGTCGGCTTTTTTAAATAGGAGGAAACAGAATGCTATATGAGAGTACTCGCGGCAGTTTGGACAAAATGACCGGAGCGCAGGCCATCATCCGCGGCATCGCCGCGGATAAGGGACTTTATGTGCCGGTTCAAGTCCCTGCGCTGCCGTTTGACATTGCGGAGGCGGCAGCGCGGATGGCCGCCGGAAAAATCGGATACAAAGATGTTGCCTTTCAGGTAATCGGAGCGTTTTTTGACGACTTTACGCAGGAAGAAATGCACAGCTGCATCGAGGGTGCGTACGATTCAAAATTCACGGCACCCGACATCGTCGAACTGAAACAGGCGGGAGGAGCGCGGTTCCTGGAACTTTACCACGGCAAGACTGCGGCATTCAAGGATATGGCACTGTCCATTCTGCCGTATTTGATGACGACCGCCTGCCGCAAAGAAGGCGAAAAATCCAAAATCTGCATTTTGACGGCAACATCCGGAGATACGGGAAAGGCCGCACTCGAAGGCTTTGCGGATGTACCGGGAACCGAGATTATCGTGTTTTACCCGTCTGAAGGTGTAAGCCAAGTGCAGGAAAGACAGATGATAACCCAGACCGGTGCGAACACCCATGTTTTTGCGATTCACGGAAACTTTGACGACGCACAGACCGGGGTTAAGAAAATTTTTGCGGGTGACGCATTTGCCGGCAGACTTGCCGAAATGGGAATCAAGCTTTCCTCAGCAAACTCCATCAATGTCGGAAGACTTGTGCCGCAGGTGGCATATTATGTATACAGCTATTTGAAACTTGTGGCGGACGGAACCCTCAAGGCCGGCGAACCGATGAACGTAACAGTTCCGACCGGAAATTTCGGAAACATTCTGGCAGCATATTATGCAAAACTGATGGGAATTCCGGTAAACAAATTCATATGTGCGTCAAACGACAACAAGGTTTTGACGGATTTCATCAGAAGCGGGGTTTACGATATCCGCAGCGAAGTCAGAAGTTTTTACTGCACGAACTCACCATCAATGGACATTCTGATTTCCAGTAACCTCGAAAGACTGCTGTATCTTTTGAGTGGCAGAGACGGAAAGCTTATTGCGGAATGGATGAAATCCTTGGAAAGCAGCAAATGCTACGAAGTTTCCGAAAGCGTTAAAGCGGCACTCGGTGATTTCTACGGCGGATTCTGCACGGAGGAAGACGCGGTTGCCGCGATTGCGAAGATGTGGTCTGAAAACGGCTACCTCATGGACACGCATACGGCGGTTGCATACAAGGTTTATGAGGACTATGTGAAAGAAACGGGCGACAAGACACCTACGGTAATCGCATCGACGGCGAGCGCATATAAATTTGCGGAAAGCGTTGCAAAGGCCTGCGGAATCGGCCCATGCAAGGACGGATTTGAATATGTCAAGGCACTTGCGGAGAAGACGGGCGTTGCAATTCCGTACGGGCTTTGCGATTTGGACAAAAAGCCGGTACTTCACAAGGGCGTGATCGCTTCCGGCCAAATGCAGGAAGCCGTATTGGAGGCACTCAAGTAATGAAAGATTTTGCACATGAAAGACTGCCGCGAGGGTATGAACTGTACGAAACGGTCGACCTCGGCGGAAAAGCGATGAAAGTGATGGCAATCTTTGTGGTTTTGCTTACGCTGGGCATGGTTCTGTGGGGAATTCTCTTCTCCGGTCATCCCGTTTCCGAAGCCTTTCAGATGGAAGCCTTTCGGATTGCCTTTGCCGCCGGGGGAATGATAATGGGCATGGTCGTTTACCTTTTTGTGCACGAAGGCGTTCACGGATTCTTTATTAAAATGTTCAGCGGAATGGCACCTTTTTACGGGAAGGACCTCAAAAAAGGCATGTTTTATGCCGGAAGCAGCTGCTTTTTCGGAAAACCCGCCTATGTGACAATCGCGCTTGCCCCGCTTGTTATTTGGGGAATTGTGATTGCAATCATGCTTTCGGAACTTTCGACAAACGCGCCGCAGTACTGGTGGTATTTGTATATGATACAGATTTTTAACTTCACGGGTGCCGCAGGCGACTTGTACATTGCGTGCCGAACGCTCGGAATGCCGAAAGAAGTTCTGGTGCAGGACAGCGGCACGGCGATGAAATTTTTTCTGCCGACAAACATACAATAACACAACAAAAATCATCCGCTTGGCAGTGGAACAGGAAAAATTCCGCCGCCGAGCGGTTTTTTTATGTCCGGATTTTCCGGGAAGGTTTTTTTATTCCGACGCCTGACTTCGACATGTTTCGCCAAGGCCGTGTTGTATTATGATAATGCGAGGTAGACAAGTGGTTATTTACGGAGAATATCTTTTTCTGGAAAACTTTATTACGGGAGGAATCCTGCTTTTCTTTACGGGAAAGCTTCTGGACCGTAAGCTTTCCCACATTCGTCTTTTTATAGGCGCTGTAATGTGCGGAGCGGCAGGATTTGCGATTTTTCTGCCTGTGGCGGGGATACCGGGCATTTTGATGCGAATCGGCATTGCCGCTTGCTCCGCCCTCCTCGGACTGGGAGCAAAAACAGCAAAAGAGCTGCTCACCAAAACAGCCATTTTCATGGCGCTCACCCTGATATCGGGCGGAGGTGTCATGGCACTCATGCTGTGGCAGGAGATTCCTTCGGTGTCGGGGGCGGGAGCACTCTACATTCCGCCGCTGACTTATTTGCGGCTGATCTGCTTCGGAATTCTTGCCTTCGGTTTCTCATACCTGATAATCAAGTTGATCCAACGGGTCAGGCTGAACATCGGGCTGTGCGATGAAGCCGCGATTCGGATAAACGGACAGACGATTTTGCTGCGAGCGATGATTGATACCGGCAATTACCTCAAAGAACCGATAAGCGGAAGACCCGTCGCACTGATTGGGAAGAACGCCGCAGGGAAGCTTGAAAAACTGAAATGCAAAGAACGCTACACTTTGATCCCGTTTCACGCTGTGGGAAGCCGAAGCGGGATGCTGGAGGGAATGCGGATCGACAGCATTTATTACCGGGGAAATGAGGTACGGAATGCCGTGATTGCATTTTATGAGAATGACTTTGAAGACAGCGATATGATTTTGGGTAGAGATTTTTTGGACAGGGGGCTTTCAAATGAATAGATTACATAGCTTTGCGGATGCAATGAGAAGCAGATTGAAACTTTGGATTTTTCTGCGATTTGGGCAGAAACGGAAAGGAATTTTTTACATAGGCGGAAGCGATGTGCTGCCGCCGCCGCTGAGCCACGACGAGGAAAGCCGCATGCTGGAGGAATACGCAAAAGGCAGCATGGAGGCAAGAAGTGTTTTGATTGAGCACAACCTGAGACTTGTGGTTTATATAGCAAAGAAATTTGAAAATGCCGGTGTAAATGTGGAAGATCTGATTTCCATCGGCACAATCGGACTGATCAAGGCAGTGAATACTTTTAAACTCGACAAAAATATCAAACTTGCGACCTACGCTTCAAGATGCATAGAAAACGAAATCTTGATGTACCTCAGAAGAAGCACCAAGCTCAAAAGCGAAGTCAGTCTCGATGAGCCGTTGAACGTGGATTGGGACGGAAACGAACTGCTCCTGAGCGATATATTGGGGACGGACAACGATGTAGTCTATCACAGGCTGGAAGAGGAAGTCAACCGCAAACTGCTGTACGGAGCAATGGCAAAGCTCGAGCCGCGGGAGAAAGAACTGATGGAGATGCGCTTCGGCCTGAAAAGCGGAAAAGAAATGACACAGAAGGAGGTTGCGGATAAACTGGGAATTTCACAGTCCTACATATCGCGATTGGAGAAAAGAATCATCGTGAGGCTTCGCCGCGAGATTAAAAAACTCGGGTGAGGCGAAAGCCCGGACATAACAAAGACTGCCTGCATGGTCTTAATTGGCAGGTATGCAAAACGCCGCTGCAGTACATAACTAAAACAAAAAGGAATGGTGTATGGACTATGGTAAGCAAGGTTGAAATATGCGGCGTGAACACGGCCAAACTGCCTCTTTACAAAGACGGCGAAATGATGGAAATGATAGAAAAGATTCATGCGGGAGACAAGGAACTCAGAGATGAATTCATAAAAGGAAACCTGAGATTGGTTCTCAGCGTAATACAGCGGTTTTCGGGCCGCGGGGAAAATCCGGACGATCTTTTTCAGGTAGGCTGCATAGGGCTTATCAAAGCGTTGGACAATTTTGACACGAGCCACGGCGTTAAGTTCTCGACCTATGCCGTTCCGATGATTATCGGGGAAATCAGGCGCTATCTGAGAGACAACAATTCCATAAGAGTTTCAAGGTCGATGAGAGATCTTGCATACAAAGCACTTCAGACCAAGGAACAGCTGGCAGCTAAACTTCTGCGCGAACCGACGGTTTCCGAAATCGCAAAGGCTATGGACGCAAAGAGAGAGGATGTGGTGATGGCTCTGGAATCCATACAGGAACCGGTGTCCCTCTACGAGCCGGTATTTCACGATGACGGGGACGCAATCTATGTTATGGATCAGGTACAAGACCGAAAAAACACGGATGTCAAATGGATCGAAAACATTTCGCTCTCGGAAGCGATGAAAAAACTTTCGCCGCGCGAAAGGCATATACTCAACATGCGATTTTTTGAAGGAAAAACACAGATGGAAGTGGCCGAGGAAATATCCATCAGTCAGGCACAGGTTTCGCGCCTGGAAAAAAACGCCTTAAAATACATGAGAAAATATGTATAAATCGATTTTGGAAAAAATACCGACTGTTTGCATTATCAGGCAGTCGGTTTTGTGTTGAATTATTCGGTGAAATGTGGTTAAATAGAAGATGTGAATATTTATCAACAATTCTGCCGGCTCATTTGCGGGCGGCGGATTTTTCTCATGGGAGGACAGAATGATATATACAAAAGAAGTTGAAAATATGTGTCCGGTAAACAAAGGCGCATATCACGGCCCAGCTCCGATTCCGCAGGAAGGAAAATGGACGCAGGTCAAGGAAATCAGCGATATTTCGGCATTAACACACGGTGTCGGCTGGTGTGCACCTCAGCAGGGAGCATGCAAGCTCACGCTGAATGTGAAGAACGGAATCATTGAAGAAGCTTTGGTCGAAACGATAGGATGCTCCGGCATGACACATTCGGCGGCAATGGCAGGAGAAATCCTCATCGGCAAAACTTTACTCGAAGCCCTGAATACAGACCTTGTGTGCGACGCAATCAATACTGCGATGAGAGAACTATTTCTGCAGATTGTTTACGGAAGAAGCCAGTCAGCATTTTCGGAAGGAGGACTTGCGGTAGGCGCGGGTCTTGAAGACCTCGGAAAGGGAACCAGAAGCCAGGTCGGAACCATCTATTCCACGAAGGCAAAGGGGCCGAGATATTTGGAACTTGCGGAAGGATACATAACCGAGGTTGCTCTCGATGAAGAGAACAATATCATCGGTTACAAGTATGTAAACATCGGCAAGATGATGGATGCGATCAAAGCGGGAACAGACCCGATGCAGGCAATCGAAAAAGCAAGCGGCAAGTACGGCAGATTCGATGAAGCGGCGAAGGTTATCGATCCGAGACAGGAATAGGAGGCGCCGAAGATGATTACATTTGAAAATTACGACAGAAAAATCGAAAAAATAAACAGAGTGCTTTCCGCATACGGCATTTCTTCACTTGAGGATGCCAAGGCAGTCTGCGAAGAAAAGGGAATCGACCCGTACAAAATCGCAAAGGAAATTCAGCCGATCTGCTTTGAGGATGTATGCTGGGCATATGTTGCCGGTGCGGCTATCGCAATTAAGAAAGGCGCAGTGCATGCAAGCGACGCGGCAAGAGCAATCGGCGAAGGCCTTCAGGCATTCTGCCTTCCGGGTTCCGTTGCGGAGGACAGAAAAGTCGGACTCGGACACGGAAACCTTGCAGCAATGCTTCTCAGTGAAGAAACCGAGTGCTTTGCATTCCTTGCGGGACACGAATCCTTTGCAGCGGCGGAAGGTGCAATCGGCATAGCCAAATCGGCAAACAAAGTGCGCACGAAACCGCTCAGAGTTATTCTCAACGGTCTCGGAAAAGATGCGGCACAGATTATTTCAAGAATCAACGGATTCACTTATGTGCAGACACAGTTTGATTATTACACGGGTGAACTTTCGGTTGTAAAAGAAATCCCGTATTCCAAGGGTGAACGCAAGGAAGTCCGCTGCTACGGTGCGGATGATGTGCGTGAGGGCGTGGCAATCATGCATAAGGAAGGCGTGGATGTTTCCATCACCGGAAATTCCACAAATCCAACGCGCTTTCAGCATCCGGTTGCAGGCACTTACAAGAAAGAGTGCATTGAGCAGGGAAAGAAGTATTTCTCAGTAGCCAGCGGTGGCGGTACAGGAAGAACCCTTCATCCGGACAACATGGCAGCAGGTCCTGCTTCCTACGGGATGACGGACACCATGGGAAGAATGCATTCGGATGCCCAGTTTGCAGGTTCCTCATCGGTACCGGCACATGTAGCCATGATGGGCTATGTCGGCATGGGCAACAACCCAATGGTCGGTGCAACCGTAGCGGTTGCGGTGGCTGTGGAAGAAGCCATGAAATAGACACGGAGGATAAAATATGAAAAAGAGTTTGGCACTTCTGCTGGTAGCGGCTCTCCTGCTGGGTGTATTTGCACTCATCGGATGCAACAAACCGGCAGGTACGGATGCACAGCAGCTTTCCGTCTGTCTCATCGTTCCGTCTTCCTTCGGAGACAAATCATTCAATGACTCCGCTCTGGAAGGCGCAGAACGTCTCAAAGAAGATTACGGAATCAAGTTGAACACAATCGAGTGCAAGAATGAAGGTTATAAGCAGAACATGATGAACGCAGCAGAAGAAAACGATTTCGTTATTCCGATAGGCTGGGAGTTCAGCGAGATTAAGAGTGTGGCCGAGGAATATCCGGATACGAAGTTTATCTGGATCGACAATGTGGTTGACGGCATTGAAAGCAGCCCGAATATCTTGTGTATTACCTATAAGCAGAAAGAAGGGGCATTCCTGGCAGGATACATCGCTGCAAGAATGTCACAGACCAATGCAATCGGTGCAGTCGGAGGCGATGATTCGGAAGTTATAAACGACTTCATGACGGGCTATGAGCAAGGCGCAAAGTATGCGAACGCCGGAATAAACATATACACAAATTATGTCGGGGATTATGAAAATCCGCAAAAAGGTAAGTTCTGTGCGGAAAAGCTTCACCAAAAAGGAGCGGATGTTATCTTCCAGGTGGCAGGCAACACCGGAAACGGTGTTTTCCAGGCAGCAAAGGAAGACGGCTTCTATGCGATAGGCGTGGATCAAGACCAGAAAATTTCCGCTTCCGAATACGATGATGTAATTATCTGCTCTGTGAAAAAGGAAGTGGGAAATTCCATATACGATACAATCCGTGCATTCATAGAGGACGAAACCTGGGACGGAGGACAGAACCGTGTATGCGGAATGGACGAAGGTTATATATCCATAGCATACGGAAACAGCAAGTCAAAACAACAGATATCCGATGATTTGAAAAACGATGTTGCTGCTTTGGCGAAAAAAATTGCAGGCGGAACTATCGTCGTAGAATCAAGTAAATAAAAGCAAAGGGGACAAAAAATGAAGAAAAGTTTAAAATTATTGTTGATGTTTTCACTGTGTTTGGGAGTTATTATGCTTTGCGGCTGTTCCGGCAGAAGCAGTGACCTCTATGAGGGGCTGGATTACGATGAACTCGTTTCACTTCCGGATTACAACGAGTACACGGTTGAGCCGATCAAAGTTAATATTACAGACAGCAAAATCGATGCCGAAATCGACAGCAGACTGGAGTCAGCAGGAACGGAAAAGGAAGTAACCAAGGGAACCGTTGAAAAGGGAGATAAAGTTACCATCTCCTTCAAGGGAACCCTGGAAGACGGAACGACTTCCGACGGAATGCAGAGCGATTCTTATCCGCTCACTCTTGGAAGCGGCAGCATGATTGACGGTTTTGAAGAGGGTATTTACGGTGCAAAAATCGGGGAAACACTTACGCTCAATTTGAAATTCCCTGACCCATACAAGAACAATGAGGAACTTTCCGGAAAGCCCGTTACATTTGAAATTAAAGTTTTAAACAAGCTGGTTAAGCAGAAAGCAACCTTGAACGAGGAATTTGTTAAGGCGAACAGCGAAGCAAAAACCGTTGAGGAGTACAGAAAGCTTATTGCCGATGAACTCGAAAAACAGGAATATCAAAATATTGAAAACAATCGCAAAACCGAGTTATTCCAGGAAATTGCCGACAATACGGAAGTAAAGAGCGTTCCGGATGAAATCAAGGAATATGAAAAAACCACCTGCGTTGAAGCTTATCAGAAGTCCTGTGAAAACTACGGAATTACATGGGATGAGTTTCTTGAAGGCATGAAGATGACCCAGGAAGAGTTTGACGAGCAGCTTGAAACTTATGCTGCGGAAATGGGAAAATACAAGATGATTGCCTATGCAATTGCCGACAAAGAAGATGTTTCCGTATCCCAGAAAGAAGTAATCGAAACTCTTCTTTCCATGACAGGTGCAGATTCTGAGGAAGCATTTGAGAAGTCTTATGGTGTTACAGCCGAAGAATATGCAAAGACATTCAACAGCTACGGAATGAAAGTTTCCATGCTGCTTGACTCTTCGCTTCAGAAGATCTACGAAAGATTATCGAAATAACCGCAGCATTTTGCTTACGGGAAGGTCACGAGTGTGGCCTTCTTGATTTTTTCGTCATAAATCAGGTACGACAGCATATAGTTATTACAAACAAAGGGGAGGAATCGATATGCTGAGTACGGACAAACTTAAAAATAAAGAAGTCATTAACATCTATGACGGACGAAGCATCGGATTTGTCAGTGACATAGAAGTTAACATTGAGAAAGGCACGATAGAGGGAATCGTCATACCTGCCGAAAGGGGGCTTTTCGGCTTTTTCAGCAAAGGTGAAGGCGATATGCTGATAAACTGGGACAAGGTCAGAACGGTGGGCGATGATGTGATTTTGGTAGACATGCAGGAGCCGATATAGTATAATAAAAGAAAAAATTCAGTTTCGGTTTTATTGGAAAAAGGAGAAGTGCCATATGAAATGCCCATTCTGCAGCAATGCTGACACAAAGGTAATCGATTCCCGCCCGACGGAAGAAGGGTATGCCATCAGAAGACGCCGCGGATGCGACAACTGCGGAAAACGTTTCACAACATACGAAAAGGTTGAAGAAACGATCCTTATGGTAGCCAAGAAGGACGCAAGACGCGAAGTTTTTGACAGAAACAAGATTTTGAACGGAATCGTTAAGGCATGCGAAAAGAGACCTGTCAGCATGACCCAGATTGAGGGCATGGTGGATGACATCGAAAAGACTTTGAATAACCTCATGGAGAAAGAGGTTACAAGCGACTATATAGGCGAACTTGTCATGGAGCAGCTTAAGAAAGTGGATGAAGTGGCATATGTCAGATTTGCATCGGTATACAGACAGTTTACGGATGTGAATACTTTCATAAGAGAAATTGAAAAACTAATCGGAAAGCAGGAAAAGTAAACATGGCACAGAAGATTTTTCAGATTGCGGTGGACGGACCGAGCGGTGCGGGAAAATCAACGATCGCAAAGGCTGTAGCGAAGAAACTGGGAATAGAATATATTGATACCGGAGCAATGTATAGGGCGGTCGGCCTCAAGATGCATAGACTCGGAATCCCTATGGAGGAGACGCAGCCACTGCTTGCCATGCTCGAGGATACGAATATCGATTTTTCGGACGAGCATATTTTCCTCGACGGTGAAGATGTGAGCGAGCTGATAAGAACGCAGGAAATCTCCAAAGCGGCATCGGATTGCTCGGCATTTGCGTCCGTAAGAAGAAAGCTGGTTGAACTTCAGCAGAAGATGGCAAAATCAAAGAGCGTGATCATGGATGGAAGAGACATCGGCACCGTTGTTCTCAAAGATGCACCGTATAAATTTTTCCTTACTGCAGATGATGAGGAAAGAGCCAGAAGAAGATATGAAGAGCTCAAGGCGAAAGGTCAGGACCTGAGTTTTGAAGAGGTTTTGAAACAGCTTCGGGAACGTGACTATAATGATACAACCAGAGAGGTAACACCGCTTCGAAAAGCAGATGACGCCGAAGAAATCGACAGCACCGACATGGATATACAGGAAGTTGTCGATTATATCTGCGGCAAAGTACAATAGAAGAATAAACAAAATCCCCCGGGGAAAAATAAAACTGTGAGGGGGATTTTTTATGAGCAGAAAAGAGATGAGGACGGCGTGGGAAAATGAGGCACTTGTATCGCAATTCCGCAAAAGGACGGAATGGATGCTTGCGTTTTTTACCGCGCTGATTCTTTTGCTTTTGCTGCGTCTTTTTTATGTGCAGATAAGCTGCCATGAAAGCTTTGAGAACGCAGTAAAATCCCAATACGAGATACCGGTTTCGGGGTTTGATTCGGAATATAATTTTTATTACATCATTGAGAAATCAAAGGAAGACCGGGAGCTGAAGCGCCTGCTTGCAGATGCCGGGGCAAAAGACATAACAAAAGAGTCTTCAAGATACTCGGTGTACGAGATGAAGACTCACAATTCGGTGCTGAACCGAAAACTCAGAAAGAATTACGGTGCGTACGCTTTTCGAAATTACGCTGCCCTCAGGGAAAGGCATAAGTCCGCCAAGGGAAAAAAGCTTACCATAATCGTGTATGCGGATGCGGCGGGAAAAATCATTCCGGGGATTTCGCCGGAGATTCGAGAGCAATCTTAAGTTTTTCAAGTGCTTTTTTTTCGATTCTTGAGACATAGGAGCGGCTGATTCCAAGCTGTTTTGCAATTTCACGCTGCGGTTTGGGTTCGCTGCCGTCAAGACCGTATCTGGCGACGATGATCTTCTTCTCACGGGCGGAAAGGCACGAATCAATAGCTTCATAGAGCTTTCCTACTTGAATTTTAAGGCTTATTAAGTCAACGATTTCATCGCTGTCCGTTCCGAGAATATCGTTAAGACTGATTTCATTGCCGTCCTTGTCGGTGCCGATGGGCAGACTGAGCGAAACCTCTCGGCTGATGCGTTTTGACGCACGGATGCTCATGAGAATTTCGTTTTCGATGCACTTTGCGGCATAAGTGGCAAGGCGGGTGGACTTGCCGGAGGAATAAGTATTGACGGCTTTGATAAGTCCAATCGTTCCGATGGAAATCAAGTCATCTTGACCGGCACCGGGGCTTATGTATTTTTTTGCAATATGGGCTACCAGCCGGAGGTTCCGCTCTATCAGAACCTTGCGGGCGTTCGGATCGTTTTCTGCCAACAATTCAACATAATGTTGTTCTTCTTTTTCAGTAAGTGGATTGGGAAAGGAACTGCTCATTTATGTAACCCCCTCTTTCGGTTTTATCTATATGCGGAAAAAACCTGCGAGGTGCTTGGCAACCCGAAAAAGTGCCCGTACCTATTTTCGAGGGGGTATATTACCGGAGCTTATGCTTATTTGTTTTCGAAGGATAAGCAGTCGGTGCACTCGATTTTTGTAGGGTTTGCTTCGTGTGTGCCTACTGTGATGGCATCAAGAGAGCAAAGATTTTTCACACCTTCGTGATGTCTGCACTTATCAACCGTGCATCTGATTGTCTGATTACAATTGTGTTCCATAATTATCGCCTCCTTTTCCTTAAGTATTATGACCGAAAAATCACAAAATAATACGGCGAGAATGCTTGTACTTGAAGCAAAAAAATGCTATAATTTTTTAATATAATGTGTTCTGATAGAATGGGGTTGATGTGTTTAGGCACAAGGGGTTTTCACTCCGAATGAAGGGGGAAAACCAAAGATGAAGATTAAAATGCTGCCACAGGAAGAAAGACCTGTGGAAAAAGCTGTTTTTAACGGCGTTTCATCGCTTACAAATACGGAACTTCTGGCAGTCCTGCTTGGCTCCGGAACCCGAAAAAAATCCGCACTCGGCCTTGCGGAAGACATCCTTTCGGCAGATGAGAGAGGCCTTGCTTTTCTTGCCGGATGTACGGCAGACGAACTGATGAAAATAAACGGGGTCGGGAATATGAAAGCGGTGAGGGTGCTTGCCGGAGTTGAACTGGGAAAACGCATTGCAGCCGGACCTATGAACCGAAAGAAATCGATACATCACTCTGACGATGTGGCGAACCTTTTCATGAAGGAACTTCGTCATGAAAAAAAAGAAGCATTTAAAGCGGTGCTTCTTAACGCGAAAGGCGAGATTTTATCGATAGAAACGGTGTCAATAGGAGATTTGACCATGGCACCGGTTCATCCGCGCGAAGTCTTTTGTCAGGCGGTGAAGAAGAGCGCTGCGGCGGTGATTTTTGTTCACAATCATCCAAGCGGAGACCCCACACCCAGCGATGATGATATTGAAACAACCAAAAGACTCATTGCCTGCGGCGAGCTTTTGGGAATTAAGGTTGTCGACCACATCGTAATCGGAGACAACGCATATCGCAGCATAGCAGGTGTATTACAGGAGTAAATGTGACAGAAAAACAATTGTCTGAGATATAATGGAGGTATTAAAATGTGCAGTTTATTTAAAGCTAAAGATATGGGAATCGATTTAGGCACAGCGAATACGCTTATCTATGTAAAGGGCAGCGGAATCGTGCTCAATGAGCCATCGGTAATCGCTGTTGACAGCAGAGGGGGAAAAACACTTGCAGTTGGTGCTGCCGCAAAAGAAATGCTTGGAAAAGCACCGTCCAATATTTCTGTTGTAAGACCGCTTCAGGATGGCGTTATTTCGGATTTCGACAGAACGGCTGATATGCTGAAGTCATTTTTGGAAGCTGCTTTAAAGATCAAAAGAATAAGAAATTTCAGAGTTGTTGTGGGTGTTCCGAGCGGGGTTACGGAAGTGGAAAAGAGAGCCGTTGAAGAAATCGTAAGGCAGATGGGAGCAACGGAAGTATTCATTCTCGAAGAACCGATGGCAGCTGCAATCGGTGCCGGAATGCCGGTCGACGGAACGAACGGCTGCATGATAGCGGACATCGGCGGCGGAACTACGGACGTTGCGATTATCGCTCTCGGCGGTGTGGTAACGAGCACCTCCATAAGACATGCCGGGGATAAGATGAACGAGGCGATTATTCAGTACATGAGAAAAAGACATGCTCTGCTTATCGGCGAGCGTACGGCGGAAGAACTGAAAATTAACATCGGCTGTGCATGCTTGGATGAAGATAAAGACGGAAATGAGGTAATCGTATCGATGGATGCCAGAGGAAGAGACATTATCTCCGGCCTTCCTAAGACACTCAGCGTAACAAACAAGGACATGATGATTGCTCTTCAGGAATCCCTTGATATCATAATTGATGCAATCAAAACCACAATCGAGAAAGCACCTCCTGAAATTGCTGCGGACATCGCAGAACGAGGCATGCTCCTTTCCGGCGGCGGCGGTAAAATATACAATTTGGACAAATTGATAAAGAAGAGAACAGACATGGATGTCAAAGTTGCAGACAATGCTTTTGAGGCTGTTGCAGTAGGTACGGGAATGAGCCTTGACGACATCGAAAAACTTAAGATTTATGCCCAAAACGGCAAAAAGAGATAAAAAGAGACAAACGATATGAGATGGATTAGAGAGCACAAATTAATATCGGCACTGCTGGCAATTTTGCTTGCACTTGTGATCATTTTCTGTGTTTCCGTTGCGCGCGGCGGGGCAGACAGCAGCGTAACGGATGTCGTGAGCAAGGGAATGAATGCGGTTTCCGGGGGACTTTCATCGGTTGCCGGCACGATTAAAAAAAATGTATTCGGAATTTTTGCCTACAAGAAACTTGAGGCTGATATAGAAGAACTTCAAAAGGAAAACAATTCTTTAAAAAGACAGCTCGCGGAAGCCAAAATCGAAAAGGAACAGCTCGAACAGCTTGAAGAACTTTCGCAGCTTCTCAATTACGAATACACGAAAAAAGAATTCAAGATTGTTTCCGCCGATGTTACTTCGCTTGACGGTGCAAATTGGACAAACGTATTTACGATAAACATCGGCAGTGAAATGGGCGTTGAAGTCGGGGATGCGGTCGTGAACGGCATGGGTCTTGTCGGTAAGATTCAGGATACGGGAAAAGGCTGGTCAAAAGTGACTTCAATCATAGACGATAACAGCAAAGTCAGCTTCAAGCTGGCAAGAGAGAGCAAGCAGCTTGGCGTTGTTGCGGGAAACTCAATGGGAGCGATAAGCGGCTACATGCTTGACAGCGAATCCCTGGTTTCGCAGGGGGATACGATTATCACATCAGGACTGGGAACCTATCCTGAAGGATTGGAAATCGGAACCGTGCAGGATGTGGCATACAACAGTAATACGCTTCTTAAAGAGGTAACGGTTGAACCGGCTGTCAATTTCAAGAGTCTGGAAAAGGTTTCGGTGATCCTATGAACATGAACTATTGGAAAGCGGGAGCGATGTTCCTTGTTGCTTTTCTCATACAGACGTCTCTTTTGAATCTGATCATGATACACGGATACACGCCGCATTTGATTTTGTGCTTGGTAATCGTGCTTTCGTTTCTGTACGAAAATCGGATGTACGGTGTTGTTTTCGGCGCTGCTTTTGGGGTTTTGTACGACATCTGTTTCAGTAATTTTACGGGACCTACGGGAATTTCACTTGTGGTTGTGGCGATTGTCATTTTGATTTTGAGAGAATATGCAAATATTGAGAACATTTTAAACATGTGGATTGTTTCGACAATATCCATATTCCTTTATTATGCACTCAACTGGGGACTCTTCCACTTGGCGGGAAATCCGATCGGCTTCATATATGTATTGAAAAAACTGCCGGGCGAATACATCTATTCCTTTGCAGTTATAACGATAATGTATTTTATATTGATAAGAACTGCGGCAAAGCACCGCAGAGACAGGTATTTCAGATGAACAAAAAATTGCTGGGTTCCAGATATCATCAGGTAATAGGGCTGGTGGTAATCCTTATGCTTCTGCTTGGCATAAGGCTTTTTGTGCTTACCGTTTTTCAGCAGGAAAAGTGGGAAGATGCAGCACAAAGCCAGAACACTAAGGAAGTGGTAACATCTGCACCAAGAGGTGAAATCCTTGACCGGTACGGCAGGCTGCTTGCCGGCAATAAGCAGATTTTTACCGTAACCTTTAATGTAAGCGGAATGGATACCGAGCAAATCAACAATTCTTGCTATGCACTGGTTAAACTTCTTGAAAAAAACGGCGACGAGTATGTTGACAATTTCCCGATAAAGATTTCCAAAAGTGGGAAGTTCTACTACACGTATGACTCGGATAAACGAAAATGGCTTAAGTCTCTCGGCCTCCAAAAGGATGCAACACCGGAAGAAGCCCTTGACGCACTCCGCAAAAAATATGAAATAAGCCCGAAACTGGACCGCTTCGAGGCAGTGGAGGAATTGCAGGACAAGTACGGAGTATGGCCGCCGATTATCACCAAGAGCATGACATTCTCCTATGACTCTAAGAAGGAAAGCTTTTTATCAAAATATGACCTTTTTATCATGGAGAAGGATGAAAACGGAAAAGAAATGAAGCGCACCGAACTTACTGCAAAAGAGGCTTTTGAAGCTTTGAGAGAAAAATACAGCATTGACAAAAAGCTCTCGAACAAGCAGGCAAGAAAGATATTTGTCGTGCGTGAGGAAATAAAGAACACGGGATACAACAAGTACCGTTCCAGCACAATTGCAAGTGATGTCAGTGATGAAACGGTTGCATATGTGGAAGAAATGCAGGATGTTCTCAAAGGTGTTGAAATCGCTTCGGAAACGGTCAGATACTATCCGAAAGGCAAGTTGCTTTCACATGTGCTTGGCTATATGGGAAGCATATCGGACTCGCAGTACGATGAGTACGTAAAGGAAAAAGGTTACAGCACGGGCGATCTCATAGGCAAGGATGGAATCGAGGCAAGCATGGAATCGAAACTCAGAGGCACGGACGGAATTAAGAGCATTCTTGTAAACAGTGCCGGCGACTATGTGGAAACCGTAAGTCAGACGGAACCGGTTGCAGGAAAGGATGTATATCTTACGATTGACGTCGATCTTCAAAAGGCTGCAGAAAAAAGCCTCAGAAACTGTATAAAAGCAGTGCAGACCGGTGGCATTTATAAGAGCAAGTACGGCAACAGATCGCTCAGAAAATATGCAAACTGTGCTTCGGGTGCAGTGGTTGCGATCGATGTGGAGACTGCGGATATTTTGGCAATGGCAAGCTATCCGAATTTCGACCCGAATATTTTTGCGGAAGGTATTTCGACGAAGGACTGGGCATCCGTGCAGAGCACCAATCCGCGTGACTCCCTTGCACCGACGCCGCTCTACAATATAGCTACGAGCAGTGCTGTGCAGCCGGGTTCCACTTTCAAACCGATTACGGCTGTTGCGGCTCTCAAATGCGGACTTGATCCGAATCGCAGAATTTACGACGGAAACTATATCGAGCTAGGCGGAAGGAAGTTCGGATGCAGTAATTACAACAGCGGTCTGGGTTCACACGGCTATGAAACACTGGCGGTGGGAATACAGAACTCTTGTAACTACTATTTCTATTGCATCGGTACGGGAATTGACTGGAACTCCCGCAGCTCCTTGGGATATAAGAGCAAGATAACAATTGACAAAATTATGAAGGTTGCCAAGAAATTTGGACTGGGTGAAAAAACCGGGATTGAGCTTTATGAAGTGACAACTCCTCTGGCTTCTGCCGAGAGAAAAATGGAATCCATGAAATATTCTCTTTGGAATGCACTTTATTACAGCGGCAATAAATACTGGCCGAAATCAACCACGAAGGACGACGCAAAATTCAGAGAGGAAATCGACACAATTACAGGCTGGATTGAAGAAAATCCGGACAGAGATGTTATCATAAAGAGGATATCCGAACAGACTACGGTTAAAAAATCAAAAATTGAAACGCTGACCGATTTGTGCAAGTATTCATACTTTAATCAGGCGGAATGGGGCACAGGCGATGAATTCAACATATCCATCGGACAAGGTGATAACGCGTATACGCCGCTTCAGCTTGCAAATTACATTGCAACGCTCGGAAACGACGGAAAACGAAATCAGGTCAGCATAATCAAGGGAATCGAAGGTGAAGGGACAACAAAGAAGGACGACCCTTATGAAATCGATATTCCAAAGAGTGACCTCAAAGCAGTAATCGAAGGCATGCGGCTCGTTACAAAGCGAGGGACCCTTGCATCGACCTTTGCCGGTTTTCCGATCGAAGTTGCCGGCAAGACCGGTACTGCGGAAAGAGACGGTTACATCAATCCAAAGGACGAAGTTTCCTATGTTAAGAATCATCTGTCGAGCATCGCACCGGGAATTTCCTGGGCAAGTGTTCAGAAGCAGATGGAAAAAATGATGAAGAAAGACCCCGCAAAGTATCCGACGGAAAACGATGCCGTGGATCAGGCACTGATTACGGTAAGCGGCAGAAAGGTCACCCAGGCGAAGATAGACCAATATAAGGATACCTATGACCACTTTGCGTGGACGGTAGCCATGGCTCCTGCGGACAATCCGAAAATTGCAGTCGTTGTACTGCTTGTACAGGGAGGCATGTCGTTTAATGCCGCACCGGTTGCCCGCGATGTAATCGGCGAATATCTTCAGGTAAAAGGAAAAACGGACACGCTTGATTTTTCGAATAAAATAAATTAATAATCTTTGGTAGGAGAAGATAATGGGAAGAACAATTGCGATTGTTTCGGGAAAAGGCGGAACAGGCAAAACGATGTTTGCGGCTAATCTGGGGGCGACCTTGGCAAAGATGGGCAGACAAACAATTTTAATAGATATGGATACGGGCCTTAGAAATCTTGACCTGTATCTCGGCTTGGAAAACAAGGTTGTATATGATGTTAACGACGTGATGAACGGGCTTTGCAGAATCAGACAAGCTGTAATCAAGGACAAGACCTTTCCGGGACTATCGTTTATGGCGGCATCACCGAGACGGGATGAGGGACACCTTACGCCTCTGCATGTAAAAGTTTTGTGTGAGAAGCTTGCCGAAAAGTATGACTATGTCATCCTTGATGCTGCAGCAGGAGTCGATGACGGTCTTGATATGGTACTCGGCGGAGCCGATGAGGCAATCATTGTAATGAATCCCGAAATTTCATCCAAGAGAGACAGCGAGCTTGTCACGGAAATCTTGAGATCTAAGGGAATGCAGAATATATATTATATTATTAACAAAATAAATATCAGACTGATAAACGCAGGATTTGCTCCAAGCATGGAAGATGTGACAAGAGGGATCAGAAACAGAGTCATCGGTCTGATACGAGAGGATGAAAATATTCATATTTCAACAAACCTCGGCTTGCCGGTTGTCTTTAAGGACAACACATACATAGCCGAGAATTTCCGAAAAATCGCCAAGCGAATTGACGATATGAAGAACTAGAAGTTGATTGATTTGCTGTTTACGCCGACATTGACGATGATACCGATGGAAATCATACTTGCAATTACGGATGTTCCGCCGCCGGAAAGGAGCGGAAGCGTGATTCCGGTAACCGGCATCAAACCCATGGTCATTGCGATATTTTCGAAGACCTGGAAGAGGAACATGCCGGTGAAACCGATTACGATAAGCGCACCGTACAAATCCACAGAATCTCTGATAATCTTTGTAAATCTTATAAGCAGAAAGGCGTAGAGGAATATCACCGCGGCGCCGCCTATGAAGCCAAGTTCTTCAACGACAACCGAAAAGATGAAATCCGACTGCTGGACCGGTATGAAGTCCAGCCCTTTTTGTGTTCCGTGAAAAAGCCCTTTGCCGGTAAGACCGCCGGAACCGATGGCAACCTTGGACTGCCATACTTGATAGTTACCGGACAGGCTCAGATTTTCAGGATGGAGGAATGCTTCGATTCGTTCTTTTTGGTAATCATCCAAAAACTTGTAGACAACAGGGATTGCAGCCAGGCAAATCAGTGCCGACTGAAAAAAGATCTTATAATCAATTCCTGCAAAGAACACCATAAAAATCCACATTATGATGTAAACCAGTGCGCTTCCGAGGTCTTCTTTCAGCACAATCAGTATGATAGGAGACGCATAGAGAAGCGCCTTTATCACTCCGGTGAACTTATTCAGTTCATCGCGGTGTTCCGAGAGATATCCTGCCATGAGAAGAACAAACAGAATCTTTACGAATTCGGATGGCTGCAGAGTGGTTACCCCAAGGCTTATCCATGCACGGGAACCAAACTGGGTTATACCCAATCCCGGGATATATACCGTCAAAAGAAGAACGACTGCAGCGATATAGAGGAACTTTTCGAGCCCGCTGAAAAACCGGTAGTCGAATCGCTGTATAAACAGGAGCACGGCAAAGCCCAACAAATAGGCAACCGCTTGTATCCAAACGGGTCTGCCGGCTTTGCTGAAAATAACAAGACCGCCATCATACACTGTGCTTTCCAACATGGTTAAGCTTAAAATACCAAGCAGAGCCACAATAATTAATATATATTTATCTATGTTCTTAAGCGGATTTAAAATTTTGTTCATTTCTTACCTTTCTGTACCTTGACATTTTGTTCATTTAAACATTATAATATATATTGTATGGATATATCAAGTTTTAATTATGTAATGCATTTTTTTATTATAAAAACAACTGAAATATAGATACAATTTTGATAAAAAGGAGGTGTTGAAGTGACAGAAATCATTATAAAAATCGTAGTCGCAGCTGTCGCTCTTGCGATAGGTGCGTTAATCGGATATATATATCGTAAAAATGTTGGTGAAAAGGCAATCGGAAGTGCCGAAACGAAAGCAAGAAACCTAATATTGGATGCGGAGAATAAATCCGAAAGCATGAAAAAAGAAGCTATTTTGGAGGCAAAAGAAGAAGCACACAGGCTCAGAAGTGAGGCGGAAAGGGACGCCAGAGAAAGACGCAGCGAGCTTCAGCGTTCCGAACGCAGATTAATCCAAAAGGAAGAGTCACTTGACAAAAAGATTGAAAACATCGAAAGAAAAGAAGAAAGCATTACACAAAAGGAACAATCATTGATAAACAAGCAGAAAGACCTCGACAGAGTTATTTCCAAGCAGATGGAAGAACTCGAGAGAATTTCGGGCTACACAGTTGAAGAGGCGAAGGCAATCCTTCTTGCAAACACGGAGAAAGAGGTGAGACACGAAGCCTCCATCATGATTAAGGACATCGAAAGCAAAGCGAAAGAAGAGGCAGACAAGAAAGCAAAATACATCATAACGAACGCAATTCAAAGATGTGCCGCAGACCATGTTGCCGAAAGCACGGTTTCCGTAGTATCCCTTCCGAGTGATGAAATGAAAGGCAGAATCATTGGCCGTGAAGGAAGAAATATCAGAGCCATTGAAACTTTGACAGGTGTGGATTTGATCATTGACGACACACCGGAAGCGGTTATTCTGTCCGGATTTGATCCGGTTCGCAGAGAAATCGCAAGAGTCGCGCTTGAAAAACTGATTGTTGACGGACGTATCCATCCTGCAAGAATTGAAGAAATGGTTGAAAAGGCAACCAAAGAAGTAAATGCAATTATCAAAGAAGAAGGAGAACAGGCGACCTTCGAAGTCGGTATTCATAACCTGCATCCGGAACTTGTCAAAATTTTAGGAAGACTCAAATACAGAACTTCCTACGGCCAGAATGTGCTGAAACATTCCGTAGAGGTTGCTCACCTTGCCGGCCTGATGGCGGGTGAACTGGGTCTTGATGTCAAACTTGCAAAGCGTGCGGGGCTGCTGCACGATATCGGCAAGGCACTCGATCACGAGTACGAAGGCACACATGTTGATATCGGTATAGAGATTTTGCGTAAGTACAAGGAATCCGAAGCAGTTATAAACGGCATGGCAGCTCATCACGGCGATTACGAGCCGAAGAACATGGAAGCGGTGCTGATTGCAGCTGCGGATGCACTTTCGGCGGCAAGACCGGGAGCAAGGAGAGAAACCCTGGATGCTTACATTAAGCGGCTCGAGAAACTTGAAGAAATCGCAAACACAACGCCGGGCGTTGAGAAATCATTTGCAATTCAAGCAGGAAGAGAGATCAGAATCATTGCGAAGCCTGAAGACGTTAACGATGAGGAAATCGTATTCCTTGCAAGAGAAATTTCCAAAAAAATCGAGTCTGAACTCGAATATCCGGGTCAGATTAAGGTTAATGTGGTCAGAGAGACCAGAGCAATCGACTACGCAAAGTAGCGATTGGACAGACAGTCATAGGACTTTTTGGGGGCAGATTTATCTGCCTCCATATTTGCGTTTTAGTGAGGGGAAAAATGAACGGGGAAAACTTAAACAGCTTGAAAAATGTAAACAGACAATTTTACAGGAAACTTACGGTTGTCGGAATTCCTATGGTAATCCAGCAAATCATAGCCGTAACGCTCAACCTTGCTGACACAATTATGGTCGGAAAGGTAGGAGAAAATGCACTCGCCGCAGTAGGAGCAGCAAACCAGGTATATTTCATTTTCGGAGTCGTTCTCTTTGGCGTTTTCAGCGGGGCAGCCGTACATGCGGTTCAATATTGGGGAATCCGTGATGTGGCCAGTTTGAGGAAAATCATAGGAATCGATTATACAGTCTGCATTGTTTTGGCAATACCGGCAATCGTCATCGTGTACTTTACCGCGCCATTCTTGATAAGCTTGTTCTCCGACGAACCGGAAGTTATTGAGCTTGGCACGAAGTATCTGCATATCGCATGTTTTTCCTATCTGTTTGCCGGGCTGACCTTTGTTATTTCATATAATTCGAGAGCAATACAGGATGTAAAAGTACCTACGATAATAAACGGAGGAGCCATCCTGACAAATGTAATTTTTAACTACCTTCTGATTTACGGAAAATTCGGTTTTCCGGAGCTCGGAGTCGAGGGTGCGGCAATCGCGACTCTGATAGCCAGAATCGCAGAATGCATTGCGATGCATCTTTCGGTCTATCTGAGAAAAGAATACCCGCTGAAAGCAACGATCAAGGAACTGACTTCCTATTCCAAGGGTTTGTTTGCCGACGTTATGAAGACGGCGATTCCGGTTATATTGACGGAAGGGCTTTGGGCGGTTTCGGTATCGTGTATATTTGCCGCTTACGGAAAGATCAGCGCAGCGGCATTTGCGGTTTCACAGGTTGCAATGACGGTAACGGACTTCTTCCAAACCGTGTACTTCGGACTGGGAAATGCGTCCGCGGTTCTGCTTGGCGAAGTTCTCGGACAGGGCAGGAAAAAGCTTACTTATCAATACAGCCGTAATATTCTGAAGATAACATGGATTTTGAATGTAATTATGACATTGGTAATCATTCTTCTCAGAGAACCGGTTGCAGCCATATACAATTTTTCGCCGGAAACCACGGACATGCTTATGAAAGCTCTGTTTGTGTACGCAATCGCGCTTACGCCGAAAATGCTTTCTTACATGATGATTTGTGCGATTTTCAGGCCGGGTGGAGACACGATGTTCTGCATGTATGTGGATGTGTCATTTAATGTCGGCATGCAGATTCCGCTCGCATACATAAGTGTTTTGGCACTTAATCTGCCGCTGCACTGGGCGATGGCAGTCGTTGCCATTGCAGATGTAATCAAAATCATGATATGCTATTACCGCTACTTCTCTAAGAAATGGATGAATATTTTCACCGGAATGGATGAAGAGGAAGAGGAAGATTTATGTTAGTTTATTTGGATAACAGCGCCACAACCAGACCGTACGATGCGGTTACCGCAGCAATGACGGAGGCAATGAAGGACAATTTCGGCAATCCGTCGTCGCTTCATTCTCTCGGACTGCAGGCGGAAAAAGAAGTCAAAAATGCCAGAAAGACAGTGGCAAAATGCTTTGGTACGGCAGAAGACGAGATTTATTTCACTTCCTGCGGAACGGAATCGGACAATACGGTTCTCATGGGAACGGCGCAGGCAAAGAAAAGAAGAGGAAACAAAATAATCGTTTCCGCCGTAGAGCATCCGGCCATTCTCGAACCTGCAAAAAGGCTGGAATCCATGGGATACAAGATCGATTATATCGGTGTTGACAGACTTTGCAGACTGAATATTGAGCAGCTTGCCGCTTCTCTTGACGACGAAACGATTCTGATATCCGTAATGGGTGTAAACAACGAAACCGGGACGATTATGCCGATAGACAAGATTGCAGAGCTGAAGGATGCGTACAACCAGAAAAACGGCACGGATATATGGCTGCACTGCGATGCCGTGCAGGCACTCGGCAAGGTTCCCGTTAATGTCGGAAGAGAATACCGCGGAGTGGATTTTATTTCGGCAAGTGCACATAAGATACACGGGCCTAAAGGGATGGGCGCACTTTATGCAAAGAAGGGCCTGAACCTTTCGCCTTTTATGCTCGGAGGAGGACAGGAAAGGCATATGCGCTCCGGCACGGAAAATACACCGGGGATTATCGGCTTCGGAAAGGCATGTGAGATTGCGGACGGACATTTTGTGCAGAGGACTTCGGCGATGAAAGAGGCAAGGAAATATCTGCTTGATTTGCTCAAAGATCAAATCGGCGATATTGTGATAAACAGCCCGCAGGACGAGACCGGATGTCCGTCTGTGCTGAATCTTTCATTCCTTGGAACGAGAGGAGAGGTTCTGCTGCATACGCTGGAACAAGACGGGATCTTTGTTTCCACAGGTTCTGCCTGCTCGTCGAATCACTCCTCATCAAAGGGGTCGCATGTTTTGAACGCGATGGGGCTGTCCCCCAAAGAAATTGAGGGCGCAATAAGATTCAGTTTCAGTGAATTCAACACGAAAGAGGAGATGGAGTATGTTGCGGAGAAAGTCAAGACAGCCGTAACACGCTTCAGAAAGCTCGGATCTTTCAGATAAGACACATTTAACGGAAGGAAATACAATGAACGAACAAAATATTTTAATCGTAAGGTGCGGCGAGGTTGCCCTCAAAGGAATGAATAAACCGTATTTTGAGAGAATGCTGGTTGACAGAATAAGAAACAATCTGAAATCGTTCAAAGGCGTTGATGTAAGGCGCAGCGAGGGCTTGATTTTTGTAAGAGCCGACAAGGAACTTGACATTACCGCAATCATAAAGGAAATCTCCAAGGTGTTTGGCGTTGCTTCCATAAGCAAGGCGGTCGAGGCACCTTCTGAGCTTGACGCAATCGGCGAAGAAGCCGTGGAATATATGAAGAATCTGATTTCCGAAAGAGGAATTCAGACTTTCAAGGTTGAGGCGAAGAGGGCAGACAAAAACTTCCCGGTTAAGTCTCCGGAAATCGGAAGGATTATCGGTGCCAAGGTGCTGATCGGATGCAAGGTGCTCAAAGTGGATGTACACGATCCGGATGTACTGCTCCATGTTGATGTCCGCCATGACCGCTCCTATATCTATGAGGGAAAAATCCCGGGATTCGGAGGACTGCCGCTTGGCACAAACGGAAAAGGACTTACTCTTCTTTCCGGCGGGATTGACAGCCCTGTTGCAACATGGATGATGGCAAAGCGCGGAATGATGATAGAAGCCGTGCATTTCCATTCTTATCCGTATACAAGCCAAAGGGCGCAGGAAAAAGTTGAAGACCTTGCCAAAATTATAGCGACATACTGCGGCCGGTTTAAGATGCACGTAATCAATCTCCTGCCGATTCAAGAGGCAATCGTTACAAACTGCCCGGAAGAGGAAACCACGATACTCGTGAGAAGATTCATGATGCGCATTGCCGAGAAAATCGCCGTGGACACGGGATGTCAGATGCTCATTACGGGTGAAAACCTCGGACAGGTAGCAAGCCAGACAGCCGAAGCATTGGTGGTTACGGATGCAAGCGTATCCCTTCCGGTAATGCGTCCATTGATTGCTATGGACAAGGTTGATATTATGGCGAAGGCAGAGGAAATCGGTACATTTGAAACCTCCATACAGCCGTATGAGGACTGCTGCACCGTATTTCTGCCGAAACATCCGACAACCAAACCGAAACTTGCCCGGATTTTGGAATCCGAGAGCAAACTTGACTGTGAGGCGCTGATCGAAGCCGCAATAAAATCACAGGAAATTGTCAATATCATGCCGAAATAGCAGGCTTTAGAAAAGATGGGGATTATGCGCTTAATCTTCTCATTTTGCTTGGATTTTGCAAGAAAAGGTTGACAAAAAGTGCCTTTGAGAGGTATACTCAATCTGTATATTATGCAAATATATCTAATGAATAGGGTGTGACAATGACAGTAAAGAGATGGAAACAATGTATAACGATTTTTGTTTTATCTTTAATATTAATTTTAATTGCATTAGTTGTGTTTTTAGCAGTCCGTTGCGGAAATTTACAGAAAGAACATGAGGCAGCAGTGAACGTATCGGCTGATAATGCGCAGGAAGATTCAGCGATTAGTATAGACGCATCCAAACTCAGTCGTTTTTTTGATAGTGCACAGCAATTTGAATATCAAAAAAAATACAAGAATTTATATATAGAAAATGATTTTGCATATAAGCCGCGGGAAGAAAAAATTTGTTATTTAACATTCGATGACGGGCCGAGTACAGAGAATACAAAAAGGATTCTTGACATTTTGCAAGAGCATAATGTGAAAGCCACCTTTTTTGTCATAAATAAAGAGGGGGATGAGGCAGAATCACTTTATAAAAGAATTGTCAAAGATGGACATACCCTCGGTATTCATTCCGCATCCCATGACTATGCAAAGATATATAAATCTGTGGACGCTTATTTGAAAGATTTTAATATCATTTCAAATAGAATTGAGGAGGTAACAGGTGTAAAGCCTGATATATTCCGCTTTCCGGGCGGTTCCGTAAATTCATACAATGCAGATATTTATGTCCCTCTAGCGGCAGAGATGCTTAGAAGGGGATATACATATTACGACTGGAATGTTTCCTCAGGAGACGCGTCTTTGACCATTTTATCGAAAGAGACAATCTGCAAAAATGTTGTAAACGGCATGTATGATAAGGGCGAAAACATCGTTTTATTGCACGACAGCAATGAAAAAGACAGTACAGTGGAGGCCCTTTCAGGGATTATTGAGACGCTTTCGGCGCAGGGGTATACATTTGCGAAGCTTGATAATAAGGTTAGGCCAATAATATTCAATTATTTGAGTTGATATATTTGATAGAGAAAGGAAGAGCATGGGTAGTAAAGGAAATTTCACACAAGCACTGAGAGAACTGACTGGGTTTGACGAAACACAGGAGAAAAAAAGGACGGAGGACGTTATAGCCGAGGATGTCAAGCCAGAGGAAATCAAGGTAGAAGAAATCAAAAATTCTTACACATATGTACAACAGGAACAGGCAGTAATTGAAAAAAGCGCGGATAGTCATATCACAAGTACCATGGTTATCAAAGGCAAGGTTAGATCAGAAGGTAATATTTTTGTTGAGGGAAGCGTGTATGGGAATATTGTCACAACCGGAGAGATTTCAATCAAGAATATTGTTTTCGGAGACATAAAAGCTGAGAATATCTATTTGTCTGATGCACGCGTTAAAGGAAACGTAAAATCCGATGAAAAAGTTAATATTGGTGAAAAAACTATTTTAGTCGGAGATGTGACAGCAAGCAATATCATTGTGTCCGGCAAGGTGAAAGGTGATTTGTCTGCAAGTAATACGACGGTTCTCGAACAGGACGCTGTAGTTTCGGGTAATATAGTTACGGGAAATATTTTATCGGATTCCGGCGCAAGCTTGAAAGGATCGATTACAACTACCGGAAATGCGAATATTGACGATGACACAGAATTTGATTTAGGAGTTGAGATATATGAACAATAATGATTATATGAATTATAATGATACGGAAAACCCAACAACGGAAGAAGTTCAAACATCTGAAGAATCTGTGTCTGAACACACGGAAATTATGCGTGATATTGCGGATGAGCTTGGAGTTATCTCGGAAGATACCAGAGTGGACGGCGATATTACCACGAAAGGACATTTAGTTATAGACGGAAACGTCGAAGGCAATGTTTCTGCAAAGGGAAATATTATTGTCAGAGGCAATGTAAGAGGCAAAATTGTGTGTGACAATTTAATCCTTGATAAATGTACATTGCTTACGGAAATTGAAGCGACCGGTCAGGTTTCCATTAAGGAAGGAAATGTGACGGGAAAGATTACGTGCAGAGACATCAGCATAAACGGAACTGTAACCGGAGATATTAACGCAAGAGAAACATTGGCATTATCAAGTATTGCCGTGGTAAATGGCGATATTAAGGCAGCTAAAATCGGTATGGACTTTGGCGCAATTATAAATGGAAATGTTTCCATGGGAAGGTAAAAACATAAAAAAATAACAGCTTCGGCTGTTTTTTTTCGACAAAAGTAGTGTTGAAACGACAGAATCTCCTAAAGACAAAAGCCTTCCTCGGATATATAATAGAGGAAGAAGAAAAGGAGGTGCCAAAGTGGAAGTGATTTTTAGCATTTCGGGCAATGTTTTAATTGCAGAACTGCTCGGCGAACTCGACCATCATGCGGCAGCGCAGATTCGCGGGGATATTGATGCTGCTTTGCAGAGCCATGCGGCGAAATATCTGGTGTTTGACTTTAGCAAGGTCAGATATATGGACAGCTCTGGAATCGGTATGGTGCTCGGAAGGTATCGAAAAATGAATGAAACGGACGGTGCGGTTGCCATTGTCTCCTGCTCAGCAGCGGTGAGAAATATTTTGAACATGGCAGGGATTTTTTCGCTGATGGATTATATGGATACGAAAGAAGAAGCAATTTTATATTTTAAGGGAAAGGAAGCATCGTGATGGAAAGATTATTCAGAGTACAGATGGAAGCTGATTTGCGAAACCAGAGTTTGGCACGTTCAGTGGCGGCAGCCTATGCTTCGGAGTTTGATCCGACCGTAGACGAGCTTACGGAGATAAAGACTGCAGTTTCAGAGGCTTTTAGTAACGCTGTAATTCACGGTTATCCCGAGGAAGAACAGCATGAGGGAATCGTTGAAATGGAATTTGCAACAGCACCCGGCGCGACGCTGATTATAAAAGTGAGAGATACCGGAGTGGGAATTGAGAACATAGCGCGTGCCATGGAGCCTCTGTTTACGACGGATACGGGAGACGAGCGTTCAGGCATGGGATTCACGGTCATGGAGAGCTTTATGGATAAGATAAAGGTCGATTCCAAACCCGGAAAGGGAACGACGGTTACCATGATTAAGAAGCTGGATACATACTATGAGTTTTGATATGGAACAGCTCGCCGAAAAGCACGGCGGTCTAGTGAAGTCCGTTGCGATAAAACTCTCACGTGTGTATGGCGAGGACATAGAAGACCTGATTCAAATAGGTTACATAGGGCTGATAAAAGCCGCCGAACGATTTGACGAATCCAGAGGGCTTGCGTTTTCCACTTATGCGGTTCCCATGATAACCGGCGAAATCCGCTCGCAGCTGCGCGACCACGGAGCAATTAAAGTCAGCAGATCGCTGAAATCGGATGCATATACAGTTCGCAGAGCCGAGAATGCGTTTATCGCAAGATGCGGACGCTCGCCGAAAATTACGGAACTGGCGGAGGAAGCCGGTCTTTCCAAGGAACGGACCTGCGAGGCTCTTCAGGCAGCGGATGCAATGAAAAATTTTGAAGAATACGAGAAAGTAAGTCTCTGGACAGACAATGAAAATGCGGAAATCTCCCGGATTGATTTAAAGACGGAACTGTCCGCTCTGCCTCCGCGCCAAAGGCAGGTAATTGTGCTGCGCTATTTTAAGGATATGACGCAGCAGCAGGTCGCGAACCTTATGGGGATTTCGCAGGTTCAGGTCTGCCGTATCGAAAAAAATACACTGAGAGCATTACAAAAGTCGATGACCTAAGCAGAGTTTTCGACTTTTTTTGTTTTTCTTCTCTGTATTTGGTAAAGTTCCGATTAAAAAACATTATTTCCGCTAAAAAACGCAAAATATACCTTGCAAGATTGTAAAAAAAGTGCTTTAATAGTAATGTATGTTGTTATGCTTTTAACATGGGCTAACAAGTCAAAAACAGACCCCTGCCTTATGCAAAAGGAAAGGTCGTTATTAATAATTTAAGGAGGCATTTAAATGAACTTTCAACTGACGAAGGAACAAGAATTCGTAAGAAAAATGGTAAGAGAATTTGCCACTAACGAAGTTGAACCTTTAGCTGCTGACATCGATAAGGAACACAGATTCCCTGTTGAAACAGTAGAAAAAATGGCTAAGTATGGTTTACTGGGAATCCCATTCCCTACACAGTACGGCGGAGCTGGCGGAGACCACATCTCCTACGCTATCACTGTAGAAGAGTTATCCAGAGTATGCGCATCCACAGGCGTTATCTGTTCCGCTCATACTTCATTGTGCTGCTGGCCAATCTTCAACTGGGGTAATGAAGAACAGAAGATGAAATATCTTCCTGACTTACTTTCCGGCAAGAAGCTTGGTGCTTTCGGTTTAACTGAACCTAACGCAGGTACAGACGCATCCGGACAGCAGACAAGAGCAGAACTCGTTGACGGAAAATGGATCCTCAACGGCGCTAAGGTATTCATCACAAACGGTGGATATGCAGACGTTTTCGTAGTAATGGCTATGACTGACAAGAAAAAAGGAAACCATGGAATTTCCGCATTCATCGTAGAAAAAGGCGATGAAGGATTCTCCATCGGTAAGACAGAAGATAAGATGGGTATCTGCGCATCTTCCACTACAGAACTTATTTTCCAGAACTGCGTAATTCCTGAAGACAGACTCCTTGGCCAGGTTGGCGATGGATTCAAAGTAGCTATGAGCACACTTGACGGCGGACGTATCGGTATCGCTTCTCAGGCTTTAGGTATTGCTCAGGGTGCATTCGATGTAACAGTTGAATACATGCAGGCAAGAAAGCAGTTCGGCAAGAAGTTAAGCCAGTTCCAGGCTCTTCAGTTCGAAATGGCTGACCTTAAGACAAGAATCGAAGCTGCAAGACTTTTAGTTTACAGAGCTGCTGACATGAAGGACAAACACCTCAACTACGGCGAAGCTGCTGCAATGGCTAAATTATATGCTGCTGAAACTGCAATGGCTGTAACAACTAAGTGCGTACAGTACCACGGCGGTTACGGATATACTAAGGATTATCCGGTTGAAAGAATGATGAGAGACGCTAAGATTACTGAAATCTACGAAGGTACTTCCGAAGTTCAGAGAATGGTAATCGCTGGCAGAACTTTCAAGAAATAAGGTAGGAGGAGAAACAAATGGCATTTAAGATTATCGTATGCGCAAAGCAAGTTCCTGATACAAATGTTATCAAAATTAACCCTAAAACAGGAACATTAATCAGAGACGGTGTTCCATCAATCCTTAACCACGATGACAACAACGCTCTCGAAGAAGCATTAAAAATAAAAGACAAATATAAAGATGTAACTGTTACAGTTATCTCAATGGGACCTCCTCAGGCAACCGATCTTCTTTTTGAATGTATCGCAAAAGGCGCTGACGAAGGTATCCTCGTATCCGACAGAGCAGTTGGTGGTTCCGATACATGGGCTACTTCCAACACTCTTGAAGCTGCAATCAAGAAATGGGAAAAAGAAAACGGTCCTGCAGACTTAATCTTCGCAGGTCGTCAGGCTATCGACGGAGATACTGCTCAGGTAGGTCCGCAGATCGCTGAAAAGTTAGACCTTCCTCAGGTTACATATGTTGAAGAATTCCACATTGATGACAACCTTAAGGACATCACTGTTAAGAGACAGCTTGAAGACGGTTACGAATTAATCGCAATCAAGACTCCTTGCATGTTAACAGCTATCAAGGAATTAAACGAACCTAGATACATGAACATGAAGGGTATCTTCGGCGAAAAGGATATCAAAATCTGGAACGCAAAAGATATCGAAGTAGACCTTACTAAAGTAGGTCTTGAAGCTTCCCCGACAAACGTATTCAGATCATTCACACCTGCTCCTAAGGCTCCCGGTCAGGTTATCGCAGGCGACTCTGAAAACGAACAGGCTAAGAACTTACTGATTCAGCTTAAGGGTAAGCATATCATCTAATAGGAGGAGGAAGATAAAATGGCAATTAAAATTATAAATGATAAATGTAAAGGCTGTTCCCTCTGCGCTAAGGCTTGCCCGTTCGACGCTCTGAAGATCGTAGACAGACTTGCAATCGTAGATGAAGGCAAATGTACAAACTGTAACGCTTGTATCGCTAAATGTAAATTTGATGCTATCGAAGCTGCTCCTGAAGCTGAAAAGGTTGACCTTTCCGCTTACAAGCACATTTGGGTATTTGCAGAACAGAGACATGGAAAGATCCAGAACGTAGCTCTTGAATTACTTGGCGAAGGTAAGAAATTAGCAAAAGACATCAGCGAAGACACTCAGATCTGCGCAGTATTAATCGGTAACAACATCGACCACCTTGCTCAGGAATGTTTCGAATACGGTGCTGAAAAAGTTTACATGGTTCAGGATCCGTTACTTGAAAACTTCACAACTGATGGATACACTAAGGTTATGAAGCAGTTAATCGATGAATACAAGCCGGAAATCGTTCTTTACGGCGCAACTCACATCGGTCGTGACTTCGCACCTCGTATCGCAGCAAGATGCAACACAGGTCTTACTGCTGACTGTACTCACCTTGACGTTAAGGTTTCCAAGTACATCGAATTTGCAAAGGCAAACACTACATTAGATACATCCACATTAGACCCTAACGATCCTTCCACAGGAATCAAGCAGACTCGTCCTGCATTCGGCGGTAACCTCATGGCTACTATCATCTGCCCTAAGACCAGACCGCAGATGTCCACAGTTCGTCCTGGCGTTATGCAGAAACAGGAAAGAGAAGTTGGAGCTAAGGGTGAAATCGTTAATGTTAAACCTGATATCAAGGCTTCTGACATCAGAATCGAAATCAAAGACATCGTTAAGTCCGCTAAGGAATTAGTATCCTTAACAGACGCTAAGATCATCTGCTCCGGCGGTCGTGGTCTTGGTGATGCTTCCGGATTCGAACTTATCAAACAGTTCGCTGACAAGGTTGGCGGAGTTGTAGGTTCCTCCAGAGCAGCTGTAGACGCTGGCTGGATTGATCACTCCCACCAGGTAGGTCAGACAGGTACAACTGTTAAGCCTGAAATCTACTTTGCTTGCGGTATCTCCGGAGCTATTCAGCACTTAGCAGGTATGCAGACTTCCAACTGCATCGTAGCGATCAACAAGGATCCGGATGCTCCTATCATGGAAGTTGCTGACTACGCTATCGTAGGCGACCTTTACAAGGTAATCCCTGAAATCATGAAAGAATGGGATAACGCTGAAGCTCTTTACGACGCAACAACAAAATAATTTCGACGAAGTTCGAGAATTATAAGCAAATATTTGATTTGTATGGGAGCGGCCTCTTAGAGGCCGCTCCTTTTGCATATATATTCGCATGCAGATGCATATATATGCATTAAATATTCACATAAACGGCGAAAATTGTGTTTGAGACCAAAATCTAAGCATAAATATAAAAATTTTTTAGTATTTTTTCAAAAAACATATTGCATTATTATTCATAAAGGTGTATACTCAATCATGTCTTCAAAAAAAGAAATGAATATGCAAATGTGAAAGGAAAAGATTAAGATGAAAGATTTAAAGAAAGTAAAGAAAATTTTGGCAGTATCACTTATTATGATTTTGACACTTACGGCATTTACCGCCTGCGGCTCAAAAGACACGACCGAAGATGAAATGACTACGCTTGTACTTGGAACTTCCGCAGACTATGCACCGTTTGAATTCATGTATCCGGACGAAAACGGAGAGATGGTTTACGGCGGCATCGATGTTGATACGGCACAGTACATAGCTGACTATATGGGAGTGGAACTTCAGGTTGAAAATATGTCATTCAGCAATCTGCTCACAGCACTCGGCAAGGGACAGTTCGACATCGTACTTGCAGATATCGAAGCAACCGATGAAAGAAAAGAAGCAGCTGACTTCTCTGACCCTTATCTGACAGAACCTGCTCCGCACTTCCTCGTTAAGAAGGAAAATGCAGACCAGTATAAATCTTATGCTGACTTCGAAGGAAAGACAATCGGTGCACAGACTGCAACAACAAAACTGAAAATGGTCGAAGCAATTCCGAATGTAAGCGCTGTTTCCCTTCAGAGTGTACTCGATCTTATCAAAGAGCTTTCTTATGGAAAGGTGGATGCAATCCTCGTAGACGGTTCCGTAGCACAGCAGTACCAAGCAACCAATGACGATTTTGTAGCAATGACATTTGACGAGCTTGGCTCATCCGCAGAGGTTTGCGTAGCTGTTGCAAAGGGAGATCCTAAGGGACTGCTTCCTAAGATTAACGAAGCGATTGCAAAAATGACAGAAGAAAACAAGATTGAAGAGTTTAAAGCAAATGCAGAGGCTCTTGCAGATGTAATGCAGGAAGTTTCGGCACCTGAAGAAGAATAATTATACGGAAAGGAAAGAGTATCTATGTTTTGGGATTGGTGGCAGAGTCTATTTACAGACACACCCGCGTATGCGTTTTTTAACTTTAAGTTTTTACCAAAGTATGGATCTGCAGTGATTCAGGGTGTGGAATACACCCTGATTCTTTCTGTGGTATCTGTGCTGTTGGCAGTGCTTCCGGCATTGCTGCTTGCAACGATGAGATTGAGCAAAAATCGACCGATTCGGTGGCTTTCGGGGGCTTATATTGCGGCATTCCGTTCAACACCGATGCTGGTGCAGCTTATGATAATCTACTTCGGGGTTTTCTTCTATATCCCTGTTCCGAAGGTTATGCTTTTCGGATTTATTGATTCCACGAGATTCATTCCGGGAGTAACGGCGCTTGCCCTCAACAGTGCGGCATATGTTGCGGAAATATTCAGAGCGGGAATTCTTGCCGTGGACAGCGGGCAGATGGAAGCAGCACGCTCTCTCGGACTTTCGCAAAGACAGAGTATGCAGCTTGTAATACTCCCGCAGGCAATTAAAAATGTGCTGCCTGCACTCGCAAATGAAGTTGTTACCATGGTTAAGGAAAGCTCGATCTGCATGATGATCGGTATGGCGGAAATTATGTTTACCGCGCAGTCAATCGCAGGTGCAACGATTATATCGGTAGGACCGTTTATGCTTGCAGCATTTACCTACTTCTTGATTACCTACCCGACATCCAAGGTTATTGAACACATCGAAAGGAGAATGCGTCGTGGAGACAAACACTAACTATATTATTTCCGTGAAGGATTTGGTAAAAGAATATAACGGCGGCAAAGTCACAGCGCTCAGTCATTGTAATCTTGATGTAAAGAAGGGTGAAGTTGTGGCAATTATCGGGCCGTCAGGCTCGGGAAAATCGACGCTTCTCAGAAGCCTTAATTTTCTTGAAGAGCCGACATCGGGAGAAATATTTTTCGAGGGTGTAAATCTCGCATCAAAAGATGTGGATATAAATCTGCATCGTCAGAAGATGGGAATGGTATTCCAGCATTTCAATCTCTTTCCACATAAGACGGTCATCGAAAACATTACGATGGCACCGGTAACCCTTAAGCTTGCAAGTAAAGAGGAGGCCGAAGAACAGGCGGCGAAGCTTCTGGAGCGGGTAGGTCTTGCCGACAAGAAAGACGAATATCCAAACATGCTCTCCGGCGGACAGAAGCAGCGTATTGCAATCGTAAGGGCGCTTGCGATGCATCCGGAAGTCATGCTTTTTGACGAGCCGACATCAGCACTCGACCCGGAAATGGTCGGGGAGGTGCTTGATGTAATGCGTGAGCTTGCGGATGAAGGCATGACGATGATCGTTGTAACACATGAAATGGGTTTTGCAAGGGAAGTTGCCGACCGCGTGATTTTCATGGCGGACGGTGCGATTGTTGAGGAAGGAACCCCATCTGAACTTTTTGATCATCCGAAGGAAGAAAGAACGAAGAATTTCCTAAATAAAGTCCTTTAGTTACAATGAATCGCAAATGTTGTTCACGTTCCGCTTAGATTAATGTCAAAAAAGTGAAATTTCCTTGAAATTTTGTCGAAACTTGTCTATAATAATCAATTGTGGTACCTGATATTAATCTTATGAACTGGAGGAATTGTGACAATGGAAAATTATGTTTTCTTTGTGAGTATTGCGATAATTATGCTTACAACCAAAATACTGGGAGACATGACAAACAAGGTTAATATGCCACAGGTTGTCGGTGCTTTGTTAGCGGGAATTATCATAGGCCCGTCATGTCTTGGATTGATTGAACAAACGGACTTCATTTCCAAAACGGCAGAAATCGGTGTTGTTTTACTGATGTTCACCGCAGGACTTGATACGGATATGGAGCAGCTTAGGAAAAACAGCGTTGCTTGTTTTGTTATCGCTGCGATAGGCGTTATTGTTCCGTTGATTGGCGGCACTGCATCTTACTATTTCTATTTCGAAGAGGGAAATAGCGACTATGACAGCATTTTAAAGGCTATTTTCATTGGTGTTGTTCTTACGGCTACATCGGTAAGTATTACCGTAGAAGCCCTCAGAGAAATGGGAAAACTCGACGGTAAAGTAGGAAATGCGATTTTGGGCGCTGCGGTAATAGACGATATCATGGGAATTATCGTTCTTACCGTTGTTATCAGCCTCAAAGACGAAAGCGTTTCCATCGTGAGCATTTTGCTTAAGATTCTGCTTTATGCAGCTTTGATGATTATGATTGCATATATATGCAAATCGTTCAAGGGAATTATAGATGCAAACAAAGGCAAGCGCAGAATTACGACCTATGTCGTAGCGGCATGTTTTATCGTTGCCTTTGCTTCTGAAGAATATTTCGGAATTGCGGACATAACCGGTGCATATTTGCTTGGTTTGTTCCTTTCGCAGCATGAAATCAAGCATGAAATCGCCAAAAAGGTTTCATCACCGTCCTACCTGTTCTTCTCGCCGATCTTCTTTGCGAGTGTAGGACTGAAAGTTTCCCTTGACGGATTTAACAGCTCGCTTTTGACCTTCTCCCTTATCCTGCTTGCAGTAGCGATACTGACCAAGATCATCGGATGCGGACTTGGCGCAAAAGTATGCGGATTCGATAAGAAAGAATCCATTCAGGTCGGTGTGGGAATGATATCAAGAGGCGAAGTTGCCTTGATTGTGGCACAAAAAGGATACGATATCGGGCTCATAGATGCGTCCATGTTCCCGCCGATTGTAATCGTGGTAATTGCCACAACGGTTATCACACCGATTGTATTGAAAAAAATCATGTAAACTCAAAAACATATTCAAATTCTCTTTCATTAAAAAGTTCCCTGCGATATGCAGCGGAGCTTTTTATTTTATGGTAAATTCGACATAATGTTACAAAAAATAGCAAATATGTAACATTATATACTGTATGATTAAGGCGAAAAGAGGTGAATATATGAGAGATTATCAACAGAAAAAGATGAAAGTCTATCTTTTGCCCGAGCCTGTATACAGACAGTCCTATTGGGCACTCAGGGATTTGAACAGAATGAAAGAGGAACTGAAGCGCTTAAATGAGGAAAGGGATGTGATTGCAGTCGGAGAAAAGAACATGTCGAATTATGGTTTTGGTACAGGCAGAATAAGCGATATAACGGGGAACAGGGCCGTAAAAATCGCACATCTTTCTTCAAGGATTCTTGCCATAGAGGCGGCATTTGACGAAATTCCGGAAAAATACCGCAGGGGACTTTGGAGAAAAAACGTTGAAAATTTAGGATATTCGGGGGATGCGCACATCAATACTTGGAAGAAATGGCAGCAGATACTTATGTATCATGTCGCAAAAAATTTGCAAATCTATTAATTTTTTTCAAAAATGTGCTGAAAGACACGAAAATATATGGTAATATGTTACTGTAAAATAGTGTAAAGGAGGCACGTGAATGAAGAAAAAAATCGTGGGCATTGCTTTGATATGTGCTGCGCTTTTGACCCTTGGATTTTGGGAATTCTGGGGAAGGCGGAATATCGGATACGATGAGATCTTAACATTCAAAGAGAACATTCCGAAGAGCAGTATCATAGGCGAGCATATGCTTGTTGCAAAAAAGGTTGAGAATGCGGCCAAGGATGCTCTGAAACCGGGGGAGGAATCCTTTGTGATCGGCAAGGAAAGCAGTCATTATATACCGAAGTCGGAGGCTCTGTATCGTGAGTATTTTACTGACAGCAGGCTTGCCACGGGAGGCATTTCAGGGGATTATGTGCTTTCGCTGCCCGATGATTGGCTGGAATCTTATCCACAGACACTAAGGAGGGGTGACGATGTATTGTTCTGCTGCAAGGGTGCTGTTGTGACAAAGGCAGTAGTGGCATATGCACGCGATGGGAACAATACGGAGGTCGTTTTTTCTGAGAATGAAAGGCTTTCGGGATCAGCTCCTGTGAGCGTTATTGAGGTGATTCTAAGCGAGAAACAAGCTAAGATGCTGGCAGGGCTTGCAGACAAAGGAAACAAGTTTGTTCTGCTTTACTCGGCAGGAGGTGACAGCTGATGGACAATCCGATACAGACCGGATCCGTTGGTTTTCAGGAATGCTGCGAGCGGGTTAAAACCTGTCTCGACATTCGGTGGAAGGGAATGGACGATTTGGCGAAGATGAACATGCTCGAACGTGAAAAGGCCGCAATACTGGGCAGCGAAGAGGAAATGCGTTTCTACAAGCAGGAGATAAACGAAATCCTTTCGCAGCAGCAGCTCCGGGGTGTAATTCCACCGTTTTGGTACCGCAGCCTTACGGATGGAGTTTTTGCGGAACTTTACGGTCTTGCGGGGCTTGCACCGTGGGTCTACGACGAAACGGAGGAATATAAACGTTCTTCCTCGGCAAAACTGATAGGAGACAGGCTTTACTGCCTGATAGACGGAAAATCCGTGCTTCAGCCGCAGAGAATCCCTTCAGAGCGGAGGCAGCAGCTGCGACGAGCGCTTTTGATGGGAAATCCAAGGCAGAGGATGGAACAAGGCTTTCACGAACTGTATCTTTCCAACGGTATACGAGCGACCATTTATGCGGGGGAAAGGACGAAACCGAATCAGGACATCATGGTCTTTCGAAAATATCTCCTGCAGGATCTCAGCTTTGAAAACCTCGCTGAACTTGGCACAATACCCGAAGAAGGCTGCCGGCTTTTCAAAGCAATGGTTGCTGTCGGGTTCAATGTTCTGTTTGCGGGAACCGTGAGGTCGGGAAAGACGACATTTCTGCAGACGTGGCAGCGATATGAAGAGCCGGATAAGGAGGGACTTGCCATATCGACGGACCCCGAAACACCATGGGACAGAATTATGCCGGATGCACCGGTCATGCAGCTTGTGGCCGACGGTGAGGATCTGGAAACACTGACAAAATCCCTATTGAGAGGCGACAACGATTATGTAATTCTGGAGGAGATGCGAGACGCCCAGAGCTTTCGGCTGGCACTGGAAATATCGGGCATTGGAGCAGGGCGATGCAAAGCCACGGTTCATTCGGGAGACATTCCGAACCTGCCTTACAAAATCGCTGCCAAGATAAAGAGCCGATACGGGGGAGACGAGCAAAGCCTGATTTTGCAGGTATTTTCCGCTTTCCATTATATTTTCGAATTTTGCCAGCAGGAGAATAATCGAGCCGTAAAGAAGCTGAAGTCAATTTCCGAATTATGTTACGATATTGAAACGGACCGTGTAAGCATCCATCTTATCTGTGTTTACGATGAACGAAGCCGGACTTGGAAGTGGAACAATCACATCGGCGCAGAAAAGGAAAAGCTGCTTGCACTTTGGCCAAAGGAGGCGGAAATCATGAGAAAAGAACTGCGAGCGCTGTCTGAAAAATACCCGATGATGGGGAAAAAGGTGATTTATCCACGATACTATCACCCGAGCATGAAGGAAAGGGAGGATGCAAATGGTTGAAACGGGAGCTTTGCTGTGTGCGCTCAGCGGGAGCTTGCTCCTGCTTATGCCTTGGATTGATGAAATCAGCAGAGGGTATGTGAAAAAGTACGAAAATGCTTTTTCTCAGCATATCAAAACACTGCTTAAGGTCACAACGGGAAATGGCGATGGCAGGAGAATGAGATTTTTCTTGCTCCTGTCCGCGGGAGCGGGCAGCGTTGTGTTTGCATTGCTGAGCGGACGAATCGGCGGTTTTTTGTGTTTGACGGCGGCGATGTTCGCATTGCTGCTGCCCTATGCACTGCTTCGTGTGAAACTTCGGTTTATACGGGTCGAGAGTTCAAGGGAAGGCGAAATACTGATTACGGAACTTTTGGAAAATTACAAGATAAATTATTTCAATATGCAGCGTGCCATTGAAGTGAGCGCGGCAGGCATGGAAGAAGCACCGAATTGCAGGCGGCTTCTTTTTAATTTGTCAAAAGGCATAAATTCTGCCGGAAGCAATGACGAACTGAAGCGGATTCTGGACGAATTCAGACTCTCCATCAATACTTCATGGGCGGGGATTCTTGCGGTTAATCTATATTTTGCATTGTCATCGGGCATAGAAGTTACGCATGCGCTTGTCGACCTTGCAAGGTCGGTGAAAATGGCAAGAAAAATCAACGAATATGTAAAGAGGGAGAACAACGAAGCAAAACTCATGCTCAAGTATCTTGCGCCGATTTGTTACGCCCTTACGGCGGCAGGCGGGATTTTCTTTTTTAATTTAAGCTGGAAAAAATTTTTCCAATATCAATTTCAAACCGCCGCAGGACTCACATGGTTTGTTGTGTCGCTGATTCTTTACATTTCCGGAATCATTGTATTCGCCTATATTTCGCGAGGAAAGCTTGATTTGTAGGAGGCAGGAATGAAGAAAGAAATTTTGGAGCTTGAACTGTACGACAGCTGTATTACTTTGAAGAATCTTGCAATCGTAAACGGAGCGAAACCCTTTTCGGGTGAGTTTTTGTATACGATGCTGATGGAAAATGCGGTTAAATTAAAGCCGATTTATCGTGAAATGCTGCTGATGTACAGGCAGGGCAGAGACGAAGAAGCTTTTGAATATTTTACGAATGCCGTGGATACCAAGGCAGGAAGAAATTTCGGAGCCATACTGGCAAAAATCGAGAAGATAAACCCGTCTGAGCTGGTCGAGCAGATGGAGGTTTTTCAAAACATGATGGCAGAAAAGCGAATGACGCAGGCCATCAAAACCGCGCAGAGAAACAGTGTCATAACCACAATATGGTCAAGTGCCACCGTTTTTTCGCTGCTTATCAATTTTGCTGTGGTTGCGGTATTCATGGACACGCTGAATATGCTTAAGAATTTTTTTTAGGAGGAATTGAGTTGAAAAATTTAATTATTATTATAGGAACTATTTTGCTTGGGGCCCTGATTGTAAATTCGCTCATATTGGGTGACGGCAACTCGCTGAAAACGGCTGCCGAGGACATTATGGATGAAGGAACGAGTGCAATTATGGATACAATTGATTTCAGAAAGGTGGCGGGCGGCATATGAAACAATTAATTATCATAATGGGGACCATACTGCTGGGATGCATTATCTTCGATATGATGGCCGGCTGGCAGCCGGACAGCCTTCGATCCGTAAGTGCGGAAGCCATGAGAAGAACGGTGGAGGCATACGGATGAAGGATATGATGACAACGATTGCCTCAATCATGCTATTGATGATTTTTGTTTTGCAGTTTGTTACGAATCAAATAACCTATACCAAACTTACAGGCGCAGGAAGTTTTGTCAAGCAATTTGAGCGTGCTGCAGCTGAAACGGGCGAAGTTTCGGCCGAAAGCATCCAAAACTTAAGAAAAAATACCGCACAGGTGCTTGAATGTCTGCCGGACGAAATCCATGTCGATGTGTGCGGCGCGGAATCCGGAGCGTATGCTTATGATGTGGGCATGCCGCTGAAAAATATTATCGGCGCAGCCAAAATGCTTGGAATATCGGAGGAAGAAAACCGAACGGAATATCATTTCAAAGGAATCGTTTCGGTGGCAAAGGAGGACGAGGAGGATGAAGAACCTGATCATGACGATGGGGATCATGATTCTGTTCTGTCTGCTTCTTAAGTTTCAGACGGAACTGAATATTATTTTCGTTCAAAATATATAATTTTGGTTGACATTTAATTGTATTGTGTAGTAGAATATATAAATTGTAAAAGGGAGTAACTGGCGCGTGTACGCGTGGTATTTTGCGACATCCCAATCGGGGAGGCCCGATTCGCTGATATCTTAAATAGTAAGACTTTTACCGTATATACTAAATATATGGTGGAAGTCTTTTTTTATTGACTTACTACCGGAGGAGGAGAAATGCAATACTACTTAAAAAATGTTGACGAAACCTTGTCGGAAGTGAAATCCGGCATAGGAGGATTGACATCCGCTGAGGCAGGCGAAAGGCTTGCCCGCGACGGAAAAAACAAGCTGGCAGAGGCCAAGAAAGATTCACTGCTGAAGAGATTCCTTTCACAGCTTGCAGACCCGATGATTATCGTGCTCATCGCGGCTGCGGCGGTATCGGGAATCACCTCATACTACGCGGGCGAAAACTTTGCGGATGTTATCATAATTATGGCGGTCGTTATCATTAATGCCATCCTGGGAATGTATCAGGAAAGCAAGGCCGAAAAGGCAATCGAGGCCCTGCAGGAAATGGCGGCGGCAACCAGCAAAGTGCTCAGAGACGGCAAAGTTCAGACCATAAAGAGCGAAGAACTGGTTATAGGGGATATCGTGATTTTGGAAGCAGGAGATGCCGTTCCGGCGGACGGAAGAATTATCGAGAGCAACAGCCTAAAGATTGAAGAAGCAGCACTTACGGGAGAAAGCGTTCCTGTAAGCAAGTTCTGTGAACCGCTCTCCCTTGGAGAAGCGAAAGACATCCCTCTCGGAGACCGTAAGAACATGATGTACATGGGAAGCACGGTCGTTTACGGAAGAGGCAAGGCCGTTATCTGCGGAACCGGCATGAACACCGAAATGGGTAAAATCGCAGATGCACTTGCACAGGCACAGGAAGGAAAAACTCCTTTGCAGATTAAGCTTACGCAGCTCAGCAAGATTTTGACGATTCTGGTTCTTGCAATTTGTGTCGTTATTTTTGCAGTCAGCCTTCTGCGCGCGGGAGACATTAACGGAACTGTTTTGCTTAACACCTTCATGATCGCGGTAAGCCTTGCCGTTGCAGCAATACCGGAAGGACTTGCAGCGGTTGTAACCATCGTACTTTCCATCGGCGTTACGAATATGAGTAAACGAAACGCCATCATAAGAAAGCTCACGGCGGTTGAAACGCTCGGATGTGCACAGATTATTTGTTCCGACAAAACAGGAACGCTTACGCAGAATAAAATGACTGTTGTTGAATGCAGCAGCGGAGAAGCTGAGGACGGTCTTTTGGCAGAAGCAATGGCTCTTTGCTGTGATGCAAGAATCGAGAAAGGCGAAGACTCCGCAATCGGAGAGCCTACCGAATGTGCACTTGTAAATTATGCTCACAAGGTTGGAATTGAAAAAGCGGAGCTTGAAAAGGAGATGCCGAGAATTTCCGAGGTTCCGTTCGACAGCAGCAGAAAAATGATGTCGACTCTGCACAAAAGAATCTCCGACGGAAAAATCATTCAGTACACCAAAGGTGCTCCGGATGAAGTCCTTAAGAAGTGTACCAAGATTATAAAGGGCGGAAAAATCCGTGAAATCACCGAAGAAGACAGAAGAGAAATCGCAGGTGCAAACAAGCAGATGGCAGACAAGGCACTGCGTGTTCTCATGGCAGCCTTCAAAACCTATGACGAAATGCCGGGCGACATTTCGCCTGCGGGAGTGGAAAAAGACCTTTGCTACATCGGCCTTGAGGGCATGATCGACCCGGTAAGACCGGAAGTTAAGGCGGCGATTGAAGAATGTAACGAAGCGGGAATCAGACCGATTATGATAACCGGTGACCACATCGACACAGCATCGGCAATCGGCAGAGAACTGGGAATCCTGAGCGAGAATACACGCGCAATCACCGGCGCAATGCTGAATGACTTGAGCGATGATGAATTTGAGAAGGAAATCGAAACCATCAGCGTTTATGCACGTGTTCAGCCGGAACACAAAGTCCGCATCGTAAACATGTGGAAGAAAAAAGGCTATGTAACAGCCATGACCGGTGACGGCGTAAACGATGCACCGAGCATTAAATCCGCGGATATCGGCGTTGGTATGGGTATCACAGGAACTGATGTTACCAAGAATGTAGCGGATATGGTTCTTGCGGACGATAACTTTGCTACGATTGTTGGAGCGGTTGAAGAAGGAAGAAGGATTTACGATAATATTCGTAAGTCGATTCAATTCCTGCTTGCTTCAAACATGAGTGAAGTGCTCAGCATATTTACTGCTACAATGCTTGGATTCGTAATTTTACAGCCGGTACACCTTCTGTGGATCAATCTGATTACAGACTGTTTCCCTGCACTTGCGCTTGGAATGGAAAGACCGGAAGATGATATTATGAAGAGACAGCCGCGTAAGACGACAGACGGTATATTTGCCGGCGGTCTTGGCGTAGACATGATGTATCAGGGTGTTGTTCTGACCGTACTTACACTCGCGGCATACTTCGTAGGACATTATATCGAAGCGGGTGTGTGGGAAATTACGACAAGCCCGGACGGAACGACAATGGCGTTCCTGACGCTTTCCATGGCAGAAATCTTCCACAGCTTCAATATGCGTTCGCAGCGCGGAAGCCTGTTCGGAATGAAATACATGAACAGAGCTTTAATCTGGTCATCCATTGCCAGCCTTGCGGCAACAACTTTGGTAATCTATGTGCCGTTCCTTGCAGAAGCGTTTGAATTTGAACACATAAGCTTCATGGAATATGCTATCGCACTCGGTCTTGCATTCCTTGTAATGCCAATTGTTGAGGTTATCAAGCTCATTCAGAGAAAAATGCAGAAATAAAGTTTGATTTTTTTCAGAGGACTTCGGTCCTCTTTTTTTATGCAGGAAAGAGAGGCTCTTGTGAGAGGTGGGGGTGTAAAATGTATTGCAATTTATATTACAATTTGTTATAATATGAAAGAGAGACAACAGATGCTTAAATTTGAATGGGACGAAAATAAAGAACGTATTAATGTAGAAAAGCACGGGATTGATTTTAGCACCGCAGTTTTAGTATTTGGAGACAATAGTCGACTAGAAAAATATGACAATGCGCACTCGACTCTTGAAGATCGATACATAACTATTGGCCAAATAGGTCAAGCACTGGTGATTGTTGTTGTTTACACAGAGAGAGGCGATGCGATAAGAGTTATTTCGGCTCGCTTTGCGACAAGACATGAGAAGGAGGCATATTATGGCTATCATTGAAAAAAAAATTGATATTTCAAAAGAACTTTCCGAGAAACAAATAGAATCGCTAAAAAAGATTGCGGAGAGACCGATACCTGCAGACGATGAATATCCTGAGTTTTCACAAGAGGAACTTAGCCAGTTCAAACGGATTTCTGACGAGCGAAAAGCAGAAAGACAAAAGCAGACAGTTGCAATTAGACTTTCTCAACGGAGTTTAAGTAAGGCAAAGTCAATCGGAAAGGGATATACGACTGTTTTAGGTCGGATTTTAGAAGATGCTTTAAATGACCCGGAAACAATAAAAAGATATTTATAAGAATCTTGTGATTTGAGCGAAGCAAAAAACGAACGAAATTTCATCGGAATAATTAAAGAAAGAGAGGGTTAATATATGTCAATTACAGCGACAGAATTCAAGAATAATATGGGAAAATACTTGGCACTCTCTGCCAAAGAAGATATTTACATCAGCAAAAATGGAAAAGTTATCGCAAAACTCAGCAACCCAAATAAAAATCGAATGCAGATGCCCGAAGCCTTGATAGGTGTCATTCCGACAGATATTACACTGCAGGAGGCAAAAGATGAAAGGGTGAAAAAAGTATGAACATTGTATTCGATACATATGTAATAGTGGATGTTCTGCAAAAACGCGAGCCTTTTTGTGAGGATGCCGTCAATCTTTTGTATGCCGTTTCCAATCAACAGATAAATGGAATCATCACTGCAAAATCCCTAACGGATATCTATTACCTTTTACGCAAGAGCTTAAACGAAAAAGCTGCGCGTGAATTGCTCAGCACTATGACGGAGCTATTCGATATTGTTGATACGACAGGTGCAGATTGTAAACTTGCCTTAATTTCGGATATGAAAGATTACGAGGATGCTATTATGGTCGAAACGGCAAAGCGAATAAAGGCAGACGGAATCGTTACGCAAAATCTAAAAGATTATCAGACGGAAGAAGTAAAAATATATTCTCCGGGTGTGCTGAAGCAAATTATACAGGAGTTGTCATAAATGATTGATAACACACCGTAATAAATGTATCAAGCATATAAAAGAACTAATATTGACAATTCTCATAAAATGTATTACGATGTATTACAAAAGGAGGTGTTAAAAATGTCGGTATCTGTACGCTTAAGCGAGGAAGAAACAGCACTGTTTAAGGATTATGCAGCTATCAAAGGGGTGTCTGTCTCTGAAATGATCCGAAGATCCGTGTTAGAGCGAATCGAAGATGAGTTCGATATTGCTATTGCTGAAGAAGCATACCGCAATTATCAGAAGAATCCGAAGACCTATTCCCATGATGAGGCTTGGAAGGAGATTTTAGGTTGAAATATCAAGTTGAATATACGGAGCAGGCTATAAAAGAACTGAAGAAACTCGATGGATTCACAAAACGAATGATAAAAGCATGGATTGATAAAAATCTTGTCAATTGTGAGAATCCCAGATTACATGGCAAAGCATTGTCTGCTAATAGAGCCGGTCAATGGCGCTATCGCATTGGCGACTACCGAATTCTTGCAGATATACAGGATGAAAAGATTGTTATTTTAGTTTTCGCTGTAGGACATCGCAGCAAGATTTATGAAAAGAATTAATTGTTAAGCGGCAGACTTTTTTCTGCCGTTTTTTTATTGGAGCAAGGGAAACTCATATTTTGATTTTGCGAATTCATCAAGCAAGGAGATATTTGATACATATCTTTTTCTTTGATGAAACTCTCTTAAAAAAAACTTGTCCTTTTTTTCATATTTTTTGTGCGAAAACTTTCGCCATCTAATATAATATATATAAAGGGGTAAATCAGAAGATATTAGAAACAAAGAACAAGGAGGAAAAAGAAATGAAGTTAAGAAAGATATTACTCGCAAGCACGCTTTCTATGGTTCTTGCAATCACAACCGCGGCTTCGGCCTTTGCGGAAACAGAAGAAGCAGTTCCGATCAGCGCAGATGCGGACATGCCTATCATGGTTCAGAGCCAAAACATTAAGACGGTGCTTCCAAAGCTTACCGCAAAAAGCTATTCCTACAGCAAAATCAAGCTGTCGTGGGACAAGGTAGACGGCGTATCCGGATACCAGATTTACCAGGCAACAAAGAAAAGCGGAAAGTATACAAGAATTGCTACCGTCGGCGCGGAAAAGACAGAATACATCAACACAAAGCTGACCTGCGGCAAGACCTACTACTATAAACTTCGCGCCTACGAGGTAAAGAACGGCAAGAATGTCTACTCGAAGTATTCCAAGAATATAAGCTGCTATGCGAAACCGAGCAAGGTTAAAAATGTAGATACATACTTCGTGAGTGGTGGTTACGGCTACTTTGATGTCGCTTGGGGCAAGGTAAGCGGAGCCTCCGGCTATCAGGTTCAGGTAAAGCCGGCTTCCACAAACACATGGAGCACCTATTACCGCGAAAAGCTGACTACCGGTGAATGGTACAATACTTATCCGGATGAATTTAAGGGAAATAAAGAGCGGATCAATGTCAAGTACATTACACTTGGAACCGTGGCAAGCTGGAATCTTCCGTATGGAGAAGATAATTACAGCTTCCGTGTCAGAGCCTACAAGACAGTAAACGGAAAGAAAATATTCGGACTCTATTCAGAGCCGGTTACCATTTATCCTGTCTGGAAATCCGGAAAAGAACTTCAGGATTTTGTGCATACCTGGGTCGATGAAAACTATCCAACCTATGACCGGGCATTTGAAGAAGCCGGTTATGCAAACCTCACTCCGGAAGAAGGAACAAGCTGGGGAACCGCATGGACCTGGTGCATCATCAATCAATATGAAACCAAGGAATACATGCTTGAGCACTTTTGTAAATCAAAACTCAAAGACTACTTCGATGCATGGTGGGGACTTGCTGAAGAGACAAGAGGCATCCTCTATACAAGGGACATGGGAGACGGAACCTATCGAGTATGGTGGCTTGGATAAAGTCCCTTGCAGAAAAGGAAAAAATAGAATAAACTTCAGTTAGAATAAGGATTATCCGCTGGGCGGTTTCGTCACTTTCCGAAAGGAGGTGGCGCCTATGACATACATAACAGTAAGTGATTTACTCACCTATTCGCTTGTACTGATAGGGCTTGCGTCACTGATCGTTTCGATTAAACGCAAGTAAGGAAAAACCGCCAAACTAGCGTTTGACGGTTTCTGTTAAATTCGTTTGACGGAACCGCCGTGCGAAAAGCGGTAATCCTTTTTCTATATATAAAATACACCAAACTGAGTTCATTGTCAAACGGAAAGAGAAATCTTTACCGTTTTTTTTATTGCAAAAAGGAGGGAAAGCATGCATAAGACAAGAGAACCAACCGTGATGAGAGCCGCAAAAGCGGCTTTTTTCATACAAAAAATTTAAGAAAGGAAAAGAAACGAAACGATGAACAAAATCAGTAAAACAAAGAAGCTTCTTGTGGTTTTCCTTGCGTTTCTGATTGCCTTTACCTACATGCCGCTTGGCATTGGGGCAGGAAAAGCAGATGCGACAAGCGGAATCACGGGAACCTTTAAGGACAGCCGCGTTTTAGAATCCGCAAGCGGCGGAAAAATCGAGTATACCGGAAAAGATGCAAACTGGATGCAGGTGTACTTCATTTCCTATGCGGGAAAAAACGGCGGATTTAAAATCGGTCCGGTAAGGGAAGTCAGCCCGATTCGTGCGTACCGGGTCAACGGCGATGTCGCCTACTGCCTAGAGCATGGGGTGATGGCCGATGAAACGGTAAAACTGACCGGAAAAGCAAAGGATGCATCCTTTTTAGAAGGTGTCTATGCGAAAGAGAATTTGGACTACATCCTGACCAACATGAGCCTCTGTCTCCTTTACGGTCGGCAGTCGGACCGTCCGATGTCGGTTCTCATGAAGGACCTTGGTTTTGAGGAAAGCAGCTACTACAAGAAAACCGCACAGAAATACAACCTGGACGACTGGGAACTTGCAACCCGGCAGCTCATCCATGAGACACAACAGCGTTTTCGTGACAAGAAGTTCAACAAGCTTTCCACAAACAGCCTTTACTACGAGAGCGGCTGGTATCAAGGAGTAGAGAATCCCGGCACCGGAACCGACAAGAAGATTTCAGGAAGCCACTACAAAAAGCCGATTGAAAAGTGCGGAGCCGTAGATATCTATAACTACATGGCAAAACTCATCAAGGACCACATTAACCTTTCCATGAAAGTAGGCGGTGACAGAGAAGACAATGCAAAGACCTTGAAACTCACGCAAGGCGAGGATAAGAAATGGTATTCGGAGAAAATCTATGTCTCAAAAAAAGAAGCCATTGCCCTTAAAATGGTGAAAAACGACAAGAAAGAAAGCGAGTACAAGAATTATCACATCAAGATTACACCGGAAGGCGAGAAGTATTACTATCAGTACATCATGGACTCGGAGCCAAACTGGGATAAGACCTACAAAGTAAAGAAACAAATCGACTACTTTAAGCAGGTTCCCGACGATATGCTTATTTGGGAATGTAAAGACGGAAGAGGCGGCCATGTGCAGGCTCTTGCAACCGGCTCGTGCGACCCGATTGCCCGTTATGTGAAGTTTACAAAAGACATCCCACCGGAGCCGGAACCGGAAGAACCTCCAAGCCCGGAATATTTTCCGACCATTCAGATTGATGTCGATAAAGAAGACTTAAATCCGGGATTTGACGGAAATACGAAGACCCCAATGGGTGATGCAACGCTTGCGGCTACCTATGTGCTTCTTCGTAACGGAGAAGAAGTTGATAGGGTAACGCTCGATGAATACGGAAGCACCGAGACCCTTTCCGATAAACCGTGGAGCGATGAATCCGTTCTTACGAAAACCGCAAGTGGAACCACTTCCGTTCACTTGGTTGGCGATCCGCCGTCCGACCACTGCGGAACCGACGGTCCGACAAGATATGACTGGGACGCAGAAGTGACTTATACCATCCGCGAAATCCGCCCGGACGGAAGATTTATTGAGCCCGACAGCGGAAGCCGCAGTGTTACGGTAAAATATAACGCATATACCCAGGATCAAAGAAACTATGCCTGCGAAAAGCAGAGCTGGTCTGAGATTGTTTACGATGTGAAAGCCTCGGCAAGTGATGGTATCACGCTCGAAGCACAAAACGGCGTTTTAAGTGCCGTCGCTGACCCGATTTCAGCAGCAGCCGATACTTTCATAAACGACTGCTACCGCGGAAAACTTACGCTTTCCAAGTCCATCGAAGGCTCGGATGTTTTTTCGGAAAGAAAAGGCGGTCTTGCCGGCGGTGAAAAAGACTCCACAAAGTCTTTATGGAAATTAAAACTGAACTCCGGCGACTTTGAAAACCACCCGTATGTGCGCTTTGTGCGCGAAGCGGACCTGGCGGACGGAACCGCCGTATACCGGGTTGTCCGGGATGCTTCCGGAGAAGATAATACCGTAACCGACATGAAGATCGGAACAAACGGCGACCTTCTGGTTTTGGATATTCCGTATGGAACTTACACGATGAGTGAAGTCGCGGCGGACGATGCGTCATATGTTCTTGAGCATTTTCAGGTAGAAATCGGAGAACATAATAAGACTTATGATGTAACAGAAAAGAATGATGATAGATATGACTATAATGTTCGCGACAAGAAGATTACGAATGTCATTAAGGTGATTAAGACCAATGCGGAGACCGGAAAACAGGTAAGAGCGGCCGGAACCAAGTTCTATATCCGCTACATGGGAGATCCGCTCCTCTTAGACCCGGCGAAAGCAAAGAACTACGGAAGACTCCTTCCGAATGCAGAAGATATCACAAAAGACGGTCCTTACACCTGGGAGGCAGACGAAAACGGGGAAATTACCATTCCGTATGAACTCGAATGGGGGACTTACCGCCTCGAAGAATGGCTGCTTCCTGCTGGCTACTTTGTCGGTGAATACGGCGCAGGTGACACTGCCAAAAACCACGACTACGGAAAAGTGGAAGAAGGACAGCAAAAAGCACTTCTTGGGCATGAGTACAGCGATTTAGTTGGTGTTTATGATGCAGACGGAACGAAAATCACCTACAAGGGAAAAGATAGCTACAAGGTAAACGAAGTCTTTAACTTCTACACTTTCACGGTGGAAAAGCAGGAAGATCATAACGACGGAAACTTTGCACAAAGAGTTGATAAAGACGGAAACATCACCGAAGCAGACCCTGCCTATGATGCGAAAGACTATTCGTACACAAGCTATTACAAAGCGGTTGCCATGGCAAACAACATGGTAAAGGGAAAAATTGAAATCGAAAAAGAAGGCGAAGTGCTTGCCGGCTTTAAGGAAGAGACCAAAGACGGAAAGAAAGTCTTTACCCCGATTTATGAAATGGGAGCGGCTTTAAAGGATGCTATCTATAACATCTATGCTGCCATTGACACCTGGCTCAATGACGGAACAGACGGCCCGGACCTTTATGACAGTGAAACCGGAAAGCAGTTTACGATTCCAAAGACTAGGTCCACAAACATCGGAAACCTCTTTGAAACCATCACAAGTGCGCTTTCGAAGTTCTTTAAGGGCACAGGCGATATTTATGAGACAGGCGAAATGCTTCATGCTTCCGGCGCAAAGCTTTGGTATTTAAGAGACAGAGCCGCTAAGGAAGACGGAAGATACACAAGAGTGTATGTTTCACCGGAGCAAAAAGATACGAAGTATTCTTACTCCTACGAAAAGGAAGAAGCAGGCTTTAAATACCGCTATGATGTAACGGTAAACATGAATTACAAGGCAAACGGCGATGCGGTAACGGATGTGGAAGTCGCAAAAGTAACTTCGACTGCTTCCGGCTACAGCCTTACGCTTCCGGAAACAAAGCCGCAAGGCTCGGTTGGCGAGCAGGTTTTTAACCCAATCGAAAGCTATCTTGCAAAAGAAGATCCGACCGATACAAGAAAAGCATCAAGCCTCTCCGTAAGTGAGAAAAGCTACACCTATGAACTTCTTGGCGGAAAAGACACCGACATCAGCGGAAACGAAGTCGATCTTTCCGATATCGGCGTTTCTGCTTACGAAGAAAAGGACTACAAGGCATACATTCTCACCGCAGAGGATGTGAAAGCGGAAGAAAGAGTCGTAACACCGGCGCAGGATGCGGACGGAGACGGCATATTTGAAGTTCCGGAAGTAAAAGAAACCAAGACTTCCTACGAATGGAAAAACGGCGCAGAACTTGTAAAGAAGACAAAAGGCGAAAAAGCAGTTGTAAAGATTGGCGATGATTTTGCGGTGGAAACCATAGGCTACTATCAGGCAGGCGAATTTGTTTCCGAAAACTCCATGGTTCGCTGTGAGGAAGACGGAAATCCGATCCCAACCTATACGATTCCGGAAGGCTATAGCCTCCTCCCGTTTACCGGTGATCCGGAAGAAGAACCGCACCACATTATCGCAAGCAAAGCCGCAGAAGACGGCATAAAGTACAAGATTTTACTCAGCGACGGCACAACCTGGCAGGACTGCGATCAGGACGGCAACTTCAAAAAGATGCTCGTTCAGAAATTTACCGCAAGATACGAACAGGTCTCCGGCGATGAAAACGGCTTTACTTTCGCATGGGACGGCTTTACGGTAGATGCCAAAGCCTCCGCTGCGGACAAAAATGTGGTAGTAAAGATCACAAAGCCGGTATCTTCCATCACTCCGGTCTATGACATCGGCGCAGGCTACACCTACAGCGAAGACGGAAATACGGTAACTTTCACAGGAAAAGAACCGACTTCCCCGATTTTCTTCTTAACCAAAGACGGAATTAAGACGGAAATGTATTATGCAGGCGGCGCAATGAAGACGATTCTTACGCTTCCGCAAAGTGCCGTTGACAAAGACTATCAGTATATTGTTCCGACTTTGAACTTTAAGGAAGGCGGAAAAGACAATATTATCGACTGGTACTCGGCTCTTCGTCCGGATCACCCGACTGCCGAAGGCTCCCCGATTCCGGGCGTAACATGGAAAGCAGAAAGAATCGAATCGGAAAAGACCGGCGAAGCGGAAAGCTACCGCATTGAGATCGTTTCCAATCAGACAGCAGAAAATCCGATGGAAATTACCTTCTCAGACGGTTACACGATGACAATGTTTGCTGACACCGCAGAATCCGGAAACGGAGTTGGCGTGATTGTTCTTGATAACATTTACAAGACAAACCGTGCAAGCCTCGGCCAGCTTGTGGATACCATCACGACCGGCGAAGACGGAAAAGCAGTTTCAAAGCTTCTTCCGCTCGGAAAATATATTATCCGCGAAGTTTCGGCTCCAAATGGTTATGTGAAGGATGATACAGGCTACGAAGTGGAATTATCCTACAAAGACCGGTTCACACCGCTTGTATGGGCGGGTGCAAATCTTGAAAACCGCTTCTTTACAGCCGAAATCGACCTTGAGAAAGTGTTTGAAACCGCATTTGAAAGCGGCCAGTATGCCGAATCCGGCGGCGCAACCTTTGGGCTTTACAATGCCAAGGAGCTGAAGGCAGGAAAGACCACGCTGAAAGAGGGATCCCTCATGGACATCATCAAGATGAACGACAAGGGAAAAGCCTTAAGCCATATCAAGCTTCCATTTGGCGTTTACTTTATCAAAGAACTTGCGACAAAGCAGGGGTATCTTCTTAATGACCTGCCGTTTTATTTTGCAGTGGGCGAGGATAAAGAAATCACTTCCCAGCACTGCACCTTTGGTGAAGGAAGCGCAGACGGTGTAACAGGAGAAATTCTCGCAGGCGGCTTTAACCATGCAAAGGTCACGATCAATACCGAGGCAAGATATCCAATGCCGGATATTACCATAGATGGCATCGCATATTCTCTTACAGACGATGTGAAAACCGATATGATTACCATTGCCGCGGATAAGGAGATTACAAAAGTAGAAGCAGACATTACGGGAGAAAAGGGCGTAAGCATGATTCTTTCAAACGGAAAAACATTAACGGTTTCGGTATCCGGAAATACCTTTACCTATACTTACGACGGCGTGAGAAAGACATTTATCCCAAAAGTAAGTTACACAGGCTACAGCGGTGTATTTTCCGCAGAGTTTACCCCGCCAAAAGGTGAATCCCTTGCCGTAATCACAGATCGCATTGTGGTAACCGAGCCGGGAAGCGGCGCAGACCGACTCACAGCAGAAGTTACGAGAACTCCGATAACAAAGGACGAAAATCAGACCTATATGCAGGAAGCAAAGGCTAAGTATGTAAATCTTGCAGGCGAGAATGTAATTGAAGGAAGCATCTTCCGCGAAAGAGGCGGAAAGACAAGCGAAGAAGTGCTTTCCGAAAGCAAGGAGATATTTCTAATCGCCGGCGATATTGTATCCTTCAAAACGGAAAGCGGCACAAATGTAAGAGTAATCCTCGACAGAAGCGGAAAGCTTAAGACGATTCTAAACAATACTTTGAAAGGGGAGCTTAAGGACGGCGAGCGTATGCTTGCATCGGTAAACGGCGTGAATCAGTCGGATGCTGTCAAATTTGCAAAATCCGTAACCCTTGCAAGACAGGACAGCAAGGCGGATGTAATCAAGATTAAGATAAACACCCTGGACAATCTAAACGCATCGCCGATTAAAAATGACAAGGTGAAACCGGATACACCACCGACGCCGCCAAACACTAAAAACCCAGCAATCCGCACCCTCGCAAAAGACAGCAAAACGAATGACCACATCGCCCTTGCAGGCAAGGATATAACCATTATTGATACGGTTTACTTCTATAACCTGACCATTGGGCAGGAATACAAGCTTTGCGGAAAGATTATGGATAAGGAAAGCGGAAAGCCGGTTCTGATTAACGGGAAAGAAGTGACAGCGGAGCTGACATTTAAGCCGGCAGTTTCCACCGGAACGCAGGATGTCTGCTTCACTTTCGATGCACGAACCTTAGCAGGCAAAGATGTGGTAGTCTTTGAAACATTGTATAAAGTTGTTATCGACAAAGACGGCAAAGTAACCGAAGAAAAGCTTACAAGCCACGAGGAGATTACCGATGGCGGACAGACGATTACATTCCCTGAAATTCACACAACGGCGGCCGGGGAAAACGGCGAGAAGACAATCAAGGCAGAAGGCAGCGTAACCATCATTGACAAGATAAAATACACAAACTTCAAAGAAGGGCTTAGTTATGAAATAAGGGGAAATCTCATGGATAGAAAGACGGGAAAGAAACTCGTATCCGCGGGAAGCAGCGCGAACATGATTTTTGACGCGAATGAAAAAGCCGGGGAGACTGCAGTTACCTTTACCGTTGACGCATCCGGTCTTGCAGGCAAAGACATTGTGATATTTGAGGAAATTTATTGCAATGGAGTAAAGCTTGCGGAGCATAAGGACATCACGGATGAAGGACAGACAATCTCGTTTGACAAACCGGAAAAACCGAAGAAACCGGACAAGCCGAAAGAAGAAATTCCAAAGACCGGCGATGAATCGGCAGTGGGAATTTATTTTCTACTCATGCTTTTCTGTGCGCTTGGTCTTATCAGCGCGTTGAAAAAAGGCGAAAAGGCCGAAAAAAAGAAGCATAATCTGAGCAAACTTTAATCCAAAATAATGTAGACAAGACCTATATGCTGTGATATAATTAACAAAGTTTGACTACAGAAAAGAAAAGAGGACTTTACATAATGGGAATCGTAGTAGGAATTGATATAGGCGGAAGCACCACCAAAATCGCAGGGTTTGATAAGGAAAAAATGCTGAAGCCGGTTCAAATTTCGGCGAACAATGCGATTGCATCTTTATTCGGTGCATTCGGTAAATTTTTGTATGATAATCACTTGAATTTAGATGATATACAGCAGGTAAATCTTACAGGCGTGGGCTGTGCCGGTGTAGAGCAGCCGATATACGGCCTGCCTACATACAAAGTTGATGAGTTCACTGCAAACGGCGTGGGGGGCGGATATTTTGCGCAAGGCAAAGGCGAATTCATGGTCGTAAGCATGGGAACCGGAACTTCGTTTGTCGGCGTTAAAGACGGAATCCCGACACATTTGGGAGGAATCGGCATAGGCGGAGGAACCATTATAGGTCTTTCGAAGCTCATGCTGAACACCGACGACATTGACAAAATTCAAGAACTCGCTTCCGGCGGAAAAGTGGGACATATCGACCTTCGCGTGGGCGACATATCTGATAAGCCGCTTCCGGGTCTGAACCTCGAAGTGACCGCTTCCAATTTCGGCAAAGCATCTTCGCGTGCAACCTGCGAGGACAAGGCGGCCGGAATCGTTCATATGGTCATCGAGTCTATTTGCCAGACCGCTGCCCTTATTTCGCAGGGAACGAATATAAAGGACTTCATCCTTATCGGCGCCCTTACGAATTTCCCGGAATGTGAATGCGTATGCCGCATGATCAAAACTTTGTTCCCGGATCTTAATTTCATTGTGCCGGAAGACGGAGAATACGGTACGGCAATCGGAACAGCACTTGCGGAAAAATGCTGCCTGAAGAGGGTCGGCTGATCCTGTCATACTTGCTGCGGCAAAATACGGCGAAATAAGGCAAATACAAAAAACGAAGGAGCTGCTTGCATCAGAGGGAAACCGCTAATGCATCAGCTCCTTTTTGGATACTTATATGTGCAGGTCTTCAATACCTTTTTCGGTGATGATTTTTACGCTCGTGAAGCCACATGCGCGTGCCAGCTTTGCAGCGGTTTCGAAGGCACAGTCAATCGTGTCGGTGGCATGGCTGTCACTGTTGATCATGACATGGCCGCCACGCCGGCGGACCTCCTTCAGAATCTCAGGTGCCGGGTACGGAGAGGTCCGCCAGCCCCTCGAAATTGCCCCGGTATTGATTTCGAAAATCGGCATGCCGTCCGCCCCCGGCAATTTCGAGGCGCGCGAAAGCGGGTAAGTCTCAAAAATCCGATCCAGTGCCTTTCGCGCGGCGGCCTTGTACCGCGGGCTGGCTTCATCGAACCAAGGCTCTTTTTCATTGAATTTGGTCACAAGATCAAAATGTCCGATGATATGGCAATTCGTGACCTCCGGCAGCATGGCAACGGTGTCGTAGTAATGCTCGATGAAGCTGTACGGATCACCGCCGAAATCGGAAGTTACTGCCTCACGAATCCGATCCGTGCTCCAGTCAATGTAATAATACCGGCTCCGGTCAAAACCGTGGAAACGGTCGCGGGCATCCTCTGCGGCATCCGGGAATGTCGCATGAACCGAGCCAATCACATAATCATAGTCGTCGATTGGCTCGTCAGAACCGAAATCCTGCTCGATGCCGCACAAAATCAAAATTTTGCCCGCGTATTTCAGCCGGAGCCGTTTGATTTCGTCCTTGTACTTATGCGTTTCGTCAAGGCTCATGCAGTAGCAGTCATCATATGCAGTGTAGCTGTGCCCGGAGAAACCGATGACCTTGAAACCGCGGTCGATGGCGGACAGAACCATTTCTTCCAAAGAAGCGGTTCCGTCACAAAAAGTTGTATGCGTATGGTAGTTATATGGTATAATGTTCATAGCGGAATACGAAGCTCCTTTCTTATATGCAGTATTGTATCACAGGATTGGGGCTTAATCCAGTAGAAACCGGAGCCGGCACGAAAGAGGAGGCATAGGGGTAAAACAATGGCGCAGAGGGGAAAGAACATTTTAATCGGGCTTGCTGCCGCGGTGACGGCCGTGTGCATTGCAATCACTGCGGTGGTGCTTTTTAAACCGCTTTACTATTATGATATCGAGAAGCTTAATATTCCGGAAACTTCCGGGGTAAGCGCCGAAGCATGCAGAGAAAACTTTGACATCCTGATTGACTATAACCGGATTGGCGGCCCGGACAGGCTCGAATTCAAGGACTTCGGAATGTCGCGGGAGGGCAGAATCCACTTTGAAGAGGTGAAAGAAATCTTTCTTGCAACGCAGTGGATTGCCATATTCGGAACGGTGTTTGCAGCGACGATGATTGCAAAGCGAAGGGACTTCGGATGGATGCGGGCAGCTGAAGCGGAATCGGGAATTTTGTGCGTAATCGTGCTTGCGGCGGTTGCAGCCGATTGGAACAAGACGTTCGCGATGATGCATGCGATTTTTTTCAGAAACGATTACTGGCTGTTTAATCCGGCAACCGATCCGATTATCAAAATTCTGCCGGATGCGTATTTCCTGCACTGCGGGATTTTGATTATTCTGCTTGCGGCAATCATTAATATCCTATTGGAGCTTATATACAGAAAGAAGAGGAAGCAATATGGAAGAAATCACATTTAAGACACTGTTTTTCAGATATTATGACAGGAAAATTGCCGATGGAACGATTACCTTCTCGAGGATGGGCATGAGCAAGAACGACTTTACGAAGCTTTGCATGGAGCCTGACTTTATACCGGACATGGAAACCATCGAGCGTGTATGCCTGAGCATGCAGCTGACGGAAGAGGAGCGGGACGCGCTCCTGGCATTGATTTAGAAATTAATGCAGCAAATTTATTCGGCAAATTAATTCAGAAAAAAAGCCTTTGCATTGCAGGACGAACACGCCCGCAGCGCAAAGGCTCTTTGATTTTTTACCTTTAAACATTAAACAGGAAGTTTACAATATCTCCGTCTTTCATCACATATTCCTTGCCTTCCGAGCGCAGGAAGCCTTTTTCCTTGGCAGCCGCCATGGAGCCGCCGACTTCCATGAATTTATCGTAGGCAATCGTTTCGGCACGGATGAAGCCCTTCTCGAAGTCGGTATGGATCTTGCCGGCCGCCTGTGGAGCTTTGGTTCCGCGCTTAATTGTCCATGCACGGCATTCGTCTTCACCGGCCGTCAGGAAGGAAATCAGATTCAGAAGCGCATAAGATGCCTTTACGAGCTTATCAAGACCCGACTCTTCGATTCCCAGCTCCTCGAGGAACATGCTGCGCTCTTCATCATCGAGTTCTGCCATTTCGGCTTCGATTTCCGCACAGATGACAACGACTTCCGCACCTTCTTCCGCTGCGATTTTGCGGACAGCCTCAACATAAGGGTTTTTACCGGCTTCCGCATCGGCAACACCGTCATCGGAAACATTTGCAACATAGATAATCGGCTTGTAGGAGAGAAGACCGATGGTCTTCACATAATCTGCCTCTTCTTCGTCAAGATCCATGGAGCGGGCATTTTTTCCCTCGGAAAGATGGGCATATACCCTCTGGAGAAGGTCAAGTTCCTCTCTTGCGGATTTATCAAACTTTGCATTTTTCTCTGCTTTCTGAATCCGGCGTTCCATAACTTCCATATCGCTGAGAAGAAGTTCGGTATTTATGGTGTCAATATCGTTTGCAGGATTGATTTTTCCGTCGACATGCACGATGTTATCGTTTTCAAAGCAGCGTACAACATGCACAACAGCCTCAACCTCGCGAATGTGGCCGAGGAACTTGTTACCGAGGCCCTCGCCCTTGGAAGCGCCTTTTACAAGACCCGCGATGTCGCAGAACTCAATAGTGGCATAGATTGTTTTCTTTGAATTGTATATTTCATGAAGCTTGGTTATGCGCTCATCCGGAACGGTAACCACGCCGACATTCGGTTCAATCGTGCAGAACGGATAGTTTGCGGCTTCTGCCCCAGCTTTGGTGATAGCATTGAATAAGGTGCTTTTGCCGACATTCGGCAGACCTACGATACCTAATTTCATATATTATTACATCTCCTTGCATATTCGTTAACAGAATAATTATAGCAGATAGCGCAGGCTACCTCAAGATGTTTTTAAGAGGCGGATTACATACTTTGTCATCATCAGAAAAGCCTTTACAAAAATGCGGCAGAAGAGATGGATGCAATCCTTAAATTAAAAAACAGTCCTGCGGTCAGCGTATGCTGCCGCAAAGGACTGCTCCTGTGGCGAAAAGAAATATAAATCTGTTTGTATAAAATTGCGTTTCATGGATCTGTGCTATTTACGGAGCCGGAAATAGCGTTTACACGAAGGGTAGCTTCTATAAAGGGGTGCTTCGTGTATCCAAGGGATTCTTGGAGGGAAAAAGATGCTGCTGTAAAATAATAACAAAAATGACTCCGTAAAAAACGTTGAAATTTCAACATCCCAAAATATGACATTTTTGAAAAGAGTAAAAGCATGCCATAAATCCGGAGAAAAACGGGATCGAAGGGATGTTAAATAGGCGAAAATACACGAAAAGGGGGTCTATATGAGGCATTTGGTGGGAATTGCCTAATTTTTCCAGCGTGAAGGTTCGCTTACCCGAACACTCAGGTACAAAGGACTGTCGCATTAACGCTTCTTGTTAATGTGACAGTCTTTTTTTTTAAGAACAACATAAAGCACGATGCCGATGAGAATCAGCCCCAGACTTATGAGCTGTGCCTGCCGGAGCGGACCGAACATGAGACTGTCCGTCCTCAGCCCTTCCACAAAGAAACGCTCTACGGAGTAAAGAATCATGTAGAGGCAGATAATCTGTCCGTCGAAGCTTCTGTGCCGATTGTCAAACCAAAGCAGGAACCAGAACAGTGCAAAGCACCAAATTGACTCGTAAAGGAAAGTCGGATGATATCCCACGCCGTCGATGATCTGCGCCCACGGCAGGTCGGTCTGCATGCCGTGTGCCTCTTCGTTAAAGAAATTGCCCCAGCGGCCGATTGCCTGTGCAAGCGGAATGACAACAGCTGCAAGATCGGCAGTCGCAAGAAAGCTTTCTTTGTGGCGCCTGCAGACAAAATATCCGACGAGAAAACAGAGGATGAGCCCGCCGTGAATCGCAAGTCCGCCTCCGCGAACGTCGAAAATTTTTGCCCAGTCTCCCACATAATAGTCCCACTGGAAGATGACATAATATGCTCTTGCACCGATAATCGCCGCAGGAATCATCCACAAAATCAGATCAAGAATGAAGTCGGGATTGATGCCGTGCTTAGGTGCACGCTTATACGAGATGAGAGTTGCAAGAAGGAATCCGAAACCAATCAAAATCCCATACCAGGCAACATCCAAACCAAATATTGAAAATGCAATTTTTCCGGGTGAATGCATAGAAAAATCTCCTTTTATCTATCATAATCTTCAAACAACAAAACCATTATACATAAAAAAAAGCAGATTGTCATCGTCCAAAAAGTTTTTTTAAAAAAACTAAGGATTTTCGGTGGATAATTGAAAAATTTCGTGGTAACATATTATTTCAAAAAGAATAAAAAAACATGAAACAAAAATAAATTCCTTACGTCTAATAGATGTAAGCAGGATAGAAGGGGGAATCTCGGATGGCTGGGCCGGGCATCAAAAACGAGAAAGAGAGATTAATTGAAGAAATACTGATTACAAACTACGAGAAATACTATCGTTTGGCATACGGCTACGTACATAACGATGCAGACGCCATGGATATTGTGCAGGAAGGGGCATACAAGGCAATCCTAAAATCGGAAACCTTGCGTGAACCTGCATATGCGGCGACTTGGGTCTACAGAATTATGCTGAACGAAGTATTTCAGTTTTGCCGCGACAATGCAAAGAGACGCAGCAATGAAAACGGATCCGCGGAGGATTGGGGAAAGACGGAACCGACAGAGGAAATGGCTTATATGGATTTTCTCGAACTTTATGATGCTCTCGGCGATTTGGAGACCAACGAAAAGCTCGTCCTCAAGATGAAATATTTTGACGGAATGAAGCTTTGGGAAGTCGCACAAGAACTGAACCTCAATGAAAACACAGTAAAAAGCAGACTTTATCGGGCAATCGCTAAACTGCGAAAGGCAATGTCAGGTCAGGAGGCGTAGACATGAGTGATTATTCAGAAAACAATCGCACGAATTACAACAAAATACCCGAAGAAGGACTTGAAAAAGTCAAAACCGCCATCAAGGCTGCCAAGGATGTAAAAAGAGCCAACCGCCGCGCAAAAAGAAAAAAAGCGGCAAATATCCTTGTCTGTTCGTTTGCTGCCCTGGTGATAGCTGTACCGAATATGAATGCGGAGGCGGCCGATGCGATGTCGGATATTCCACTTATCGGAAAAATATGCGATGCTGTGACGTTCAGAGATTATCATTACAGCAGCGAGAGATTTCAGGCGGACGTTACAGTGCCCGGAATCATCGATTCCCGGGAGGACTCTTACGGTGCGGACACACTGAGAAAGCAGAGTGCAGAGAATGTGAACCGCAAAATTGATGCAATCGCAAACGATCTCATCGAGGAGTTTAAGCGGCAGGCGGAAGCCGGAGATGAAGGTTATGCAAGTCTGTATGTAAATTACGAAATTTTGCATACGACAGACGAATATTTTACGCTGAAGCTCATAACTTTTCAAGGAGCAGGAAGCGGATACGAACAGGATTACTACTATACAATCGACATGGACACCGGCAGGGAACTCAAGCTTTCCGACCTCTTTGAAGACGGAAGCGACTACATAACTCCGATCAGCGAGAATATCAAGGAGCAGATGAGGGAGAAGATGGCAGATGAATCCGCGGGTGCGACATACTGGATCGATATCGATAAATCGGATCCTGTGTACGAGTGGTCTTTTGAAAATATTTCGCCGGATCAGCAGTTCTATGTTGACAAGGATGGCAATATCGTGATTGCATTCGGCGAGGGAGATGTCGCACCGATGTACATGGGGACACAGGAATTCGTAATTCCGAAATATGTAACGGATAATATGAGAAGATAAAACAAAAAATATGAGACATGAAGGTTAGGACAATGAAAAAACACAAAAGGGGATTCTTGAATATATTTTTGACGGCAATGCTCGTCTCGATTCTTGCACTTGCATCGGGATGTGCGGCAAAGAACTGGACGCTGGATGAAGAGGGATTGGCAAACAATCTCCTGGAAAGCATTAAGTTCGACTGCACTATGTATCAGGTGCAGACAGACCGGGTGGCGGATTTTATCGAAATCGAAAATGCCGAAAAACAAATCCTGTACATGGGAAACGGGGCATATGCCGACTCCCTCGGGATTTTCACGCTTGCAGATGAATCGTCCGCACAGACGGCACTCGAAACGGTAAATGCGTATTTGGAGGATTTGGGGAATTCTTTCCGTGATTACCTCCCCGATGAAGCCGCTGAGGTTGATGAGGCTGTTACTGTTCAGAAAGGACGTTTTGTGGTGTTCTGCGTTTCTCCTGATTCGCAGACTGCAGCGCAGCTTATCGATGCCGCGATAAAAGAAGGAGATTCGGAGACAAGGGAAAGCACGGATGCTTCCGAGGAAGAGCCGCAGCAGATGAACAACAAGGCGGTCGGCGAGTATCCGACTGTCACAGCTGACGGAAAATCAAAAAACTTCGGTAATGTCATCCAAATCGGTGACACGGGATTTGAACTTTATTCGTACACAGAAAAGGCCGCGGAAACTTACGCGGCTTCTGTTAACCGCACAGCCGGGAAACTCAAAGGAATTTCGGATGTTTACGAGGTTCTCATCCCTCTGAGTTCCGCAGTGACTCTTCCGGATGATTATTTCGGCAAAATCAAGTCGAGCAACCAGCGCAAGGCTTTGGACAAAATCATTAAAAAGGCAGGGTCCGATGTAAAGGTTGTCGATATGTACGACCGGCTGATGGAGCACCGTGACAAATATATCTACTTTCGGACCGATCATCACTGGACTTCGCTTGGTGCCTACTATGGCTATGAGAGATTTTGCGAAGAAAAAGGGATAATTCCAATAACAGCAGAGCGCCGTGAGAACGCAGATTTTGGAGATTTTCTGGGTTCTTTTTACGCTGACACGAAAAAGAGCCAAAAGATGGAAAAACACCCCGACCGTCTCAAGGTCTACTACCCGATAAGCAAGAATCTGTCGCTTCGCTACACCAACCAGAAAGGGCAGAAGGGAAACTGGGATGTGATCCACGATGTGAGTGACTATCCGCTGGCCATAAAATACAGTGCATTCATTGCGGGAGACAATCCGTACACCATGATACGGAACAAGGATATTACAGACGGATCTTCATGCATTGTGATCAAAGAATCCTTCGGCAATGCGTTTGTGCCGTACCTTACCGACCATTACAGCAAGATATATGTAATCGACTACCGGTACTGGGACGGTGACCTGTTTTCATTCGCGCAGAAGAAAAAAGTCAATGATGTCATCTTTGTGAACAATCTTTCCATGATACGAAGCGATTATCTGACCGGAAGGCTCGCTCAAATCACCAAGTGACTTTAACAAGTTCTTTTATCCGCTGATTTTGGCAAGTGATTCCCGGCAAAGTTTCAAGCCGCACGCGGGTATAAAATTTTGCACGAAAATTTTGGAGAAAAATTTAAAAAAATATTGACATTTGGCAGATATTTTGGTAATATAACTCTTGCAGTGATTTGAGCGAGAGTTTGAGTCAAGTGTGGCGGTGTAGCTTAGTTGGCTAGAGCGTCCGGTTCATACCCGGAAGGTCGGTGGTTCGACTCCACTCGCCGCT
>CAKQVG010000007.1:0-77591 GCA_934277695.1 uncultured Clostridia bacterium
TAAAGAACTCCGATTCCTACTGTTTCCAATAGGTTTCGGAGTTTTTCCATTCTTCAACTGTCAAAGACGGGATTATACCACATGTTGTATGAAGTTGAACAGTCTTTTTTCGAAAACTGCGTGAATATTTTGACACAAAACGACCGCCTGCCTGACCTGGTCTTTGCCCCCACACTTGCCTTTACCCGATTTTCGGAGGACTTACTTCTAAGGTACGCCATGATCACCGCCCGATCTCCTGCGCGACGGCTTACGTGGATCCTTTTGCCCGCACCTGGCTTGGATTTTCAACCACAGACGCAGACGGTCCTTTTTATTTTAGTCTTAACTTTCGCAATGTGCAAGCACTTTTTTCTCGTCGCTTCCGGCATCGTCAAAAACACCTTCCACCTGCTTGCTCCCCGTTGCCATAACAAGCACATGGACCTCCGATGCGCCCGCCTCTTTCAGAATCTGTGCGCAGTGATTTATCGTAGCCCCCGTCGTATAAATATCGTCTATCAGCAATATACGGCTGCCGTTGATATTCCGGGCTTTTCGAGAGTTCACGCGAAAGACTCCCATCAGATTCATGGCTCGCTCGGCAGGCGACAGACTGCGCTGTGCCTCGGTTTCCTTAACACGTCTTAGGATATCCGGCTCGTGCCGCATTCCGCTCTGCTCGCAAAAATATTTTGCAATTTTTTCCGCCTGATTGAAGCCTCTTTTCTTAAGCTTTCCCTCGCTGATCGGCACGCCCGTCACAAAATCGCAATGAAGCAGTCCCGCAGCCTGGGGGTCGGTACATACCCTGTCCGCTGCAATCTGCCCGAGCACGCGGGCCACATAGCTGTGACCGTTGTATTTGAGCTCAAAAATCAGTCTTCTGCTGTAAAGTCCATACTTAAAACAGGCCCTGACGGAATCGACATACTCCGAATTTCCTATGTAATCGGGCTGCCTGCTTAAGTCAACCTCTATATTTCCCCATTCGATATGCCTGATGCAGTGGTCGCAGAGGCAGTACTTTCGCGTACGGTCAATGAAGTTGCCGCATACAATGCAGTACAGGTTCTGCGGATAAACAAAATCCATCAGAGCATCCATCAACTTTTTTCTTCCCATTTCCATACCCTTTTTTACTACATCAGCCCGCACATGCCGACGATTCGTGCCTTAAGCCCGGAGTTTCGGCTCTTGCTGCGGTTGTTGTCAACCATTCCATTCATATACTGTGGATTTCCAACGATGATAACTTCCTCTTTTCCTCTTGTGACCGCCGTGTACAGAAGGCTCCGCGACGCCAGAACCGGAGGAAACCAGCTCATCGGCAGGATTACGACCGGAAACTCGCTGCCCTGGCTCTTGTGCACGGTAATCGCATACGCAAGTTCCAGCTCATCAAGCTGAATGTACGGATATTCCACCCATCTGGTGTCATCATACATAACCGTAACGGTTTTCATTTCTTTATCGACCGCCGCAACAATTCCTATTTCACCGTTAAAAACCCCCTTGCCCGATGCTTTCTCATTGCCCGCAGCTTTATACTCGATTTGATAATCGTTCTTGTTTTGCATCACACGATCACCGACCCGAAAGACGGTACTTCCGAACTTAAGCTCGTCCTTTTCTTCGGCCGGCGGGTTAAAGGTCTTCTGGAGATGCTCGTTTAAACTTATGCTTCCGATGATTCCTTTTTTAGTCGGGGTCAGCACCTGCAAGCGTTCTTTGGGAATCCTGGAGGAAATTTCAACAATTTTTCGCAGGATTTCCTCGTGCTTGTCCGCCCTTACCAATCGAAAATCCTCTCCGAATTTCGGATAATCGCCGCTGTTGATTCTGTGAGCGTTTATAACGATTCCGCTCTGCTCGCTCTGTCTGTATATATGCGTGAGCGCCGATGTAAAGAAAAACTCACTGTCAATCAAATCCGCAAGCACATTTCCCGCTCCCACAGACGGAAGCTGATCCGCATCGCCTACAAGAATAAGGCGGGTTCCGGGTTTGAGTGCATTGCAGAGGGCTTCGGCAAGAAGCAAGTCCAGCATTGATGCCTCATCGATGATTACAACATCCTGCGTAAGCGGTTTTTCGGCGTTTCTTCCGAATGCCATGTACCGCGTCTCTTCATCGTAAAAAAACTCAAGAAGCCTGTGCACGGTGCAGGCAAAATGCCCGCTGGTCTCCATTACTCGCTTCGCCGCTCTTCCCGTAGGTGCCGCAACCGCAGCTTTCAGTCCGCTTCCTTCGACAATCGAAATCAACGCATTGATGATTGTGGTCTTGCCGGTGCCCGGTCCGCCCGTAATGATTGACACTCCGCTCAGCAGCGCATTGCGGACAGCCTCTTTCTGCTCGGACGAAAGTTCAACTGCCGATTGTGCCTCTGTCTTTGCAATCAGTGCCTCGATATTGCCGCCCACCGGTTTCAGCCCGCCCTGCGGATTCTCAAGCCTTGCGAGCTTTCCCGCCACGCTGCATTCCGCCTTATAGTAGCCGTAAAAATACACCGCCCGCGTGCCGTTCACATCGGCAAGCTGCAGCCGCCCATCAAAAACCATATCCTCCGTAACATCTTCCACAAGTTCGCTGTTTATCTGAAGAGTTTCTGCGGTTTCCCGGCACAAGTCCTTATAAAAGGCAAATGAATGTCCCTCTGAAGCATATTTTTTCATGAGAATGGCAATTCCCGCTTCGACTCGATATCGGTTTTCGTCGCCGAAGCCGAGAGATTTTGCGATGGCATCCACCTTCGCAAAACCCATTCTCGGAAACTCCTCGAGCAGCCAGTACGGATTATCCTCCGTCAGTCCTATCGCCGATTCGCCCACAAGGTCAAAAATCTTGACAATATAATAGTTCGACAGCCCGATTGAGCGTAAAAACAAGGTCACCTCAGGGGTGACCTCTCTTATCTTAGCCATGATACTCCTCTGCCCCAAGCGGCAATTTTGTTTCTCTTATATTTCTTGGCAACCTTCAGCAGTTCTTCACGCGTATTCTGCTTCGGTCTGATATGGGTGGATTCCGTAAGCATTACGAGCATCTTTTCGACATTCGTTTCATCACAGATTCCTGCTTCGATTAAATCGTTTGCGTCAACGGCAAGATCCTCAACGAAAATAACTTCGTTGTTTTTCTTGATTTCGCCGAGCATATACATCTTACTTCGGATCTTGGTTTCTGAGTCGTAATCGAATGCCAATCTCTGCGCTTTCTCAAGGTTCAAAAGATATTCGTATCTTTCCATGCTTCTGTCATAGATGAATTTCTTGAGATCCTGTGGCTGTGCAGTGAAGTACAGCTTCGGCATATCATGCACGGCATCTACAAGGTGCTGGTGCGTTTCTTCATCAAAGTTGAGTTTGTCGATGGAAGGCATGGAACGTTTTTTGTGAATGGTCGAGTAAAAAAGACCCAGTCTTCTTTCCGGAACCTGCTTCGTCTTCTCTATTCCTTCACAAAGTGCCATCAGGTCGCTCTTCTCTCTGCGCGTCAGTCTGCTGAACTGCTGCTCGCCGAGAATTACCCGAAGAAGTCCCGTATTCATGAGCATGTTAAGACCCTTGCCTGCATGTGCAGCTGCCATGATATCCGTGAATTCATCTCTGATTTTTTCCGGTTTAACCGTTTCAAGAAGGCTGTAGTTCGCCACGATCGCTTCATATACACTCTTATGTAAGTCAAATCCGAACTGCGCTGCATAGCGGATTGCCTTCATCATGCGAATCGGCTCTTTGCGGAAGGACTCGTTCGCTTCGCCGACCGTCTTAATGATTTTCTTGCGAACATCTTCTCTTCCTTCATAAGGATCAACAATCGGCTTAACGCCCGCGTATGGATTCATTGCAATGGCGTCTATCGTGAAATCTCTTCTTGCCAGATCCTCTTCAACATTGTCTGTGAAGAGATTCTCGTCATCCCCTGAAGACTCGCTCGCGTTTTTGGTTCTGTAAGTGGAAATATCAATGATATAACCTTCCTCACCGATAACTTCGCCCTTTTCGTTGCAGATTTCATCAATCAGTTCTTCTCTCAGCACACTGTACTTCGTGCTGAGAATTTTTGCTTCAGGGAAAAGTTCCGTAAGCTCTTCAAAGCCTGCTTTCGTGATTACATCCCAGCTGTAGGTTTTCTCTCCCATCATGGAATTAATCACACATTCTCCTGTCACATAGTTTTCAAAACCTGCATCCCCTAAAGTCTTCATTATCTTGGTGACTTCCTTAGGTACCTTAATCATTTCTTTCCTCCTTCGATTCTTCTGATTTATTCAAAATTGCGCCCGTCGGCTTATATAGCTTCCGATTGTCAAGCGTTCTTACCTTATCGCTGAATTCTCCCTCGGCGGTTGCCTCAAGTGCTGCTTCCATGTCAAACATTCTCGCATCCAGAATGTCGAGGTAGTGCAGCAGTTCTGCTTCCGGGAACAGCGGTTTCTTCGGGCTTCCGAATTCCGGTTCATAGTGATGCGCAAGGACCATGTGTTCCAGCATGATGGCCTTTTCTCTCGGAAAGCCGAGTTCAAGCGTCATGCGGTCAATCGTCTTGACTCCCTGAATAATGTGTCCGAGCATCTGCCCTTCAAACGAATATCCTGTTGCGATTCCGTCGGATTCCGCCACGATTTCGTTGAGCTTTTCCATATCGTGCAAAATCACTCCCGTCGTTACCAAATCGCGGTTCAGATTCGTATACACCTCGCAGGCACGTTCTCCTGTCATAAGCATGCGCTTCATATGATACAAGAGCCCTCCGAGCTGCGCGTGATGGTTCTTCTGCGCGGCCGGATAATACATCAGCTTCTCCTTGTTTTCGGTAAGAAACTTCAGGCATATCGCTTTAAGATCCTTGTCGGCGATTGTTTCTGCCTTTCCCAAAATATAATCATACATCTTGTGAGGGTCTTCCGGAGCCGCCTTCACATAGTCCTGCATATCAATCTCGTCATTCTCGTTTGCCGGCCTGATTCTCATAACACGCATCTGGAGCTGCCCCGCCCATTCGGTTATGAGTGCCTTCACCTTGACGATGTCCTTCTCTTTGATTGTCAGAATCGACTCGATTTCTTTGTCGGTGATATCCCATTTTTTTGCGGTTACTTCGCCGTATTTATCGCCAAGCGTAAGATCCCAATACTGTTTTCCGTTGGAACCTGTCTTGATGGCGGTGGCTTTCACCATGAAGAAGTCAATGACTTCGCTGTCTTTCCTTAAATCTTTTATATATACTTCTTTCATTTGACCGTCCTCTTCCTATTGCACCGAATGCATACGCAAACAGTTAACCTACATTATATACCAAAATCTGCTTTTCCGCAAGATTTTTAGCATTTTAGCTGTTCAAATATGTCGCAAGTGCGGTGGCAACCGTCTTGCCGGTGGTTTTCGATGTGAGCTCCGCGCTCAGGTGAATGATGTTTCTCCCGCAAAACTCAATCTTTGCTTTGCTCAGCAAAGTATCTCCGACCTCTGCCTTTCTCAGAAAATGCACGTCCAAATCCACCGTCGGCGTCCATCCTCCCATAAAGCAGATTGCGGCCACGCCGGCAGTATGATCAAGCATCGTGCAGATGATGCCTCCGTGCAGAATGCCTGAGTAATTGGCCTCCCAGTCCAGCACGGGAAACTCTATCGTAAGGCTTTTCTCTTCCCCGCAGCAGCCGATATATTTTCCCTCAAGTCTTGCGTCCATCTCATTCAGTCTGCTCTTTACACTATCGTCAACGTCTTTCAGTCTTTTTGCAAGCAAATCATTATCCGTCGTAAAATCAGAAAAAGACATATTACATCCTCCGTTTTCGTATCATTGGCTTAATTTACATTATATACCAAAACGATAGATTCTGCAATATGTCTTTCCTTTATTCTTTGTTTGTTTTTTTCCGATTCCGGTTTTACTCGGCAGCTTCCTCAAGGAGCACGGATGCCTTGAACAAGTCTCCGTCTATGGTGATTTCGAATACGCCGTCCATCAGGCGTACCAAATCCTTTGCAATTGCAAGTCCAAGTCCGCTTCCTTCCGTATTTCTCGACGCATCTCCGCGCGTAAAGCGTTCCATCAATTCAGCTTCGGAAATATTCAGTGCATCTTCGGAAATGTTCTTCACTTCGAAAAGCACTTTGCTGTTTTTACGGCCGATGTTCACATAAACGCGGCTGTTTTCGAGTGCATATTTGGAAACGTTCCCAAGCAGATTTTCAATCACTCTCCACAAAAGCTGACCGTCTGCCATGACTTTCGGACCGCCCGTACTCTCAATATCGCTGCCTTCCACAGCACTTGCGGCGATGCACGCATTGGTAACGATCACATCAAGTCCGCGTGCTTTGAGCCTTGCATCCATTTCGCCGAGACTCTGGCTTACCAGAGAACCGAGGTCGATTGCTTCTTTATTTACAGGAATCGCTCCGCTGGAAGCCTTGGCAGCCTCAAAGAGTTCCTCGGTCAGAACCTTCAGGCGTTCGGTCTTTTCGTCGAGAATCTTCAGATAGCCCGGCGCGTTCGGGCTTTCCAGCCCTTCTTTTTTCAAAAGGTCGATATAGGATACCATCGACGTCAGCGGTGTCTTCAAATCGTGCGAAACATTGGAAATCAGGTCGGTTTTCATTCTCTGCGTCTTGAGTTCGTTTTGAACTGCCGCCTCGGAAGCGTCCGAAATGCAGTTCAAATCTTCCGCGAGCATATCCAGTTCTGTATCCGGAGCACCGTTTTTGTCCCTGTCAACGGATATCTTGTATAAAAGGTTGCCCTCTTTGACCTCAGTTACACCTCTCCTGATTTCCTGGAATTTTCTGACCTTCTTTGGTACGAAAATAAAGATAAGAATGAAATCCAGGACTGCGCCGACCCATGTCATTGCAAGGAACACCATGCCAATCATAATTCCCACGTATTTCAGCAGGAAATTGTCGGTCGTCTTTATCGCATGCACCACAGCTGCGATTCCGTTTCCGATTGCCTTAAAAATATTTCCGAGCAAAGATTTCTCCCAGAACTTGCGCGCTTTGATTTTTTTGACCATCGCCACGAGGGAGATGATTGTTAATGCGATTGCAATCGTCATTCCGGCAATGCACAGCACAAAAATCGTCGTATTGTTCGGTCCGAAGCAATACAAATCTTCGTTGACCGGCACATACAGACTCGGCAATGCTTTGATTCCCGGCCACATCATCACCATCGGATAGGCAAGCATAACCGCCGCAGTTGCCGCGCAGCAGGAAAGTGCAAGTTGAACTTCTGACCAAATACGGTCAAACCAGTTCAGATGAATTGTTCCGTCCTCCTCACGGCCGAATCTTCCGGAAAAAACGCACAGAAGCACAGTACCCGCAAGAAACAGTATGCCAAGTCCCGTCAATACCAAAATCATGCTGCTCAGAAAATCATCCTGCGCCTTCGGCGACTGGAAATACACCGTCCATGGGCTTACCATAATCCATTCGAGTGCTTCCTTTGCTTCGGCATTCGTAATTTCCGTATCCGTTCCAATCCACTGATTATACAAAGTCGCATAATTATTCATGCTTGCAACCGATACCGTAAGGCTTCCGGCGATGCCTGTCACCACACCGACGATTACGGTAAACACCCATAAAAAACCGTCAAACATTTTTAGCCCGTTTCTCTTTGTTTCCGGCTCAAGTCTTTCTTCGATAACCATATTTTCGTCCATCAAAACCCCTCCTACTGATTTTAAATCTTTTCAATTTTATAGCCGATCCCCCAAACGACTTTCAGATACTGCGGATTTTTCGGATCAATTTCAATCTTTTCCCGGATTCTTCGGATATGTACCGCCACCGTGTTCTCCGCACTGTATGCAGGCTCATTCCAGACCGCCTCGTAAATCTGTTCAATGCTGAAAACCTTTCCGGCATTCGAAGTCAAAAACTTCAGAATCCCGTATTCGGTCGGTGTCACCGGGATTTGCTCCCCATCCAGCGTCACGGATTTTTGCCCGTCGTCAATCACCAATCCCCCTGTGGTGTAGATGCCGCTGCGGCTTTCGTTCTGTCCCGAAAGGCTGCCAAGTCGTACATAGCGCCTGAGCTGCGATTTGACCCTTGCAATCAGTTCCAGCGGGTTAAAAGGCTTCGTCACATAATCATCCGCCCCCACGTTCAGCCCCGTGATTTTGTCGTAATCCTCGGACTTCGCGGAAAGCATGATAATCGGAATGTTCTGCTCCTCTCTGAGCTTCATGGTCGCCTGCACACCGTCCATTTTCGGCATCATGATGTCCATGATAATCAGGTGAAGCGTTTCCTTTCTCGCGATTTCCAAAGCCTGAATCCCGTCGTACGCCTTAAAGACCCGATAGCCTTCGTTTCTGAGATAAATTTCGATAGCGCCTGCGATTTCCTTATCGTCGTCGCAGACCAGAATGTTGATTTGCTTTTGATCCATTGTTTTCTCCGTCCCCTTCTCGTTATACTATAAAGGGCATTTATTACAAATGCCCTCACGAGTTTCTTACGAAAATATTACAGAATTATTGCTCTTTGACCGCGCCCCGCAAAACACTTAATTTTTCTCCGGTTCGTATTCAAAGCAGTCCATGAATCTGAGTTTGAACGCATTAAGTTCGTGCAGGCGGTCGATTCTTGCCTTCGTCTGCTCATCGTCGATTTCGCCTGTACGGATATAGCGGTCGAGCACCGCATAAGTGAAGCCGAGATTTTCTTCGTCTGTCTTCGGCTGCAGACCGTCAATCGGGGTCTTGTCCACAAACATCGAAGGAAGACCCAGCTCTCTTCCGATTGCTTTTACTTCCTGCACCGTCAGCTTGCTGAGCGGGCTGAAGTCTCCGGCACCGTCGCCGTACCTTGTCGCATAACCGACCCAGTCCTCCGACAGGTTGCAGGTATTTGCCACGCGTCCGTTAAACGACTGTGAAACCGCATAGGTTGCCGCCATCCGAAGGCGCGGCGGCAGGTTGGTAATCGTCTGCGTCTGAATCGCGTCTTCTCCTGCTGCTTTCTTGATTTCTGAAATCAGATCGTTAAAACAGTCCTCAATATTGATTACATAATGCTTGATTCCCAAATGTTCCACGAGAGCCAGCGACACATCAATGTCAAGCTGCTTTCCCTTCGGGAGAAGCACGCCGATGACCCTGTCCTTTCCGAGTGCTTCCACGCAAAGCGCCGCCACAACCGAGCTGTCCTTGCCGCCCGAGATTGCCACAATCGCGTTACATCCCTTTCCGTTTACCTCAAACCAGTCTCTGATCCATTTTATAATATCGTCTTTTACCTTTTTTGCGTCAAATGCCATGTTACGCCTCCAAAATCGTATGTACTGTGATAATATGCTGCTATTATACCTTACTTTTGTTGTTTTTGCAATCAATCGACCTTGTTTTTTATCCCTGAATTTGCTATAATAGAAGGGCTGCAATGAGGAATCAGAGCGGACTTCAAGCCCGAAGCCTGCTTCACAACCGCCTTACAGGAAAAAACTTTAAGAAAGTTGTAACCTTTTCCATTGCAAGATTGATTTATTAATGAAAGGAGAACCGAAGGGATGAGTGATACTTTTGTTCAGAACGAAAGTATTGAGACCTTAATTCATCGTTATAAAAGCACGATTTACGGCGTGGCCCTGTCGTATACGAGCAACCGAGCGGATGCGGACGACATCTTCCAGGAAGTTTTCCTCATCTACTATAAAGTGAATCCGCAGTTTAATGACGAGGAGCATCGAAAAGCATGGCTTATCCGAACGACGATTAACTGTTCTTTAAGAGTTGTGCAGAGCACCTATCACAAGCGCGTGATTCCTATGGATCAAAACGAGATGAATGAAGGCTCATTTCAATTTCGTACCAAGGAGGAGAATGCTGTTTACTTAGCGTTGCAGCAGCTCCCGGAGAAATACAGAACCGTTCTCCAGCTCTTTTATTTTGCGGACATGTCCGTTGAATCGATCGGGAATGCCTTGAATTTAAAGGTAAGCACCGTGAAGGTTCAGCTTATGAGAGGCCGTGAAATGATGAAAAATAAACTGAAGGAGGAAGATTATCATGGTTGACGAATTCTTTCGCGACATGGATGACTTCGCATCAAGCGACATAATCTATAGCATGAGAGAACAGATGACCCCGTCTGATGAGGTTGTTTCGTCTTTGCTTGCCAAGATTGCCGAATGCGATACTTCCCCTGAACGCTTTGAAAACTCAGTACCGTTTGAGGCTGTGGTCAAGAAAAACCCCGGCCGCAAACCTTTGGTTAAATACGCAACGGTTGCTGCGGCAAGTGTCATCGTACTGGTTTCCGCTTTCGCTGTATTCGGAAACGGCAGCCCGTCCGACATCGGTAATCTAATCGATAATGTCGTTCCGGGAAATGTGATTACAACGCCTGACCCGGCAGCTCCGGATAACCCGTCTGTCACAGACGGTGACAATTCGGGCAAGGACACTCCGTCCAAACAGTCCGATAAGACACAGAAAGATGACAGTTCAAAGCCTGCCGCTGACAACAAAACAACGGATACTGATTCCGCCAAGTCCGGCAAGCCGGTAAACACAGGCTCCGGCGATTCTACTGCTCCGGCTCCGAATGGCAATCCGACGCCGACCGTAGGAAAGAACGGAAACGGTGATGTTGATTTCAGCAGAGAAATCCTCGCTGAGGAATCCGTTTCTCACCTTGCGATTTCCGGCGGCAACTATGTAGTGGAAACATCTTCAACATCGCTTACAACCACTTCCGAGATTAAGTCCATTTCGCTTGCTATCCCGGAGACTTCAACAACCAATGAGGCGGTTGTTCAAGCTCAGGTTAAGAGACTCAGAAATGTTTCTTCGGATCTTATGGTTGCTGTAGATGTAGACGGGTTCAAGCAGAGTCTGCTTTATCTGAACGAATCTTATACACCGTCCTCGCTGGAACAATTCATTGCCGATGCGGGACTTGACACGGATGTTTCGTATTCCAAATATGTCTACTGCAAAGGAGAAAACATCGGATACTCTTCTTATCATAAGTTCAGTGTTCCGGACATCAGGGAATATGTAGATAACTACATCTTCTCAGAAGACAACTCTCCGTTATGCGGCAGCAAAGCTTACAACAATGCCGGCGTTCATGTAACTTTCAAATCGAAATCCAATCCTACATGTTCGTCAATTGACTTCGGTGTGAGTGACAACGGCTATCTTCTCGTAAAGATGAACGCCAATAAATCATTTGTATTCTACATCGGAGCTGATAACGCATCGAACTTCATCGCAAGCGTTACCGGGGAATAATGAAAGCCTTTTTGAAAATGACCCAAAATCGGGTCATTTTTTTATTGCTAAAATCATTTTCGGGTCATTCTTGTGCCGTTTTTGAGTCAAATATCACTTTTTTATTCTTTTTTTGGCTGTTTCGGGGATTTTTACAGGTTGGCACGCTTCTTGCTTATAATATTTGCACAAAAGAAAAAAACAAAATTTTCAAAATAACATTTCTATAGGAGGTAACGAGATGATTACAAAGAAAGATTTTTTAGACTACGCATTTGAAAGTGCAATCACATCCATGAACTACAACTCCCTTCAGTCTATGTCCGGTGACATCGCTGAAGAGGTTATTGCAACAGGTATGCAGGCATATGCAAAAGACCAGGGCCTGACTTTCACAGACGAAGAAGTTCACGCAACAATCGTTGCCGGAATTGAAAGTCTGAACAATGCAGGCGCAGATTTCAAGCTCCAGACTTGGATGATGAAATAAAGAAAGAAACTCCTAAATTAAATAAGTATGAATAAATAAAGAATGAATGCAAAAAACGGAGCCACTGGCTCCGTTTTTTACAAATTATACTTCACTTTCTTTCGTGCAAGGGTTGTCTGCGGCAAGTTCAGGAAATCGGCCGCTTTTCGCGTTGTGCCCTCCTTCTTGAGAGCATATTCTATCAGCTTCTTTTCCTGCCTTTCTATAATTTGATTGAAGTCCAGCGATTCTTCTCTCTTGAATTCCTTGCGGATGTCTATGACACTCTCGTCATAAACATTTTCGTTGAGCAGATCGTCAACCAAATCCGCTTCGATTGTATTTTCTCTCTCGCAAATGTATAGCCGGTGAACCGTATTTTCGAGTTCTCTCACATTTCCCGGCCAGTGGTATTCTTCGAGTTTCCGGTACGCCTCCGGGCTGAAATCTTTATCAACTCCATACTTCAGGCTGTATTTCTTTATGAAATCCTTTGCAAGGCAGTAGATATCTTCTTTTCGCTTTCTGAGAGGCGGGATCTCAATCTGGCAGATGTTCAGCCTATAGAAAAGATCCTCTCTGAACTTTCCTTCGTCTACCAGCTTCTTAAGCGGTATGTTGTTCGCACAGATAACGCGAACATTCACATGCTTCGCCTGCGTACCGCCCACACGATAAAACGTGTTTTCCTGAAGCACGCGCAGGAGTTTAGACTGCATGGACAAAGGCAGAGAACCGATTTCGTCAAGGAAGAGGGTGCCGTTGTTGGCCATTTCAAAGTAACCTTCTTTGCCGGTCGATGACGCCCCGGTAAACGATCCCTTTTCATACCCGAAAAATTCCGACTCTGCGAGGTTTTCTTGTATCGTTGCGCAGTTTATCTTAATGCATGGTTTTGATTTCCTCGGGCTGTTTTGGTGAATTAAATCGAAAACTCTTTCTTTGCCTACTCCCGTCTCCCCTTGTATGATTACATTGCAATCATATTTGGCTATGTTCAGGGCATCCGCAACCAACTCTTCCGTTACCGGGCTCATAAACAAGAATCCGTCTATCTGTCTGGCAGCCCTCTGCCCGTGTTCTTCTTCACAGCTTACTCTGAGTTTGGTCTTGCGCTTGTTTTTTTCAAAATATTCATCGAGCTTCTTGAGTATCGGCTCGGCATCCCGAACCAGTCCGAGCGCAATGCTGTATGTATTTTCATATACGCTGTCCAGTGCATAGTTGACTACTCCCTTTTTCCCGAGGCTCTCGGTAATCAGAAGCGCCTGTGAATAGTTATTGTCTATATTGGTATGGCAGATAAGACCACCGCTTCTTACCATGAGAGCTGCCACACTCTCACAGTTTTTGATATCCTCAAGATTGATAATCACATCCATCTGATTCATTTCACCTTCCCCCAAGATGCGGGCTGCAGTTTCGATTGGATGGCTCATCGGGTCGAAATAAATATGATCTATCAGTGGACTCAGAACGTCCAGCAAAACTTTTTCTTTCATATTGGCGGAGCATGTGCATCCGTTTTCCACAAGCAGGGATATTTCAGCATCAGGCACACAGTTTTTCATCTGCTGTGCAAAAAGCGCAATTTCAACAAGGCTGACACCGATAATGAGCACCTTCTTTATATCCATGTCCTCGACAATCTCACTGAGTCCAAAGAAGGTCCCCTCTTCATCAATGGCTCTTCTCAGGTATCGTTTTCGATTTTCCGGCAAATCATCGCAGATTTCCAAAATCGTTGTTTCAAACAGAATCGCATATCCCTTGCATTTAATCTGACCGAAATCGTAATCGATATCTTCGATTTCTTCTATATATACGGGAATTCCCGTCATGGTACTCATGCAGACAACATGATCGCCTACTTTGACATCGTTTCTGCCGCAGTCATCGGATATTTCCTCCACTACTCCGGAACATACGGCCCCGCTGTTCGTATAAGGGTTGTGAATTTTGCCCCTTTCGTTGACAAATTTCATAATCTTACCCGCTATTTTGGCCGTATCATGTTCGCATATGGAGCAAATCTGGCACATACTGTCCCGCTCCATTGTTATGTAGTCAAGCGAAATACGTATCTCGCGTCCTTTAAGTTCCCGTGAATTATCAACCTTCCATGCGGTAACCGGAAGACTGCCTTTAGGCTCTATTACTCTAGCCTCTCCGAAATTTCTCATGTTATTGCCTCCTAGTATCTATTCAATTATATCAATTTTGCTTTCTTTGTCAATATTGCAGTGCCATTTTCGGGTCATCCTTTTTATTTTTGCACCGTTTTTGGGTCAGTTTCCTTTTTTTCCCTTATAAAAAGTGTTTATTTCTGCGTTATTAAGCGTTTTCTTAACTTGGCACAGTTCTTGCTGTTAAATAAATCGCAATTAAAATTTATACTTTATTTATAGAAAGGAAATGAAACAATGAATTTTCTAAAAGCATTTGTTAAGTTCGTTCCTGTATTCGTTTTAGCCGGACTGATGATTTCCGGACAGGACGCACTGATTGCAGCCGCAATCGCAGCAATAGCAGCCGTTGTTGTTGCCCGCTTCGTATGCGGCTTCAAATTACAGGAATGTATCGATTCCGCTATGTCCAGCGTATCTAACATCCTGATTGCATTATTTATCTTAATGTTCGCTTACGCGATGGCAAGCTTATTCATGTCCACAGGCGTAGGCGCAGCAGTTGTAAACATCGCGCTGAAAGCCGGTATCACAGGCAAGAGCGTTGCATTCATCGGTATTCTTTGTACTGCAGTTCTTTCCGTAGCAACCGGTTCTTCTTGGGGTACATTCGCAGCATGTGCGCCGATTTTCTTATGGCTGAACGAAATCGTTGGCGGTAATCTTTACCTTACAGTCTGCGCAATCGCAGGCGGTGCCTGCTTCGGTGACAACATCGGTCTTATCTCCGATACAACCATCGTATCCTCCGGTATCCAGGGCGTACAGGTTGTAGACAGAATCAGACACCAGGGTGTTTGGTCTGTACTCTGCCTTGCACTCGCTTGCATCTGCTTCCTCGTTGCGGGAATGACAATGGGTCTTCCGGGCGAAGCAGTTGATGGTTCTCATGTTGTAAACCAGATTACGGATGATGTATGGGCATTCCTCGCAGAAGAAAGACCTGCTGCAGTTGCACTGCTCGAGCAGGTGCGTGACGGCGTAGCTCTTTACATGGTTATTCCGCTCATCCTCGTTATTGTACTTGCAATTCTCGGACTGAACACATTCATCTGTATCGGTTCCGGTATCATTTCTTCCTATGTACTCGGAATCTTTGCAGGTACTGTAGGTACTTTCCAGGATTTCCTCGACGAAGTTATGGCCGGTTTCGCGGATGCAGGTTCCTGGGTAGTTGTAATGATGATGTGGGTTGCTGCTTTCGGCGGCATCATGCAGAAGATGGACGCGTTCGCTCCGCTTGCTGCTCTCGTTGTAAAGCTGTCCAAGAAGGTAAGACATCTGCTTGGTTGGAACGCGGTTCTCTGCTTACTCGGAAACGCTGCTTTATCCGATGAAATGGCTCAGATTGTAACGATGGGTCCGGTTATCAAGCAGATTGCAGAAGAAAACATCGAAGCTGAAAGCGAAGAAGCTATGTACAAGATTAAACTGAGAAACGCTACATTCGGAGACGCTATGGGCGTATTCGGTTCCCAGCTCATTCCATGGCATGTATACCTTGCATTCTATGTAGGTATCGCTACCGGCGTATATCCGCTTCAGACACTCGTTCCGTTAGACTTCTTAAGATACAACTTCATGGCGTACATCGCAGTTGGTTCTCTTCTCCTCCTGACATTCACAGGTTGGGACAGATTCATTCCACTGTTCAAGATGCCACAGGAACCTGTTGTAAGATTAAAGAAGCACGCAAAACAGGACATTTAATTCAGAAACAATTTAACTTAATTGCATAAAGAAGGGACTGTCGCTTTAACGGAAAATATCCAACCGTCAGGGCACAGTCCCTTTTGTATAGGATTGCATCTCATATCTGTGCTATTTACGAGGCCGGAAATAGCGTTTACACGAAGGGCAGCTTCTATAAAGGGGTGCTTCGTGTATCTGAGGGATTCTTGGAGGGGAAAAGATGCTGCTGTAAAATAATAACAGAAATGCCGCCGTGGAAAAACGTTGAAATTCCAACGTTCCAAAATATGACATTTTTGAAAAGGGCAAAAGCATGCCATAAATCCGGCGGAAAACGTGGGCAAAGAGGTGTTAAACAGGCGAAAATACACGAAAAGGGGGTCTATATGAGGCACTTGGTGGGAATTGCCTAATTTTTCCAACGCTAAAGTTCGCTTACCCGAACGCTTAGATACAAAGGGGCTGTAGCATTAACAGGAATCGTTAATGCTACAGCCCCTTCTTGTATTCTATATCAGTGCGGCCACTCCGTATGTTGCAACGGTTACGATGACTGCCGCAATTACAACGCCTGCAGCGATTGCAGGAAAGGCTCTTTTCAGCTGCATATCCAGCATCGCAGCAATCAGCGCACCGGTCCACGCTCCTGTTCCGGGAAGCGGAATCGCTACGAAAAACATGAGTCCCCAGAATTCGTACTTAAGAACCTTGTCTTTTTTTCGGTCCGCCTTATCCTCAAGCCTTTTTACAAGTGCCGCGAGTTTTTCGCTCTTTGTCTGCATCCACTTGAAAATCTTCCTGATGAATACGATAATGAACGGAATCGGAATCAGATTCCCTATGATTGCCGCTGCCACGACAACCGGAATGTCAAGCCCTGCTATTACGCCGGCAGGAATGGCTGCCCGCAGTTCAAGCACAGGAACCATTGAAATCAACAATGTCATCAAAATGCTCCCTGCGGTTGTCCCCCAAAATTCAATCATATTTCTTTCCCCTCGTTTCTGACCGCTGCCTGTGCCGCAGCCAGTTTGGCAGCAGGCACCCTGCCCGGCGGACATGACAGATAATTTATACCGATTCTATGGCAGAAATCTATGGTTCTGCTGTCGGATGCCTGATCGCCGCAGATTCCAAGCTTCAGTTTTTGCTTGGTATGCTTGCCGATGGACGCGGCAAGTTCCACAAGGCGTCCTACGCCGTCTGTATCCAAAGTTTTGAACGGATCCTCACTGAGTATTCCGTTTTCCACATAATTTTCGATAACTCCGGAGGCTTCTGCTTCCCTTGAGAGCCCGAAAACCATCTGTGTTAGATCATTTGTCCCAAATGAGAAAAAATCGCATTCTGCGGCTATTTTGTCTGCAATAAGGGCAGCTCTCGGGGTCTCAATCATCGTTCCTATCAAGATGTCAGGATTGTTGTCTGAATCTGCGGTGCAGGCTTTCGCCGCTTCGCTTATGGTCTTCTTCACCCTTCGCAGTTCTTCGAGCGTACTTATCATCGGAATCAGAATTTCGATTTTTATATCACTTTCCGTTTCTTCGCTCACTTTAAGTGCCGCTTCGATTACTGCCTCTGTCTGCATCTCCGTAATTTCAGGCAATGTGACCGGTAAATCCAAAAGCCGTATCGTCACAGGTCGTTCCCCCATGATGCGATAGAGCTTCTCAAAATTGCGTTTTTGCTCTCCTTTGAGGTTTTGAAGCATCTCTTTGCGCTTTGCGATATCCTGCGTCAAAAGCATCTCTTTCAGCATTGGCATCTTTCCGTCATTATAAAGCATATTCTCGGTTCGGCAGAGGCCGATTCCTTCCGCACCGAGTTTCGCTGCTTCAGCTGCCTGGCCGGCACTGTCCGCATTTACCCTGACCTTCAGTTCTCTTACATCGTCAACCCACTCCATAAGTGTATCGTAGTTCCTTTTAAGTTCAGATTCGCAAGGTATGGCACCGCTTTCAATTTTCGAGACAACCTGCTCCATTTTCTTTGCGTTCTGCCTGAGTATTGCGGTTTTCTGCGTGATGAGTTCTTCCGAAACCATGTCGACCGCGATTTTGAGTGCAGCTTCTGCTGTCCGGTCCGCCGCGGAGGTCTGAAGCATGTACAGCTTGTTGTTTTCAATCGTAAATTCCATGGTCTGGACATCTTTGTAATGACGCTCCAGGATTCCGGAAATCTTTTGTATGGCTTCGTATACCTTTGGAAAATCGTCCGCCAGCCTCGAAATATCCTGCGGGACATTTCCTGCCTCTGCGTCTTTTCCCTGTGTGCTCACCGTGAAGGTCCCGGTCAGTTTCTTTTCTCCCGTCTCGCAGCAGCGAGTTGCTGCGACGCCTACCGCGGATGCATTTCCGAGGTTTCCGAAAACCATCGCTTGAATGCTCACGGCCGCGCCCTGCACCTCTTCCGGATCAAAGTCATGCTGCCGGCGATAAGACTGTGCCTCTTCGCTGTTCCACGAAAGGAATGCTGCCTTCACAGCGCCGAGAAGCTGCGCTCTCGCATCTTGCAGCGTGCCTTCTTCCCCGCCTCCGACAATCTCCGCATACATTGCATTAAATCTGCGATAAGTATCATCAGCAAATTCTCTGTTTCCCGTCAAACGGCAAAGTGCCTCTGCGGTCTCATTGTTGATTCCGACATTTAAAACGGTTTTCGCAAGTCCCGACACGAAAACCGCCGCACCTGTCCTCACGGAAACAAGCAGAGGATTCTCTCCTCTGCCGAATGTTTTGCCGGTTACATCTTCAAGTTCCGCTATCTTGTCAAATATTTCGTTCTCCATTTCTTCCGTTATTCTGCATCCGTTTTCATAAAACTCGGCGCATGCCTTGGAAGTAACGGTAAATCCGAAAGGCACCGGAAGCCCGATCTGCATCATCTCTGCCAGATTGGCTCCCTTATTGCCAAGAAGGTTCCGCATTTCTTTGGAACCTTCATTGAATGAATATACAAATTGCTTCATATTTCTCCGTTTCTTGTGATTAGAAGGACAATCTTTCTTCGATGTAGGAGCGAACCTCGCTTACCGGGATTCTTACCTGTTCCATCGTATCTCTGTCACGAATGGTAACGCATCCGTCTGTCTCGGTATCAAAATCCACGCAGATGCAAAACGGCGTTCCAATTTCGTCTTCTCTTCTGTATCTCTTTCCAATGGAGCCCGCAGCGTCATAGTCAACCATGAAGTATTTTGAAAGTTCTTCATGGATTGGCTCTGCAACAGGTGCAAGCTTCTTGGCAAGCGGAAGGATCGCTGCCTTGAACGGTGCGAGTGCAGGATGGAATTTCATTACCACACGGACATCTTCTTTTCCGTTTGCATCCGTAAGAACTTCTTCGGTATAGGCATTGCAAAGGAATGCAAGTACACTTCTTTCAACGCCGAGCGATGGTTCGATTACATACGGAATATAATGCTCGTTCTTATCCTGATCGAAATATGTCATATCCTGTCCTGATGTGTTCTGATGCTGCGTAAGGTCATAGTCCGTACGGTCAGCAACGCCCCAAAGTTCGCCCCAGCCGAATGGGAATTTGAATTCGAAGTCGGTTGTTGCCTTCGAATAGAAACAAAGTTCTTCCGGACTATGGTCACGAAGTCTGAGGTTTTCTTCTTTGATTCCGAGGGAAAGCAGCCACTGATGACAGAATCCCCTCCAGTAATTGAACCATTCGAGGTCCGTTCCCGGTTCACAGAAGAATTCAAGTTCCATCTGTTCAAATTCGCGCACACGGAAAATAAAGTTGCCCGGTGTGATTTCGTTACGGAAAGATTTTCCGATTTGTCCGATTCCGAAAGGAACTTTCTTTCTTGAAGTTCTCTGCACGTTCTTGAAGTTTACGAAAATACCCTGTGCAGTTTCCGGACGAAGGTAGAGTTCCGATTTGGAATCTTCCGTTACGCCCTGGAAAGTCTTAAACATCAGATTAAATTGACGAATTCCCGTAAAATCCGTTTTGCCGCATTCCGGACACGGAATATTGTGTTCGGCGATGTATTTTTCGAGGTCTTCGTTGCTCCATCCGTCCACAACGATTTCCGGCATGCCGTTTGCCGCATGGAAATCTTCTATCAACTTATCGGCTCTGAATCTTGATTTACATGATTTGCAGTCTACGAGCGGATCCGAAAATCCTCCCACGTGGCCCGAAGCTACCCATGTCTGAGGGTTCATAAGAATCGCGGCATCCAGTCCTACATTGTACTTGGACTCCTGCACGAACTTTCTCCACCATGCTTTCTTTACATTGTTCTTAAGTTCTGCTCCCAAAGGACCGTAATCCCATGTGTTTGCAAGGCCTCCGTAAATCTCCGAACCCGGATAAACGAATCCTCTGTTTTTGGAAAGAGCTACAACTTTCTCCATTGTTACTTCTCTGTTTACATCGCTCATTGTGAAAACCTACCTATCTTTTGTTTTTATTCTTCTTCTTTTTTCTCTTCTTCGTCAGTGCCTTCAAGCACTTCTTCTACTGCATCTTCGGTATTTTCAAAGATGTCTTCCAAATCTTCTTTCTTGGACTTAAATTCGTTGTACTTGTCGCATGCTGCTTCCTTGATTGAATTGTAAGCACCTGTGCCTTTTTCGATAACTTCGTCAAGCACAACCGAGCCTTTTTCCTTTACATCGCTTGCAAAGCCTTCTGCTCTCTTGGTTACGTCGATAACCTTACCGTCTGTCGTGGTGAGTTCAACCGTGCATTTGAAACCTACCGCTGCGATAGCTGCGGCAATCACGCCCCACGGAGCAACGAGTGCGCCGACAACCCCTACGTTTACAGGGATGTTAACGATTGTTTCGTCGCCTTTCTTAACCGCAATTTTGGAGACATTGCCTTTCTTCACCATTTCCTTTACTTTATCCATCGTATCGTTTACAAATTCGTTTGTCTTTCCGCCCTTGTTGATGTCAACGGTTTCTTCGATTGCGATGATAGCATCCACAACGCTTCCGTCAGCAGCTTCAAGTGCTTCTTTTGCTTCTTTGTAGGATACGCCTGTTCTGTCTTTTACCAGTTCAATCTTTTCCAATGTAATTTCCATAAAAATACCTCCTAAAATTAATTGCTTCACAAATCCTGTGAAAAAATACTCTCACTCTTTAACTTTCCTATATCAAAATGATAAGTCAGATAACTTTTCATTATGACGTTCAGCTGTTTGAAAATACGCTCGTCCAAGGCAATCCTGCCAAATGCGTTAAACGGCTCTTTTCTAAAATACTTTAATATATCTACTATACCAAAATTTACATCATAAATCAATGCCTCATTCGTGGTTGTTTCACGAAAACTCTTCACACAATCTCCGCAAATCACGCCGCCTTCACTCACGCTGAAATGCTTTCCGTCCGCAGGCTTTCCGCAGCACGCACATTCGTCAAGGACAGGCATCGTGCCGAGTGCGTCCAGAGCCTTTACAATGTATGCCATCACCAGCGTTTCGTGCTTCCTGCTCCTGGTCTCAAGTGCCTCGAAGAAATCCAGCAGGATTCGGAAAATCGCAGGCTGCGGCAGATCTTCGGTAAGGAGCTTTTCCGTCAGTTCGAGAACATAGGATGCCGCCAGATACTTATCAAGATCTTCCCCGATGCCATAATAGCTCTTTATTACCTGGCCGTTATTCAAATTGTAACTGTCTCTGCCCTTAAAAAGCTCATATCGCCCGTAGGTGAACGGTCTTGCCGCAAGGGCCGATTTGTTTTTTCCGCCTTCCGCGGCACTCGTTCCGACGCTGATTTTTCCGAACTTTCTCGAAAAAAGCAGAATCATTCTTCTTCCTGCCACGGTTTTGGTCTGTCTGAGGACAATGCCCTCCGTATCGGTTATCATCTGTCAAAACCATCCTTATATCCGAAATTGGAAAGTGCAAAATCGGAATCTCTCCAGTTTTCTTTGACCTTAACCCAAAGCTCAAGAAATACCTTCGTTCCCAAAAGTGCTTCGATTTCAAGGCGTGCGCTCTTGCCGATTCCCTTCAGTTTCTTACCTTCTTTTCCGATGATGATTCCCTTGTGTGATTTTCTTTCGCAGTAGATTACCGCACCGATTCTTGTGATGTTTTTTTCCTCGCGGTAGCTTTCGATTTCAACCGCTACCCCGTGCGGAACCTCATCCTGCAGGTACAGGAGGATTTTTTCGCGGATGATCTCGCTGACTATGAAACGCTCCGGGTGATCCGTAATCATATCTTCCGGGAAATACATCGGGCCGGGCTCAAGAAAATCCTCGATTCGTGCCAAAAGCCGTTCCACATGTGTCCCCTCGAGTGCCGAAATCCCCAGAACATCCTCGAAGATTCCCATTTTGCTGTATTCGTCATAAATCTTGCGGAATTCCTCCGGATCCATCTTGTCGATTTTGTTTATAATCAGGATTTTCGGGGTTTTTACATCTTTCAGCATTTCGAGAATATATTTGTCTCCCGGGCCTCTGCCGAGTTCCTCGTCCACCAGAAAGAGAATGACCTCAACCTCTTTGAATGTGTTGATTGCAGAATCGGTCATGAATTCGCCGAGTTTGCTGTGTGGCTTGTGGATGCCCGGTGTGTCGATAAATACCATCTGCACGCCGCGGTCGTAATCACCGTCCGGGATGTTTGTATAGATGCCGCGAATCGTATTGCGGGTCGTCTGCGGCTTGTCCGTCGTAATCGCGATTTTTTCGCCGAGCACCGCATTGAGGAGCGTTGATTTGCCGACATTCGGTCTTCCGATAATTCCTATAAATCCTGTTTTCATTAAAGTCTGAATCCCTCCGGTAAAATTTCTTCCATTGTGTAAACTCTGAGGCTTTCTTCATCATCTCCCGTGATAATCTTGAAATCATCGTCACAGAATTCTTTCATGAACTGCCTGCAGATGCCGCACGGCCATGCCTCCCCTTCTTCGCAGACGATAGCAATTGCTTCAAATTCACTTTCCCCTTCGGAAATTGCCTTGACAAACGCCGTTCTTTCCGCGCATATGGTTGCTCCGAATGAAGAATTTTCCACATTACAGCCCGTATATACTTCGCCTTCTTTCGTAAGCAGCGCCGCGCCCACTCTGAACTTGGAGAACGGTGCATAGGCCCTCGGCAGCATTTCCTTTGCTTTTGCGTATAAATCTCTGTACATCATAATTATCCCTCCTGACGCATTAATCCTATCTGCTTCATTATTTCCTCTTCGCGTGCCCGCATTGCCTTCTTTTCGTCTTCTTCCATATGGTCGTATCCGAGAAGGTGCAAAACACTGTGCGTAAAAAGATATACCAGTTCTCTTTCAAAGGAGTGTCCGAACTCTTCAGCCTGCTCCCGTGCCTTTTGCTCGCAGATAACCACATCTCCGAGGCAGATTTCGCAGACCTCGGGAATTTCCTCTTCAAGGTCGTCAAACTGCGGAAACGACAGCACATCCGTCGGCTTGTCAACACCCCGATACTGTTTGTTCAGTTCGTGTATCTCATCGAGGTCAACAAACGTCACGCTGATTTCGCAGCGCTCCTTGTCGAGATTGTGCATGTTCTCGGACTCAACGGCATACTCTGCCGCTTCGGTCATTTTTTGCAGAAGTTCTTCCGGTACTGCATGTCCCTCTTCAAAATATATTTTCATTATTCCTGCATTTCCTCCGGGTATTTTCTGTAAAACTGATCATATGCGTTTATAATCTTCTTGACCAGCTCATGCCTTACAACGTCCGTGTCTTTCAGATAGCATATGTCGATGTCTCTGATATTTTTCAAAACTCTGAGTGCTTCCACAAGCCCCGATTTCTTGCCGCGCGGCAGGTCAATCTGGGTTACGTCTCCCGTAACAACCACCTTCGAGCCGAAGCCCATACGCGTCAGAAACATTTTCATCTGTTCGCGCGTCGTGTTCTGCGCCTCATCCAATATGATAAACGAATTGTCCAGCGTTCTTCCTCTCATGTAAGCAAGCGGAACCACCTCGATGACTTCCTTTTCTTTCAGTCTAAGGGCCGCATCTCTTCCGAGCACGTCGTAGAGCGCATCGTAGAGCGGTCTTAAATACGGGTCAACCTTATCCTGAAGGTCGCCCGGCAGGAAGCCGAGCCTTTCCCCCGCCTCAACCGCGGGCCTTGCAAGAATTATTTTCTGGACTTCTTTGTTCTTATATGCGTTTATTGCCATTGCAACCGCAATATAGGTCTTGCCGGTTCCCGCAGGCCCCACGCCAAACACGATGTCTTTGTTTCTTATGCTGTTTACGTAGTTCTTCTGCCCGAGTGTTTTCGGTTTCAGCGGCTTTCCTTTGTGCGTAAAGCAGATAACGTCCTTGTTTACCCTGCTCTCCTTGTAGGAAATTCCCTCTTCGCTGAGTGAAATAATGTATTGAACCTTTTGTTTGTCCAAAACCTCTCCTGCGTCAATCGCACTCATAAGTTCATCGAGAATTTGCGACGCCTTGTCGATTGCCTCCTCACTCTCCGCTTTGATGATCAGCTCATCATCCCGCTGAATGATGTCCGCACCCGTCGCTTCTTTTATATGGTCAAGGTTGACATCCAGATTTCCGAAAAGTTCCTGTCTGTCAATCTCCTCTGTTATCCGAAATTTTTTGTCCAACTGCCGTCTCCTGTTCTTTGGTTATTTCGCGGCGCACCTCGATGGTCACACCTACTTCTATTATATTTTCTTTTGCGCTAAAATTCAAACTTTTATTTATAATTTCTGCGTTTTCGGGGAGATTTTCTTTCATCCAAAGGCGTATCTGCTGGTCGGCCTTGGCTTTTATCTGCTCCGGCGTGCGTTCCTGCTTGTTTGCGATTATGATTTTGTCGGAAGCAGCACTCTGCGGCTCTTGCATATGGGCGGGTTCTTCATAGCGTTCCTGTGCGAAATTCAGCCGGTAAGGAACTCTTGCCCACACCTGTCCGCTTGCTTTGACATAATATCGGTCGGGGTCATTTTCTTCGAACGTTGTCGGTTCGATCGGAATTTCACCGCCGATCAAAATCTGTCCTTTTTTTACATAATCGCCCGGTTCCACGCGTGCCTCACCCCAAAGCGGCTGAACGCTTTCTATGTATCCGCTCTCTTCTGCGACCAAATCGGTATAGCTGCGTATTTCGCCGCTCTCGTCCGTATTTTCATCGCCCTCTGCCGCGTCGGTATCGCGGAGGTCATCGGTTTCCGCTATATCAAGATATACCACCGTTCCGTCATACACAAGCTTCACCCATGTCACCTGCGGGAATGTGCTGTAAATATCGGCTTTGGCTTTCTCCCAGTTTATCGACGGCCGGTAAACGCCTTCATAGATTCCGGCTTCGTTCAGGCACTGCCTGAGGCACTGCTCCGGAATTGCCCGATAGCCGTCCACCACAATCTGCGCGACAAACACGGATCGCAAAAAAACGATGGATGCAGTCAGCAGAACTCCGGCAATCAGAAGCGGTTTTTTCTTTATCTTCGACACTTTCGTCTGCGGACCGGCTTCTTTGATTACGGTTATCCGGTACAGCGATTTTGCAAGTTTTCGCAGCGTCTTACAGTCCCTGTAGGAGACCCACGCAATGAGCTCCGTATCCGAAATCATCCGAACGTTGCGAAGTTTTATCCCTTTGCGGAATGCCGCCGAAAGCAGCTTGTCTGTCCGAAAGCCTTCAATCGTAATCTGCACACGATGTCTATAAAAACTCAACTCTTTGTACTCTTCCCTCAATGACAAGTCTCCCTTCGCCGATTTCTCGGATAACGAAATTCTCACCGCCGACCGTTACGTATCTGTCTGAATTTTTCACGGTAACCGCCGCACTGCTTATCATCACGATTTCCTTAACGCTCTCCAGAATCACACGGTTTTCCGTTACAGTCACGCGCGGCACACGAAAATCCAGGTCATACTCCATTTCCGCAAACAAATTCACTGTTTTCCGCACCTACTTCCCGCCTGTTTTTTTCTTTCTTTTCAGTCTATGTACCGCTCGTTTGATTTATTGCATTTTTTTATCAAAAATCCTTGCGAAAGCCGTCCAAAAAGTGTATAATACTTTCGTTATAGGCAGGAAACTGCTTTCGGCTTAACTATTTCATGTAAGTCAGGAGGTGAATTGGAATATGGCACAAGTTATCGTAAGAGAAAACGAAAGTTTGGAATCCGCTCTTAAGAGATTCAAGAGATCTTGCGCGAGAGACGGCGTTATGAGCGAACTCAGAAAAAGAGAACATTACGAAAAACCAAGCGTAAAGAGAAAGAAAAAATCTGAAGCCGCTAGAAAAAAGGCTAAGAAATACTAATACCTTCACAAGTCATTTCTTGCCTGAGCAGGCAGCTTAGTCAAGGCTTCACGAATAGAGGTGAATGAAAATGGCAATTAAAGAAAAATTGATGGCAGACTTCAAGGAAGCTATGAAGGCTCACGATGAAGTTGCCAAGAATACAATCAGTTTTGCGCGGGCGGCAATCAAGCAATACGAAGTTGACCACCGTGAAGAACTGGATGATGACGGCATTGCAGCAATTTTATCAAAACAGGTTAAAATGAGAAAAGATGCCCTCGCTGATTTTGAAAAAGCCGGAAGAACCGATTTAATCGATTCCTATAAATCAGAGATTGAAATACTGAAAAGATACCTGCCGGAACAGCTTTCCGGCGAAAAGATTCGTGAAATCATCGAAGGAACCGCGTCCGAATTAGGTATTGAAGGCGGAATGCAGAACATGGGAAAACTTATGGGCCCTGTCATGGCGAAAGTCAAGGGTCTTGCCGACGGAAACCAGGTTAAGCAGCTCGTCCAGGAATTTCTGAAAAAATAAACGAAAAAAATTGCGTCTTTGAGTCCTACGATTCAAAGGCGCTTTTTTCTTGAGCCGGGCGGCGCAGGGTGTCTAGATGACCAAGGACGGTGCTTGGGTGCTTGGGTTCATGGGTGCGAGGCCAAAGATAGCGTTTACACAGCACCGCGCCGCGGGGTCAAAGATAGCGTTTACACGAAGAGGGCTTCTATGAAGGGGCACTTCGTGTCTCTGGGGACCTGCATGGGCGAAAAAATCGCACTGTAAAAAAGTGTAAAAAAGTTATCCCCGTGAAACGTTGAAATTCCAACCTCCCAAAACCTTACATTTTTGCAAGGGGTAAAATCACAGTACAAAGCCGGCGTGAAACAGGCTCAACGCGGTGTAAAACAGGCTAAAATACACGAAACAGGGGTCTTTTTGAGGCACTTGGTAGGAATTGCCTAATTTTTCCAGACATCCCAAGGTCATACCAGTCGACCCAAGGTCATGACTGCCACCCCAAGACCACCGGCGACACTCCCAATCCGCCCCAAGCCGGAAGCCCCATATTCGTCATTCTTCCAAAAGTGACAATAAGATATTACAGTTTTCACAAAGATAGGATTCCATTTCCGTGTTCTTGAAAAATCCCTTTGTTACAAATCTGCCTTTCTCGGTAAAAGGCAGGTATGCACCGTCAAGTTTTTCGGTGTCCCAAACCAGCCTCCTGCCGTTCTGGACATATCCCGGAATCATATCATTATTGCAATACGGACATTTCATATCGAAGCCTCCTGAAATGGTGGATTAATCCAATCAATCGATGTGTTTTCTTCAATTGAGGATAGGTTAGGTAACTCATCATGCAATATATGCAGGGTTTCTCGCACTTAGATATTTGTCGATATCGCAATTGATATGACGGTAGCCTGTTGTATGGAGCACATCGTAGAACTCATTCAAATAATCGAATACACCATAGCGTTCAAATAGTTCTGCTGTCTGTTTCCCTGTCAGTGATTTGTATACCTTATAATTTTCAAGGCAAAAAACTGTAAACTCAGTTTTCTTACTCATAATTCTCGCCTCCATGCACATTCTTGTGCAACTCTACACATCAGGAAATTCAATATTTCCTGTTTTCTCCTCTTGCATAAAAAGCGAATACAGCATTTCTGTGCTATATTGCCATAGCTTCGTTTCTTCCCTTTCCAGGATTGAATATAGTTTAGATTTATAAAGCTTTGCTATCGCCTGATTCTCAGAAATTCCTTCTTTTTGAGCAATCATCTCAACAAGGTCAGCACTGATAAATGGCATAATTGCAAGAAATTGTTCCTGTCCCATATTACACCTCCGCAATAATTTCCTTTGATTCAATGAATTTGACGAAAGAAAGTGCTTTTTCTGTATGGAAAGTCCATTGATCCTGCAGTACTTCTGTCTTTAATCTTTTCAAGGTCTCGTCTGTCTCTAAAACACCTGTTTCAAAAAGTCTGATCGGGCGGTACACATTATCATCTGCTACAGGCCCAATATGCATATCCTATATTCTTGCCTTCTCTTCTCATTTTGATTTTTGCCCAACGCTCTGCTTGATATTCAGATGTAGTCGTATAAAATCCTCTGCCAAAGTCCAAGAATGTTTCTCCTGTGCGAATCTCCGGTTTTTCTACCGGTACTGTGCTTCCATGATAAACAATCATGTATATTCCTCCATTGAAATCAGTACTGGGCGAAGCTATTGTCTGCTTTGATTTAAGTATAGCAGATAAAATCCGTCTTATCAAGTGACCCTTATGCTGCTACATCATTTTAGCTTCCAGCTTAGCTTTTCTGCAAGAAATCGGCTAAAGTGCTTTATGAGAATTAAAACATTCGGGATGTTTATTATTAAAAACAACTTCGCAGATTCTATAATATATTCCTCGCGGGACAGCGGATAAGTTGTAATTGCTCCATCTCTTATATCACTTTGAAAAAATTCTGTCGTCGTTGAATGCGGTATTAAAAAAATCAAATAGATTGCTACTGCTGCAATCGAAGCAATCAGTATTAACAACATTATTTTTTTCTCAGATATTTTTCTTTTACTCTTTTCCATTTTTTCCATAAACCCCTTTCCCTCTTCGGCAGAATGAAAGCCCTATTTGCGGACACACTGTCGAATAAAGTATGCCTGAAAAGCCATCCAAGTACAAAGCATTACCGCAAAGCCAATCCAGAAAGTCGGAAGCGCTGCCGAAAGGCTCACTCCCATATCCGGTGCATCGCCTGTAATGCTGCACGGCCAATAAAGGAAGGCATATACATAGATACCCAGCAGCGAAAACAAGGCAGCTTCTGCAAGTATGATATTTCCTATTTTGTTGGTTTTCCATTGAAATAAATACAGCGCAATGATGATAAGCGGAACCCACGCATAGAGCAGTGAATCCATCCCCCAATAATATCCCGTTACTTTCGGATTAAACGAGAACCATGGCAGTGCCACCATGGCAAGCGCACTGATTACGCACAGAAATTTTAAAGTTCTTTTCCATTTCGTGTTTTCCAAAATAATCCCCTCCTTGCTAAAGCCTATGATAGTTGATTAAAGTAGTCATTATCAAGAATCGTACTGCTGATTTCATCACTCGCAGCTATTTTGATTTTCTTGTTTTTGGCAAATTGTTCAACCTTATTATGGATTACAGCCAAAGGGGCTTCATATTTCTCGTGATATTTCCAATATTCATCCTCTGTCAAACCCATACCTTCGCAAAGAGCTTTTATCAATGCCTTTCCCTCTTCGGTAGAATGAAAGCCTTCTTTGTTTGTTTCGACATATGCTCTAATTTCTTCGTCTGTCGGCATTAAGGAATTTTTCTCCGCAAATTCTCTTTCCCAGACTTCTTTTTTTATTGATTCCCATGCCTCTTCTTTTGGATTTTCATATTCCAGTGGACTGGACTTGTAAGATGCATACCTTACATCAAAATATGCTTTGCTTATTTTCGTCCCTAATACTTCCCCCATAGCATCCTGGGCATCTGCGCTCAGTAAACTCTTTACCGATGACTGCATATTTTCTCCGATGCTCCTGAATTCATTTTCTCCTTGTACCGGACGCAATTTTGAATATGCAAAAATACCGCTTGCCGACAAACACATACAAATCATGAGTACTGTTAATACTTTTTTCTTTCTCATTTTCTTACCTCCCCCACGGCTTTCTGCCGAAAATTTTCCCCTTCTATACACTAAAACCGCTGAAAAGGTGATTTGGGGACAAGAAATTTAAAATATTTTTTGTATTTTTTTCAGTACATTTCACTGTATGCTTTCGGCAATCACGAAAAGTTCATCGAACGAAATATTAGAGGAAATGGTATATAATGAAATCCCATCACTCCATACGATAAACGGTGTCTCTCCTTCGGTTTCCGCATAACCTTTAAATCCATTTATTTCTATCTGTGTGAAGCTCTCATCTTCATTACCTATACTAAGACCCATAGATTCTGATATTCCTGTTTGGTGATAGAGAATCGTCTTTCCGCTCTTTTCATCAGTATATTCAATATCCTGAATATCTCCATCACGGAATGTTACTTCCCGCGTGTAGCTGTCAGGCACAACAGGCTCCTTGAAAGTAAACAAATCCTCAGTGTTAGGATTTTCAAGTTCAAATGTCACATCCAGAGTACCTTGTTTTTCGTTGTTTTCTTCGTTCCAGATAATAATATAGTGTACCGCGCACGCCGCCAATGCCATTAAGAGCACTAAAACAAGGGCAAATACAGCCACCTTTCGGAAGCGGAAATTGGTTTCTTTCCGCTCCGCTCGCTGTTCTTTGCCCTGTATGTGGTCAAACCGACGAATCATGCGCTTCATCTTCCGCTCAAACTGCGGTGAAAACTCATAATCAAAGGACAGTTCTTCGGGATCCGGTATGGATGCATATCTTCGTTCCAAGGCTTCTGCCAAAACACTCTGAAATTCTGCACCGTTCATTTCGTCTCGCCCTCTTTCATCTTGTTTTGAAACAAAACGCGCGCACGCTGCAATCGTTTTTTTGCCGCTTCCGTGGAGATTCCCTCAATCGCTGCGATTTCCGCGGTGCTGCACCCATAGACGGCTGACAGCGTCAAAACATCCGCCGCCCAGTCCGGCAGACTGTCCACGGTTCGCATGATTTCCTTTCGCAGGACTTCATCAGAGGTTTCATCAAATCCCGACGAGAGATTTTCCCAATAAGAATCCGAGGCTTCCGCCATATCGCTTCCTGCGAAGTCTTCCGAAAAGCTCTGCGTCTTAGGCCCGCGGTTTTCTTTTTCGAGAATGCTGAGCGCAACGTTCCTAACTATAATAACCACGAAATTCTTCGTTCGTGGACAATTAATTTCTCCGATTTTGTGAAAATTTTTTATTATCTTCAGAAATGCTTCGTGCACGGCGTCTTCTGCGAGATGGCTGTCACCCAGAATGTGATTTGCAATCCAGTACATCAGCCTTTTATACTGATAATAAAGCCGTTCAAATTTTTCCTGTTCGGTCTGCGTGTCGAGAAGCTGTAAATAGAGCTGTATCATTTTGCTATCTGCCCCGCGTATACTCTTACTCCTGTACCGGGAACGGCGGCCAGCCCATCGGTTTGCCGCCGATGATGTGGAAGTGAATGTGCTTTACCGTCTGGAAAGCGTCGTCGCCGTTGTTGCTTACAACTCTGTAGCCGTTTTCAAGCCCCTGGCTCTTCGCAATCTCACCGATTTTGCACATGATGTGACCCATCAGCTCGTGATCCTCCGGCTTAACATCGTCCAAGCATGCGATGTGCTTTTTCGGAATAACCAGCACATGCACCGGGCCCTGCGGGTCTAAATCTTTAAACGCAATAATCTTATCGTCCTCGTAAACGATGGTTGATGGAATCTCATGATTCGCTATCATACAAAATACACAATCTGCCATTATAATATTTCTCCTTTCATACCGTCTTTATATGGTTCTAAAAGCTTAACTTTTTGAAAACTGTTTAAATGCTCTTCGCCGCCGGGCGCATACACCTTGATGTAATTTTCGGTGTAGCCGCTGAGGACTGTGCCCGCTTTCGAGGCATCGACCTCTGCCGGCACAGCGTTTCGAGACAACTCCGCCTCTTCCTGCTCGAAGAGAACTGTCCGCACTTCGCCTACCGAACTTTCGAAGAATCTCCGCGTTACCTCTTCCGCCTTTTCCATCAGCCTGCTTACGCGTTTATTTTTCGTCTCGCCGTCAATCTGATTCTTCATCTCGCATGCCGCCGTGCCTTCGCGCCTGGAATAGCGGAATGCGTGGACTTTGAGGAAGTCAGCTTCCTCGGTCATGCGAAGGCTGTCTTCAAAGTTCTCTTCCGTTTCACCCGGAAATCCGCAGATGATGTCTGTCGTCACGCCGTAATGGGCGTCGCAGTCCTTCAGCACACGGACAATGTCCAGATATTCCTGCCTGCTGTAATGGCGGTTCATCGCCGCAAGCACGCTGTCGCTTCCGCTCTGAATCGAAAGATGCAGATGCGGGCAGAGCTTTTCATAGCACATGAGCCTCTTCACATATTCGGCATTGACCACCGTCGGCTCGAGAGAGCTGAGCCTGATGCGGAATTCCCCGTCCAGAGCGTTAATCCGGCTGATGATAATTTCGATTCCGTGCATGCCGAGCGCTTTTTCTTCACTCGAAAGCGGATACGGAAAGTTTTCCTCCGTGCCGTAAAGTGCCGTGTTGATTCCCGTCAGAACGATCTCGCGAAAGCCCTTGTCAATCAAAGCCTGTACTTCTTCTATGATCTCTTCGGGATTGCGGCTTCTGACGGCTCCCCGCGCGAACGGAATCAAGCAGTAGGAGCAAAACCGATTGCACCCTTCCTGTATCTTGACATAAGCGCGCGTGCGCGAGTCCATGGATGTTATGATTCCCTTGTCGTGGTAGGATGTCAGGGCATCGTATTCCAAAATATGTTTCTGCTTCGTGTGATTTGTAAAATACTCTTCCACATAATCCACGATGTTGTGTTTTTCGCCTGTGCCCGCCACAATGTTGACTTCCGGCAAAGCCTCAAGTTTCTCGGGCTTGACCTGCGCGTAGCATCCCGTCACGGCAACCACTGCGTCCGGGCATTGTTTTTTCATGCGCCGGATATACTGACGCGATTTGCGGTCTGCAAGGTTCGTAACCGTGCAGGTATTTATAATGTATACATCGGCTGCTTCCTCTTCCCCTACGATTTCATAGCCGCGGGCAGCAAACTGCTCCTTCATGGCCTCCGTTTCGTATTGGTTGACTTTGCAGCCCAGTGTATGAAATGCTGCTTTTTTCAAATTATCAATCCTTTCGGGTTTATATATATTTGTCGAGCTGTGCTTCGACCTCCGGCATTTTTTTGACACCCGGCTTGTCCGTTATTTCCCCGCGGAAAACGACCATATCAATATTTCTGAGAGCCGCAAGATTTTCGAGCGGATTTTCCTTCGTAACTATGAAGTCCGCGGATTTTCCTGCCTCAATGCTTCCGGTAATGTCTCCCACACCGGCAAGCTGTGCATTCCGCTTCGTTGCCGTATAGAGCGCAAAAGCATTAGAAACTCCGCAGTATTTATGGAAGTAGTTGAGTTCCCGCCACATATCGTAGTGCGTGATGTAAGGACAGCCCGTATCCGTGCCGAGTCCCACCGGAATTCCGTTCGCAAGGCAGGCCTTTGCACATTCCAAAATGCCTTCGAATACGATTTTGCCGTTGTACTGTGCGACTTCCGTTATGTGCGTTGTTTCTCTGTCGAATTCAGCAAACGGAAGTGCCGGAGAGATGGTAGCGACAAGAAATGCGCCTTTTTCCTTAAATAATTCTATGATTTCCGCATCCGGCTTTGCTCCGTGTTCAATCGAATCCACTCCGTTTTCAAGCGCACACTTCACGCCCTCTGGGCTTTCAACATGTGCTGCAACCTTAAATCCGAGTGCATGTGCCTCGTCACACGCCGCCTTGACATATTCGGCAGGCATTTTAAGCTCGCCCGGTTCGCCCTTGACTTTCGCGTCGAGGACGCCGCCCGTAATCATGAGCTTAATCCAGTCGGGTTTGTCCTTTGCAATCTGCTTCACATAATTGCGTGCCTCTTCGGCACTGGAAGCAACGTATGCCAGCGAGTGCGCCATATGTCCGCCCTCCACGGATACCGCCTTGTTTGATGCGAGAATTCTCGGTCCTTTGAGCGTTCCGCTGTCAATTCGGTCGCGGATGAGGGAATCGAAGTTTTCGACGCCGCCCATCGTTCTTATCGTGGTAACGCCGCTGAGAAGTTCCGTCTCCGCAGCCGATGCACAAATTTTGATGCCGATCTTGCGAAACAATCCGTTGCTTGTAATCAATTTGACAAGCTTGACCGGATCTGATTCTTTTTTCTTCGGTTTTCCGGTTGCCGGAAGATGCAGATGCATGTTCACAAGACCCGGCATGATATATCTGCCGCCTAAATCTATTTTTTCATATCCCGTGAGTTCTATCAATTCTTCATCGCTGATGATTTTCTCGATTTTATCGCCGTCCGTAAGGATAACTTTGCCTGGCACCGGTTCCATGTTTTCCGAACCGTCAAGAATAAATCCGTTTCTGTATGCGTATTTCATTTTCCCATCCTCCCTGCGCGTGTCTTTTATCTATTTTACCACAACTTGCACGCGAAAAACAGTCTTTGATTTACGATTGGGGAATATAATGTATCCGGAGGTTTTTACAATGAAAAAAATCGAATGTGCCATCATTTTTGCGATGTGCATCCTTATAAGCATTTCCATCGGAACGGTTACGATCCCGGCCGCAAAATCAGCAGTCTCGCTCCACGACAACCGCCAAAGCATCGATCTTCCCATTGTAATGTATCACGGCATTTCGGAATCCGCTTCCGGCGAAAGCGAATATTTTATAAGCAGGGACCGCTTTGAAAGCGACCTGAAATGGTACAGGGCGAGCGGGTACACGACCATTCTTCCTTCGCAGCTTTACGCTTATGTTTCCGGCGAAGCGATGCTTCCTTCAAAACCTATTCTCCTGACCTTTGATGACGGTTATTGCAACAATTACACTTATGCCTTTCCGCTCCTGCAAAAATACAATATGAAGGCAGTCATCTCCCTGATCGGCTCCGATTCGGAAATCGCATCCGGCGACATCTACCGCGTACCGTCAAGCTGCAATCTTTCCTGGGGCGAAGTTGCTCTCATGGCAAAATCCGGGCTTGTGGAATTCGGGAATCATACTTATGACCTTCACCGTATCGCAGGCGGCCGCAAGGGCGCAAACCAAAAGCCCGGGGAGAGCGTCGAGGCATATCACGAAATGCTCTCGGCTGATTTATCGAAAAATCAAGAAAAAATCGCCTCGGCAAGCGGCAGCGCGCCTTTACTTTTTGCATGGCCTTACGGTGCCTACCCACAGGACAAAAACGCCGATACGGTGCTTAAGGATGTCGGCCTGAAAATGTCCGTAAACTCCTATCAGCACACCTCTGCCGTTGATCAGGGCAATCCCGACAGTCTGTACGGGCTCGGCAGGTATCTCAGAACGCCGTCTTTTGCTCTTAAAACATTGCAAGAGTGATTTTTTCATGGTATAATGCTTTCATGAATCGGTTCTTGCGGTGCTTCCGCAGGGACATAACAAAATGAGATTAAACAGGGAGGTTTACCAATGATTCCAGGAAGAAAAGATAACGGCAATGTAGATGTTACCGTAACGGTGGATGTTTCCAAAATCGTGAGAAATGCTGCCATCGCAGGGGTTTTAATCGTAGGCATCATCTTCGGATGCAGCACATACAAGAAGCTTCTCGAATGGGAAGACTGTGACTGTGACTGCGGCTTTGATGAAGAATAAGCCCGAAATCCGCTGAAAAAACTTGAACCGCGGGAGCAGTGTCCCGCGGTTCTTTTATTGGCGATTTTTTAGGCGGTTTGTCTTTTGGCTTTTTCTTGTCGAATTTTGTCAGAAATTTTCTCCGGGATAAATGCCAGTATATGGCTTGTATTTATTTCCATTTCATGCTATTATAGTTTTACAGAAATTTCTATTTAACGCGAATGGATCCATTCTCCGCACAGGATGTGAAGGCGGAATGAATGAAAAAGAAAAACCTAACAAACAGCGAGGAAATCGCAAAACTCTATACTGATACTTACCGCACGCGAATGCCGCTTTATAACGACTATGTCTTTCACCGTATCTACGGAAGTGACACCGAGGAATCAAAAGCGGCGCTTATCGGTCTGCTTAACATTATTTTGGAGCGAAAGGATGACCCGATTTGCCATATCGAAATCAGAAACCCGATTGATATCGGCGATTGGATTCTTGACAAAGATACGACGATGGACATCAAAGCAGAGACCGATTCCGGCGAACTTCTGACCATCGAAATGCAGGTTTCCCACCTCACCGACTACCGATGCCGAATCCTGTTCTATGGCGGCAGGCTGGTCAATTCCTCGTTGAAATCCGGCGAGCCTTATGGTAATATGAAAAAGAGCATCGTAGTTTCCATCGTAGAAAGTAAGCTCTTTCCGAAGGACATCGGCTGTCACAGCATTTTCTCTGTCAGAGAGCAAAACACAGGACATCGCTTGTGTGACCGTCTTGAGTTTCATTTCCTTGAGCTTGGAAAAGTCGACCCCAATAAGCCGATTGAAGAGATGAGCCAAATAGAACGGCTTGCGGTGTATTTAAGATATGCTGATGATGAAAACTACAAAGACTCCGTACAGGCAATATGCGGAAGTGAGGAGGGAATCGTCATGGCTGAAAACTTATATCGGACGGTAACGAAGGAAGAAAGAGAGGCTGCATGGGCGGAATGCCGCATGATGTATCAGCACGATCAGGCCTCTATGCGCGAGGATGCACGCAAGGCGGGTCTTGCCGAAGGTCGTGCCGAGGGTGCTGCACAAGAAAAGCGCGAAATTGCGAAAAATCTTAAAGACCTCGGTGTGGGTGCAGATGAGATTATCAAGGCAACCGGACTTTCTGCCGAAGAGGTCGAAAAATTATAAACATGGTCTTATGAAGCAGGAGCGGCCGACCGCTCATGCACTGTAAAAAATCGGAACCGAAGGCATGGGTTCCGATTTTTTACAAGTATGAAAGTTATATATCTTTAGATGTAATAGGTCTGTCTGCTTATTTTTCGTTGCGGATCCGGCGGATAATGTCATCCGCCATTTTCTCTGTCTCCTTGTCACCTGCCAGGTGGCAAGTTCCCGCCAAGGCACAGCATTGACATCCGCTTCCGCAGGAATGAATTCCCGCCTTTTTATTCTTGATCTGCCGGATAATGATCGCGGTTACAACTGCCGCAAGCAATAGTCCGACAACAATTGTTCCTAAATTATCAATCATCCATCTCATTTTTTCTACCTCTTATTTTGCTTCTTTATAAGGTCTTACCAGGTTGTAAATGATTACACCGATAACAGCGATTGCTGCGATTAAACCGATGATATTCATATTACCTTCGAATGCTTGACCAATCTGGTTGATAACGAGTGCGATGCAGTATGCGAATCCACACTGATAACCGATTGCAAACCAGGTCCATTTTGCGTTATTCATCTCGCGCTTGATTGCACCGATTGCTGCGAAACATGGAGCGCAAAGCAGGTTGAATACGAGGAATGCATATCCGCTTACCGGTGTGAATACAGTTCCGAGTGTTGCATAAACATCTCCTGCTGCTCCGTAAAGGATACCCATCGTACCAACGATGTTTTCCTTTGCAACCAGTCCTGTGATGGATGCAACCGTTGCTTCCCAGGTTCCGAATCCGAGTGGTGCGAAGATCCAGCAGATTGCTCCACCGATAGCCGCTAAGATGGACTGATCAAGTTCATCTTCTGCCAGCATACGGAATCCTTCGTCTGTGAATCCGAAGTAAGATGTGAACCATACTGCGATTGTGGAAAGCAGGATGATTGTTCCGGCTTTCTTAATGAAGGACCAGCCGCGTTCCCACATGGAGCGGAGAACATTGCCGAGTGTAGGCATGTGGTATGCAGGAAGTTCCATTACGAACGGTGCAGGATCTCCTGCGAATCTCTTTGTCTTCTTCAGCATGATGCCGGAGATGATGATTGCTGCCATACCTACGAAATATGCACTTGTAGCTACCCATGCGCTGCCGCCGAAGATTGCGCCGGCGATCATTCCGATAAACGGAACTTTTGCTCCGCAAGGGATAAAGGTTGTTGTCATAATTGTCATACGGCGGTCACGTTCGTTTTCAATTGTACGCGACGCCATGATTCCCGGGATACCGCATCCTGTACCGATTAACATCGGGATGAAGGATTTACCGGAAAGACCGAACTTACGGAAGATACGGTCGAGTACGAAAGCGATACGAGCCATGTATCCGCATGCTTCGAGGAATGCAAGAAGCAGGAAGAGTACGAGCATCTGCGGAACGAATCCGAGAACCGCGCCGACTCCGGCTACGATACCGTCGAGGATTAAACCGGACAGCCATTCTGCTGTGCCTGCCGCTTCAAGCGCATTTCCGAGGAGTACCGGGATGCCCGGTACCCAAATACCATATGTGGAAGTATCCGGAGCGCCGTAAGCTTCTTTATAATCTGTGTTCAGGAACTCTGCCATTGCTGCTTCAAAGTCGGCTTTTGTAACGCCGTCTATGGTTTCGACAGCAAGAGTTTCTTCATCTTCTACTTCATAAGATACGCTTGCGTCTGCCGGAACGGCCGCGTCAAGCTGTTCGAGGGCAGCCTTTGCTGCTGCGTCATCGTAAGTTTCGCTTTCCATGTCGAGGGCCGCTGCGATGCTGTCATTGCCGTATTCGTCAGCAAATGCACCGAGAATCAGGTCCGTATCGCCGTACTGCTTTGCAGCCTTTTCGTACTGTGCGGTTCCGTTTCCGAACAGATGCCAGCCATCTCCGAAGAGTCCGTCATTCGCCCAGTCCGTTGCGGACGCACCGACGGTGACCATGGAAATATAGTAAACGAGGAACATAATTACCGCGAAAATCGGAAGACCGAGCCATCTGTTGGTTACGATTCTGTCGATTTTATCGGAGTTTGAAAGTCCTCCCGCATTTTTCTTCTTATAGCAGGCTTTGATGATCGAGCTTATGTATAAATATCTTTCGTTTGTGATGATGGATTCTGCATCGTCATCCATTTCCGTTTCCGCAGCCTTAATGTCGTTTTCGATGTGTGCCATGACGTTTGCAGGAATGCTCAGTTTTTCAAGAACCTTCTCGTCGCGCTCAAAAATCTTGATTGCATACCATCTCTGCTGTTCTTCCGCAAGATCGTGGATTGCAGCTTCTTCGATGTGCGCGATTGCGTGTTCAACCGCACCGGAGAATGTGTGCATCGGGATTGTCTTCGCGTTTTCTGCGGCGTCGATTGCCGCTTCTGCTGCTTCCATGATGCCTTTATTCTTCAGAGCAGAGATTTCCACGACTTTGCAGCCAAGCTGGCGGGAAAGTTCTGCGGTATTAATCTTATCGCCGTTCTTTTCTACGATGTCCATCATGTTGACTGCGATAACAACCGGGATTCCAAGCTCGGTGAGCTGCGTTGTCAGATAAAGGTTTCTTTCGAGGTTCGTACCGTCGATGATGTTTAGGATTGCGTCCGGACGTTCATCGATCAGGTAGTTTCTTGCAACAACTTCCTCCAATGTATACGGGGAAAGAGAATAGATTCCCGGAAGGTCGGTAATCACAACATCTTCATGTTTCTTTAATTTACCTTCTTTTTTTTCAACGGTTACGCCGGGCCAGTTTCCCACGAACTGGTTGGAACCCGTCAGACCGTTAAACAAGGTCGTTTTTCCTGAGTTCGGGTTACCTGCCAGAGCAATTCTGATTTTTTTCTCGCTCATTTTATTCATCTCCCTCCACTTCGATCATTTCGGCATCGGCTTTTCTGATGGAAAGCTCATAGCCTCTTACAGTAAGCTCAATGGGGTCGCCTAAAGGTGCAACTTTTCTTACATGCACCGCCGTGCCTTTTGTAATTCCCATATCCATGATTCTGCGCTTGGTCGCGCCTTCGCCGTGAAGTCTTTTTACCACTGCGTCTTCTCCGACTTTTACTTCTTTCAATGTTTTCATTCTCTTCATTCCTTTCCGCATCTGGATAAAATAAGTTTATACCATGATTTTCTGTGCCATTTCGCGGCTGAGTGCCACGCGCGATTCCTTGACGTTCACAATCAGATTGCCGCCGAGCGAATTCACTACCGTGACATCTCCGCCTACCACGAACCCTAAGTTTTCCAAATGTTTTTTAACCTCGGGGGTACCGCCGATTTTCTTGATTATGTTCGCCTCTCCCCGGTTTGCTAAAGCTAAAGGCATCATATTTCCTCCGTTCCCCGCGAGTACCGCGTGTTGCTGTATTTGGGTTAGTTTGTGCTAACCCGTTTGCTTTTAAATAGGTTAGTTTGCACTAACCTCATTGATTTATTTTAGGTTAGCTTTTGCTAACCTTTGCTCTTTAAATTTGGTTAGCTTTCGCTAACCACAGATATAATATACTATTGCTTTGCTGTCTTGTCAACATTTTTTTCAAAAAAATTTTAAAAAAATTCCGCTCTTGAAAAGGTGGTTGCTTTGTGCTAACATGAGAATAGTTTTAGGGAGGTTCATTATGGCAATACAAGAATCCGGAGAAATGTATCTGGAAACAATTTTGGTTTTATCAAAGACGCATCCGACCGTGCGGGCAATCGACGTCGGTGAAGAAATGGGGTTCAGTAAGCCAAGCGTAAGCCGCGCTCTGGGCATTCTGAAGGCAGACGGATATGTCGTTTCCGATGCAAACGGCTATCTGACCCTGACCGATTCGGGCAGATCCATTGCGGAAAAAATATACGAGCGGCACACCCTGCTCTCGCAATTCCTGGTTAACCTCGGGGTTGATCCCGAAGTTGCTGCCGAAGATGCCTGCAAAATCGAGCATCACATAAGCGACCAATCCTTTGAGGCGATTAAACGCCATGCAAAGATGCACGCAGAATAAGGACAACCGATACAAAAGGCGCACCCGTTCCCGGGTGCGCCTTTTCTCAGCGTTTACAATTCCAGTTCATACATGATCATCGCAAGTGCGGCAAGACCCGCTGTTTCCGTGCGGAGAATCGTTTTTCCGAGCGTAACCAGCTGCACCGAAATGCCACAGGCACAAAGCTTTGCGATTTCCTTCTCACTGAAGCCGCCTTCCGGCCCGATAATGACCGCGATACGCGGTGCGGATGCAAGCGGTTCGTCTGCTTCGGCAGAATTTCCGACATCCGTACGGGCTTTCCCGGCAAATTCCCGCAAGGCATCCTTCATCGTACGATTCTCTTCATTTTCGTAAGGGCAGATTACCAAATCGTAGCTGTTTGCAAGGTCTTCAAGCATTTTGTCAAAGGAAAGAGGCTCTGCGACCTGCGGGATTCTGCTGCGCTTGCACTGTTTTACGGCCTCGTCGCTGATTTTCTGCCATCTGGCGAGTTTCCTGCCGAACTGCCCCTTGTCAGTTACGACCGTTCTTTCCATAAATACCGGCACGATTTCGTCGATACCCATTTCAACATTTTTCTGTATGATGGTCTCCATCTTGGCGGCCTTGGGAATTCCCTGGTAGAGGCTTACCCGAATGCACGGCTCGCGTGCGGGTTTTTGCTTATCAAGAATGCGAAGCGTCACACATGCTTCGTCAATCGCTGCAATCTCGGTTTCGTATTCCCACTCACCGCCATCCGATATGCATACCGCATCCCCGCATTTTGCACGCAAAACTCTTGTAAGATGCTTGATATCTTCTTTTTTATCCAAATAGATGTCTGAGCCGCAGACTGCACTCGGCTCAACAAAAAACTTAATCATGTCCCTCTCCTAAAGTTTTGCGACGATGGCACACCACATACCATCTTCTTTGACTTCCATTATCTTAAATCCAAGTGCACGCATGGTGTCTGCAACCTGAACTTCTTTTTCCGTGAGAATTCCCGAGGAAATATAAATACCGCCCGGCAGGAGGTGTTTTGCGACATCCTCGCTGAGCATCATTACCAAATCGGCCATGAGATTTGCGACTATGACATCCGCCTTAAAGTCAATGCCCTTCGTGAGGTCACCGTACTGTGCCCTTGCCACGTTTCCGACCTTGTTAAGTGCAATATTCTCCTTTGCGATTTCAACGGCAATCGGGTCGATTTCAACGCCGAGGACCTCTGACGCATCGAGAAGCACCGCTGCAACCGACAAAATCCCCGAGCCGCAGCCCACGTCCAGAACCTTCATTCCCGGTTTCACATACTCCTCCATGAGGCGTATGCAAAGCGAGGTGGTTTCATGTGTGCCCGTGCCGAACGCCATGCCCGGATCAATTTCAATTACCTTTTCTCCCGATGCCGGTTTATATTCCTCCCATGTAGGCTTAACCACAATCGTTTTGCCGACCTTTGCCGGTTTAAAATACTCTTTCCAGTTGTCTTTCCACTCACTGTCATCTTCGACCTTCACTGAAATATCAAGGCTGCCAAGGTCAATGCCTTCGCCAAGCTCGCCCGCTTCTGCGCGTGCCTCAAGACTTGCGACCGCCTCACGAATTTCTTCAAGCTTGGCCCTTCCTTCCTCGTTTTCTTCGACAAAAACCGTAACCTTCGGCGTTTCGTTCTCAAGTTCCAAAATGCTTTCATCAATATAATCCCAGTCGTAATCGTTCTTTTTTTCGAGCAGATCCGCAATGTCCGCCGGGTCTTCGACCACCGCGTCCGTGATTCCGATTTCGAGAAGTGCCGCGATAGTCGGCTCGATTGCCTGCCTGCTGCCTCTGATATCTATCTGTATATACTTCATTTTCTCCTCCGCCAAATTAAACATTCAATTAATTATACACTATTTTTGTGCAATGTGGTATACTTTTAGCAGTCAGACCCGGGAGGTTCTCATGAAAAGCAAAAAAACATATTTCACAACAGGCGAGTTTGCAAAAATTTTTGATGTAAAAAAACAGACTCTTTTTCACTATGACAGCTGCGGGATTTTTAAGCCCGACATTATAGGTGAAAACGGCTACCGCTATTATTCTTTTACGCAGCTTGAAACATTTGCGATTATAAGGACTTTGCGGGATTTGGGGGTTCACATAAACGAAATCAAGGAGCACATGGACAATCGCTCTCCCGAAGCGCTTATCGAACTTCTCGAATCAAAGAAAAAGGAGATTGACCAGAAAATCGAAAGTCTGAAATGGTCACGCATATACATCAACAAGAAAATTGAAGAAACCCGAAGCGGAATTCTTGCACCAGTTGATGAAATCATATTTGAAAACGCAGAGGATCAGTTCTACGTAATCACGGATTATGAAGGAATCGACGACGAGAAGAACATTATGGAGGCTGTTGGGGAACATTTTGCGTTTTGCCAGAGGATGAACCTGTACAGTGCCTATCCGATAGGTGCCCTGATTCCCCGTGATTCGGTCAGCGAAGATGCCTATAAATACAGCCAGTTTTATTCCGTCATCGAACCTTCCGAAATCAGTAAGCATCAGTCCGAAGAACTTACGCTTGTGAAAGGCGGCAGGCTGCTTGCCATTTACGACAATCACGGCTATGCCAATGTCCTTGAAAACTGCAAAAAACTCATTGATTATGCCGCAAAAAACAATCTAACCCTCGGCGACAAATTCTACGAGGACGTTATCCTTGATGATTTGTCAACCGAAGGTTACTATAATTATCTTGTCAAGTTGTCAATCCATGTGGACGGTTAAACATCGCTCCGGTCAACATACTTCGTATGCAGAAGCTGATGTGCCCGCATGCCGCCGGCAAATCCCAGGTATTCTTTGTACAGTTTCTTAATTGCAGGATTGTTGTGAGCCTTGCGCACGAATTTTTCACGGTCGCCGTGATAAAGTGCCTGGGCTCTTTTTTCTTTGAAATCAATCCAATTGCGTACATCGGAAACCTGCAGCGGCTGCCCTCCGCCGTTGATGCACCCGCCCGGGCAGGCCATGATTTCGATGAAATCGAATTTTTCCCCGGCTTTGACGCGCTCGATGAGCTTTCTTGCATTGCCGAGTCCGTGTGCCACTGCCGCCCGAATCTTCAAATCGAGAATTTCCACTTCGGCAATCTTTATTCCGTCTTCGATTCCTCGCACCTGTACATAGTCGATGGCATCGGAACTTGTTCCGTTGAGGATATCGCACACCGTCCGGAGTGCAGCTTCCATAACGCCGCCCGTGGTTCCGAATATGAGGCCGGCACCGGTTGAAAACCCGAGCGGGTCATCAAACTGCCCCTCGCCGAGGGCATTAAACTCGATACCCAGCGATTTAATCATTCTGGCGAGTTCTCTGGTTGTAATTACATGATCAACATCCGAAAGTCCGTTCACGGAAAGTTCCGGGCGTTTTGCCTCGAACTTCTTTGCCGTGCAAGGCATGACGGAAACAACCACTATTTTGGCCGGATCGATTCCGTTCTTTTCCGCAAAATAACTCTTGATTACAGCTCCCATCATCTGCTGCGGGGATTTGCAAGTGGAAAGGTTCGGGATCATTTCCGGGTAATTGTGTTCGCAGAACTTAATCCAGCCCGGCGAGCAGGACGTTATGAGCGGAAGCACTCCGCCGCCCCGGATTCTGTCGATAAGTTCAGTGCCCTCTTCCATGATGGTAAGGTCGGCTGCCGTATCGGTGTCAAATACCTTGTCAAAGCCCAGCATGCGGAGTGCGGAAACCATCTTGCCCGTCACATCGGTTCCGATCGGATTTCCGAATTCTTCACCCAGTGCTGCTCTCACTGCAGGTGCCGTCTGAACAACGACATACTTGTCGGGATCGTAAATCGCATCCCATACCTCGTCAATGCTTCTGTGTTCCTGAAGCGCACCGGTCGGGCATACATTGATGCACTGACCGCAGTTTACGCAGATCGTATTATCAAGACTGCGGTTTTCCGGGGTTCCTATAATCGTATTAAATCCCCTGTTTATTGCATTTATCGCACCGACTGTCTGGATATCGTTGCAAATGCTCACGCATCTTCTGCAAAGCACGCAGCGGTTCGGATCCCTCTGAATCGAAATTCCGTCATCGATTGCAAGCGGGAGGTCAACCGTAAGCGGCTCCTGATAGCTCCTGTAATTTTCAAAGTTTGCATCCAGTGTATCCGCAAGATTCTGCAGTTCGCAGGAATTGGTTCTTGTGCAGCTCTGGCATCTTGCAGGGTGGTTGGAAAGAATCAGTTCCAAGTTCTTCTTGCGGATTTTCATAATCTCCGGTGTGTGCGTTTTTACCTTCATTCCGTCCTTTACCGGATATACGCATGCAGCCTGAAGGCTTCTTATGCCTTCCACTTCTACCAGGCACATTCTGCAGCATCCGATTTCGCTCACATCTTTCAGGAAGCAGAGGGTCGGAATATGAATATTTATTTCTTTTGCAGCTTCAAGAACTGTATAACTAGCCGGCACATATACCTGAATGCCGTCAATTGTAACATGTACTTTACTCATTTTCGGCCTCCTCCTTAAGCGTTCTTCATGATGGATTTGAACGGACATCTTGCCATGCAGACACCGCACTTGATACATTTATCCTGATTGATAACATAAGCCTGTTCCTTGCTTCCGCTGATTGCACCCACAGGGCAGTTCTTCGCACAGATTCCGCAGCGTTTGCAGAGCTCGTCGGCGATGATAAAGCGAAGCATCGAAATACATACGCCTGCCGGACATTTCTTGTCCCTTACGTGAGCGATGTACTCGTCCTTAAAGTATTTCATTGTGGAAAGAATCGGGTTCGGTGCCGACTGGCCCAGTCCGCAAAGCGATGCACGTTTGACCGTATTTGCCATGCTCTCGAGTTCAGCGAGGTCTTCCATTGAACCTTTTCCTTCCGTAATTCTTGTCAAAATTTCAAGCATACGCTTGGTTCCGATTCTGCACGGAGGGCATTTTCCGCAGGATTCATCAACCGTGAACTCAAGGAAAAACTTTGCAATGTCAACCATGCACGTATCTTCGTCCATGACGATCATTCCGCCAGAGCCCATCATGGAACCCAGCTGCGTCAGCGAATCATAGTCAAGCGATGTATCAAGATGTTCTGCCGGAATGCATCCGCCGGAAGGACCGCCTGTCTGTGCGGCTTTGAATTTTTTTCCTCCCGGAATGCCGCCGCCGATATCGTAAATCACTTCGCGGAGTGTCGTCCCCATTGGGATTTCAACCAGCCCGGAATTGTTAATCTTGCCTCCGAGCGCGAATACCTTGGTACCGGTTGACCTTTCGGTTCCTATGCCTCTGAACCAGTCCGCCCCGTTTATGATGATCTGCGGGATGTTCGCAAAAGTTTCTACATTATTAAGCACCGTTGGCTTGCCAAAGAGCCCTTTCTCTGCCGATGAAGGCGGTTTCGGTCTCGGCTCGCCTCGGTTTCCTTCGATGGAAATCATAAGTGCCGTGGATTCCCCGCATACAAAAGCTCCTGCGCCCAGACGAATCTCAAGTCGGAACGAAAACCCTTTTCCTAAGATATTATCACCGAGCAGCCCGTATTCTTCTGCTTGCGCAATTGCTTTTTTGAGTCTTTTCACCGCTGTCGGGTATTCCGCACGGACATAGATGTATCCCTCGTGTGCGCCGATGGCATATGCAGTGATAATCATGGCTTCGATTACGGAGTGTGGGTCGTCTTCCAGAATGGATCTGTCCATAAAAGCTCCCGGGTCGCCTTCGTCGGCGTTACAGCACACAATCTTGTCGGGTACCATCTGCTTTGCCGCAGCCTCCCACTTTCTGCCTGCCGGGAATCCGCCGCCGCCTCTGCCTCGGATTCCTGATTTCTTTACAATATCAATTACATCCTCAGGCTCCATGCCGTTGAGAACTTTAATGAGTGCAGCATAACCACCAGCTGCAATATATTCGTCTATGTTTTCAGGGTCGATGCGGCCGCAGTTCTTGAGTGCGATTCTCTGCTGCTTGGAGAAAAACGCCTTTTCGTTCTTGGAAACAAGTCGTTCGACAGGTTTTCCTCTTTTAATATGACTTTCCCATATTTCTTCAACATCTTCGGGCTGTACCTTCGCATACATGATGTTTTCCGGCTGGATCACAATAATCGGACCATCGGAGCAAAGTCCGAAACATCCGGTTCTGACCGCACACACCTCTTCGCACATGTTGTCACGTTCTGCAAGTTCCCGGAATTTTTCGCGCAGTCTGCCCGAGCCGGACGAATGGCACCCCGCGCCGCCGCATGTCATTATATGAATTCTCGCCCCCGCAAAATCGGTCATTCCGAATCTTGCTCCGATTTCGTTCAGCGTGTTTTCGCGTATTTTTTCAATCTCAGCAATGGTTTTTACAGACATTTATTTCACCTCCATCGCTTCATATTTATCGATGATGCCGTCGATGTCCTCAGGCACAAGTTTCCCGTACACTTCTTCGTTTATCGTCACGACAGGTGCAAGGCTGCATGCCCCGATGCAGCGGCAGGAATCCAAGGAAAAAAGCCCGTCATCCGTACACTCCCCGACGTCTATGGAAAGTCTCTCTTTGAGCTTATCCAAAATTTCTGCGGCGCCTTTTACGTAACACGCCGTTCCCAGGCATACGCTTATCCGGTACTTGCCCTTTGGGGTAAGCGAAAACTGGGAGTAAAAGGTTACTACTCCGTACACTTTGGCAACCGGAATATCCAGCCCGTCGGCGATTATTTTCTGCACCTCAAAAGGCAGATAGCCATACAGTTCCTGAGCCTCATGCAGCACAGGAATCAAAGCTCCCGGCGTATCTTTGTATTTGGCAATGATTTCTTCAAGTTGTTCCCTCATCGGAACCTGTTTTTCGCAGCACATACGCTATTGACTCCTCCGTTTCCGTTTTTGTATACAATATTCTAACATAAAATTCCCGCCCCTGGCTAGCAAAAAAACACGCGTATTTAATAAAAAACAATAGAAATACAAAAAGTTTTACTTGCGTAATCTCTTAATTTATGGTAAAGTAGTTATTAGTCTTGGAGGATTGACCGAGTGGCTAAGGAGCTTGATTGGAAATCAAGTAAGGTGTAACAGCCCCGTGGGTTCGAGTCCCATGTCCTCCGCCATAAACAAAATGACACCCTTTTGGGGTGTCATTTTGTTTTTATATATCATTGCTAAATCTCTTCCTGAATTAACATGCCGTTTTTTATTTCATTCTGATATAAATCATAAATGTATGCCGGGCTCTCAAGATATAAGCCCGTATCCGTATTTTGAAGCTTTGCGAATACCTCGGACACATAAAAACGTCGCATTGCTTCCGTAACAGACAAACCGAGGTCAGTAATAATATATTTCAGCACATCCTGAATATTTGTCTCAATTAAAAATTCTCTGTCACTCACTTAGGACACCAACCTTTCTTAAATGGGATATAGCCTGTTCCGTATGGAAAGAATACTGGTTGCTTAACTCCTTATATGTAAGTCTCTTCCTAAGTCCTTCTTCATCTAGCTTCTCACCTAAAAAACGACGAATTGTCGCAGCCACCGCATCATCAGCAACCGGACCAAATACTATGTCATATTTGCAATCAATATTGCAGTCCGAACTGTCAGGGTCGTTGAACTCCTTGCTCCTGTTGTTTACGATAAATCTTGCCCATTCAACTGTAGGCTTTATAGAAAAACTTCGGGTGTTAAGCTCCGGCATCTCCATAATATTATCATCCACTTCAAAGACAGTTATAACAGGATTGCCTCCATATAATGCTGCTCTGTTTTCCGCCATTCGTACAGCCTGCTCCTTGAAGGTAGTCAGATAAAAACCGCTGCCAAAATCCTTATAAGGTCTGCATTTGCCTAAATCAATCTTCATAATTTCAATATTTGATCCATGGTAAAGTATCAAGAAAGCTCACCTCCATGTCTTTGGCAAATGAGAGTAAGACTTTCTACCGTTTCATCAATGGAAAGCGTATGCTGTACATCGTAAAACTCTTCTAAGAACTTCATCCCCTCATATTTATCAAGATACAGCAGAGCATCTTTAGCACCGATATTATAGCGTTTGGCAAATTCATTCACGCAGATTACAAAGTAATCCGTCATGTTCTTCTGTAACTCAGACATACTTCCACCCCCTTATTCAGAGTTTTATACTGCTATTTTACTAAATTAAAGTTGCTGCGTCAACTTACATCATTTATTCGGTCAAATTTGATTCTGCCCAAAATATTAATAAAAATTGATTTAAAATCGTGCTCGCAATCGAAATTGCATTGTTCGCAACCTTTTTCCCAGTCAAATTTTGTCTAAGAAAACAGGACATTTACTTTTAGCACAATTTTCTATATAAAAAGAGACGATTTCTCGCCTCTTGATATTTCATTCCGTCAGTCAAAATTCTTCACTATCATATTTGAGACAGAAAAAATAATTTCGGAGTATTCAATGTTTTCCACGAAATCGTTTCTGTCTCTAAACATATCCCAGCGTTTTTTCATTTCTTTGCTCTCTGCGAGATTCCCAAGCTCTGTCTCAACGCGTTCCTTCGAGAATATCGTGCCACGCTTCCTGCATGTCGCATCAAATGCCTTCTTGTAAATATCCCAAGAAAAATCAACTTTCTCCATGATTTCGTACATATCATAAAAATCTCGCATTCTCGTATTCGCCAGCCCACGATTTATAATGGTCTGAGATTTCTCCGCAAGCAATGTCTCTATGTTGTATGTGTTTAGCCGTATCTCACGATTGTCAAACATCAAGAAATAATCATACTCAATAGCGGATGGAGTGATTACATCATCTGTCGAGATGTCAATTTTTATCGGTTGTTTCAAATTATCAAGAACAGCCTCAAGATGAATGCGGACACCAGGATAGTCAAATTCGTCCATTATTGTGCCTGCGCTCATGACTTTGAACCTTACATTATCCCCAGTCTCAACGTAGCAGATTTCGGTCACAATCCCTACCATATCATCCTTTGTAAGCGGAGAAATTGCCTTTGGATATATTCCGGATATTTGCCTTAAGCCCTGTTGCAGATTTTATCATACCATGACCTCCACGTACTTCATTACTTCGTCTCTAATTTTCAACAGCTCGGCATATTGCATAAGCAACGATAAATTCTTTGCATTGCCGTGCATATATTCTTTCATAGCCGTTTGAAAATTCTGAATCTCAAGTTTCTCTCTGTTCTTGATGGTATCGCAAATGCATCGTTCCTTGTCATATACCCTGACAGTGTTGCCAAAATTGGTTTTGACGTCCTCAACTCCAAGCTCGTATGTATCAAGTTTTTCTTGATGCACGATAACGCCTCTCTCCCTGAGCCTGGTCTGGTTGTATTTCGGCGGCACAGTGACATGAATTTTGCTATATTCACGGTCAATCAATGTGTGAAGATAAAGTGCTGTTTCCCCAGAAAAGATAATCTTCGGATAACAAAGTTGCAACACATAAAGCTCATCCTCCCATGTGTCCTTCGAAATGTAAACGCCTTTTGCAACTCTTTCGAGGCTGTTCTCACGCACAAACTGTCCCAAATATGTTCTAGAAATTCCTGCTTTCTCAACTTGTTCAGTGAAAATGTAGCCGTTATTCTTCTCATTTTTTCTTGGCTGGGAATAGTGTATGATTCTTAAAAAAACAAAAAATTCGCTCTCGATTTTCAAATCGAAGGTTCGGTATTTATGATGCAAGCACAGCTTAAAATATTCTCTTTCAAAAACAATTGATTACACTTTGATTACACCTCGTGGCCTTCGAGTCCCATGTCCTCCGCCGGAAATCAATCTTTCAAACATCCCACAGGGACAACATATACGCCGTCCTTCCTGCGATATGGATAGTCTCCCGTGCCTGTCAAAACCATAAGAAATGACGGAACTTTCATCTTGTCTGTATCGATTTTGGCTTCCATAGCTTTCAGAGTGTTTGCACCTTCCTCTATGAGTTTATCCCCGCCGAGTTTTATTTCGATCAGGCCATATCTGCCATTTCTCAAATGAACAACAGCATCGCATTCGAGCCCATCTTTATCTCGATAATGATAAACCTGTCCGCCGAGTGCCTCTGCAAATATCCGAAGATCTCTGATGCAAAGAGTCTCGAAAAGAAATCCGAAGGTTCGCAAGTCGTTAAGTAAATCCTTCGGGCCTATTCCCAAGGCTGCCGCCGCAATCGAAGAATCTGTATAGTATCGGGTGTCTGATGAACGAATTGCAGCTTTTGAACGCAGGTTAGGATTCCACGCGGGCATATCTTCCACAACAAAAATTTTGCGAAGCGCATTAATATAGGAAGCGACGGTCTCTTCGCTTATGGTCACTTCATCATTTGCGGAAGTATCCTCTGCAAGCACGGTATTTGGTACCTGTCCTCCTTGATTTCGAGCATAGGAAAGCATAAGTCTACGGACTCTCTCCGGATTTTTCTGTACATTATCCGCTCTGTTAATGTCAGAACGCACAACAGCATCAAAATAATCCCTTGCCTGATCCAAAGCAATCTCATCGCGCATATCTACCGCTTGCGGCCATCCGCCCCGGCACACCAAAAATGCCAAACGGTCAATTGTAATATTCGATTCCCCATCAATAGTTTCCTTGCCGTCAAACAATTCTTTCAAGCTGACTTCACCGGTTGAATCGCCCGATTCATATAAACTCATCGTCCTCATCGTCAGCCATGTGAAGCGTCCGGTACCCGAGTGCGTAATTTCTTTCGTGTCAGCAGGAACAGCAGAACCCGTCAGTACAAACTGACCAAGGGCATCACGGTGGTCGACTTCAAATCGTACGGCATCCCACAGTTTCGGTGCAAGCTGCCATTCGTCAATCAGCCTCGGTGTTTCGCCTTTCAAAAGGCGTCTTGGATTGAGCTCCGACATGGAAATATTTTGTTCTTTCTTTTCGGGATCATCCATATATAAAATACTTGCGGCAACCTGTTCTGCAGTAGTGGTTTTACCGCACCATTTAGGGCCTTCGATAAGTACGGCACCTTTTCCCTCAAGTTTTCTTTTCAAAATATCATCGGCAATTCTTTTTCTGTATTTTCTCATCAGATTCACCTCAAATTAATCGTTCCTCTATAGTATACACGGTATTTTCAAAAAATACTACACTTTTCCGACGATTGGCGAAATATTTTTCCGACGATTGGCGAAATATTTTTCCGACGATTGGCGGATTTTCATTCCGACGATTGGCGAAATATTTTCTTTTCTTCCTCTCGTTTCTTCGTTATCAGCACGATCTCCGGCGGACAGTTCGGTTGGTTCAGCATGTCGGTGTGGACGCAGTGGTAGATGCCCTTATCGAGGTTTTTCGCCCATGTCAGTATTGCTTCTCGCTCCTCTCTGCCTGACGGGTGTCCCCAATAAACGGTCACGCATAAAAGCCCATCCACTCGCAAGAGTTCCAGTGCCCCTCGCAGTGCACAAAGTGTTGATTCCCTGCGGGTGGTAATCTCCTTGTCGCCGCCCGGCAGATATCCGAGGTTAAATACGATTACCACAGCCTTTTCGGATACACGGCTTTTCATGTTCGCATGACTTTCGCAAAACAGTTCGACCTTCTCGCTTCGATTATGCGCCCCCAGCAATTCGGCGGTTGCCTTTACAGCCTCCGGCTGAATGTCAAAAGCGTACACTCTGTCGCATTTTTCGGCAAGCCAAAGCGTATCGTGTCCGTTTCCGCAGGTCGCATCCACGGCGATGAGCGGCCCATTCTTGTCCGCAGATTTTCTGAATGCGTCTATATAGTTTTGACAGACAGCGCGTGCCAGGGCTGTCGTATTCTTAAGCAAATTTTCCATAATCTTACTCTCCTATCTTGTGTCCATTGTACAAGATTCGTTCGCCGGGTGCAAGATTTCACCGCAAAAAAACTGCCGCGTCGGTCTTGCGTCCAAGCGGCAGTTTTTGTATTTTATTATTCGTTCACATTACCGATGTGAATTTCAGGATTCATTTCTTTCGCGAACTCCAGAACCTCTTTCGCCTCCGAAATCGGAAAGACAACTCTTTTGGTCATGATATCCTTCATAAAATGCAGTCCGTACTGTTTGCAGTCCGGTGAAAGTTCTTTGTGAATCTCCTTGATCTCCTCCCACGGCCAAACTTCCTTGTATTGATACAAAATCGCATCATACCTTACGACAATTCCTTCTTCGCAAACGACAGTCTCCTTGCTGAGGAGCATTGCCGCGATGATGACCGCACCGATCAGACCCGCATAAATCGAGGGTCTGATGATGCCCAGTCCTATGAAAAACAAACCTGCCGCAATGGCCGCAATGCGCGTTGATTTACGCATTTGTCTGGTATCAACGGAAATATACTCTTTCATTATTTTGCTTCTTTCTTTGCTGCTGCAAGTTCAGCTTTTTTCTTAGCCTTTGCAGCCTTGAGTTCAGCACCTCTTAATCCGTCATATTCTTTATACTTAACGCCGATTCCGAATGCAGTAATTACAACGGCAAGTACCGGGTTGATAAGATTAACGAATGCAAACGGCATGAATGCAAAGTTGTGAACTCCCAGAGTTGCTGCCTGATAAGCTCCGCATCCGTTCCAAGGAATCATTGGTGACCACAGAGTCGCACCGTCTTCTGTAGTTCTTGACAGGAAGGATCTTGAAAGATCTCTCTTGTCAAATTCGTCTCTGAACATACGGGAAGGAATCATGATTGCAAGGTACTGGTCAGTCAGGATAACGTCGCAGATGATACCTGTGATGATGGTTGCAGCAACAAGGCTTGCTGTGGATTTAACTCTCTTAACGATTCCACCCATAAGGGATTCTACGAATCTGCATTTTTCCATCATTCCGCCGTATGCAAGTGCGAACATGATTAAGGAAATTGTCCAAAGCATGGAGTCAAGGCCGCCTCTGTTGAGAAGGCTGTCTGCATATTCGTTTCCTGTTTCGATTGAGAAACCTGCCTGAAGTCCGATAAGCACATCAGGAACGGATGCGCCCTGTGCAAAGATTGCGATTACTGCCGCAACTGCTGCTGCAAGCAGAAGTGACGGAATTGCAGGGATTCTCTTAACCGCCGCAAAGATAACTACCAGTACAGGAATCATGATCCACGGTGACAGATAGAAATTATCAGCGATTGCGTCCATGATTCCCTGTGCAAGCGATGCATCGTAACCGGATGTATCGATTACAACGAAACCTACGATTAAGTAAAGCACGAATGAAATAACGAAACTTGGCACAGTTGTTGTCATCATAGCTCCAACGTGGTCGTACAGCGGTGTTTCAGCTGCAGCTGCAGCTACATTTGTTGAGTCGGATAACGGTGAAAGCTTATCCCCTGTGTACGCACCTGCGATAATCATACCTGCTGCCAACGGAGCGGAAATTCCAAGACCCATAGCAACACCCATAAGCGCTACGCCTACCGTACCGGATGCAGTCCAGGAAGAACCTGTTGCAAGACCAACGATTGCCGTAAGTACAAGACCCAATGCAAGGAATACGCTCGGTGAGATAAATTTAAGACCGTAGTATACCATTGCCGGCATTGTTCCTGCCCATACCCATGAGCCGATGAGCATACCTACACATAAGATGATGAGGAGTGCTTCTACTGCACTCTTAACGCTGTCAAGCGCTCCTGTAATGATTGCATCCCACTTGTATCCGCAAGCGGCTGCAACGAATGCTGTTACTACACATGCGAGTACCAGCGGAATATGAGGGTCCATTCCCCATACTACGGTTCCCACAATCATGAATACCATGATTGCCGCAACCGGAATCAGTGCTTCCCAAACTTTGGGCATGCGTGGTTGTTTTGTTTCTGACATGTTTTGCCTCCTAGAATTATGTGATAATTTCTATATAAAAGGCTCATTTAATAAAATTGGGTATGAGCCGATTATATCAGTTCCGGTGCTTCTTCAGCGATTGCCGGAAGCATTTCGCGAAGGGATGTTTCCAAAGTGTCAAGTCCGAAACGAATGTCCTCTTTCGTCATGGCCGTGGACATGCAGAACATTCCTCTTTCGGCATCGAACACGCCCTTTGTGAGCAGCGACATGTAAAGCACTTTGTTCAGTTCCTCATGCGCCGAAGCAACATCTCTGTAGTTTTTTACCTCTTTATCCGTAAACAAAAGGTTGTAAATGGAGCCTGCTCCGCTTATTTTCATGTTCAGTCCGAGCTTATCGTAAATTTTGAGCACGCCTTCTTTAAATAAGGTGCCCAAGCCGTTTACGTAATCCACAGCCTCCTGATTGTATGCCTTCATAGTCGCAAGGCCTGCCGCCATTGTCACAGCATTTCCGTTAAAGGTTCCGGAGTGATACATTTTCTTCTCACGCGGATCGTACATCTGCATGATTTCCTGCTTTCCTCCGAAAGCTCCGACCGGCGTTCCGCCTCCGATAATTTTTCCCATGGTGGTGAGGTCCGGTGTGACGCCGTAAAATTTCTGCGCCCCACCAAGGGAAAGTCTCCCTGTCACCACCTCATCGAAGATTAAAACTATATGGTACTGTGTGGTAATTTCTCTTAAAAATTTCAAATATTCCAAATCCGGAGTGATCTGTCCCGCAGAACCCATAATCGGTTCAATGATGATGCAGGCAGTTTCCCGGTGATGTTCCTCTATCATTTTTCTCGTTCTTTCGATGTCGTTGAAAGGAACAACCAGCACATCCTTGAGTGCGTTTTCGGATACACCTCTGCTTTCCGGAATCACCTTGATTTGGTCAAGCGTTCCGGCTTTCTTGATATTCGGGTCAACACTTGCCTCAAAAACATCCGTGGTACCGTGGTATCCGCCTTCGGTTTTGATAATCTTAGCTTTTCCCGTATACGCTCTTGCAATTCTCAAGGCATGCATATTGGCCTCCGTTCCGGAGTTCGTATAACGAATCATGTCAACACTCGGGAAGCGCTGCGTCAAAATCTCAGAAAGCTCGATTTGTTTCTCGAAAGGTGCGGTATACGCACTTCCTTTTGCGATTTGTTCTCTCACGGCTTCCACCGTTTCCGGATGAGCATGTCCGTGAATGAGCGATGTATAGTTGTTCTGAAAATCAAGCAGTTTGAACCCGTCTTCATCATACATGTAGGCTCCGTCACCGTATTTTATAAAATTCGGGAACGGAAGAAAAAACGTTGCGGTCCTTGTATCTCCGCCCGGCATATACTTGCATGCTTCCGTATGAAGTCTGCGCGAATTCGGGCGTGCATCCGCATAAATTTTTTTCACACTCTCAAAATACTCCAATGTCTTCTCTTTCATATTCTCTTTTCTCTTTCATCCTTTGATTCACATTTTTATCACAAAATGTTTACCGAATAATCATTTGATTCAGTGTATCTTTATTGTAAAGCAATAATCGTGCCAATTCGCCATTTTTTCCGTATGAGTGATTTCAACGCTCGTATGGATGCCGCAAAAAAAATATGAACCGAAAACGACTTATTTCCATATTTTTATAAGTCATTTTCGATTCGCCTGCTTTTGTTTACAAATGATATTTTTTCTTTTTCCGCATCATCTGCGACTGGCTCATCCGCAAAGCGTCCGCAGCCTTGTATGTCGAGCCGTATTTTTTGAGTGCCTCCGCTATGATATTTTTCTCGAACTCATCGACCGTCTCGGAGAAACTCTTTGACTCGCCGGATGCACTTCCGTATTCATGGGTGAGATAATTATATTCCCGCAGCACATCTCCGCTTGCAATCTGGTCGTCATCAGAATGAATGATGAGCCTGTGCACCGTGTTGTCGAGTTCCCTTATATTTCCCGGCCACATATGTTCCAAAAGACAAATCTCTGCTTCTTCTGTAAAAGACTTGTTTGTGCCGTATTTTTCATTGTATTTTTCGAGAAATAAATTGGCCAGAGGAATGATGTCTTCGCGTCTTTCGCGGAGCGGCGGTATTTTTATTGTAAGTACTGCCAGTCGGTAATAGAGATCTTCCCTGAATTCTCCGTCTTGAACCATTTGGGCCAGATTTCTGTTGGTGGATGCCAATATTCGCACATCCACTCTTATCGGCTTTCGACCGCCCACCGGGTAAAACTCGCCTTCCTGTATGACTCTCAGCAATTTTGCTTGAAGTTCCAGAGGCATTTCCCCTACTTCGTCCAGCAGCAGCACTCCGCCGTCTGCAATCGCAAAATACCCTTCCTTTCCGCTTTCCTTTGCGCCGGTAAATGCGCCTTTCTCATAGCCGAAAAACTCCGACTCCATAAGTTCTTTCGGAATTGCCGCGCAGTTGACTTTTACAAATGGCCCGTTCTTGCGTGAGCTCATTCTGTATATGAGGTTCGCTGCGACTTCTTTTCCGGTACCGCTTTCGCCTGTTAAGATAACCGAACAATCGTACTTTGCGGCCTTTTGGATCTCAATCACGCTTTTTGCCATGGCTTTGCTTTTTACATTCAAGATCTCGTCAATGCGGCAGGTATCGTCCATTTCCTCCGGCATCGTGTGTATCCTGCGCTTTGATGAATCGGAAATCCTTGTGAGTATTTTGCCTATTTCAATCAGCTTGTCGCTGACGCTTCGTATAAAGGACATCATATAATCGTAGTAACCTTCAACATAGCCCACCGCGCAGAAAAGATTGATATCACGGTTTATTGCCTCTTGCACCAGCAGTGCGGTTGTATAATTATTCGTCAAATTCGAAAAAAGCACGTTTCCGTTTTCCTTTGCCGCGATGACACTGATTGCCTCTGCACCCATCTGATCCGCACAGTTGACGATTACATCATAAAGCCGTTCTCCACCTTGTGTTGTCTCATCGATGCATTCCATGGGATCTCTGGAACTCATAAAATAGACTTCATCGAATACTGAATAAAGCAGCTTATTTCGGTTTTGTTCAATATCATTATACGCATACATGACATTATCCCCGTAGTGCACACAGGTCAGAACCCCGTCCGGAGCCATAACACTCCTCAATGCAAGCCCATAAAGCATGGTGACAATCGGATTGCTGCCGATTACAAGAGACGCACTCTTTCCCTCTGCAAACCCGCTCGCTTTTTTAATGGATGCGGATTCCTCGAAAGCACTGAGCAGAATGTCCCAGGAGATATCCGGAGTTTTCTTAACAACCGGACATCCGTTGTATATAACCGTATACCCATCCACATCGAGATGGTTATACACATAATTTACACTCTTCACTTTTTTGAGTTCGAGCGGAAGCATCGCAATGGATACCGGTACAATCACTTCATCACCCACGCGTATGTCATCAACATTATCAAAATTCTTGCCAATTTTCTCGACAATGCCGCCGAATAATCCACCTGTGCCTGTATACGGATTGTGCATCTTTCCGCGCTGCTTGACGATTTCCATTACAGTTTCTTTCATTTTTTCTTCGTTTCCGCCGACTTCCGAATAAATCTGATTGAAACTGCCGTTTTCGAGGTGGATTTTTACCACTCTTATGAGCATTTCGTCATCTGCGTTTTGGATATCGTTGTTGATCTTCCACGCATATATCGGTAAGCCTCGGCCATTCGGCACTCTTCGGCTTCCGCAAAAATTTCCTACATACTTAGCCATAATCTGATACTCCTATATAGTTAGAATATTGTAACACTTTTTTCCTTTGAATAAAAGACTTCATTTTGTAGATTGCTCTTTTATTTTCTTGTATTTTTTCATAATACATCGTATAATATTTGTAAATATTACAAATATTTAAGTTTGCAGAAATGATAGAATGATAAAAGACGGAGGGAATGCATGGCACTCACTGTACGAGATTTAATGAAGCTTCAATGCTTCAATCATATGAAATTAATCGCCGGAGAAAAAGGACTTGACAATAAGGTCAAAGGTATGGGAATCCTTGATTATGAACTCATGCCCGAGTACATCGATGATTTTCTGAAGACATTTACGCCGGGAGATTTCGTGCTTTGCAGTTTTCTGTACCAATATTGCTGCAACAAGCCCGAGGAAATACTCCCCATGGTAAAAGCTCTGAAAAACTACGGTGCGGCGGGAATCGGCTGCAAAACGATTCTTTATCCGAAGCTTCCCGATGAAGTTCTCGAATTTGCAAACAAACAGAACTTTCCGGTTTTCAGTTTCGGCAAAGATATTTATTATGAGAATATCATTTACGAAGTTTCCGACGCAATCCAAACGGATGACAGAAACCTGCTGACCACGGAGAACATTGATGCGATGATTCTGGGCTCCATGTCAAAAAACAGGATCTATGCGATAGCAAAAAACCTTCGAATTTCATTTAAGGGCAATTGCCGTGCATACTATATTTCCCGCAATGACGAGGATTTTCACAACAGCGTCGTGCGTTTCAGCCGAAACTTTTACCTTAACAGAAACATTGGAAATAAAGGCATGATAGCCCCATACGGAAACGGCATGTTTTTGATACTTACCTCCTCAAAGGATGACGAAAAAAGTTTCAACATCATGCTTGATGAGGTTCTGGAATATCTCGACATTCCAAAACCTTTTACATGCTGTGCCAGCCGTATTCATGTACCGTTTGAAAACCTGGATATGTGTTTTCGCGAGAGCTACAATGCCTATCTTGCATCCCTTGCGGAAGGAAGAAACTTCGCCGGTTTTGATGATATCGGTGTTTATGAGATTTTGGTAAACGACCGGAATTCCGCGCAGATGGAAGAATATATGCTTCGGTACATTGCGCCGATTATTGACAAACCGGACTACATTGAGGCAGCGTTTGCCCTCGTAAGGTGCGGTGGCGATATCGCAAAGGCCGCGGACGAATTCGGCTGTCATCAGAATACAATAAGGTATAAACTGTCTCGGATGCGCGAAATGACAGGGGCGCAGCTCGAAACCGAGAATGAATTTTATATGAATCTTTCGCTTGCCGTGCGAATATACCGCTTGCGGCAGGTCGCAAAGTAGAAAGGATGTTTTTATGAATAAAAAGATGAGAGCAAACCTGCTTCTGCTCCTCACGGCTATGATTTGGGGAGCTTCCTTCGTATCGCAGGTAAGCGGCATGGATTATGTTGGGCCGATCACCTTCCAAGGAATTCGTTTGATGTGTGCGGCAGCCGTACTCGTTCCGGTCGTGCTGATTATGAATAAGGGCAAGGGGCCTCTGTTCGCGCCGGAAAAGAAAGAAGAGAACAAAAATATCCTGATTGGCGGTATTTGCTGCGGCTTGGCGCTCTTCGCCGCATGCATTCTTCAGCAGTTCGGCTGTGTATTCACAACTGCGGGAAAAGCTGCCTTTATCACAACCCTTTATGTTGTTGTCGTCCCGATTTTCAGCCTTTTCCTTCGTAAACGGGTAAGGCCGATTATGTGGGTCTGTGTTGCTTTAGGTGTTATCGGGCTTTACCTTCTTGCAATGCCAAACGGTTTCGGAAGCGTTTCCAAAGGTGACTTCTTCGTAATGCTGTGCGCGGTGGCTTTCGCCGTACATATCATGGTCTGCGATCACTTCGTTGCAAAAAACGATGGGGTGAAGCTTTCTCTCATCCAGTTCCTCACCGCCGGAATCCTGGGCTGCATTCTCATGTTCATATTCGAAACACCAAAGATCGACGATATAATCAACTGTGCACTTCCGATTCTTTATGCCGGCTGTCTTTCGGGTGGTGTGGGCTACACACTGCAGATTGTGGCGCAGCGCGATGCCGAACCTACAGTGGCCTCGCTTTTGATGAGCCTTGAGTCCGTATTCGGTGTATTATTCGGTGCGCTGCTTCTCCACGAAGTTATGAGCGGCAGAGAAATTATCGGCTGCTGCACGATTTTCGCGGCTGTTATCATTTCCAATCTTCCGGACAAACAAGTAAAATTAAAAGATGTATAATAAAGTATAAATGCTGCAAAAACTACAAAAAAGCGGGGAACTGTATTCGGTTCTCCGCTTTGCGTTAAAAGTATTTCGGTTTCTTCAGTTTGCACATCACATCTTTGCAGTTTTCGCATTTCAGCACATCGTTGGAGCCTTCCCAAAACTGCTCCGGATGCTTTATCAGAGTGATTTCCCACCGGAGCATGAGCAAAATGCTTGTAAAAAACAGGCTCCACGAGAAGAAGTTCCTTATAAACAGCATCGGCGTAAACATCATAAAGTATCCCCAGTTAAAAATTCTGCAGTTGACACAGCAGCGGTTCTTTATAATGAAACTTTGGAATGGACACCACACGACCACGCATATCAGGTCGCACATATAGTAAAACACCGACAGAAGAATCAGCTCCTTCGAACCGATAATCTTAAATACGTACAGAATGCCGAAAATGGCATTGAAACTGAGCCATATCAGCAGCACCTTGATTGCCGCAAGATTGTTCCGCTGTACATAGCGGTACATTTCAATTTCACTGTAGTCTTGTGCCGGTACATAGTGACTTGCGAATCCTTTTTTGCTTCCCATCGTAATCCGTCTGTTCTGCGGGAACATCTGCAGCAGCATGCTTGCCATCATAATCGCCCACACAACGTAAAGCCACCAGCGTTCCTCCGGGGAAAATATGTACGCGCCAAGCGCAACAAGGAACACGACGCAGCGAAAAATCAGTTTGCCGACGTACTCCTTGAACATATCGATTTCGATTATCTTTTTCATCTCGTCATTTCCTCGACAATCGGCTGGATTCTCTGCCTGTCAATCAGATTACAGCCGTTTTCCATATAGGAAATCATGATTTTGTCATTGTCCGTAATCTCCGACTCTCGCTTTCCTTTAATCATTTTCTGTGCCAGATTCATAATCATCTTATCGGCGCCTTTCAGATTCTCCGGATGATATTCGCCCGGCAGATAGAAGCACGGAAGCTGCTTCATGTAGCTCTTCGGAAAGTTGATGTCGCGCAGCTGCTGTCTGGCTTCCGTATCGTCGAGGTTGATTCCGACCGCAAAAATTGCATAATGCCTGTCGATCACACCCGATTTCTCAAGATCTTCTGCGGTAATCTTTCCCGAGCGGTACATATCAAGAAGCTTCAAATCCGACTTAATCCATTTCATAAACTTGTCGAGTTCCTTGATGCCCCCTGCCTGCACGCCGCCGCCATAGATTACATTGTCGTAATTCTTCAGCTCATTTTTCTTAAACTCATCTATGGAAACCGCCCGGCAGCCGAGTTCTTCGGCAATCCATGCCGCATACTGCGCGCTGGCTCCGTATTTGCTTTTATAAATTACAATCGTTTTTTCCATCTGCTGTCCTCTTTTCTCTTAGACATCCTTTCGCAGTAAAAAAGCCATATACAGCGGAAGAACCAAAATTTTATCATCTCTTGCAATGTTGTAATCTCCCAGTTTTACAGCATCGTATACATGATACTTTTCCGGGTGCCTAAGAATTGTCTTGACGCTCTTTGCGTTCCCGGTGGTGGCCTTCACCTCTGCAAGTGTACATTTTCCCCTATATCGAATTACGAAATCCACTTCCAGACCTGAGTCTTTTCGAAAATAGTAAAGCTTTCTTCCCATCTTTGTAAAAATGTCCGCAATTAAATTTTCAAAAATCGCACCCTTATATATCAGTAAATTCCCCTGCAAAATATCGTATTGGGTCCCTTCCTCCAGCATACTTACAAACAGTCCCATGTCGCACATATAAACCTTAAATGTATCCGGATCTGCATTGCCGTCCAAAGGCAGCTCAGGAATGTTCAAATTGTAGCATCGCGTAATAATTCCTGCATCTTCAATCCACTGCAAACTGCCGGCATACTTTGCCGCAGTTGTACCCTTCTTTACAACAGAATATTGAAACTTTTTGTTTTCCTTGCTGAGTTGTCTCGGTATGGAGCGAAAACATTCACGAATACTTGCCTTATCCGTTCTTTCTGCATATTTAATCATATCGTCTTCATAAGACTGAACAATATCCTTTTGGATTTGCAAAACCTGCTCCATTTGTTTTGTATCCACAAATGTATTTACCGCTTCCGGCATACCCCCGACCACAGCATACTGAAGCAGCAGCTGCCACATTCGATTGTGCAGAGCCTCCGGCACAGGGATTTTTTCGTCCAAATTTCTCTGCAAAAGATTAATGATGGAATGGTTGATTCCGTTCGCCCACAGGAATTCTTCAAAGTCCAGAGGATACATGGTGACTACATTTTCAGAACCTACAGGAATAGACTTTGGATCTTTGCCATATCCTTTCACGCCTAAAAGCGAGCCCATTCCAATCACATCAAAACGACCGTCCGTATGGAAAAATTTGAGTGCCGTTCTGGCGTCAGGGCATTCCTGAATTTCGTCAAGAATCAACACTGTCTTATGAGGTTCAAAAACGGCATTTTTTCCAAGCAAAGCGGAAAGAAGCATAACAATATTGTCAACTTCAAGTGAACCTGAAAATACATCTGCATAGTCAGGGTTTTCAAAAAAATTCAAATACACAACATGCTCATAATTTTTTCGGGCAAATTCAGTTACGGAAAATGTTTTTCCGCATTGTCTGCAGCCCTTGATAATCAAAGGTTTATGGTCAGGTCTTTCTTTCCACTCCATTAATGTATCTTCAATTTTACGTCTCAATGCCATTTTTATCTTCCTCTCTGATGGTTATACCGCTTTTGTAAAATATATGTACATTTTATCTCATAGTATAAACTTTTTCAATGGACTTTATTCGGTATATTTAAACTTTTTTAAGCGACTTTAACCGATATATTTAATATTTTTCAAACGACATTTTTTACATTTTCACATTTTCCACTCGCAAAATCGCCGCCATCTGCTTCCGTAATGCTTCCGACGGGCTGACCCAGAGAGATTCCTCTGTCCGGAACATCTTGCCGCTTGGAAGATAGATCAGAACCTCATGGTCACCCTCATGTCGTTTTAGGTTGACCTTAATTTCTTCCAATGTCATGGCCTCGTCCATGTCCGCAGGTATGCGGAGTTTCACCATGCCCGCGGGCTGACGTGTCGGTTCCGAGGTCTCAGTTCTCTGCTGAATGGCAGCTGCTATCGATTTTGTGCCATAGTTCTTCCCACGGCTGCCGTTGTAACCATTGCGCGAGCGCTGCGTAAACCCGCGCTCGATTGCCGTATCAATATCCAGCACTTCATCCGCCAGTACCTTCGGGGCTTCATCTTCCTTAAAGTTCAGTGTTCCTTTGATTGCCACGACGCGGTCATCCTGAATGATTTCCGCACATTTTTCGTACACATTCGGGAAGATGACAACCTCTGTAATTCCGTACAAATCTTCCAGATCGACGAACGCCATCATCTTATTGCTCTTCGTAATCAGGGTCTTCTTGCCCGCAATCATGCCGCTGATGATGCAGGACATTCCGTCACGAATCGCGTTATTCTGTTCGCTTCCTGCTTCCTCTTCAATCTGCATTAAATCGTCGCTTGTTATGGACGAAATTCTTTCCATTTTCTCTTTGTATGCGTCGAGCGGGTGGCCGGTCAAGTAGACTCCGAGCATTTCCTTTTCCATCGCAAGTTCAATGTTGAGAGGAAATGCCTGAACGTCCGGAAGGCGCTTTCCTGTGCCTGCACTGCTCATCGCATCCGAAGCCGTTTGGAATAAGGAAATCTGACCTTCAAGGTTTTTCTTGGAAGTATTCTGTGCAGACTCGACCAAGGTTTCGCATACCGCGAGTTTTGCGGCTCTGTTTCCTTCGAGACAGTCGCAGGCTCCCGCTTTAATCAAGCTCTCGATTGCACGCTTATTTACCTGGGAAATATCCAGATTATTAATAAAGGTAAAAATATCCGAAGGTTCGCCCTTTTCTTCGCGTGCCTTCAAAATCGCCTCAATTACATTTTCTCCGACATTCTTAACGCCCAGCAGTCCAAAGCGGATTTTGCCGTCCTCCACGCTGAATTTCTTCCGGCTCTTGTTGACCGATGGCGGCAGAACTTCTATGCCCATGTCGCTGCAGTTGCGGATATATCTTGCAATCATCTTCGCATCGCTCATTACCGATGTCATAAGCGCCGCCATGAATTCGACCGGGTAATGCTTCTTGAGATAGCCCGTTTCATATGCCACGACCGCATAGGCCGCCGCGTGGGACTTGTTGAAAGCGTACTGCGCGAAAGTTTCCATGTCTTCAAAAATCGCCTCTGCTGCCTGACGGCTGATTCCGTTTCTGATGCAGCCTGCGATTTCGACATTGCCGTTTTCATCGAGCTTTCCGTTGATGAAATACTCCTTTTCCTGGAGCATGACATCTTTTTTCTTCTTGGACATTGCGCGGCGCACAAGGTCCGAACGCCCATAGCTGTAGCCGCCGAGGTCACGCACAATCTGCATAACCTGCTCCTGATACACAAGGCAGCCGTAGGTTACATCCAAAATCGGCGCAAGCGACTCATCCACATATTGAATGCCGCTTGGGTTCTTTTTGTTTTCGATGTATTTCGGAATGGACTCCATAGGACCCGGTCTGTAAAGAGAAATTCCCGCCACAACATCCTCAAAGCAGGTCGGTCTGAGGTTCTTCATAAACTGCGTCATGCCGCCGCTTTCGAGCTGGAAGACCCCGCTCGTATTGCCCGCGGAAATCATTTCGTAAACAGACGGATCGTCGTAACCCATCCTCGCAAAATCAATCGTCACGCCATGATTATGCTTGATAAGTTCGAGCGCATCTCTTATTACCGTGAGATTTCGCAGCCCCAAAAAGTCCATCTTAAGAAGACCCAGTTCCTCGATGGTCGTCATCGTAAACTGCGTCGCAGGTCCTTTTTCGGACAAATATAAAGGAACGTATTCGTCAATCGGTGCTTTGGAAATCACAACGCCCGCCGCATGCGTGGAAGCATGGCGCGGCATGCCTTCGATTGCCTTTGCCATATCGATGACTTCTCTTGTCTCTTCATCCGTCTCATAGAGATTTTTCAGATCGGGACTTGTTGCAAGTGCCTTATCAATCGTCATGCCCAGTTCGAACGGAATCGCCTTGGCAATCTGGTCAGTCTTTGCGTAGCTTACCGAAAGTGCCCTGCCGACATCGCGCACCGCCTGCTTTGCCTTCATCGTTCCGAAGGTTATAATCTGCGAAACCCGGCCTTCGCCGTATTTTTCCGTCACATAGTCGATGACTTCCTGCCTGCGCTCGTAGCAGAAGTCTATATCAATATCCGGCATGCTGACACGCTCCGGATTCAGAAATCTCTCAAAAATCAGGTTATATCTTATCGGATCGATGTCCGTAATCTTCAGGCAGTAAGCAACGATGGAGCCTGCCGCCGATCCCCTGCCCGGCCCGACCATAATCTCGTGACTTTTCGCATAGTTTATGAAGTCCCAGACAATCAGGAAGTACTCCACATATCCCATGCTTTCGATGGTACCAAGCTCATAGTTCAGCCGGTCTTCCAGTTCTTGGTGGGTGTGTTCGCCGTAATCCCCGTCACCGTACCGGTCCCTAAGACCCGCATGGCAAAGCTCCCGAAGGTATGCGGTATTGTCTTTTCCGTCCGGCGCTTTGAATTCCGGCAGATGGTATTCGCCGAATTTAAAATCATAGCTGCACTGCTCGGCAATTTTCTGCGTGTTGTCGCAGGCCTCCGGGCAGTAAGCGAAAATCTTTCGCATTTCCTCTTCACTTTTGAGATAAAACTCATCGTTCGGAAAACGCATCCGCTTCTCGTCGTCGAGCGTTGTCGCCGTCTGAATAGCCAAAAGCACATCATGTGCCTTCGCATCCTCGCGTCTCACATAATGTGCGTCATTTGTTGCAACAAGAGGAATGCCGAGTTCTTCGGACAATTTGCGCATATCCGAAAGAATGGCAGCTTCCTCTTCCAATCCCTGGTCCTGAAGTTCCAGATAAAAATTTCCTTCTCCGAAGATTTCAAGAAGTGCTGCAGCTTCTTCTCTTGCCCCGGCATAATCCCTCATAAGAAGTCTGTGCTGGATTTCACCCGCCAGACAGCCCGAAAGCGCAATCAGCCCTTCGCTATGCGCTCTCAAAACGTCCTTGTCAATACGGGGTTTATAGTAATATCCGTGAATAAATCCTTCGGATACAATCTTAATCAGATTCTTATATCCGGTCTCGTTCTTCACAAGCAGAATCAAATGGCCCTGCCGCTTATCCTTTTCGGCGTCCTTATCCGTCATTTTGCGTGCGGCAGTATAGACCTCACAGCCGATAATCGGCTTGATGCCCTGTTTCTTGCACTCTTTATAGAAATCCACCACACCGAACATGACGCCGTGATCCGTAATGGCGAGGCTGTCCATGCCAAGTTCTTTGGCACGTGCCACCACATCCTTGATTCTGGCTGCACCGTCCAGCAGACTGTATTCCGTATGTACATGCAAATGCGTAAATGCCATCGATTCTCCTTTGCTTTTTCTCTAATCCTTTGTGTTATTCTAAACTCTGCACTTCAGCACCTTGCTGTATGTGCCGTAAATCTTCTTGCCGTTTGCCGTCTTATATGCACGGACTTTGACATAATAGGTTTTGCCTTTTTTGAGGCCCGTCACGGTTTTGCTCAATGTCTTGCTTCCTGCGGTTGTCTTTACGACATCCTTCGTGAACTTGCTGCTTGTCGAGCATACAATCTGGTATCCGCTGACATCTGCAGTCTTGCCGCTCTTCTTCGTTACGTAGTCAGTATTGATTGCAGCTTTTTCCCATGTAGCTTTCAGCTTGCCGCTTCCGGCCTTCGCAGCTTTCGTCAGCGTCGTCTGACTTGGCACCGATTTATAGAAAAACGCAAGTGCATAATATGCCTGTTCGGTTGCCATCTGGTTTACAACCGGCTCATAGCCGCCGCTTGCTTCGTTGACATGACGGAAGCCGCCGACTTTTTCGTCATAGAAGCTCATCAGACCGTCAATCACGCTCTTGCCGTTCTTGATGAATCTCTTATCGGTATTCGGGTTCACGCTGCATGCCGTAAGCGCACAAATCACCTGCGCGCAGCTTTCAGAATTAATCGTTCCCCAGCTTCCGAAGCCGCCGTTTTGTTTCTGCTGTTTGGAAAGGTAAGTAATCGCGCGGTCAAGTGCTTTCTTTACCTTAGGCTGCTTCGTCATGTACGGAGCCAGCGCAATCATCGCCATTCCTGTTATATCCACATCGGATACTGCGTTATAGCCGGTACTGCCCTTCTTTTTCGGCTGTAAATTCCAGCCACCATCACTATACTGGTTATCCAAAATATAGTTTATCATTCTCTGGCGAGAGTTCTGCCTGTTAGTTTCATCAGGAGTAAGCGTTCCGTATGCGTAGGAATCGGTTCTTTTCGGAACATCGTAGTTTGCTGAGTCAAACGCTCGGAGTGCCCAAATCGGTCCGTTCATACCCTGCCATTTCACGTTGACAAAGTCCGCAAGCGGTGCCGTCAAGTCATAGCCGCCTACATTGGCTGCGTCCATGCCGGCTGCACTCATTGCAACGATTACTCGCTCATACTCGGTGAATTTCTTGTCGTGCAGAATGCCTTTCGTGCCGCGATAGCCTTCTTCCAAAGCTTTTTCCACCGACGCACGGTATGCGGCAAGATAGGAGTCACTCATATCATATCCTGCATGTCCCAATCCGAAAATAATCCACTCTCCGCCGATGGAGCCGAAGCTTGGCGGTTCGCTTTCGTTGTATAAATAGTCTCCACATTTCTCAAATGCTGCTTTTGTCTTGTCATACGATGCTGCGGATGCAGTACCCACGCTTCCGAATACCATCGTGAAGCTGACTGCCAGCGTAAGCATCATGCTCAAAATTTTGTTTGCTTTTCGTTTCATTTCTGCCCCTTTCATTTCTTTTTGTTTATTCCGCTTTCCTTACAATGCACCCTTTCTTAAAGAAGCAGATTGCATATTTGAGAATTGGCTGATATCCATCATCTTCAAGCGGAACTGCGTATTTTTTCTCTTCAATCTGCGTGAGTGCTTCCTCGCATTTCTTCTCCATCCCCTGAATCGTGTCTGAAATTTTTAGTTCCAGAATCATCGCTCTGCCCCTGAATTTGAATTCCGTCATCACGATGTCGGGCCTGCCGTTTCCGCTCTCACGGTTGGAGTAGACAGCATATCTGCCTGCATTCTTTAAAAGCCCCGCCATGAAGCCGTGGTAATAGCTTTCCGCATAATCAAAATAGCTGATGGTATCAAAAAGCTGCTCGTTGATGAAGTTTTCTGCTGCTTCGCAGTCGCCCTCCTCCAGCGCTCGCACAAGCGGGCTGCGGTCTTTCTTCTTTATCCTTTGGTCGAACCACTCGGTAATGGATTCCCTGTAAATCTTCTTTATCTCCATATTCGGAATCGCCATCTTGAGGTGAATGTCTCCCTCTGCGTCTGTCCGCTCGCCCATTTTCTTCAGATACCCGGTGAAAAACAGGAAGCTCCAAAGGTTGTCCTGCGACTTATGAATGTCTGCATAGGTAATCTCTTCGTGAACAATTTTTTCAATCGTTCCGCTGTCCATGAGCGTTTCCAGATCGCGCCTTGCCTCCTCGTCCGCGTCCTCGACCATCTCGTGCACAATGCTGTTTGAGGAGGTATTCGACCAGTACGGAAGCGGAAAGTGCGTCACATGATCCTTGCGGTCGTTGACATATTTGAGTATACTCCATGGATTGTAAATCTCAAAATCGTTGAACAGATAGCCGTCATACCATTTCTTTACTTCCTCAAGCTGCTCGTTCAAATCATAGTATGCGAGCATTGCTTCCACTTCTTCCTGCGTAAAACCGAAGCTGTCTCCATAGCGTGTATGAAGAACGCTGTCCGTCTCTAAGTTATTCAGGCCCGTGAAGATGCTTTCTTTGCTGATTCTGAGACACCCTGTGATTACACTTCTTTCGAGATAAGGGTTGGTCTTGAGTGCCGATTCAAAGAGGGAGCGGATGAAGTCAATCATTTCATCGTAAAAGCCTCTGAAATACGCATTTTCAAGCGGCACATCGTACTCGTCAATGAGGATAATCGTGTTTTTGCCATGATATTTCGCAAGACACATAGACAAGAAGCCCAGTGCGTCCGTATAGAGGCTGTCGTCGTCCATAATAGCAGATATTGCCTTAAAACGTGCTTTTTCATCTGCTGTCAGGATCTCCTCCTGCAGAACATATCTGTGCCGCTTGTATTCCTCGCTGATGCGCTTCTTTAGTTCCATGCAGGCTAACGCATACGTAGGCTGTTTCGCTGACTTTAAGGTCAGAAAAATCACCGGATACTGTTGGCTGTGCTTCATAATTTCTTCACCGCATTCTGTGATTGCAAGCCCGTCGAAGAGATAACCGTTATCGACTTTCTCGCCTTTTTCGGTGATTTCATCCTCGAAGAAGCGGCGAACCATGAGCTGGTTAAGAGTCTTGCCGAAACGTCTTGGGCGGGTAAACAAAGTTACTTTCGCTTGGCTTTCGATTAACTTTTTTATCATCAAAGTTTTATCGACGAAATATGCGCCTTTATCAATAATTTCTTTAAAATCCTCCACGCCGATGGCAATTTGTTTTTTTCTTGTATTGCTCATTCCTCTGCTCCCTTCGAGAATTTTTCTTCTTACTCTTAGCTGTCACACTATCTATAGTATACTTGATTTTCGGCAAAGAAACAACAGAAAATGCAAAAGCCCGCCGGGGTTTTCCCAGTGAGCTTTCGCGTGTTTCCTTATTTATTCCAAGTTCTTGAAGCGTATTTACACTGTTTCAGTGCCGTTTTTGCAACGAGTTTGCCGTTTTCATCGTAAACTCTTACCTGAACTTTATAGAAGTATTTCGTTCCTTTCTTACCGCTTGTGTTCGTATAAGCCGCAGTCTTCTTTGTTACTGCTGCCTTATAGGAAGCTGCTTTCTTCGTTGAGCGGTAGAAGCGGTACTTCACAGTGAAGCCAAGGTCTTTGAGTTCCTTGATGGAAGCGTTTACCTTCGCGTCGCTCTTGAGAACTGCTTTGATGTTCTTCTTCGCTGTCTTGCTCGAGCGTGCTACGAACTTCATATCCTTAACGATGGACTTCGCTTTTGCAATTTTCGCTGCAGCATCGTCTGTCGGCTCTGCTGCCTTTTCGATTGCAACGGTTACTGTAGATCCGGTTGCTGCTTCGGACATCGCTTTCAGCTCGTCCTGCGTGTAAGTCTTATCGCCGAACGGGGTTTTGATCGTCAGTTTCGCATTCGTATCTTTTACGATGGAGTCGATGAAGTTCTTGTCAAGCGTTACATCTGCCTTCGCCGCATCGCCAACTTCTTTACCGGAAACAACCAAGATGATTTCATTCGATTTCTTTTCCTTCGCCTGCTTCAGTATTTCTTTCTGATTGTCAGCGGAGACTTTGACATCAGCAACTTTCGTCTTCGTGCCGTCAGCGTTTGTCTTTTCGCTTACCTTGACTTCGGTTGGTGCAGTAGTTGTGCCGGTCTTGGTGTCGGTGGTGACATCCTTGACTTCTTCCACTTCGCCTGCTGCAATACCGCCGCCCGTGGAACCGACTACATCCGCTGCTTTCAGCCAGCCGTTGTAATACTGATCGTTTTTTGCGAGTTTCGGATAGTTCGGATCATCAAACCAGTCTTCTACCTCATAGCTGTAATCGTTGACATAGTGCCATACGACAAAATCATTGTTTGAGAGCACCCAGTCCACCAGGCCTTTGTTCGGATGGGAACCGTTGACGGTATACATCCAGCCGGATTTCGGACCGTTCGTAAATTCACCGAGCCAGTAGCCTCCGAGGGATGCCGGTGCTTTCATTGTGCTGATATAGTTGTTTTCGTAGCCTACATACTCAATGCCCGCTGCCGCCGTTGCCATCTTGAATACTTCGCCGACCGTCGTTCCTACCGGAACTCTGTAAGTCTTGGTCGAAATCCATGTTACATAGTTTGGAAGATAAGTATTCTTGCTCAAATCTACATCCCGTTTTGCCACTTCGGCACCGATCAGGCGGAACTTTACTGTAATCTTACCGTCTTCGGATGGAGTCGGTGCTGCGGTCTTTTCCCAGATTGCATAAAGCGTCTGCGGAAGCTTTGCGGAAACCTGCGTATACTGCCGGGAACTTGTATTGTTTTCGCTGAACCAGCCCTTAAAGGTATAGCCGCTCTTTGATGGAATCGGCAGGGTCTTGCCCTCATCGCCTGCATAGTATTCGATTCTGTCGCCATCCTGAATGCCGGCTGTGCTGCCGCCGTTCAGTCTGAATATTACATTTGCGATGGCGATTTCATCTTCTCCGCGCTCCTTGAGTGCAAAAATATGTCCTGAGTCATTCTTAAAATAGATTACGCCGTCTGCATCTGCGATTGGGCTACAGATGTTGTACTGCACCGCACTTCCGGATGGAGTGAAGATTTCCTTGCCTGTAAAGGTTTTGCTTCCTAAATCATATTTCAGGGCATAAAGGCCGCCCGGTTCTTTGTTGTAGGTTGCATACAGATAGAGTGCCTTCTCACTTTCTTTGTAGGCCGTGGAAAGCAGCATGCTCGACTGTACATAACCCGGTGTTTCGGCTTCAGTGATTTTCTGCATGGTATCGACGTCCACCGCGTAGATCGTGCCCGGGGAATTGAACTGATCCTTTCCGGAGCAGGTCGCAAAAACAGTGCCGTCAGAAACGACCGGAGTTCCGGTGCTCATGCCGCTCATTTGGAAATATTTCGCTTCGCTTAAGTTTCCGTTCGCATCTACGCTGACGCGGTACAGATAGCCTGCTTTCGTAGTAAAGAAAACATAGCCGTCTGCGTAAGCGATTGTCGAACGAATATCGCCATTGATGTCTGTGAGTTTGCTGATCGCCTTGCCGGTGGTCGGGTTGACGCTGTAAAGGGTCGCCGGTGCGTTGTAGCCGCCAGTTCCGTCATCAGAGCCGAAAACAACATAGTTGTCCGTCGCATAAGCACCTGCCCAATAGAACCCACCTTTATGTTTGATCTGCCACATCGGGTGCTTGATCTCATCGGTCTTGGACGCCTCTTCGTCTGTTACGGACAGGCAGTAGTAGACACCGTCTTTATCTTCAGCCTTCCATGTTCCGGTATAGATATATCCGTTATGATAAATCAGCGGGCTGATATTCTGACCGCCGAGTTCTTCACTGATCCACAGGCTTTCCAAAGTCTTGGCATTCAGAGCCTGTACCTTGCCGCCATCCAGCAGGACGAAAATCATGCCCTCGCCGTAAGCCAGCGGATTGGTGGTATATTGGTTGCTGCCTGCAATTTCAGCACTTGCTGCCACTTCTCCATTCTTCGGATTGATCTTGACGATTTTGCGGCCGCTGTGGAAATACAGATAGCCGTCAACAAGAAGCTGCGGTGTCGGTGATGCCGACCAGCCGCTTCCGCTGGATACCTGCCAGAGCAGTTTCGCGGTCTTATCGATTTTCGGCGTTTTGGCAGAGGTCAGACCCATATTGGTGCTGCTGCCGCGGAAGCTCGTCCAGTCACCAGTCAGATCTTCAAGTTCGCTGCCCTGCGAGCCGCTTCCGACCTTGGTCAGCTCGATGTCAAAGGTCTTTTCGCTCTTGTTCAGTCTGTTTTCGTCCAGTGTTCCCTCGCGGGTCACATAGCCTGCGCAGGAAATACGGTAAGTATAGCTGTAGCCGCTTCCGCTGATCAGAGTATATTCACCATTCGCATCCGGTTCTACAAGGCTGCCGTCCTGATCCAGTAGTGTGACTGCTGCGTCCTTCGGTGTCAGCTCAAAGGAAACCTTGCAGGATTTAACCGGATTCACGGTGATATGGTAAGTTCGATTAATTGTCTCGTTATCCGGGTCTGCCAGTACGATGTCAAATCCGCTTTCCGGCAGATCGGAAACGGTCAGTTCTTTCGATGTTGCCGTGTCTCCGTTGATCAAAACCGTTACCTTGCTGCTGTTTCCCTCTGCGTTTACGGTGATGGCCGTCGTTCCGCTTGGAACATCGATGCGGTAGCCATCCTCGGTTTCTTTCAGGTTCAGTGCGGTATCGCCCGCTGTAATGCTGAACGCTTCCGTCTTTAACGATGGAATGACTTTGATAGTGATGGTTCTTGTTTTACTGAAATTCTCTCCGTAAAGGATTTTGATTGTTTTTTCACCGCTGGTATAGCCGCCTCCGATGCTGCCGGTCATCCAGTTGCTGATATAGAATGTATCATACGCACCGCTCTCCCAGCTCTTTGTGATCTCCTTGTCAACAAGACCGTCTTCGGTATTGCTGCCGCTGAGCAAGGCTTTGGCTTCGCTGCCGTCCGCGGTCAGATAGTCAATGCTGAACGAGTGACTTGCAAAATCAAGGTCCGAAACCGTAATGGTGTCATTTTCGTCAAGCACAAGCTCCTCGTTGCTAATGTTAAACCGTACACGGAAGAACGAGAATCCATCCGCACTTTCCGGCTTTTTGACGGTTACCTTGTAGGTCTTAGTATAGTTTCCGTCCTCGGAGGTTACGGTATATTCCACCGGCTCGGTGAAATCCTTTGCACCCTCCGGCGTTACACTCGCGCCGTCCGTCATAACGATCGTTGGAGTCAGCTCTGTAAGATCAGTATCATATGGAAGCATCACGGTGATGGTTCCGGCTTCCTGATTGATCGCGCCCAGTCTGCCGTTCAGAGAAAAGGCCGTGATCGCTGCGTTGTAGTTCTTGATCCTCTCAAGTTTGCCGATCACCGGATAGCCGTCATTTTGATTCTGGCTGTCCATGGCAAAGGTTACAGCATGCAGCGATACCGGTTTTTCATAGTGATTTAAGGTATCGACAAAACTTTCTTCCTGCATGGAGAATGCGTTCATCAATACCGTATCGTCCGCAAGCACTGCGTCTTCCGCATGGCCGCCCACGGACAGCGACGCGCTCTGTACACTGTAGTTATGCGCCAGTGTAGCAGCTCCCGTTCCCTTTGCCACATAGCCGAGGATACCGCCGCGATAGCTTCTGCCGGTGGTAGACCCGGCTTCCAAAGTTCCGGCATGATAGCAGTTGAGAATGCGATCAAATCCCATTCCGACGATACCGCCGATATGCTGGTCTTCTGTCTGGTTGGTTGCAGTCAATGTTCCGGTATTAAAGCAGGACTCGATCAGAACATTGCAGGCAGAGTTATTTGGAATCTCAGCCAAAATGCCGCCGACATAGCCGCCTGCTGTCACGCTGCCGCGGTTGCTGCAGCCAATGATTTGCGTGCTGCCTTTATATGTACTGCTGGTTGTTACGACGCCGACAACGCCGCCTGCATAGTTACCGGTGCTTCCATGGTAATTCTCTGCCGGTTTTCCGGCATTCAGTGAGCCGTAATTGTGACAATCCCGAATGACAGCATTTGAAATGGATGCTGCGATACCGCCGATATATGAGAAATTCGTTTTGTCTGATTGAATTTCAATCTTCCCGTAGTTTTCGCAGCCCAGGATTTCCGCACCGTTTTCTGCGATCTGCACAATACCGCCTGCGTTTGCGTAATTTGACCAATCTGTTCCGTTAAAGGTTGGCAAAATGCTGCCATAGTTTTTGCAGTTGATCACTTTGCCGCCGACTAGCCAGTATGCAATCGATGCGTTCTTAAAGGTGCAGCTTTCAACCAAGGTCAAGTTCCGGATTTCACCGGTTACGGCATTAAATAGATATGGAACATTCAGATTGGAGATCATCTTTCCGTTTCCGTCATAGATACCGGCAAAACCATAAGTCGCATTTGCTCCACCAATGCTGCTCATCGATTTGCCGGTCATGTCCAGATCTTCGGTCTGTTTATAGTATGCGCTTCGATATGGCTCCTGCTGACCTTTGTTCGCCAAGTTAACTAAATCGTCTGCCGTCTCAATCCGGTACGGGTCTTCTGCGGTACCGCTTCCGTAAAACGGCTCTTGAGTCGCTGTCACCCAGTAGGTTCTTGTTGCCTGACCGTTTTCCGCGGTAATCTTATATGCTGCCATTTTACCGCCCCTTAAATCCAAAGGCTCTGCCTGCGCCTGCGCTCCTTTACTCAAGGTTACTTTCGGCTGAACCTGTGATAAGTCAAGGCTCTTTGGTAATCCGGTTATGCGGATATAGTCACCAAAGGATTCATCTATCATGCCTTGCACCTCGGCAATGGCAAAGGATTTGACCTGAACCGCAGAGGACTGTTCTCCGTCCGCAAGCGGCGCAAATTCCGCATAGACGGTTCCGTCTGCATATGGCGCGCGGAAAGTCAGCAGGTTTGTCTCTGCATCAACTTCCTTGACCGAATAGCGTACTTCTTCAGTCTCGTCCGGTAAAGTTGCCATGATATAGGCATTCGTGACCTTATATCCCTCTTCCGGATACGCATAGCAGGACCAGTCATCGGTAGCAATCGCACTCCAGTTTGTCTTAATTTTTTTGATCGTTCCATGCTCACTTGCTCCGGTTGTAACATCGTGCCGTCTCCGACTCTTTACCGTAAAAGTCTTGCCGGTCGTATCGTCATCAGAATTCCTGATGGTAATCCGAATTTCGCCGTTTGCCTTATACCAATTTACCACTGCGCTGACGCCATCTGAATTAATCGTCGCACAACTGCCTTTTGGTTCACAATAGTCGGACTCAATCGCTAGGATTTTACCTGTGCAGCCCTCAAGCTTCAGTTCCGAAGCTTTCGCTACATTTTCCGTCACAGTCAATCCAGTTCCAGCAGTATCCTTATATTCATCCACTCCCTCCTGATAGGAAAATCTCGTCCATTGGCCATAGTTATATAAAAGCGTCTTAAAATAGGTAGGATCTGGTTTATATATGCAAGAAAGGGTATAAGTCTTTGTTTGCTCCTTAATAGTAATCGTCAGTTCTAGCGTCGTTTGCTCTGTGTTAGTCCACGTCCATTTTTTTACATTTCCAGACATGTCCTCAAAATCAATATAATTTCCCTCTGCGTCAACCAATTTCAACCGCTTCGCATAGTTACTTGTCACTAGCTTGGCAGATTTTGCTTCACAAACCGCCGTATTATTTTCATGATTAACTACAAAAAAGTTTCTTACAGTTCCTGCTGTCGCTTCATAGTTAATTCTGGCAATCTTGCTGAAGTTATCTTCATCCGCCCAAGCCTGATCCACGCCCCAGCTTCCAAAGCCCATGCCGGTGAATACCATAACAAAGGCTAGCATGAGGGTTAGTAGCTTTCGGATGGAATTTGCTTTTTTTGTTCTTTCCATTCTGTTTTTCTTCTCCTTTTCTATATTTCGCTCTCGCGATTATCTATGAAAACACTCTATTTGTGTAGTGGTCTTGCTATTCCGCCGCCTGCTGCTCGCGAATCTGTCTGCGGTATTCCTTATGCCGTGCCCGCTTTTCTCTTCGCCTTTGCTGTTTGTCAAGGTACGACTGTGCCACAGGCCTTGTGCCTGCGCGTTCCAACATTCGGTTCCAAGGTCCGAAGCGTGCTTTCAGTTCCCGGTCATACAGTACATCCGCCTGCATGGGCTCCCTTCCGTTTTCCTTGGTGAAGTCTCGGACAAGCTGCAGGAGTTCTTCGTCTGTCATCTTCTTATACGGCATGCGAAGTTCATTCAGCCTTTGGACTTTCTCCGACGCTGTCAGAGCCGGGTCGTTCTTTATGCGTTCTTTGAGTTCTCTTTGATTCATTTCGTGTTCCTCATTTTCTATAGTGACTCTCTCGCCCATGGGGCGGCGTGCTCTCTATCTTTTCGCGCCGCCCGTAAGGATGAAAAGTGTTATTTTTCTATGCTGCTCTTATGGATTGTTGGCATTGTTGGACTTCTTAGGCACTTTGCTGTTTTTCTACAACATTTCGTTCGGTTTTGCGCCTTATGGGGCTTGTTCTTCTTACATATTTTGGAATATGTTGGCGTTTCTACAGCCTCGCCGAAAATTGTCCAACAAATACATGGCGAAACCGCCTCATTTCTTGGACTTTTTCAGAGATATCATCAAAAGTCCAACTTTCCATTTTGCGATGTACCAAAAGCAGGTTTTCCGACACATAGATTGTCTCACAGCTTGGACTTTTCTGCAGAATCCGTCAAAAGTCCAACTCTTGCCGTCATACTAAGGCAATAAAAAAACGATGATTGTAATAACCATCGCCTTTGTGTCTTGTTTTAATTGGCTCCGAAGCGTAATGGAAAGGTATGCGGATGCGGTTACTTCCGCGCACTATCAATTCATCGTTTCGGGGTTTGTAGGTCTTCTGACTTATCTATTCATGCGCAGAGGATTCTCTCCTTTACGCAAACGCATTGCTTCAGCCTTCTCGCGGAGCCATGACAGCTCTTCAAATGACCGGTTTTCACCGCACGCAGGGTGTGTCCTGCATGGAAAACAACACTTTAGAAATACAGCTACTTTGGGAAGCCTGCCTCGCTGCCTTTTAACAGCAGA
>CAKQVG010000008.1:0-74201 GCA_934277695.1 uncultured Clostridia bacterium
AATTAAAGAACTCCGATTCCTACTGTTTCCAATAGGTTTCGGAGTTTTTCCATTCTTCAACTGTCAAAGACGGGATTTTACCACTATCAGAAAAACATTTCAAGACTTGATTCTGTTTTTATGTATTATGCTTTGTGCTAAACATTCGATGCTGCAGAGAAAGGTTGCCCTAAAAAAATAGCAGGCAATGCACCACCCGATTTTCGGGTATCCACATTGCCTGTCATTGTTTAATTTGATTTATGTAGTTGTCGTTCTAGTCTCCTCTTCATGGCAGGTAGTGCAGCTCCTTTTTTCTTCTCCTTCAGGAGTTTGCGTCCATTCGCCCCAAGTGTGACCTTTGGCACTTATAGTTTGCTCTATAAGATCAGAACATCTGTTGCACTGTTGCGTTTCTTTTCCGTCAGTGGTGCAGGTTGCTGGAGTCTCTAAATTCCATCTGTCTCCATATGTCTCGTGTCCCAATGCTCGAATCGTCTGTGTCTCTGTTGCATTACATTTCGTGCAGTTATGTTGTTGGCTTCCTTCTTTAGTGCAAGTTGCAGGACTAGTTATAGTCCATGTATCACTCCACTCGTGTCCGGTTGCCTGAATCGACCGTGTCTCTGTTGCACTACATTTCGCGCATCTATGTTCTTCGCTTCCGTCTTTAGTGCAAGTTGCAGCAACTGTTGTATTCCATGCACTCCACTCGTGTCCGGTTGCCTGAATCGGTTCGGTTATGTGCTGTCCGCAATACGAACAAGAACCGGATTGCCTTCCTGCGGTTGTGCAGGTTGCGGGTTTATCTACTGTCCAAGTTGTAACATTGTGATTGCAGATTGCTCTTGTGTAAATCAGCTGCGGAATTGCTCTGGTTTCGATTACCTCGTTGCATACCGTGCAATACTTGGTTTCCGTACCTTCGGCCGAATATGTAGGCTGCAGGGTTACCACCCAGTTGCCCGGCTGATGACCGGTTGGCTCCAGAACCTCCTTTGTAACCGTGCAGCCGCAGAGAGTGCATTTTGCGGTTACTGTGCCGTCCTGCGTGCAGGTCGGCGGAGTTGTTATTTCCTCTCCCAACTTATGAGAAATCTTATCTGTATGTCTGCTGTTTACAATCTTTCCGCAAGTCGTACATTTCTTGACTTTAAGTCCCTTATGTGTGCAGGTTGCCTTGGTCTTGGTTGTCCATACGGAAGTTTTGTGCTTACATTCCTTCTTGACTTCCTTTGTCTCCGGCTTCACTTTTGCATCATGACTGTCGTTTTGACCGAGCTTCTCTTTGATGAGAGCTTCAAGCTCGTCTCTGTCTGCTGCAATCTCATCGCCGTCGTCTATGTAATTTATAATCTGCTTCAGAGTCCCTACCGGGAAGGATGCGTAATCAATCGGTACGGCGATTTTACCTCCCCTGCCGACAACAAATTCCGAAAACGTTTCGTCAGCTCTGACTACCGCAGCAGTTCCTGCCGATATGGTTTCCGTAACGCCGTTGTATTCGCCCTCTGTGGTTTTGAGGTCAACCTTTACAGCACCGTCAAGTACCGCAAGATAGGTGTAAACCTTGTCATCGCTTCCTTTGCGTACCTCAACACGGAATACTGTACCTCGAACCGCCATCGTTGAGTTCGGTGTATCAACCCTGTACACAGCTCCTTCTTCCAAAGGGTTTACGATACGGTTCAGTGTTGCACCCTCATCCAGATAAATTACCGTACTGCTTTTTTTCTGGCTGCCGGAAGCCTCCTTGAGCCAAAAGTGAGTTTCTTCCTCGGCGTACATATACTTATCCATGTCAAAGAGCATCGTCAGATCGGAAATCTGCTGTACCGTAACATCGTTACCCGATACAAGGTGCATTCCTTTGTAAGCATTTGTGCTTTCTTTCGTCTCATCCAAGACAACCGTCGTTCCATTGGTTTCTTCCACAACAACGGTTCTGGCTGTTTCCTCGACTTTGTTCGGGTCCGAATTGCCGATCGAATCTCCGCACCCTGTCATAAGCCCTATGGCAAGTGATACGAAGCAGCACAGGGCAAGAATCCAATGCTTGTTTTTTTTGGTAGATTGAATCAACCAATTCACCTCCTCTGTTTTACTTTTTCTGTCTCTTCTATATCCATAACGCGGTATACCGTTACCGCCTTTGTTTTTCCCTTGAGCTCCATTTGACCGACTTCTTCCGTCATGATTCGACCTTCAAGTGCGTCATGAACGTCCTTGCTGATGAGAATTTCGCCTGCCGCAGCCCGGCTTTCGAGTCTTGCCGCCGTGTTTACGGTATCTCCGATTGCCGTGTAGTCCATTCTGAAGTCGGAACCGATGTTGCCGACAACCGCATTGCCGCAGTTTATTCCTATGCCGAAGGCAACCTTTTTGCCAAACCGTTCAAAAAGCTTTTTCGAGAGCACATCTGCACCGGCTCTCATGTCCGTTGCTGCCTTCACTGCCCTGAAAATGTAATCGTCGAGGTCAAACGGTGCGTTGAAAACCGCCATTGTTGCATCGCCGATGAATTTGTCGAGCATTCCGAGGTTGTTCAATATACATGTGGAGGTCAAGTCGAGATATTCGTTGAGAATGCTTACTACCTGCTCCGGTTCAAGGTTTTCCGACAGAGGGGTAAAACCTCTGATATCCACGAAAAGCACTGCGACATTTCTTTTTTCGCCGCCGAGCAGAAGTTCAAAGTTGCCATCCTTTTCCAGATTGTCAACCACCTGCGGTGCGACATATTTTTTGAATGCCGTAAGCACCTTTTTTCTTTTATGATTTTCAATCAAATATTTCTTGCCTACGAAATATCCGATAATAAGCAGCATGAGAAGAATGAAATAGGCCTGCGGTATCGTATATCCCCGTGCTGCGAGCAGCTTTCCCGCGAACGCGTGAAGCACAATCAAAAATATGCTTTCGATAAGTGCCGGAGCCAGCTTCTGTCTCTGCACCGCAAAGAAGAACAGCAACAGAAGTGGGCATACGATTGCAAGATACTTCCACGCAGGCACCGTCAATGCGGTTTTGCCGTCCATCAGTGCCTGAAGAATGTTTGCCTGGATTTCGATGCCGTACATCGGATTCCCTCGGTCCGCTGCCGAAGCATACGCATCTTGAAAGCCCGGTGCGTATGCACCTATCAGCACGATGCAGTCTTTGAATTCGCTCACCGGCACTGCTCCATTCAAAACCTCTTTCATGGAAACATGACTGAATTCGCCCTCCTGCCCCGAATAGAAAAAATTGAGCTGTCCGGCCTCGTTTGTCCTTGGGGTTACCGGCCTGCGGTCGTTTGTTTCTTCATAAATCTCATAAATCTCCCATGCGAAGCTCTTTGCCTCTGTGTTGTTATCCTCAAAAATTTTGGTGTAGCGAATTCTGCCGTCCTCAGCCAGATAAGCATTCGTGTATCCACTTCGAGCTTCCTTTCGCAGTTCCGGGTAGACCTCCTCAATTCGTTCTACATTCATGGAGTCGAAGTAACGGTTTCCGTATTCGTCGTGCTTAGTTGCACCCCTGTATATTAAATTTGATGCTAAAACCGTCGGGCAGGCGTTTCGCACTGCCTTGGCAAGCCGCAGATCCGCTGCTTTGTTGCTCTCTCCTACAAAAAGCACATCCACGCCGATTACCGTCGGCATAGTTTCCTTGTCTGCACAAAGGATTTCAATCAGTTCTGCGGTCTTTTCCCTGGCCCACGTTGTAAAATTTCCGTATGCTTCGAGGGTTTCCTCGTCAATTGCAATAATTCTGATATTATTGTTTACACCGCGGAATTCCGTGTAAAGCTTGTCACAGATATACGCATCGAGTGTATAAAATGCCGATGCGGCTACCGTTCCGCACAGGAAACAGAGAATCAGGACAGCCTCCGCAAGCAGCAGAAGTTTTTGGGGGAATTTTTTTTTGCGCTCTTTGTTCATAGCCTCTATTTGAAAAATTTGTCGAATTTTACTTTTGATTCTTCTAATGCAAAAATTATAATATATTTTATGGAAAAAGTACATGGATTTTTTATTTTGTATACAGTATTCCTGTCGTACTTTTCACTTCCCCGCCCCTATCTGCATATACTGCTAAGGGTGAAAAAATGGGAAATAACTATAACTGCAATAATCACAACAACTGCGGCCCGAGAAAGAAAAAGGGCTTTAAAATATGCAAAGAGACCAAGGATGTAGGCTTTGTGCTTTTGGTTTTCGGCGCGGTTACGCTCTGCGCCCTTTTCCTCCCGCCGAAAGCGTGGCTGATTATGCTTGGGGTTTTACTCATCATTTGCGGAATTTCACTAATGAGAAAATAAGGGCCTTGGCTGCGCAGGTTTTGCGAGCGGCTAAAGCCCTTTTGATTTATTTGAAGTATCTTACTGCGGATTCAAACATCTCCATATCGAATCTGCCCGGAACATTCCGGTACAAACCGCTGCCGATTCGTTCGGAATGACCCATCTTGCCCAAAACTCTGCCGTCAGGTGAAATCAGACCTTCCACAGCCCAGTCTGAACCGTTAGGATTGTACTGGATTTTGTCCGTCGGATTTGAGCTCAAATCCACGTACTGCGTGATAATCTGTCCGCTGTCCGCCAGATTCTGAAGCAGCTGCGTATCTGCGATGAAACGCCCCTCGCCGTGAGAAATCGGTACGGTGTAAATCTCACCGACCTCTGTATTCATCAGCCATGGAGATTTGTTGGATGCGATACGCGTCCTTACCAGCTTCGACTGGTGGCGTCCGATTCGGTTGTAGGTCAGGGTCGGACAAGTTTCATCTGTGTCGATGATTTTGCCGTATGGAACCAGTCCGAGTTTAATCAGTGCCTGGAAACCGTTACAGATTCCTGCCATCAGACCGTCTCTTTCCTCTAAGAGCTGCGTTACGGCTTCTTTAATTTCCGGATTGCGAAAGAATGCGGTAATCAGTTTGCCTGAGCCGTCCGGTTCGTCGCCGCCCGAAAAGCCGCCCGGGATGAAAATCATCTGCGATTCTTTTATCTTTTCTGCGAAAACCTCTACGGATTTTGCAACAGCTGCCGGGCTGAGATTGTTCAGCACGAAGATTTCGCTCTCCGCACCTGCCCTCTCAAATGCCTTCGCAGTGTCATATTCGCAGTTGGTGCCCGGGAATACCGGAATCAGCGCCTTTGGTCTTGCAATTTTCACAGCCGAAGCAAATTCTGCAGGCTTTCTATAGGAAACTGTATTAATCATTCTGTCCGTCTTTTCAAGGTTACACGGGTACACAGACTCCAGCTTCTTCTCATAAAAGTCGAGAATATCGAGCATATCTATGAGAATATCCTGTTTGGAAATTACGAAATCCGAGCAGGTTCTTCCAAGAAGCAGTGCGCCCGGAAGTTCTTCCGTTGTCTCCAAAACAAAAGCGCCGTAATTATATGCAAACAGTTCTTCCTCGTCTAAATCATAGTCGAGGTCGATACCGATGCGGTTTCCGATTATCATCTTAATCAGAGCCTCTGCTGCGCCGCCCATTCCCGGCGTCCATGCCGCTTTGACGATGCCCTGATGAATGAGTTTATGCACTTTTGCGATATTCTTTCTGATGGACGCGCAGTCCGGCAGTCCGTTTTCGTTTTCTTCCGGTTTCAGAAGATAAACAAAGTTTTCCGCTTCCTTAAATTCCGGCGAAATAACGCTGTCGATATTTTCTGTCGTGCAGGCAAACGAAACAAGGGTCGGAGGTACATGGAGATCCTCAAACGAGCCGCTCATGGAGTCTTTGCCGCCGATGGCAGCCGCTTCTAAGCCGATTTGGGCATCCAGTGCCCCGAGAAGTGCCGCAAACGGCTTGCCCCAGCGTTCCGGCTTATCTTCGAGCTTTTCAAAATATTCCTGGAAGGACAGATAGATGTCCTCTAACGAAGCACCTGTTGCCGCCAGTTTGCAGACAGATTCAACAACTGCAAGGTAAGCACCGTGGTATGGGCTCTTTTCCGTGATGAACGGGTTGTAGCCCCAGGCCATCATGCTGACCGTGGCAGTGTCGCCTTTTTCAACCGGGATTTTGTGTACCATCGCCTGCGCCGGCGTTCTCTGGTATTTGCCGCCGAACGGCATGAGCACGGTTCCCGCGCCGATTGTCGAGTCGAATCTTTCGGAAAGTCCACGCTTGGAGCAGCAGTTCAAATCCTCCGCTATTTCTTCAATCCGCGTCTTGAGGGAGGCTTTCTTTGCCTCTTTTTGATAATCTTGTGCCTTCGGTGTTACAATATCGATATGTTTTTCTGCCCCATTGGAATCCAAAAATGCTCTGGAGAGGTCAACGATGGTCTTGCCGTTCCATGACATGACAAGACGCGGCTCTTCGGTAACTTCCGCGATAATCGTAGCTTCCAGATTTTCGGATGCCGCAAGCTCAATGAAACGCTCCGCATCTTCCGCGGATGTGACTACCGCCATTCTTTCCTGCGATTCGCTAATCGCAAGCTCCGTTCCGTCCAGCCCTTCATATTTTTTCGGTACGCGATTTAAGTCGATTTTCAGTCCGTCCGCAAGTTCTCCGACCGCAACCGAAACACCGCCCGCACCGAAGTCGTTGCAGCGTTTTATCATTTTAGAAGCAGTTGGATTCCGGAAAAGTCTCTGAAGCTTTCTTTCTTCCGGCGCGTTGCCCTTCTGCACTTCCGCTCCGCAGTTTTCCAGGGACGAGCTGTCATGCTTCTTGGAAGAGCCTGTCGCTCCGCCGCAGCCGTCCCGACCGGTTTTGCCGCCAAGAAGAATCACCTTGTCGCCCGCCTGCGGTGTTTCTCTTACTACATTTTCCGCAGGAGCGGCGCCAACAACCGCGCCGATTTCCATATGCTTGGCAACATAGCCCGGATGATAAATCTCATCAACCTGTCCGGTTGCAAGTCCGATTTGATTGCCGTAAGAGCTGTAGCCTGCCGCAGCCGTCGTGACGAGTTTTCTCTGCGGAAGCTTTCCTGCAAGCGTTTCGCTTACCGGGGTCAATGGATCGCCTGCTCCGGTAAGACGCATTGCGCCGTATACATAGGAGCGGCCCGACAAAGGGTCGCGGATTGCGCCGCCGATACAGGTTGCTGCGCCGCCGAACGGCTCAATTTCCGTCGGGTGATTGTGCGTTTCGTTTTTAAAGAGCAGCAGCCAGTCCTCTTTTTTACCATCGTGCTCAACTTCGATTTTGACCGTGCAGGCGTTGATTTCATCGGATTCGTCGAGTTTGGAAAGTTTGCCTTGCGCTTTCAGGTATTTTGCGGCAATCGTACCGATGTCCATAAGGCTTATCGGCTTCGTGCGTCCGAGTTTTTCACGGATTTCAAGATAGCGTTCATAGGCTTCCTGCAGCATGCCGTCTTCAAAGACAACATGGTCGATTGTCGTATTGAATGTCGTATGTCTGCAATGATCCGACCAGTAGGTGTCAATCATTCGGATTTCCGTAATCGTCGGCTGGCGGTTTTCCGAGCGGAAATACTTCCGGCATTCCAAAAGATCCGCCGTGTCCATTGCAAGTCCGCGTGTTTTGATAAATTCCGCAAGTTCTGCTTCTGTAAGGTCGGTGAAGCCTTCAACGGTTTCCACCTCCTGCGGGATTTCATATTCCGGCTTCAGCGATTGCGGCAGCGTCATTTCCGCTTCCCTTGCTTCTACCGGGTTAATCACATATTTTTTAATTGCTGATACAGCTTCTTCTGTCAGCTTTCCGTATAACGCATAAACTTTGGCGGTTCTGACCGTCGGTCTTTCGCCCTTGGAAATAATCTGAATACATTCCTCTGCCGAGGACGCCCTCTGGTCGAACTGACCCGGAAGATATTCCACCGCAAAGATGCAGTCTGCCTCCGGAAGTCTCCGAACCGCCTTATCAATCTGCGGCTCCGAGAAAACGGTATGTACTGCGTATTCAAACAGCTCTTCACTTATGTTTTCTGCATCGTACCGATTGAAAATCCGAACATCCTTCAGTCCTTCTACCCGCAAAACCTCACGAAGGTCGTAAAGCAGTGCTTCCGCTTCGTGCGCCAGTCCGGGCTTTTTCTCTACAAAAATTCTGTAAACCATTCTTACTTCCTTTCCGCCATCAAAGCGCGAGCGCCGATGTCTTTTCTGTAAAATGCGTTTTCAAACTTTACCTCTGAAACGGTTTCGTATGATTTCCGTATCGCCGCCTCAAGAGTCGGCGCGGTTTCCGTTACACCTAAAACTCTTCCTCCGGATGTCACAAGCTTTCCGTCTGCAAGCTTTGCTCCGGCAACGTAGATGTTTTTGCCCTCAGGCATTGTAATTTCAAAGCCTGTCTCATACTTTGCAGGATAGCCGGAGGAAGCCATAACCACGCAGCATGCGCTGTCAGTGCTGAATTTCACCTCTGCCTCATCCAAAGTTCCGTCGTAGATACGCAGCATGATTTCAAGCAGGTCGCTCTCTAAAAGAGGAAGTACAACCTGCGTTTCGGGATCGCCGAAACGGCAGTTATATTCGATGACCTTCGGACCGTCCGCCGTCAGCATCAGACCGAAATACAGGCATCCCGTGAAAGTACGGTTTTCCGCGTTCATCGCCGCAATCGTCGGCAGGAAGATTTCCTTCATGCACTGCTCGGCAATTTTTTTCGTATAATACGGGTTCGGCGCGATTGTTCCCATACCTCCCGTATTCAGCCCCATATCGCCGTCCAGAGCGCGTTTATGATCCATGGAGGAAATCATGGGAATCAGCGTCTTTCCGTCCGTAAACGAAAGAACTGACACCTCAGGACCGGTCAGGAATTCTTCAATGACAACCCTGCTTCCGCTTTCGCCAAAAATCTTGTCCTCCATCATCGATGCGACCGCTTTTTTCGCTTCTTCGATTGTTTCTGCCAGAATTACGCCCTTTCCAAGCGCAAGCCCGTCTGCTTTCACAACAATCGGTGCTTTTTGTGTATCCAGATAATCGAGTGCCGCCCGCATATCCGTAAAGGTCTCGTATGCAGCCGTCGGAATTTTGTATTTTTTCATCAGGTCTTTGGAAAAGGCTTTGCTTCCTTCAATGATTGCCGCGGCTTTCGTCGGACCGAAGGTTTTCACGCCGGCTTCCTGCAGCGCATCGACCGCACCTAAAACCAGCGGATCGTCCGGCGCGACAACTGCAAAGTCAATTTCGTTTTCCTTTGCGAATTTCACCATGCCCGGAATGTCTTTTGCGTTAATATTCACGCATTCCGCGTCCTGCGCGATTCCGCCGTTTCCCGGAAGCGCGTAAATTTTCCCGGTCTTCGGGCTTTCCTTTATTTTTTTGATTAAGGCGTGCTCTCTTCCTCCGCCGCCTACTACCATGATTTTCATTTCTACACCTCCCGGAATCAGTGATGGAACAGCCGGATTCCGGTCATCGCCATCGTCATATGGTATTTATTGCAGGTTTCAATCACATTTTCGTCCCGCACCGAACCGCCCGGCTGCGCGATATAGGAAACGCCGCTCTTTGCAGCTCTCTCGATGTTGTCTCCAAATGGGAAGAAAGCATCGGATGCCAGACAGACGCCCTTGATTTTCGCCAGATACGCCCGCTGCTCTTCTTTGGTAAACGGCTGCGGTTTTACTGTAAACAAATGCTCCCAGTTTCCATCCGCCAGCACATCATCGCTGTCCTGTGAAAGATAGATGTCAATCGCGTTGTCTCTTTCCGGTCTTTTCACATCTTCGCGGAACGGAAGTCCCAGAACTCTCTCGCTCTGGCGCAGATGCCATAAGTCAGCCTTATCGCCCGCAAGTCTCGTGCAGTGGATTCTCGACTGCTGCCCGGCGCCCACGCCGATTGCCTGTCCGTCCGCCGCAAAGCAGACCGAATTGGACTGCGTGTATTTCAGTGTAATAAGTGCGATGATTAAATCCCGCTTTGCTTCCTGCGGAAGATCCTTATTTTCGGTTACGATTGTATTCAGCAGGGTTTCATCAATTTTCAGATTGTTTCTGCCCTGCTCGAAGGTTATGCCGTAGACCTGCTTCTTTTCTACAGCCGCAGGGACATAAGCGGTATCAATTTTTATAATATTATATGCCCCTTTTTTCTTTTTTTTCAAAATTTCCAGAGCTTCTTCGTCATAGTCCGGTGCAATGATGCCGTCGGAAACCTCGCGTGCAATCAGCCTCGCACAGGTCACATCGCATTTATCCGAAAGCGCGATAAAGTCACCGAACGAGCTCATCCGGTCGGTTCCTCTGGCTCTGGCATAAGCCGTTGCAATCGGTGATTCGTCCAGTCCCGGTATATCATCGGCAAAAACCGCCTTTTTCAGGTTTTCGCTCATTTTCACGCCGACTGCCGCCGAGGTCGGGCTGACATGCTTAAAAGATGCCGCCGCGCAGAGCCCTAAAGCTTCCTTGATTTCCTTTACAAGCTGCCAGCTGTTCATCGCATCGAGCAGATTGATATAGCCCGGTCTTCCGTTTAAAATTTCAATCGGAAGCTCTGCCCCGTTTTCCATATAGATCTTTGCCGGTTTTTGATTCGGATTGCATCCGTACTTCAATTCATATTCTTTCATTTTCGTCCCCTGCAAAATTATTTGTTTTTATTTATCATGCGGTCTTCTCTCGCCCCGTCAAGAAGACTCACAAAGCGCACAAAAAGCGAAATTTTATTGTTTTCATTCAGGTTTTCCCAGATCTCATCCGTAAAAGCGTCAATGTCACCCGGGATTTCGATTCGGCGCGGTTCCCCGCAAAATGTCGGCAGCGGATTTCCGTCCTGCTCATAAGTATGTATGAAATGACCGAGTCCCGCTTCTGCCGTGTAGTTATAGAAATAGCGCGCGCACTCCCCGCCTTCCGCATCCATGCTCTTCAAAATGCTCATCTGGTAGGAAAGCGTCACTCCGAAAGTCATAACCGCGCTGATTCTTGGCGTGAAATTCGGCGCGTCAGGCTCGAAGCATCTTGTCGCAAGCGCTTCTTCTACGCTCTTTCCGTCTTTGAGAAAGTTATATATCGTGTCCGTTTGGTCTCCGTTTGTCACGATGAGACGATTATCCAGCTTTCTGATTGGCGAATAGATGATGAGGGACGGGTCTTCCACCTTGGAAGCGTCAAAAGGATAGATGGTCACATTTTCCTCTTTGGCTTCAAAAACACGGTTTCTCGAATTTTCGCTTCTTCCCATGATGAAATAGGCCGTAACTGCCTTCGTTCCATCCGCGCTCTTCCCGCAGACGATTCCTCTTCCCGGATAGCTGTTTTCCCGCAAAATTTCCGCGAGAGAGTTTTTTTCGTATCGATTCATATTGCGTCCTTTCTGTTTTCCAGTATCGTCCGGCACACTTTTTCCGCCGCAGCGGGAAGAAGTACCCACTCTGCTTCCTCCATCACGCGTCTTTGGAGGGTCTGCGGTGTGTCGCCTTCCTCGACTGCAACCGCTTTCTGCATGAGAATGCGTCCGCCATCGGGAACTTCGTTGACAAAATGCACGGTCGCCCCGGTCACTTTTACGCCGTAAGCAAGCGCCGCTTCGTGTACTTTCAGTCCGTAAAAGCCTTTCCCGCAGAATGACGGAATCAGAGACGGATGAATGTTGAGAATCCGCTCCGGATACTGCGCGGTGAAGCCCTCCGTCAAAATATTCAAAAATCCTGCCAAAATAATTAAATCGATTTTTTCCTCCTTGAGGAGCTTCAAAATCTTCTCTTCGAACTCCTGCTGGGAACTGCATTTTTTATAAGGCACTGCTTCCGCCCGGATTCCTGCCTTTTCAGCGCGGGTAAGCGCATAGGCATCCTCGTTTCCGGAAACGACAAGCACGATTTTCCCATTTTTCAGAATGCCGCTGCTTTGCGCATCAATCAGCGCCTGCAGATTCGTGCCGCCGCCCGATACCAGTACCGCAATTTTTGCTTTTACCATAATTCCACCTTTTCGCTGCCGGAAGCTGCAGAGACGATTTCGCCCATGATATAGGCGTCTTCCCCGTTTTCCTTCAGTATTGCAAGTGCTTTTTCCGCGTCTTCTGCCGAAACGACTACGCTCATGCCCACGCCCATGTTAAAGGTGTTGAACATGTCTCTTTCCGGAATCTCGCCTGTCTTTGCAATCAAATCGAAAATCGGAAGAACGCGTACACTGTCCTTTTTTATCTTCGCGCAAAGTCCGTCCGGAATGCTGCGCGGAATATTCTCATAGAAGCCGCCGCCTGTGATGTGCGAAACGGCTTTGACCTGCACCTTCTCGAAAAGCGCAAGCATCGGCTTTACATAAATTTTCGTAGGCGCAAGCAACGCTTCGCCAAGAGATTTTCCGTCAAGCTCTGCAAGCGGCATGCGGATGTCTGCATTTTCGATGTCGAAAACTTTGCGTACAAGGGAGAATCCGTTGGAATGAACACCGCTCGAAGGCAGCGCAATTACGATGTCTCCTTCTTTCATCGTCTTATAGTCGATAATCTTAGCCTTATCAACCACGCCGACTGAAAATCCCGCAAGATCATATTCGTCTACCGGATAAAATCCCGGCATTTCTGCGGTTTCACCGCCTACAAGCGCCGCACCGGACTGCACGCATCCCTCTGCGATTCCTGAAACGATTTCTGCAATTCTTTCCGGAACATTCTTTCCGCAGGCAATATAATCGAGGAAAAGCAGCGGCTTCGCGCCGCAGCAGATGATATCGTTGACGCACATCGCCACGCAGTCGATTCCGACGGTATCATGCTTATCCATCAAAAACGCAAGTTTCAGCTTCGTTCCCACGCCGTCGGTTCCGCTGACAAGCACCGGCTTCGTAATTCCGGTTAAATCGAGCTCGAACAGTCCTCCGAAGCCTCCAATGCCGGAAAGCATTCCGCTCGTCATTGTTCTTGCAATATGTGTTTTCATCAGTTCCACGGCGCGATATCCTGCTGTGATGTCCACGCCTGCCTTTGCATAGCTGTCTGATTTTGAATTATTCATTGTTTATTCCTTTCCGTTCCAACAGTAAGTGCAGAGCTTGCATGGCTCGATTCCGATGGCTTCCGATATGCCCTCAAGGGTCTGATAATCGAGAGAATCAAAGTGCAGGCGTTCACTGATATTCTTTCTGAGCGCCTTGCCTCTTTCTGTTCTTCCGTCAATATATTCTTCAATATAATTTGTTGCTGTTTTTCCTTCCAGCTCAAACATCGCTCGTCTTGCGATCAAATCCATCTCAGAATTGCTTCTTGAGAAGTTTAGAAATTTGCACCCATACATAATCGGCGGACAAGCTGACCGCATATGAACTTCCTTCGCACCGTTTTCGTAAAGAAATTCCACCGTCTCCCGAAGCTGAGTTCCTCGAACGATGCTGTCGTCCACAAGTAAAAGCTTTTTGCCTTCAATCAGCTCGTGAACCGGTATCATCTTCATTTTTGCGACCATGTTTCTTTCCTGCTGTCCAATCGGCATGAAACTCCGCGGCCATGTGGGGGTATATTTGATAAATGGACGGGCAAATGGGATTCCACTCTCATTCGCATATCCAATCGCATGAGGAGTTCCGGAGTCAGGCACTCCGCTGACGAAATCAATGTCGGATATGATACTGTTTTTCTTGTCCGTCTTAGCTAAAATCCTTCCGTTACGGTTACGCATGATTTCCACATTCACGCCTTCGTATTTGGAAGTCGGATAACCATAATAAGTCCAAAGAAACGCACAAATCTTCATTTCTTTACCGCCTGCATCGAGAGTTTCTGTGCTGTCTGCGGTGATTTTCACAATCTCTGCCGGATTCAACTCTTTAAAATCTTCATACCCAAGCTTACGATATGCAAAGGATTCAAACGAAACGCAGTATCCGTCCTCATTTTTTCCGATCAGAACCGGAAGTCTTCCGACTTTATCACGGGCAGCAATTAAACTCCCGTCTTCCAGCAAAATCAATATGGAAATGGACCCCTCAATCTTTTTGTGCACAAATCTAATTCCCTCTTCAAAACTTTCTTTTTGATTAATCAAAGCTGCAACAAGCTCCGTAGCATTGATTTTTCCTCCTGTATAAGCCTCAAAGTGACCGTTTCCTTTTTCTAAAAACTCTTTTGCAAGTTCTTCTGCATTTCGAATCAATCCTATCGTTGTAATTGCAAATATTCCAAGCTTCGAACGAATCAAAATCGGCTGCGGATCCGCATCACTTATGCATCCGATACATCCGGTTCCTTTCATTTCTTCCGTAATTCCCTCGAATTTGGTTCGAAACGGCGAATTTTCAATATTATGTATCTCACGCCGGAATCCTGTATCCGTGCCGGCCGCCGCCATGCCGGCTCTTCGCGTTCCCAAATGTGAATGATAGTCTGTTCCGAAAAAAACATCCGGGACTACATTCCTTTTGGATACGGCTCCAAAGAAACCACCCAATGTTACACCTCCGTTTTCTTTCTATGCCTCAATGATAATTTATGCGAAGAATAATTTGGAAAGTGTCATTGGATCAATGTACTTACCGTCCTTATATACTCGCATATTTCCGGAAGCAATTTCATCAATCAGCATTACTTTTCCATCCTTGTCATAGCCAAATTCAAACTTGATGTCATAGAGCACCAGCCCCTTTTGTTCTAAATCATCAGCAACAATCTGCGTAATCTTCTGTGTCATTTCTTTGATATCTTCATACTGCTCCGCTGTCATAATGCCGAGAACAATCAAACCGTCCTTGGTTACGAGCGGATCATTCTTTTCATCATTTTTGAAAGTTGTTTCTACATAATCCGGAAGAGCTGCACCTTCTTCAATGTATTCCCCATAGCGGCGTATAAAGCTTCCCACTGCCCTACGACGGCAAATAACTTCCAGGCCGTTCCCGAATACTTTGGCCGGAAGAACCTCCATCGTTGTTTCTTGCGAATCAGCGTTGACAAAATGGGTTTTGATACCTGCTGCATTGATTTTTTCAAAGAAATAGGTTGACATTCTGAGATTTACATCTCCTACGCCTTCAATCGTAAGCCCTACCGAATTTTCGCCCGGATCAAACACACCATCTCTACCTGTGCAATCATCCTTAAACTTTAAAAGAAAGTTCCCGTTTTCCATCTCAAATACATTTTTGGTCTTTCCTGTGTACACTAATTTCTTGCTCATTTTGTTCCTCCGTTCCATTTTTCTTCAATTTTGTGGTTTTTTTCTAAAACTGCTTCTTTGGCCTCTATGCGCTTTTTCAAAAGCAGCTGTGCAAGCTTTTCATCGGATACCGCTAAAATTTCCGCGGCAAGGATTGCTGCATTGGCAGCAGCATCGATTCCTACGGTTGCCACCGGAATTCCCGGCGGCATCTGAACGGTCGACAGAAGTGCATCCATTCCCTCCAGCGAAGAGTTTACCGGCACGCCGATAACCGGCAGCGTCGTGTTCGCCGCAATCACACCTGCCAAGTGTGCCGCCTTACCGGCAATTCCGATTAATGCGTCAAATCCGTTTTGGCGGGCTTCTTTTGCGAATCGAATTGTTTCTTCCGGGGTGCGATGTGCTGAATAGACATGCACCTCGTAATTAATCCCATACTCCGCAAGTTTTTCGATTGCTTTTTCGGCAATTGGAAGGTCGCTGTCCGAACCCATGATAATTCCAATTTTGTTCATACATTTTCCTCCGTTTTTTTAACTAAAAAAGGGCATATTCATCCCCCAAATAAGGGAACAAATACGCCCAGACGGTCGACATTTAAACTTCTTGCTCCCTTGCGGTTATCCGCATTTCCGTCAGTCACAAAAAGCTGTTCTCTTTCATTTTCAATAACTTATCTGCTTGTATTGTATCAAATCACTCAAAAGATTTCAAGCCTAAAAATATAGTTATTTTTTTCACTTGCTCATGGTTCAAATTTTTGTTTGCAGAATGAAATAAATCTTCCTTCGCGTTCGCTTACATTCTCACCGTGTGCAATCGCCGTGTTACCGTTTATGATAACATAATCGATTCCTTCCGGACGGGAAAGCTGCGTGAAGTCTGCCTTGTCGATGATTGTTTCAGGGTCAAAGATTGTGATGTCTGCATCACATCCGACCTCAATCCTGCCCTTGCCGTCAAGTTCGAGCCTTTTTGCCGGCTCAAGTGTGATTTTGCGAAGGGCATCGATGAGCGGAAGTGCCTTCTCTTCTCTTACATATTTGCCGAGCACTCTTGGGAATGTGCCGGCCGCTCTCGGATGTCCGCCCCCGTTATTGATAATCGCGTCGCTTGCGACCATGCCGTTTTTGTTCACGATTGCCGCCGTGATTTCGTCCTCATTCATGACTGCAGCAACTGCCAGCATATTCGGATACTTTTCTCTTGCTTCCCTGAAAATCTCTTCCGTGCAGTAAACATTCTTAAACGGCTCGTCCGTGAGGAGAATGTCACTGTAGTCCTTGCCCCACTGCTCCAGGCATCCGTCCTCGAATACGGCGGAGCCGATTTCCGTCGAAAATGCGTTATACGGATAGGTATCGTAGTTGAGTCTCGGGTTCTTTTCCATTGCCGCGTTGATGCATTCCAAAGCCTCTTTCATGCTTCCGGTCGCCGAGCAGCTGGAAAGGTGGGAAATCTGGAATTTCTGCGGAATTTCAAGAGCAAAACGAATCATTTCTTCCACCGGGAAAAGATCGTCCTTCTTGGTTTCATCACGATAATGTGCAGACACTAAAAGATGTGGATTGTCCGAAACTCTTACCGCATTCAGCATTTCGTCGAATGTGATTCCCGGATCGTACTCGATTCCGAAGGAAATGCCGTAAGCACCTTCTGCGAGTTCACGCTTCATAATTTCCGCAAGCTCGTCCATCTGCTTCTGTGAAGGGTGCGCGTATCTTCCGATTCCCATAGCGGTGCGGTACTGGTTATAGCCCGCAAGCATAACATAGTTTACCGGGCTTCCTCCCAGTTCTTCAATGATCTGCTTGAATTCCGCCAGCGGCTGATACATAACGCCGCAGTTTCCGCCCACGGCTGTCGTAACGCCCATTTCCATCATCATTCTCGCGATTACGAATTTCTTGCCTTCCTTGCGGAAGTTCTCTTCATGCATATGGATGTCGATAAAGCCCGGAGAGACCACCTTGCCCTTTGCGTCGATGATTTCCGCAGCTTCCGGCTGTTTGCTTCCGATAAAAGCGATTTTCCCGTCCTTGATGCCGATATTGGCATTTTTCATCTTCTTCTCATTAAAATCAGGATATAATCCGTTCACAATAATTTTATCCAACATGTTGTCACCCTCTTTCTGTATGCTTCTATAGAAAATTTAACTAAAAAATCCGCAAAGAATCACTCTGCGGATTTTCATTCATAAATTAAATGGCACGGTTTACTTTATTCGATCTGATGCATCTTGTGCATACGTTTGCTCTTCTAACTGTTCCGTTTTCATCAGCAACTCTTACAGTCTGAATGTTAGCGTTCCATTTTCTTCTTGTATGTCTTACGGAATGGGATATGCTGTTTCCAGATACTTGACCTTTTCCGCAAATTTCGCATTTTCTTGACATTTACCGCACCTCCTTTAGTATATTAAGCTTGACGCATTTCGTTTTAAATTGGGTTCACACTCGAACACAAGCCATTATACCACATGGCAAGGCTTGTTTCAAGCGATTTTTTATGATTCTTATAAATATTTTTCGGCAAGGCAGATCCTTCCCTCTTCTAAGGTCTGCTTCATATCGATCACCCGCTGGTTACTGCTTCCCCGGAAGAGCAGGGTCAAATCGCGCTGTTTCTGCACAAAAGGTCCGTCAATGAGCAAATCCGTCAATTGGAGGAGCTGCCGCACCGCATCGTTTGTCTTTGCCCTTTCCTGCAGTTCCTCAAACCGGAAGCCGGTATAGATTACGATGTTCAGATTTCTTTTTTTGATTTCGCGGGCAAGATTGAGGAAAGCCTCCGGCTGGCACATCGGTTCCCCTCCGCTAAAGGTTACCCCGTCCAGCAGCGGGTTCTCATCAATTGCCGCTACAATCTTTGATATCTCGCAGTCGTATCCGCCGTCAAAATCGTGGGTATCCGGGTTGTGGCATCCTTCGCATCCGTGCGGACAACCCTGACAGAATACGGTAAACCGCAGTCCCGGTCCGTCCACGATGGATTCCCTTATGATGCCTGCAAGCCGTATGGAATCAAAGTTTTTCAAATCCTGTGTTGATGTCATGTTTTACTCTGTCCTTTTCCTCTGCCGCTTTGGCATTGTTCCAATGGTCCATGGTTCCTACCAAATATCCGGTTATTCTGCGGATTCTCTCGAATCCGACATCGCCTTCTTCCTCTTTGCGGTGGCATTGCGGACACTCATTATCAATGATTCCCGTGTATCCGCAGCATGGGTCTCTGTCAACCGGATGGTTGATGGAGCCGTATCCGATTCCGGATTCCTTCATGCATCTTACTACCTTTTCGAACGCATCAAGGTTCTTAAGCGGGTCTCCGTCAAGTTCAATGTAGGAAATATGTCCGCCGTTGGTAAGTTCGTGATAAGGAGCTTCCAGTCTGATCTTTTCGAAAGCGTTTATCGGGTAGTATACCGGGATATGGAAACTGTTCGTGTAATAGTCTCTGTCCGTAACACCCGGGATGATTCCGTATTTTTCTTTGTCGATTCTTACAAAACGTCCCGAAAGTCCTTCCGCCGGTGTTGCAATGAGTGACCAGTTGAGGCCGGTCTTTCTTGCCTGCTCATCCATTCTCTTTCTCATGTAGCCGACGATTTCAAGGCCGAGGCTCTGTGCTTCCTTTGACTCGCCGTGGTGCGCGCCCACGAGAGCCTTCAGGCATTCCGCAAGCCCGATAAATCCGACGGTAAGCGTTCCGTGTTTGATTACTTCTTCAATGGTGTCGTCAGGACCCAGCTTGTCGGAGTCAAGCCAAATGCCTTGTCCCATGAGGAACGGGAAGTTCTTGACTTTTTTCTGCGACTGAATTTTGAATCGGTCGTAAAGCTGTGCGATACAAATGTCAATCGTATTGTCGAGCAATTCGAAGAACAAATCAATGTCTCCCTTTGCCTTGATTGCCAGTCTCGGCAGATTCAGGGATGTAAAACTGAGGTTGCCTCTGCCGTTTACGATTTCTCTGGTTGGGTCATAGACATTGCCGATAACACGCGTACGACATCCCATGTAAGCACATTCGGTGCTTGGGTCACCTTCTTTATAGTACTGCTTATTGAACGGTGCATCAAGGAACGAGAAATTCGGGAAAAGTCTCTTCGCTGAAACCTTGCATGCAAGCTTGAACAAGTCGTAGTTCGGATCTCCCGGATTGTAGCTTACGCCTTCTTTCACTTTAAATATCTGAATCGGGAAAATCGGTGTTTCGCCGTTTCCCAGTCCCGCTTCTGTCGCCATCATAATACTTTCCATGACGAGCCTGCCTTCCGGAGAGGTGTCTGTGCCGTAGTTGATGGAACTGAACGGAACCTGCGCGCCCGCTCTGGAGTGCATGGTATTCAGGTTATGGATGAAGGCTTCCATCGCCTGATAAGTCTTCCTTCTGATTTCTTTATCGGCGAATTTCTTGGAGCGAGCCTGCATTTTGTGTGCTTCCTCTTCCGGAACGATTTTCTTAAGTTCTTCCAGTTCAAGCTCCATGTAGTTGTTGTCCCATGCCATGCAAGGATATACGCCGTGTTCGTGCTCAATCTTTCCCTCGAGAGCCTTCATTCTCTCAACCCCGTCTTCTATATCTTCGAGGAAATCGAGCATCTTGCCGAGGTTCGTCACATAAAGTCTCTTATATGCTTTCTTAACGCCGGGAGCCATTCCGTAGTCAAAATTCGGTACGGACTGTCCGCCGTGCTGGTCGTTCTGATTCGACTGAATCGCAATGCATGCAAGTGCTGCGTAACTTTCGATGTCGTTCGGCTCTCTCAAATGCCCGTGTCCGGTCGAAAATCCGCCTTTGAGCAGTTTTACCAGGTCAATCTGGCAGCAGGTCATCGTCAGCGTATAGAAGTCCATATCGTGAATATGGATGTCGCCTTCTTCGTGGGCTTTGGTATGCTTCGGGTCGATAACATACATCTTGTAGAATTCCTTGGCGCCCTCGGAACCGTACTTCAGCATCGTTCCCATTGCTGTATTTCCGTCTATGTTTGCGTTTTCACGCTTGATTTCGTTTTCTTTTGCTTCTTTAAAAGTCAGATCCTCATAAATCTTCATGAGTTTGGTGTTCATATTTCTGACTCTGGTACGTTCCGCACGGTAAAGTATGTATTCTTTCGCTGTGCGGGCATGTCCGTTTTCAATCAGAATTTTCTCAACAGCATCCTGAATCTGTTCTACCGTAGGTATCTGATTATGGCAGATTTCCAATAAATAAAGTTCCACTTGTTTTGCCAGATAAAGCGACATTTCTCTGTCACGTCCGCCGAGAACCTGCGCAGCCTTAAAAATGGCATCGGCAATTTTGTCGACATTAAAGTCAACCATTCTTCCGTCTCGTTTAATGATCTTTTTGATGCTGTCCATGCGTAAAACCGTCCTTTTCCTTTTTCTTTTCTCCCATTATTACGTGTCAATAAACCACAATATGTAGTATGTATATTAAAATTTACTACTAAATGTCCGATATGTCAAGAGGTTTACTTGTTTTTTCTCGAAAAATATTCTTCCCGAAGCATGGACATCGAATGAAGGTCTACATATTTTCCGTCTTTCTTGCCGCCGTTTCTCATCACGCCTTCGTACGAGAATCCTACCTTGAGATACAGTTTCGAGGCGATTTTGTTGTCGGTAAAATGATCCAAGGTAACTCTCTCCATGTTCATTTCCTCAAATGCAAGCCGAAGCATCGTTTCCAGGGCTTCTTCTCCGAGCCCCCTGCCGCGTATGTTCTTGTCAGCTATGTAGATTCTCGTTATATCAAGAGAATCATAATGCTCATCAATATTGCTTACATAAATTCTTCCGATTGGGTTTCCGTCTTCTTTAAGACAGATGGTCAGCTGCATCTTGTCATCGTCCTCGCAGCGGTGGATGAATTCCGTAACAACTTCTTCGTAGTCTCTGCCCTTGCTTATTGTGAAGAACTCCGTAACTGAATCCATCTGCTCCCATTCCGCAAAAAATCTGCAGTCATCAAATGTGCTTTCGCGTAATACTATTCTTTCACCTTCAATATTCTTCATCTTATAATCACTTTCCTTTTCATATTTTTTATGATATAATTACAACTTGTAAGTTTACAACTACATTATAGCATTGTAACACTGTAATTCAAAGCATGAAATTTAAAAAGGTGGCTAGTTATGGGGAAATTGGATATATCGAGTAAAATTAAAAATTTAGGCAGAAAAAAAACAGTCATTTTGGCTATTGGAATCATATTGGTGATTGCGCTCGCTGCGGGCGGAATCTATCTGGTTCGTTCAAATCAAAATGATGAACCTACTTTGGAAGAAATCGTAAGCGAAAAACTCAGTGCATACAAAACGGATATTGCCGACTCGCTCAGCACGTTGAATTCAAATGATAAGGTGGCCGATTACCTCGTCTCATGGGCGGCCAACAAAGATATAAAGTCTGAAAGAGATTGGAATAACAACGTTATCTACTCGATTAAGGCATCGTCCAAGGACTACAAAGAAAACAAACCGGTAATTATCGCATGCGAATACGACGCTGCAGATATGGAAAACTATCTGGAACCTATGGCGACAGCTCTGACCGTTGCCAAGAATGCCAAATATCACGGAGCTTTCAAAGTCGTGTTCATGCCGCGTGAAAACGGCGAGATGAAGGGTGCGGAATCACTGTCGGAAAAATACATGACAAAGGACACGCAGTTGTTCTTCCTGGGAGCTTCGTCCTCTTCCAAAGTATCGACCACAACCGGCGGATATAAACAGTTTGCGATTACGGATTCCCTGAACACATGTGCTCCGACGCATGACAAGGCATACAAGATTACAATCAAACATGTTCCTTCTCAGGATGCAGGTTACGCGATTAACCCTATCAAAACGCTCGGAAATCTGCTGGCGAACTTCAAATCGACTTCGCTTTTGTTTGAACTTTCATCCTTTACAGGCGGAAAAAATGCCGACACAATGCCATCGCGTGCATCGGTAACGGTTGTCATCAGTTCTTCTGACGAGGAAAAGTTCTGCACGAGAATGGATAAGGCGATCGAAAAATTTGACGACAAATATGCGGGGGATTATCCCGAAATCTCCTATACGTATAAAGAAGCAGAACTTCCTGACACGGTATTCACAAAGAAAGAAACCGAAAACATTGTCAGCCTTATGTACACGGCACTTAACGGTGTATATTACAAAGATGACGACGGCAATGTAACCGCCGTCACAAATATCGGAAAAATCCGCGCAAAAGGTTCTTCCCTGTCGATTTTGGTAAGTGCCATGAGTTCTTCCGCTGATCTTCTTAATGAGATTCGCGATGCATACAAGACGATCGCAGGGCTCTGCGATGTAAAGAGCCGCACCGTGAACAGTTACAGTGTTTACAGCGGCGGCGGGAAAACCTCGGCTCTTCTTGATCAGTTTGAAAGCAGCTTTTTGGCTTTCACCGGTGACTCGGAAATGATCGTGGAAGATGCAGTGGAAACCACCCCTTGCAGCGTATTCTCCAACAGAGATTCGGGCATGGCCATGCTTTACTGCGGAATAACCGACAAAACCAAAGAAAAGTTTGCCGGCTCCCTAATTACTTTCTTGGATAACACAAATAATGTGTAATACCTTTTGACAACTTTTAATACTGCAGCATTACTGAAGAATATCAATCAGATGCTCGTCCTTTCGATAAATGTATACATTATCGGACAGCCATTCTTCTTCGGTAATGCTTTCTTTATTTCCGGCTTTCAGTAATTCTTTTACCGTTTCATCATTGATCTTCGCCTCCGGCAGGTTCGTCGGTAAAACAATTATCTCATCAAGCGACGACGGCAGCAGATACAAATCGCAGTCCAGCTTGTTTGCAAGGTCTTCCAGCAGCCTCTCATAGATGATGGAAGCTGCACCCCAGGTAAGTCTTTTGTTTGATAAGGCATACATCGGCGGTGCCACAGCGACAAGCTCGGGTTTTAAGGTTTTCTTCGTCATTTTCAGCGCAAATTTATACAGTTCTTCTTCCGTCATATTGATTTTCTTGAGTATCTCATAGTCGATGATCGTGCTGTACAGGTCGTTTCCGCTTATTACAACCTCGCGGCAGATCAATGTGAGATCGAGAACATCATAGTGCGGTACATTCTCAATCAGCCTTTTGTTCTTTTCCTTATTGATAAGCTGGAACACGATGCACTCGCCAAAAATGAGCTGCTCTTCGTTTGCACTCTTCTTCATTTTTTCTGACATTTCATCGGTCGCTTTTATAATTGCCGCGATTTCTTTGATCAACATTTCAAAACTTGCACCCGAAGCATATTTCTCATAATACGGTTTAAAATAGGTATTCGCCATGCAGCAAGGCTCATCTGTGTCCCCATCGTTTTCACGATTCGGAACCAGCATAAGGGTCTCAAGTTCCACATTCACCTTATTTACAAGCTTCTCGCTCACGGTATACTCTTCAAATTTCTCCGGCAGATAAGACTTTATCTCCGTTTTGACTTTCTCTTTAAATTGATCATAGGTTAATTTTTTCTTTTCCATATAATAGCCCTCCTTGTTTTACATTATATTACATTTACATTATTTTACAAGAAGGACGGCGATTTTCGTATCTGAAATGTAAGAATTGTTACGATTTCTGTATAGGCAAATTGCTCCAATAAAAAAACGCCTCAAATGAGGCGTTTTTTATGAGAATTATATTCTCTACAGTTTTATGATTCGAGAGTCGGAATTATGCCCTGCTTTAGCCGCCGAAGTTAATTGCTACTGCAATTACCATCAATACAGCCTGTACGCAAAGTAAGATTCCGAAGAGTTTGAATGCGAACTTCCACCATTTTTCAAGAGGCATTCCTGCAAGACCGGATACTACTGCTGCGAATGCTGTAGGCCAGATGATGTTGGATAAACCATCACCGAACTGGAATGCAAGAACAGCTGTGTCTCTTGTCATGCCAAGAAGGTCTGCCATAGGTGCCATGATCGGCATGGATACTGCTGCCTGGCCGGAACCTGATGGGATGAAGAAGTTGAGGATTGTCTGCATAACGAGCATTGCGATTGCGGACAGCCAAATCGGAAGGTGTGAAAGTGGAAGAGTAAATCCGTATACAACTGTATCGATGATTCCACCTTCAACCAGTACGAGTTTAACACCACGGGCAATACCAACCATGATTGCTGCTGTAGTAGCATCCTGGAAACCTGTTGCGAAAGTTGTTCCGATTGTGTTGAGATCCCATCTCATGATGATTGCGCAAACGATACCCATGATAAGGAATACTGCACAAATCTGGGAGAAATACCAGCCAGCCTTTACAACGCCGATTACTACAATAACGATAGCAGCAAGAAGGTCTAACAGAACGAGTTTCTGCTTAAGACCGAATTCGAGCTTGCTTACATCGATGCCGCTTTCATTATGCATGAGCTCTTCCGTCTTTGTTCCGTATAAGTATGAGTTCTTCGGATCATCCTTAACCTTGGAAGCGTAACGAACTGTGAATGCGGAAGCAACTGCCCACAGTACCAGGTGGCAGGCAAGACGATAGCCAACACCGGACATGTAAGTTACTTCTGCGATACCCTGTGCAACACCTACGGTGAACGGGTTCATCATAGCTCCGGAGTAACCGATGCCGGCACCGAATGCGATAACTGCAAGACCTACGAGTGCGTCATATCCCATGCCGACATAAATTGCCGCGAATACCGGTATGAACGGAAGCCATTCTTCGAACATACCGATTGTGGATGAACCAAGACCGATTAACAGCATGAAAATCGGAATAGTGATGAGGGAGCTCTTACCTTTGAAAATCTTAAGAAGAGCAGCAACCGCACCGTCGAAAGCACCTGATTTGATTACAAATACAACGGATGCATATGTGATGAATACGAGGAATGAAATGTCTGCTGCGTCAACCATACCTTCATAAACGAGTTCGAATACTCTGAAAGGGCCTACCGGTGATACTTCAGCAGTTTCATGCCATGTACCTGCGATTGCAACCTGTCTGCCGTCTGCATTTTCCATATAGTCGAAGGAACCTGCAGGAATAATCCATGTAAGGATAGCACAGACTACAATAATAGCGAATAAAATGACAAATGTATGCGGAAGATTAAATTTTTTCTTCTCGCCGAGTTTTGGACCATTACTCATAAGTTGTCCTCCTTTTCCTATTTTATTAGTTATAACGAATCATAAACTGAATTTATTTACCACATAGCATCTGAATCATGTGCGAATAGATTTCCGCTGTCTTATCCAAGGATTCCACCGTAATGTGTTCATTTGCTTCATGTGCTGTCATTGGTCCCGGGCCGAGAATCACGCGGTCACCTTCGAAGAAAGATGCTTCTGTAATTCCAAAGAAAGGCTGCCCTTTCTTGCCCGTTTTTTCCTCATAAACGTGAACAAGCTCGCTGTTGTTCCGGAATGAGGCTATATCATTAATGATCTCGTATGTGCCGTCAAGACCTTCAATGGCTTCATCGACTGCTTTTCGGATAAGCGGATATTCCCTCTCCGAATCGCAAATACGAAAATCAAGATATACGGTTGTTTTATCCGGCACTTTATTAATGGATGTACCGCCTTCGATAATACCGATGTTCATCGTCGGGTACGGAACCTTGAAGAAAGGACTCGGGGTCTTTCTGAGTTCCTGTTCGAAATCCATCATGCGATTGAGAAACTTCACCGCATTCTTGTTTGAGCTCTTTCCGTCAATCGGTGTGCTGGAATGGGTTGTAACTCCCTTAAAAGTAAAGATGTATTCAATGAGACCTTTGGAACCGATCATCGGAATAAGGTCTGTAGGTTCTGCGACGATAACATGCGGAGGGAACTTCGTTCCGGCATCAACCAAATCTTTCACTCCGCCGAACATAATCTCTTCGTCATATGTGCAGTATACAGCAAGTCCCTTCTGAAGTTTGCTCAAATCGGTTTCGGAAATTGCCGAAAGAAAAGCTGCAATGCCGCCCTTCATGTCACATGCACCCAATCCGTAGAGAACTCCGTCTTTTTCGGTCAGTTCGTGTGGATCGGTTGTCCAGCCGTCCGTAATATCGACGGTATCCGTATGTCCCAAGAATCCGATTGCCGGATTCTCGCCGTATTTGCCGATTAAAACCTCTTTTCCGGTTTCCGCATTCTTCTTTCTTTCAATTTCAAATCCCAGATTGGAAAGAAAACTATCGATATAATCCATGATCCGATTGTTATCTTTGTCTGCGATTGTATTAATTGCAACTAAATCTTTTAAAATTTTCTTTGCTTCCATTGATATTCTCCTTTATATAAAATAATAATACTTTTCCGCTTTATAGTAAAGATTTTTTTGCAAATTCTTCACAGTTTCTTCACATTCTTTATTTCTTTCTTATCAGAGCAATGCTCTCAATATGCTTGGTAAGCGGAAAATTATCAAAGGGTTTTAAGTAAACGCATTCATATCCGTAATACTTCATATATTTCAAATTATCCGCCATCGTTTTCGGGTTGCAGGATATATAGATAATTTCGGAAACACCATATTCGATAATCTTATCCAATGCTTTGGGCTGTATACCCACCCTCGGCGGATCGACAACTATCACGTCCGGTTTTTCGCTGACACCTTTGAGCACCTCGAAAACATCCCCGGCAATGAAGCTGCAATTTGACAATCCGTTCAGTGCCGCATTTTTCCTTGCCGCATCCACCGCTTCCGAAACAAGCTCAATTCCGATTACGCTCCTCGCTTTCAGTGCCAAAATCTGCGAAATGGTGCCTGTCCCGCAATACAAGTCAAACACGGACTTTCCCTCAAAGGAATCAACCATGGCAAGTGCCTCCGAATAGAGGCGTTCGGCTGCTTCCACATTGGTCTGAAAGAAAGAAAACGCACTGACTTTGAAATCAAGATTCAGGATTTTCTCCATGTAATAATCTCTGCCCCAAAGCGTTTTGAGCCTTTCGCAGTTTACCGCGTCGGCGATATTGTCATTAAACGTGCGAAGGATTCCGACAATTTTGTTTCGGAGATTGAGTGCAAGAAGCATTTCTGTAAATGCCTCTTCATCAAACCCTTCTTCCGATGTCGTGACAATGTTAATAAGGAGTTCTTCTGTTCTCATGCCCTTTCTTATAATCAGATTTCGCATGAGGCCTTTGTGCGTTCTCTTATGATAAAACGGATATCCGTTTCCTTTCACAAAATTCAGCACCGCATCCAAAATCACGTTAAAATCTTCATCCACAAGCTGACACTCATCAACCGTTATGATGGACATGAAATTCTTCTTTCGGTGCATGCCAAGGGTTGTTTCGCCATCTTTGACAAAGTCCCCGAATGTATACTCCATCTTGTTTCGGTATCCGTAACGAACGGAGCATCCTTCAATCGCATCCACCTTTGCCGGTACAACACTCTTCGCTTCCAGAAAACCGTAAACCTGCTTCTCTTTATCGGCAAGCTGATCTTCATATGCGACGCCCTGATAAATACATCCGCCGCAAAACTCACTGTGCGGGCAAATCGGCCGCGCTTCCTGCTCATGTGTATTAAAATCTGCCATACTTGTCATAAAACTCCTTTTTGTATTCCGGAAAACGGTCTTCTTCAATTGCTTTCCTAATGTTTCCCATCATATTAATCAGGAAATGCAGATTATGATTTGACAAAAGCATCGCCGAAAGCATTTCGTCAGCCTTATATAAATGACGCAGATATGCTCTTGAATAGTTTCTGCATGTGTAGCAGTCACACTCTGCATCTAGCGGTTCCCAGTCCTTCTCATATTTGGCATTCTTGATGTTTACCCTTCCGTGAGAGGTCATTGCAAGACCATGCCTTGCAATTCGGGTCGGAAGCACGCAGTCAAACATATCCACGCCGCGCTCCACGCCCTCAAATAGGTAGTCCGGGGTTCCGACCCCCATAAGATATCTGGCTTTTTCCTTCGGGAGATATTCCACACAGTCATCCAAAATATCCAGCATAAGTTCCTTCGGTTCTCCTACCGAAAGTCCTCCGATTGCATATCCGGGGAGGTCAAGATCGACGATTTCTTCTGCACTCTGCTTTCTGAGGTCTTTGTACATACCGCCTTGCATGATTCCGAAAAGCGACTGCCTTTCCCAATCCGTGTGATAATCCTTACAGCGCTTCAGCCATCTTGTTGTGCGTTCAAGCGAATTCTTTACATACCGCCTGTCTGCCGGGTATGGTGCACATTCATCGAATGCCATCATAATATCCGATCCGAGGGCATTCTGAATCTCAATTGATTTCTCGGGTGAAATCATATGTGCCGATCCGTCGATATGAGAGCGGAACTTTACGCCTTCTTCCGTGATTTTGCGGAGCTTTCCAAGGGAAAAAACCTGAAATCCACCGCTATCCGTAAGAATCGCTCTGTTCCAATTCATAAATTTGTGCAGGCCGCCCGCCTCTTTGACAATTTCATGTCCGGGTCTGAGATAAAGGTGGTAGGTGTTTGAAAGAATAATTTCAGCACCCATCTCCTTCACTTGTTCCGGACGCATCGCCTTTACGGTCGCCTGCGTTCCGACCGGCATGAATACCGGTGTCTGTATATCTCCGTGCGGAGTATGAACAACGCCCCGTCTGGCGCGCGTTCTTGAATCTGTCTTTAACAGATCATAAGTTACTGCATGTTTCATTTATTGTCCGTGCCGCTGATTCCTTGCGGTCACCCTCCTGTTTTATTTTGCTGTCTTTTCAAGACATTTTCGTATGGTGCCTCTCATCATGAAGCCCATGCGCTTAATTCTCTGTTCGGGATCATCCTTCATGTTGCTGTCAAGCCACTCAAAGAAAACCCCTATTACTCCGTGCTTATAAAATGTCACCAGGATATCTATATCCTCGTCGGATACATTAAGTCCCTGCGCCTGCTGTTTGACAAATCTTGAGGTAATCGGACTCATAACACGATTGATATATCTCTCCAGATTCTCACGATTCAGCGAATTGTATACATGATATACCGCTTTTCGGTTTTGGAGGACGAACTCAAGTGAGGCAAGTATGCCGTCTTCCCAAAGTTCCCACGTGTCGGCCTCTCCGATATGCTGTTTCGTGTGTTCATCGAAGATTTCTTCCAAAACTTCGTAGATATCATGATAGTGATAATAAAATGTGTTTCTGCTTATCCCGCAGGCATCTGTCAGTTCCTTGATACAAATCCCGTCGAAAGGTTTGTCGTTGAGCAAGCCGATAAGCGATTCTTTAATAAGCCTCTTTGTATCGTTTCCCATTTTAAAATTATTTGTTGAAGTCTTCCTTCATTGCCTTGATTTTATCTTCGTCCATAAATGTTTTGGTAATGTGGAGCGAAATTACTTCCGCACCGAGCTTGATTGCATCGTGTGCCCTCTGCGTTTTTACTGCATCGGCAAACTCTCTTGTATGTATTGCCACGCCTCTGTCAACAATCTGAAGTGTCGGATGGAACGCAGGGCAAGCAAAACTTACGTTTCCGATATCGGAAGAGCCGAAAAGCTTGTCATGATCGCCGTTTATGTCAATGCCGAGTTCCTCATATACTTCCTTCATTACGCTTATTCCGGCAGGATTGTTCTTCATGCAGTCGTATGTAGCGTCAACCTTAAAGGTATCCCATGTTGTCTGCGTCATGATTGCTGCTCCGCGAGCACAGTCATCTACCATTCTGTGGACTTCCTGCAGGTATGCCTTATCCACAGCTCTCATGTAGAAGTGTACGCTTGCTTCTTCCGGAACGATGTTCGGAGCGACACCGGCTTCTTTGTAAATTCCGTGCATTCTTACATCCGGAGTTACGTGCTGGCGCAGCATATCGATACCGTGGAACATGAGCTGCGCTGCGTTAAGTGCATTCTTTCCCTCCCATGGAGCTGCAGAAGCGTGTGCTGCCTTTCCGTGGAAATTATACTGATAGGACATCAGTCCGTTCAGTATGCAATATAAGAGGTTCTGATCATAAAGGTGAATCATGATTGCCATATCATAATCATTGAACACACCGTCATCCGTCATTTGGACTTTCGCCCCGTCGGCTTCTTCAATCGGCGTTCCGATGACATGGATGTCCGCGTTGAGTTCGTCCTGAAGTTCTGCCATAGCGATGCCGGCGAGTACACTGATGGAGCCGCTGACACAGTGGCCGCATGCGTGTCCGATATCAGGCAGTGCATCATATTCCGTAAGTATCGCAACTTTATATTTATGATTGTTCGGTCCGTATACCGCTTTGAAAGCTGTTTCGATTCCCGCAAACGGATACTCCGTTGCAAATCCTTTTTTCTTTAAAAGTTCAACGATTTTGCGCGATGTTTCGAATTCCTGTCCGGAAATTTCAGGATGATCTGCGAGGTCATCGTTGAGGGCAATCAACTCTGCCCAGTTCGCATCGATTCTTTCAAAAATCTTTTCTTTTAACTCCAAATACTTGTCCATTCTACACCTCCATGTTTTCCTTTATCATTAAAGCGGCAGTCTTTCATCAGCGGATGCTTCTTGTCCTACCGTCTTAAATTCCTCTTTTATAGCCTCTAAATGTTCCGGATTTGTCATAAGTTCAAATGCAGTCATCGTAAATGCTTTGACAAAATCAAGTGCATTGTCGATTGCGGTATCGCTGCAAGCATGTTCCGCAAATTCTTTCGTATGCGGTGCATAATATGTTTTGTCTCCCTTCGGACTCATTCCGCAGGTGAGCTGCACAGCCGGGCAATGATAGCTTACATCTCCAAGATCCGAAGATCCCGGAATAACGGTTTTGGCATCAATATGCATAACATCATGTTCCAACGTTTCAAGATTGGTCGCAACCATACGGGACAGGTATCTGTTGCTGCATGTATCCTTAAACGCAGCTTCCGGTTCCGAAAGTTCGTATGTGCATCCGGTTGCGAGTGCCGCACCTTTCACACAGTCGGTAAGTTTCGCGTAAAGTTCGTTTACGTATGCCATCTTTGCTGCTCTTACATATACCAGTGCTCTTGTATAATCCGGAATGATATTCGGTGCAACACCTCCGTCGAGAATGACACCATGCAATCTTGCATCCGGCTTTGTCTGCTGTCTGAACGCATTCATCAGATTAAAGAAATTAATCACAGCATCCAGTGCGTTGATTCCTTCATGCGGTGCTGCTGCAGCATGTGCGGTTCTTCCGTGGAATTCAATCTGCATGCATCTCATCGCAACCGTGTTGATTGATTCCGCATCTTTAAAGGAAGGATGTGCCATCATTGCAACATCAAATTCGTCAAACGCACCTTTTGCCGCCATTTCAACTTTTGCACCGTCGGTTTCCTCTGCAGGCGTTCCGATAACATAAATTTCTCCACCGTATTCATCGGCAAATTCACGCATGGCAATTCCGCTTCCGACCGACATTGATGCAATCAGGTTATGCCCGCAGGCATGACCTAAAACAGGCAATGCATCGTATTCTGCAAGCATTGCGATCTTAGGACCCGGCTTTTTGCCTTTATATACAGCTTTATATGATGTAGGAATTCCGCAGAATCCCTTTTCAACTTCAAATCCGTATTTTGAAAGGAGCCGGCACTGCCATTCACAGGCTTTTACTTCCTGCTTCCCTAATTCCGGATGATTGAAGATATTTTTTGCAAGTTCTCTGATTTCAGGATCTAAATTATTAACTATCGCATCAATTCTTTCCACTACAACTTTGTCCATTTTGAATCCTCCCTCTATCGGGCTTTCGGATGCACCCGTCCCCCGACCTGAAATATTATAGCACAAAAATCTCTCATTTTCTACATTTTGTTTGATGATTTTCGTCACTGACTTGCTGAAATATTTGCCAAAAAAACATAAAAAAAGTGTGGATTTTTCTATTAACATGTAGTATAATTATTCCGTTGTCGATTTGTGCTACCGTGGCTCAGTCGGTAGAGCAGCTGATTCGTAATCAGCAGGTCGCCGGTTCGAATCCGGCCGGTAGCTCCATAAAAAAACGCCTCATGCAAAGCATGAAGCGTTTTTTATTCTGTTTTCCCACAGACATATTCGCAATAAATGTTTACCGGACAGCTGTCACACTTCGGTTTTCTTGCATCGCAGCACTGTCTGCCGTGAAAAATCAGGCTGTGATGTGTGCGGCTCCAGCGTTCCTCCGGCACTCTTTCCATCAGTGACAGTTCCGTTTTCAGCACATCTTTCTCATCTACAAGCCCGATTCGATTCGCAACACGGAACACATGCGTATCGACGGCGATTCTTTGCTGTCCGAACCCTACTGCAAGAACGACATTGGCGGTCTTGCGTCCGACACCCGGAAGACTTATGAGTGAGTCATAATCATTCGGCACTTTCCCGCCGAAGTCGCAGCAGATTTTCTGTGCCATGGCTACGATATTCTTTGCCTTTGTGCGATACATTCCGATTCGTTTTATGTATTCCTCAACTTCTGACGGTTCTGCTGCTGCAAGTGCCTCTGCGTCCGGATAGCGTTCAAAAAGCGCGGGACTCACCTGATTCACAGACTTATCCGTTGTTTGTGCAGACAGCGCCACCGCAACAATAAGTTCATACACATTCTTGTGATTTAATGCGCACTCGGCATCCGGATAGGTTTCTTCCAGAATGTCGAGTACTTTGATTACGTCATCTTGTTTGATCATTTTTACTCTCTTTCTTGACTTGCCGCCCTTTAAATGATAAAATTGTATACAATTTTTCAGTAAGGAGCATTGCCACATGTTAAGCTTGGATTTTATAAATAATGAATACGAAGACACCAAAACACCGGCGCAAAAAGTGTGCGAATCGATCGCAATCGATATCTTGACCGGAATTCTTCCCGACGGAAAACAAATTGTCGAGCAAAAGCTTTGCGAAAAGTACAAGATGAGCCGTACTCCTATCCGGGAAATTATAAAGGACCTGCAAATGCTTGGGCTTATCGATCTGATTCCCAACCGCGGTGCTTTCGTCTCCGGTATCTCTCAACGCGATGTAAACGATTTTTTCTATATGAAAAGTCTTCTCTACCCTCAATGTGTCAAGTGGGCAGTCGAGCGCATAACGGAGGAGGAATTCGCAATGCTTGAAGAGGCTTTTACCTTCATGCAGTTCTATGCCGTAACCGAAGACCTCGAAAAAATCCAACGGGTCATCCATGGCTTCAACGCCATAATATACAACGCAAGTCACAACAAGGAACTTGAAACAACGCTTCTCAGATATGACTTTTTAATAAAATATGCAAACATTGGCGTACGCTATCCTCTTAATTTCATGCAAGACGTTCTCGAAGAACATCAAGCCATCTTCGATGCTTTCAAAGCAAAGGATCCCGACATGGGCGCGGATGCTGCACAGGTACACGCATATAAATCAATGATGCGCAGAAAATAATCTGCGCGTTTTTTATACCCGGTTATAATATTCCGAGGTGCTCAAGCAAAATCTTCAGTCCGATCAGAATCAGAATCACGCCGCCGACAACGGTTGCCTTATCTTCATATTTCGCACCGAATTTATGTCCGACGAAAACGCCTGCTGCCGAAATCACGAAGGTGGTGCAGCCTATCAGCGTAATTGCAGAGCCTATGTTTACCTGCAGGAATGCGAAGGAAATGCCGACTGCAAGGGCATCGATGCTCGTTGCAATCGCAAGCATGAAGAGTTCCTTCACATCTAATCTGCTTTCCGCTGTCTGACATGCTTCATCCTCTTTTTTGCTTCCGAACACATCCCAAAGCATTTTGCCTCCGATAAAGGCAAGAAGCACGAACGCGATCCAATGATCAAAACTTGTGATGTACGCCTCAAACTGTTTCCCAAGCAGCCATCCCACAAACGGCATCAGTGCCTGAAACCCTCCGAAAAACAACGCAATAACAAGTGTCTGAACCTTGTCTAACTTTCTCATGTTCAAGCCCTTGCAAATTGCAACCGCAAACGCATCCATGGAAAGTCCGACACCGATCATAAAAATTTCAAAAAAGCTCATAATATCTCCCTATTTTCTTTTTAGGCAAAAAAATATCTCTCTACAATTATAGAGAGATATTTTATCATATTATGCATTAAAAATCAAGGTTTTGCCGTCGCTGTCAATGGTAACTTTGCCGCCGTCAACAAGGTCGCCGCGGATAATCATCGAAGCAAGCTCGTTTTCCACATGCTTCTGCAGATAACGTTTAATCGGTCTTGCGCCGTACTGCGGATCGTAGGATTCTTTTGCGATGAGCTCCTTTGCGGCATCCGTCATCGTAAGCGTCATATCTCTGTCCGCAAGTCTGTTTGCAATCGCCTTGAAAGCAAGATCGATAATCTTCTTAACCTGTTCCAGAGTAAGTGCGCTGAATACGATGATGTCATCGACACGATTGAGGAACTCCGGTCTGAAGTAATTCTTCAGCTCACCGGTTACTCTTTCCTTGACTTCTTCAGGAATATTGCCTTCCTGATTCATGTTTTCAATCAGCTCGCTGCTTCCGATGTTGGAAGTCATAATGATAATCGTGTTCTTAAAATCAACGGTTCTGCCCTGGTTGTCGGTCAAACGGCCGTCGTCGAGCAGCTGAAGCAGGATGTTAAATACATCCGGATGTGCTTTTTCGATTTCGTCGAACAAAACAACACTGTAAGGTTTTCTTCTTACCGCTTCGGTAAGCTGTCCGCCTTCGTCATATCCTACATATCCCGGAGGCGCTCCTACCAGTCTGGAGACGGAGTGCTTTTCCATATACTCGGACATATCAATACGAATCATGTTCCTTTCGGTATCAAACAAGGACTCGGAAAGTGCTTTTGCAAGCTCGGTTTTGCCGACGCCTGTAGGTCCGAGGAAAATGAACGAACCGATCGGTCTGTTTTCATCTTTGAGGCCTGCTCTTGCTCTGAGGATTGCCTCCGAAACTGCCGTAACAGCTTCGTCCTGTCCGATAACTCTCTGATGAAGGATTTCAGGAAGCTTGAGAAGCTTTTCTCTTTCGGTTTCCACAAGCTTGCTTACCGGAATGCCTGTCCACGAAGAAATAACCTCTGCAATTTCTTCTTCGTTTACTTCTTCTTTCAAAAGTCTTGCTTCGCCGCCGTCTACGCTGTCAGCCTTCTGCTTTTCTTCTTCCAGTTTCTTTTCAAGTTCCGGAAGCGTTCCGTATTTGAGCTGTGCCAGTTTTTCGAGGTCGTAGTTTCTCTCCGCCTCTTCCATCTGGCGTTTAACTTCTTCAATCTGCTGTTTGGTTCCCTTGACTTCGGAAATTGCTTTCTTTTCGTTTTCCCACTGTGCTCTCATGGAAGCATCTTCTTCTTTGAGGGCTGCCAGTTCTTTTTCGAGGGTCGCAAGTCTTGCTGCGGAAGCTTTGTCGGTTTCCTTGCCGAGTGCTTGTTTTTCAATCTCAAGCTGCATAATCTTTCTGGATATTTCGTCCAGTTCCGACGGCATGCTATCGATTTCGGTTCTGATTCTTGCAGCCGCTTCGTCCATCAGGTCGATGGCCTTATCCGGCAGGAATCTGTCGCTGATATAACGGTCAGAAAGTGTCGCACATGCAATCAAAGCACCGTCTGTAATTCTGACGCCGTGATGGATTTCAAAACGCTCTTTCAAGCCTCTGAGAATGGAAATCGTGTCTTCCACCGATGGCTGATCAACCAGCACCTTCTGGAATCTTCTTTCGAGTGCGGCATCTTTTTCGATGTATTTCCGATATTCGTCCAAAGTCGTCGCGCCGATGCAGTGAAGCTCGCCTCTTGCCAGTTTCGGCTTCAGGAGGTTGCCCGCATCCATCGAGCCTTCGGTTCTGCCTGCGCCCACGATATTATGAATTTCATCGATGAACAGAATGATTCTGCCCTCGGATTTTTCAACTTCGTTTAAGACTGCTTTCAGTCTTTCCTCAAATTCGCCCCTGAACTTAGCACCCGCAATCAGTGCGCCCATATCCAGCGCGAAAATGGTCTTGTCCTTCAGTCCTTCCGGCACATCGCCGTTCAAAATACGCTGTGCGAGACCTTCTACGACTGCGGTTTTGCCGACGCCCGGCTCACCAATCAGCACAGGGTTGTTCTTGGTTCTTCTGGAAAGAATCTGAATCGCGTGTCTGATTTCGGCATCTCTTCCGATTACCGGGTCGAGCTTGCCTTCCCTTGCCATTTCCACAAGGTCGCGACCGTATTTATTCAGCGCATCGTAATTATCCTCCGGGTTCTGACTGGTAACTCTCTGATTTCCCCTTACTTTGGAAAGCGCCTCTAAGAATTTATTCTTTGTAATATTGTATTTTGCGAAAATCTTTGCGCTGGGCGTTCCCTTTTCCTCAAGCAAAGCAATATATAAATGCTCTACGCTGACATATTCATCCTTGAATTCCTCTGCGACCTTTTCCGCTCTCATCAAAATCTGCGAAAGTCTTCTGGAAGAGTACATATTATCTGCGGCTCCTGAAACCTTCGGGAGCTTTTCAAGCTGTTCCTCCACATCCGCAATCACAGCGGTCGGATCCACATTCAGGTACTTCAAAAGCTTCGGGATTAAACCGTCCTTCTGCATCAAAAGCGCCATATGAAGGTGCTCTCCGTCGAGCATCTGATGCCCTTCGGAAATCGCTATGTTCTGGCAGTCCATAACCGCCTGCTGTGCATTCTGTGTATATTTTTCAATGTTCATATCATCACCCCTATTCCATCAAACATAAACATTTTCTTCCATTTTTATCCGTTCGGACACCTTTATTATGCCCTCACGACTTTGTATATACCCATTGTACACCCATTCAAACGCAAAGTAAAGAAAAATTTAGCACTCTTTTTGATAGAGTGCTAATAATTTATTTTATCTCATTAAAAAACTGTGCGAAGAAGTCATCCGTTCCTTCCAATACGCTGTGATTGGCACCCCCGCCGTTCACGCTTTTTTCGAGCAGTCCGAGGAACTGTTCTTCCGCGTCTATAATGTCCATAACGGTCAAATCGTATCCGAGATCCTGCGCGATTTCGCAAAATTCGCGGTACGGGTCTTTGCTTTCTCTCGAATCCAGAAACCGTTGTCTTACCTTCTTGTCCTTACGTGCGATTGCCGCAAGTTCTTCCAAGATTGCACCTGTGTTGTTCATGCTGTCTCCCTTCTTAGGCCAACAGAAGATTTAGAAAGAAATTGACACCCGGAGATATAAAGAGCGTCGGAATGTCCAGTATGATGGCAATCAGCAGGATATAATATCCGTAATGATATACCGTGTACCACCATCCGTAGCGATCGAGTCTGAAGATTTGCGTGATGACGCCGAAGCCGTCCAGCGGCGGAATCGGAATCAAGTTGAAAATCATCAGTACCAAATTAATGTATACAATGTAAATAATCATTTCGTATATAATCGAGCCAAGTCCACTGTTCGCAATGTTTGTCATTTCCAGTCCTTTGCACACAAATGAAAAAGCAACTGCAATCAGAAGGTTTGCCGTAACCCCCGCCAGCGAAACAATGAGTTCCCCCACTCTGCGGTTTTTGTAATGGTCAGGATCAATCTGAACCGGAACGCCCCAGCCGAAGCCGATAAAAAGCAGCGCAGCAAATCCGATCGGATCTATGTGATGCATCGGATTAAGGCTGAGTCTTCCTTGATACTTAGGAGTCGGATCCCCCAGCTTATAAGAAGCAAATGCATGTGCCGCCTCATGGAAAGACAGACCTATGATGATACCCGGAAGCAGCATGAGTTTCATATAGATCCATTCCAATACGGACACATGGCTTCTCCCGACAGACTCCGCAAGCATTATGAGGAGTAAAATCCAGATTAACGGATTTATGTTTCTTAATTTTTCTCTCATTTTCAGATTCCTTTCACAATTATTGCAAATATTCTATCACATTTTGCTTACCTTTTAAATATATATATTATAAATATTATGTCCTCTGAACTTCACAAAAGATTCATAGGAATTTCAGAAAGGTGGCTAAAAATGAATCATTGCCTTTTTTGTATTGACGTCTACACAGTTAATGAGGGAGACACGCTCTATTCGATTGCCGAAAAGTACGATCTGCCGGTTACACTTCTCATGAAAGTGAACGACATTGACAATCCTTATAACCTGAGAATCGGCACAAGGCTTTGCATCCCGGGTACGGAAGAGCAGCTTCCACAGGCTCCGGAGCAGTGTCAGAAGACACATACCGTAAAAGCCGGAGACACGCTTTACTTAATCGCAAAAATGCATAATATCAAGCTGGATGCTCTCATGCGAGCAAATCCAAGCATCGACCCGTACAATCTGCTCATCGGCACCGAGCTCTGCATCCCGGTATAGAGCTGCTTTCGGAGTCCGAAGCTCGTTGAAGACAGAAAGAGCCGCAGATTCTAAAATCTGCGGCCCGTTATTTTAAGTGCAATATCTAAGTCAATCAAATAATCAGAACCAAACGATCGTTCCCTTAGCCGTCAAAACAACCGCTATGACTGCAAGCAGAACGAGCAGGATGCAAATTATCATATCTCTTGTATTTTCAAAATATTTCTGTCCGGACTTTTTGCGATGATACAAGTACATAATGGTACCCGGTGCGTACAGGATTGTCATCGCAAATATGTAAGTAAGGCCCGATGCGTACAAGAGCCATACGCCGTATACAGAACCTAAGATTGCAATTAGCCAAGGAATAAAGCGACTGTTTCCTTCAATTTCTTTATCTTCTCCTTTGCAAACTACTTTGAAGTAATAAAATGCAGAGAATACATACGGAACCATAATTGCCGATGTTGAGAGCGCATAGCACATTTGGAATGTCGCATCGTTAAAATATATTACCACGATGAAGAACTGTATAATAAGTGTGCTGGCAATTACCGACCAGGTAGGTGCTCCGCACTTATTCTTTCTGGACAGGAGTTCCGGAAAAGCTCCGTATGCGGACGGTCCAAAAGCACTGTCAACGCAGAGAATCGTATAAGAGAACATTGCTCCGCCAACGGAAATCAGCAATGCGATATGTACCAACGTTGCGCCCCAAGGTCCCACTACATATTCCAAAACTCCACCTAACGAAGGGTTTGCAAGTGCTGCGAGTTCTTCAGCAGGCAGTACGCCCATGGAAAGGAATGAAATTAAGAAGTAAAGAATAAACAGCGAAGCAAAGGAAATAATGGTCGCTTGTCCTGAAATCTTGGTGGTTTTTCCCCTTCCCGAAATTACGACGGCTCCTTCGATTCCAATGAAAATCCATACCGTTACATATACCGTGCTTTTTACTTGTTCCAGCAGCGACATTTCGCCGGTTCCCGCAAAGTTTTGTGTGAAAACATCCCAGCTGAATGCTCCGCCCAGTACAATGGCAGCCACGACAGCCAAAATTGGCACAACTTTCGCGATTACAATAACCACATTAACGATTACCGCCTGGTTCACGCCACGCAGAACCAGCAGTGAAAGTCCCCAGATAATGATCGATGCCAGAACACACGAAAACAGATTGGTTCCGTTGCCGAAAACACCCGAATAATTGCTGAGAGTTTCAAAGAAAAGTGTAATGAATGCCAGCTGCGCCAAAATCGCACTCATCCAATATCCCCATGCGGAGTTAAAACCGATATATTCACCGAAACCGGTTCTTGCATATGTGTAAATACCACTTGTTAAATCTTTTTTTACGACTGAAAGTTTAAAGAAACACATCGTCAATCCAAACATGCCGATGCCGCAAATTGCCCAGCCGATTAAGGTTGCCAGTGTATAAGCACCGCCTGCGGCAAAGTCTCCGGATAAACTGAAAACTCCGCTTGCCAGTGTTGTTCCGACGGCGAACATCGCCAGTGGCAGTACGCCCAGTGTCTTGTCATTCTGATTTTGATTCATAGGAAAACCTCCTTAGTTAAACGCCCTGTAACTTCATAAGTGAATTGGGTTTAGAAACGAAGTGACAAACAACTTAAACCACCATCAAGTTTTCTGTATTCGGATGTATCAACCAAAAGTGTCTTATATCCGAGGCTCTGAACAGCTGCAAGAACTGCCGGATAACCCTCAGGAACAATTACGGTATCGTTTACCCAAATACAGTTTGCCGCGTAAGCTTCTTCCTCCGGAATTTCAACTTTGTTATACTTTTCGAAATCAGGTTTTGTTACGAATTCCCCGGAAACAAGCATATTATTGTTTTCAAGATAATTTACGCCGGTCTTAAGGTGAAGAACCTTTTCAAGCTTTACTTCGGAGCATGTCATTCCGTATTTTGCAAGGATTTCCGTTAACTGGCGGATTCCTTCTTCGTTTGTTCTTGCGGAACGTCCAACATAGAAATGGTCTCCTACCATCATAACATCTCCGCCTTCCAAAGTTCCCGGCGCCTTGATATACTCAATTCTGTCTTCCGGGAAGAATTTTCTTACTGCGTCCACGATTTCAAATTTTTCACCGTTTCTGGATTCTGCACCCGGATTTGTAATGATTGCACATTCTCTGGTAATCAATGCCGGATCTTCAACAAAGCAGGAATCCGGATATCTTTCGTCTGCTTCCAGAACCGTTACATCAACATCACACTGTTTTAAAGCTTCAATGTATGCATCGTGTTCTTTTAAAGCCAGTTCGTAATCCGGTTTTCCGAGTTCCGGTGCAGAAGTAATACCGTCTACCATTGCTCTGCATGGTCTTCTTACGATCACATGATTAAATTTCTTCATCTTTTTACCTCCTAATACATGCACAATATTAAATATATAATATATTGTATATTATATATCATTATTTTGTATTGTCAATAAATTAACCGTATTTTGTTAAAAAATTATTTCATTGACTATTTTTTTATTTTAAGCTATGATAGTTGAGTAAAAATTAGGAGGATGAAAGTAAATGGAACGATTTAAGTCTTTAAAGGATCATGTTTACGAATATATAGAAGAGCAAATCATCAAGGGGACTCTTCTGCCCGGCGAACGCATTAATGAGAACACGATTTGCGAGGAACTTGATATCAGCCGTACCCCTGTCAGGGAAGCTTTGATTCAGCTTACTGCTGAAGGTATTTTGGAAAGCAAGGCGAGAAAGGGTTTTATAATAAAAGCTGTTCAAGAAAAAGAAGTTATTGAATATTATGCGGTTATTGGCGTTCTCGATGGTTTTGCCGCCCAGCTGGCTTGTCCTCTGTTAACAGAGAAAGACTTTGCCGATCTTGATTTTTATGTAGATGCCATGGATTTGGCAATTAAAAATGAGAATTTTGAAATGTACCGGAAGCAGCAGGCGCTTTTTCATCAAATTTATATCGACCTTTGCGGCAACAATGCTTTAATTAACACGCTTTCCAAAGTGAAAAGCAAGCTTTTTCAAAAGCCTTATAAAAATGATCCTGAAGGAAAGATGAAAGAAATTCTTTATGCCACAAACGAAGATCATCGTCAAATTGTTAAGTTGTTCCGTGCACGGGATGCGGAAGGTCTGTTCCGTTATCTTTCGCAAACACACTGGACACCCGTGTATGCACCTTATGATACTATAGTATAATTGTGATCGCACAAAGCCCCGGCAAATCTGCCGGGGCTTTGTTTTTTCTTTATTTAAAATTACGGGTAACTTAACTATACAAGTCCGATATATGGTGCTGCCGAAATTATGATGATTGCAACGATGAGTATCGGCGCCAGCGTCTTAAGCCACTGTTTGAAGAATACGTTGAACGGAACGCCCGCCATTTCGCAGATACCCATGTTCGTTGATTCCGGATAAAGCGCACATACGAAGTTGATGCCGCATGTGAATGTGGAAAGCAGGATTGTCTGTCCGCCGACCGATCCCACGCTTGATGCTGCGAAAAGTGCGAATGCAACCGCTCCGAAGATTGGCATTGTGATACCTGCAACTCCGCTTGTTGACTGAAGGAACAGACCGATTGCAAAGTATGCAAGTACGCCTGCAACAACGAATGCCCAAAGCGGTACTCCGGAGAGAACCTTCTGAATCCAGTAAATGAATGTGATGCTCATTCCGGATTCGCTGGTTCCCATGAAGAGCGAGATTCCTCTCGATGCGGCAAGTACGAATACGACCGTTACGAGGTCCGCTGCGCCCTGTGCGAATACGGAAACGAATTCTTTTTCCGGCATTTTGTTGATAAGTCCGATTACGATTGCTCCGATGAGCCAGATTACCGAGAATTCAATGAAATACCACCAGCCGAATTCGGTAAATTTATTCATGCCCAGAAGGTTTCCGATAAAGTGTCCCTGGCTTGCATACTGTGGAGCGTTCACTACATCAAATGCGGTTCCATTGCTTGTTGTGATGGAATCCCAAGGGATATATCCCATTACGCAGAACAGAATTACAAGTCCGAAAACAACAAGAGACCAGATTCTTCTTGGAGTCAGTTCTGCAAGTCCTACATTTTCTGTCTTGAAAAGGTGGTTTTCCTGACCTGCGATTAAAGATTTTTCAGGGTTTGCCTTAACCTTGTTTGCATATCTTATAACAAAGAATATACCCATGGTAAGCATAACCACGAAGAGAACAAGTCTGAGCAGAATGCCGGAGCCGAGAGATAATTCAGGGTTTCCGATTGCCGCTACAGCAGCTCCAATCGAGTAAGGGTTTACAACACTGGCCATATTACCGATGTTTGCTCCTATCAAAATTACCATCATTCCGGTAATCGCATCATAGCCTGCGGAAATAAACAGCGGAAGAATCACGATTGCATAAGCCGGAAGCTCTTCCCATGAGCCATATACGGTTCCCATCAGCGCGAAAACAATCATAAGGATTGCAATCAGAGTGCTTCCTTTAAATCTTCTGAGAAGCGCACCGATGCCGGCATCCATTGCGCCTACATGATTCAGGATTGCAATCAGTCCGCCCGAAATAAGAATCGCAGTTGCAATGTCCGCAGCGTCGATAAAGCCTTCAATCGGGGCGGTAAAGTAGTCCCACAGTCCTACCGGACTGGTTCCTGCATTTTCGATTATGTTTCCGTCTTCGTCAAATGCCGCATTGTAGATAATCTGGCTGTTTCCGGCTTCATCCGTAACAACTACGGAAGTCGGAACAACCCATGTAAGCAGTGCAACAATCGCAAGAAAAATCATAACGATTGTTATCGCTGTCGGCATTTGAAATTTTCTTTTTTTCTTTTCCATAACAGTTCCTTTCTACTATTATTTGTCTGCAGTTTCGTTAAACAGAAAATATGCATACATTTGATTTCCGAGCAGAAAGCTCTCAAGGGAGATTTGCTCGTTTTCCATATGCGCGCAGTCAAGGTCTTCCGGGAAAACAGGTCCCCAGGTCACGAAGTTCGGCATTGTCTTGGCATATGTGCAGCCCGATGCCGCCATAAACTCGCATTTCTTTCCGTATGCCTCATATGCATGTTTCATTCTTGTGAGCCAAGGTTTGTTTTCGTCAACAAAGATAGGCTCCAAGTTTTCTTTAATAATTACGTTATAATGATATTTTCTTTTCTCCTTCTCGAAAGCCTCTATGACATTTCGTCCCGGAATTTCGAATGTTTGCCTTACGTTGAAATTCAGCGATATTGTATCTTTTTCCTGTGTAAGAACAGTCGGGACAATGGTTGTCGGCAGAGTTTTCTCATTTGGAGCATGAGATACCTTCTTTAGGTCAAGCAAGGATTCATAGTTCCCCTCCGGGAACATATCATGAAGAAATCTTGCAAAGTCGGGTGTCTCCCATTCTGCCCCGCAAAGAGCTTCTGCCATCTTAAGAATCGCGTTTTCTCCAAGTTCCGGCGTGGAACTGTGCGCGGATTTCCCATGAAAATCATATTCCTTTCCGTTTGCCGTAAAACGGGCGGATGCCGGAACAACATTTTCTGAAACACCGCCTTCAAAATGTTCAAAGACCTTCGGATTCGTGTTTTTGAATTCCAGAACCACATCCATGTACCCGCTTTCTGCGTTGAAAATCGGAAAGTTTCCGTCCGGAGAGTATCCGTAATCCGGTATTGGGAATTCTTCTTTGAAGTGTTCCATGTCAATCCACTCGGTTTCCTCACTGCTTCCGACAATCAGCCATATTCTTCTCTTCCATGTGCTTATAGTTTCTTTTAGGAATTTGAGTGCGTACAGAGTTCCGATAACCGGCCCCTTATCGTCAATAATGCCTCTTCCGAAAAGCAGCCCGTCTTTCTGCGTCAGTGTAAACGGTTCGCATTCCCAAAGTTCGAGGGCACCTTCCTCTACGACATCCACATGCGCGAGGATACCCAGAGTCTCTTCGCCTTCGCCTGCTTCCACCACGCATACATCGCGATATTTTCCCATCGTCGTTTTCATACCGAAATTACGGGCGAGGGTTTCAACATAAAGTAAAGCTTCTTCACATTTTGATCTGTCCTCACTCTTGCTCTTAATTTCCATAAGACCTTTTAAGTCGCTGAGCATTTCATCTTGATTCTCGTTAAAGTATGCGGCGATTTGGTTTCGCAGTTTGTCCATCGTTTCACCTCCTTTTCTGCTTTTTCTGACAAAAAAATTTTAAACCTCGGGGTAACCCCGAGGTCAAGATGTTTTGTAATTTATTTTTTTCGTATCGGTGCATAGACCTTGTACAGCCCCAGCCTTTTTCCGTCACTGTAGTAGTTTGTTTCTTCTCTTCCGTAAAACTCTCCGACAAGTTCAATATTGTTTTCCGCAGCGTAGGCAATCAGCGGCGCAAGCATCCGGTCGGCATCATCCGAAATATGTACTTCCGTAATCAGGCAGCAATCCGCTTTTTCTTCAATGCCCGCCGTGGTTGCATTCTTGATTTTGAGTCTGGTATCTCCCGGAAAGGAGAAATACTTTCGCAGGCCTTTTTCCGGTTCGTTTAGGTTATAATAAAACGACACAGACAGGCAGATCCAGTCCTCCCGGTCAAGGTCAAAGCTTTCCCGCAGCGATTCAGCGATATGTACAGGTTCATCCAAATAAGAATTTCTTCGGTATTCCGGAGGCATCGCGCCTATGGTATACTTACCTACCATCCGGACTTCGCTTTCGTAGGATTCATCCCAGTAATCCAGCCTTTGGAGCATTTCGGCGGCTTCCTTGATGATATTGGTCAGTTCTTTTCTTCGCGCGTCGATAACTTTTCCGATGTCTTCGACCGGTATGCCGTCCATAATCGTCTTTATTTCCTTTACGGAAAGTCCCGCAGAACGATAAAAAAGCACATCGGTGAGCCGCAGGAAATCTTCCGAAGAATACTCCCAATAGTTGTTTTCTTCATTTTTTTGCGGAGATATGACTCCTTCCTGTACGTAATGTCTGATTGTTTCCGTGGAAACACCGAGTATTTTCGAAATTTCCCCAACACTGAGAAACATAGTTTCCTCCTTTGCCCTGTCTAGTAGTAAAATCCTGTGTTTGGATTGCTGTATTCCTCTACTCTCACTTCATAAGCCTTGTCTGCCGCATCTTCAAAAGCAAGCACAGGCTCAGATACGCCCATTCGCTCCAGAATCCATTTCGCAAGCGGAGGATTCAGAACCAGAATCGGCCCGATGATGTAGGTCGCTATGAAATTGTTCTGTCTGATTCCCTCCCCTGTTATATCAGGGTTGAGCCCCGGTCCCCGCTCGGACTCTATCGCCGGCTGAAAGTTCGGATATATGCAATCCTGTGCATCCACTTCCTTATAGGAATGCGTAAACTGGCTCTTGTATCCGACAATCGTCATGCCTTCAAAGTTTCCAAGATAAAGCGAATTATAGCGGTTCATCATGTCTCTTTTTGCTGTCGTCGGGAACAGGCCCAAACATTCAACTTCCGTTCCGTCTTTATCCTTAATGGATTCACCGAAGACCTCAAGGGCATTTCCCGTAATCAAAAATAGTGTTCCGTCATCAATTCTTGCCTTCAGAGCGTCCTTATATGCGCGGAGTTTTTCAATGACTAAAAGCTGTGCGCTTTCCGTCATGGTTCCCATGTATACAAGATCCGGCTTTTCGCTGACGAACAAAGGCTCGTCATTTAGGTGGGTCTTAGTAACCTCAATTTCAGGATAGGATTTTTTCAAATAATCTATATTTTCAAGATCGCCGTAAAGATTGGCAATTTCAGGGTATAACACTTCGATTTTCACTGCCTATGCCTCCTTTCCGGCCTTTTCCGTCAAAAGTTTCTGTACCATATCTCCGACCTTTTTCCCTAAAGCAATGGAATCTGTCCCATAAAGCACATATACATTGTCATTTTCAAAAAGTTTCAGGCACGAAGGTGCGTCCGTTTCTTTCTCTGCAAAAGAAAGTTTTTCCTCCGGCACTCCCGCGAGCAGAAGTCTGAGCTTATGGTCAAATCTGCGAGGCCCGCAAAGCACAATGTTCTTGATATTATCATGATTGAGAAATTCAAAATCACAATCGTAAAGCCAGCAGGTATTCTCCGACCAATGCTTCATGTCACCTTGACAGCCGTTCATCAGAATGATTTCCTTGTCCCCCGGCATCCCTCCGATATAGTCAAATACACGGGTGGTCGCAAATGCGTTTTTCTCCTTTGCAAGCAGCCGATAGAGCGTACGGGAGCCGATTTTTTCCTCATCATATCTGCTTCCCACTATATTGAGTCTGTCGAAAAAGCCTTCGATCTGCTCATGACTATAGCCCATCTCCCGAAGCAGCGCAACAGCGGACACTACATTGTATATGTTAAATACGCTTTCGTTCAGGAGCTTATAATGCCCGACTCCGCCCGCGTCGCGGACATCAATTGTCATCTTCTCAATGTTTACGTTTTCACCGGCGTAATCGTATTCCGGTGCCTTGAATCCGCATGCCGGACAGAATGCCCTTCCTATGTGGTTATACCTGAGATATTCGTATTCAAGCCTGTTGTGGCATTCCGGGCAGATCTGCAGATCATTAATCAGATTGATGCAGTCCTGTCTGTCCGTATCCATTTTCTTGATTCCAAAGTATGTGCGCGGATTTTCCGGCGCTACGCGGCAGGAAATCAAATCATCGGCATTAAGTACAAGTTTTGTATCTTTGGGAATGTATTTTGTAAGTATGTCCGCAATGTATTCCGGATGTCCGTTTCTCATGATGGAGTCACGCGACAAATTTGTAATCAGCATGTATTCGGGTTTCATATACGGATACACTCTCAAGGCGGAACGCTCATCCACCTCGAAAAGGCCGATTTCGTATTTGCACTTTCCGAAAAAGCCTGCGCCGTAAATCAGCGAGGATGCAATTCCCGAATTGATGTTGGAACCCATCTTGTTGTTCAATACGCGTTTCCCGTCCATCGTAAGCATGTCAAGCAGCATATTGGAGACCGTTGTTTTTCCGTTTGTTCCCGTAACTGCAATGATTTTCTTCGGCTTGTCCGCATATTTAAGAAAGTCCGGGCAAAGTTTCAGTGCAAGCACACCGGGAAAGTTTGTCCCGTTATGTTTTGTTATTTTGAGTGCAACGATGGACAGCTTGGCAGCCCAAAGTGCAAAATAGAATCTGAGTTTTCCCATAGCAGCACAGTCCTTTCTTATCAGTATTTGAACTCAGGAATAATCTTGTGAATGGTCGGCATAATTCCGATTCCTCCCGGTGTCTGTCCCGGAAGCTGCCAGAAATCATGCGCGCAGTAATTGTTGCCTTCGATGATTGCAGGCCCGGTCGGTGTGATTGCCACATCCCAGCCAATGTAGCGCATCTGCGGCACAACGAGTGCTGCCTTTTTCACCATTTCAACGGCCTCCTTCATATAAGGGACTTTGTAGCCGAGCAGTGGCTGATGCGTATTCGGATGTTCCGTATAATGCTTGCCGGCAGTCGTGTCTCCGGAATGTGCCGGATAAAGAAATTCTCCCGTTTCAAGATCCACCGGTCCGTGAAGTCCGTAGTTGTCAACGACTCTGCCGTCTCTGCCCATCTTAAAAACGGAGTAGATAAGATGCGGCTCGCCTTTTGCGTCCACCATGGTAATCATCCGCATGGTATTTACCGAGTAAGGGTACATCTTTGCAACATCCGGGTGGTTTTCGATGACATCTTCAATCGTCCCGAAACCTTTCTCCCTGACATATGCCACGAATTCATCCGCATCCTTGAAGTTCGCGGTTTCGAGGAGCTCCGCGCCGATGCCGCAGGTTAAATCCTTCATCTTCGCAAATACTTTTTTGCGTGTTTCAAAGAATTTCCGGATGTCATCGTCGGAAGCAGTTCCAAGGTCAAGGGATTCTCTGCCTATGAAATCCTTGAAAACTTCGTTGAATTCATTCTTATTGTCAAAAATATGTGCATAGCTGTGATCGTTCATGAACATCATCAGTTTCTTGCTTCTGAAACGCGTCAAATAGGTATCTCTCTGTTTTGCGTTTAAATTCCAAAACTCAAATATGACATAATCATTGTAGCCCGCACCGTAACGAGCCATGCAGTTCAATATATCAAAGAAAAGGAAAACCTTGCTTTTCCCCGAGCGCTCGTGAGCATTGTCGAGCACCTTAAAGAATTTTTCGAAGCTTGCGCCCTTTATAACACGCATGTAATATTGAAGTTTGTTTTCCATCTTGTTCCTCCCGATTGTATTATAGAATATCCGACAAAAGTCTTGAAATAGCTTCTTTAAACTTAATAATCACGCCTCTCTTCAGATAAGCCTCATAGGTTAGTTCGTGTCCGTGATTAATCAAATCATTTTGGAAAGCGTCTTCCATCTTTTTGGCAAACTCTCTGTCATAAATAAACGCATTGGTTTCAAAGTTGAGTTTAAAACTTCGATTATCGAAATTCGTGGAACCGACGGTTCCGACCTCTCCGTCGACAACCAAAGTCTTTGCATGCAGAAATCCGTCGTCATATATAAAGACCCGGCCTCCCGATCTGAGCAGTTCTCCGACATAAGAATATGTAGCCCAGTAAACGAAAATGTGATCGGGCTTGCACGGAATCATAACCCTTACATCCACTCCGGACTGTGCCGCCATCTTGAGGGATTCAAAGATGCTCGGATCCGGTACGAAGTACGGTGTTTGGAGCCATACCTTTTTCTCCGCGTATGTGATCATTCGCATCATCGCTCTCTTTACTTCAACGGACGGCGACTCCGGCCCGCATGATACGATTTGAATTCCCGTGGATCCTTTTTCTTCGTCAAACGCAAAATCCTTCGGTATTACATCAAGCTGTTCCTTAGTGGTAAATCTCCAATCAAGAGCAAATCTTCCGTACAAGTCAACAACTGCATTTCCCTTTATGCGTACATGTGTGTCCCGCCAATAGCCGAATCTTTTCTTTCTTCCGATATACTCTCTTGCGACATTATATCCGCCCGTATATCCGATTTCATGGTCGACAATGACGATTTTTCTGTGATTTCGGTAGTTAAACTTCGGTGCGATGATCTTCAGCTTCGGTTTGAAAAAATACCCGACTTTTCCACCGGCATCCAAGTATTCGCTGAGGACAACATCATTGATGCTTCTGCTGCCGAGCGTGTCCATTAAAAGTCTTACCTGCACACCTTCCCTTGCCTTCTCGGTCAGCAAGTTTATCAGCTTCATTCCGACGAAATCGTTTTTGATTATATAATACTCCACATCCACGCTTTTCTTGGCATTCTTGATGTCATTGAGCAGTTTGTTCTGAAGTTCCACACCGTCGGTTATTAATTCGACATTGTTGTTTTCGGTATAAAATGAGTGCCCGTATACCTGATTGAGTTTAATCAAATGCTTCCAGATTTTCGTCTCCGGGCGCGCAAACTCGTAATCATTGTCATTGATTCTCTCAATTTGTTTCTTCAGAGCCTTACTCACAATAACCTCTTCTTTCTCCGTGAGTTTATTTATCTTGCTCCGTGAAAAATTCTGATTAAATACAATATAGAAAACGAAACCCACAATCGGTATGAACGCAAGCACCATTACCCATGCGAGCGTGGCGGACGGGCTCTTTCTTTCTGTAAATATTACCGCAAAAATCAACAAGATATTGACAACATACAAGATTGCTATCCATCCTATTGATGTAGAAAAGTTAAAATAGTTAATCATATAAACAAACCCCTAATACCTGTCTTTTATTGTTTATGCATCTGATGATGTATCTTATTATTTTATCACACTTTTCGCTTTATCGCCATAAAAATTCCAAGTATACAAAAGATTGTAAAGATAAAAAAAGAAATGTGAATGCTGTTCATGATTTCGTCGCCCGAAGCGTTCTCCATAGTCCCCCCGTTCATGCAGATTCCCATCACAAGCGTAATCACCGCCATTGAAAGCGTGTGCCCCGCCGAACGCATCGTCGCAAGCAGTGCGGACGCTGCAGCGTAATCTTCTTTTGGGACAAATGACATTACCGCGTTGGTGTTCGGCGATGCAAAAAGAGAGAATCCGAAGCCTGACACCGCAAGAATGAACAGAAGCTGCCAGATCGGTGTCGTTTCCTGCAGGAAAAAAAGCGCTGCCGACGCCGCTGCAGAAAGAACCATCCCAAGTACCGAAAGGAAAAACGGAGACTTCTTGTCCGAAATTCGTCCGAAGACAGGCGAAAAAACTGCCATAACTGCGGTGGATGTTATCAAGACAAAGCCCGCATTCTGCGATGTCATTTCTTTTATTGTCTGCAGATACATCGAAAGAAGATAGCTTACGGCAAACGTTGCACCGTAATTGAGAAGTGCTGCGAAATTCGATAACGTATACGGCAAATTTTCCCGCAGAAATCTTATGTCTATCAACGGACTCTCTTTTTGTGATTCTATCCTGACAAAAGCGACGAGAACAAGAAGTCCTGCCGCCAATATCCATGGGGCATAGTTTTTCGTGCGTATTTCCGAAAGTCCGTACATAAGCAAAAAGATGCCGGTAATAAAAGCCGCATTGCCCGCGGCATCCATCTTTTTTCCTTTTCTTTCGTACCTCTTTTTTTCCTTTTCACGGGAAAGTTTAAACATCGCAAAATAAAAGGCAGCTGCGGAAATTCCTGCTGTACTGATGAAAATCGAACGCCATCCCAAATGATAGTTAAGGACACCTCCAAGCACCGGTCCGAGCGAAAGCCCCACATAGGTCGCACAGGTCGCATAGCCCAGCATCTTTCCCCTTTCGTCTTCATCAAAGGCTGCAGTCAAAACCGCAATGTTTGTTGCAAAAATCATGGACGCCCCGACTCCCTGCATTGCCCGAAATACAAGAAGCACCCACATGCTCCGTGATATCACGGCAGCTGCGGATGCTGCAGCAAAAATAAGGATTCCCGTTCTTAATATCTGTTTTCTGTCCCATGCATCGGCCATTCTGCCGAAGGTAACCGCAAGGCAGCAGCAGGTCAGCATATACACGGTAATAACCCATCCGATCTCCTGTGCGCTTACCCGAAATTCTTTTCCCATAGAAGGAATCGAAAGGTTCAGTGCACTTCCCATGAATGTCGTTATGAATGCGGTTATTACCGCTACAAGTATCGTATTTTTTTGCTCCTGCGTATGCATTTTGTCATCTCGTAATTTCTTCTTCATACTGTTTAGAATGCTTTGAAATTTATAAGATTATGCATATAAAGTAATCTTTGCCGTCATCACTGATTCTCTGTAAAGATTTTTGCACTTTTCCTCGGATTGCCTCGGGCACGTTGTTTACCTTGCTTTCCATCTGCTCGGTAACCATTTCCTTGAGTGTTTTTCCGAACAGGTTGGTTTCCCAGATGTCGGTTTCTTCATTTGCAAACTGCTCGGTAAGGTATTCCGCAAGATCAACAGACTGGCTTTCGCTTCCCACAACCGGAGAAACTTCCGTGGTGATGTCTGTCTTTATTATGTGCAGGCACGGTGCTTTTGCTTTCATTCTTACGCCGTATTTGCTTCCCTGTTTAAAAACTTCCGGTTTTTCGAGCACCATTTCGGACAGCTTCGGTGCTACGATTCCGTAATCGGCTGTCGCTACTTGATCCAGTGCGCTCTTCAAATTATCGTAGGCTTTTTTTGCCTTTGCATATTCCTTAAGAAGCATGAAAAGCTGACTGTCGTTTGTAACGCTCGCACCCATGAGCTCTTCAATTACTTTGTAATACAGGCCTTCGCTCAGGATCGGCTCGAGAACGATAACGCCGTTTCCCATATCTGCCTTGACAATTTTGACATCTTTGATGATTTCTCCGTCCGCAATCTGCCTGCATGTATCCATAACCTGCCCGATGCTTGTAAAATCATCCATCCAGCTTCGCACGCTTTTTATCATGGTTTCTTTTATCCGATGATTGTAAGGAAGTGCGTCCATATATCCCGGAAGATGAAAGTCCACTTCGCACGCCGGGAATTGATAGATCAGTTTATTAAAAATCTCGTCGAATGTTTCCTTACTCATCCGCTGACAGTTTGTAAGAATCACGGGCGTGTCGTATTTTGCTTCCAACTCTTCAGCCAGCTGCCTGCTCCTTGCGTTTTGCGGTGTTGCAGAATTTAAAATGATGACGAAAGGTTTTTCGAGTTCTTTGAGCTGATTTACGGTCTTTTCTTCTGCGTCGATATAATTTTGTCTCGGAATTTCGCCGAAAGATCCGTCTGTTGTTACGACTGCTCCCACCACCGAATGATCGGCAATCACCTTCTGCGTACCGATTTCCGCAGCCTTGCTGAAAGGAATTTTTTCTTCAAACCAAGGCGTTGCAACCATTCTTTCCTTTTCTTCTTCCTTGTCGCCCAAAGCTCCCGGTACGAGGTATCCCACGCAGTCCGCAAGTTTGACATTCAGATTCGCCCCGCTCGCCGTGGATACCAGCACAGAATCCGGCGGAATGAATTTTGGCTCCGTCGTGGTTATCGTTTTGCCTTCCCCGCTCTGCGGCAATTCGTCCATAATCCTGGTTTTTTCGTAAGGATTCGTCATGTTCGGAAAAACCATAACGTCCATGAATCTCTTAATAAATGTGGATTTTCCGGTTCTGACGGGGCCCACAACACCGATGTAAATGTCTCCGTTTGACCGTCTTGCTATATCTTCATATATATTACCCTTTATCATAAAAACCCCTCCGTAAAAGCCTGCTTTTTATAAGAAATATATGAGCTTTCGCGAGGGGTTATTACTGTTTATTTATTTTTTACTTCACCTTCAAGGCTGAAGGTGTTCGCACCGGTAATCAGCACGTCTACGACCTGCCCGATCATATCCGGAGTTCCTTTAAAGTTTACAAGTTTAAAGCTTTCCGTCCTCCCTCCGTATGTTTTGGAATTGTTCTTCGATGGTCCGTCTACCAGAACCTTCTCGATGCGTCCCACATATTCCGCATTTTTTTCTGCGGAAATGCGGTTGATTACATCCACAAGGCGGTTAAATCTTTCGTGCTTGATTTCTTCCGGAATCTGGTTTTCAAACTTCTCTGCCGGTGTTCCCTTTCGCACCGAATAGAGGAATGTAAACGCCGAATCATAGCGGACTTCCTCGCACAGCGTGAGGGTCTCTTCAAATTCTTCTTCCGTTTCGCCCGGGAAGCCTACAATGATATCGGTAGAGATTGCAATATTCGGATCCACTTCCCTGAGTTTTCTGACGATTTCAAGATAATCTTCTCTAGTATAATGTCTGTTCATTTCTTTGAGAACCTTGCTGGATCCTGCCTGCACCGGAAGATGAATATAGTGGCAGAGTTTCTCGCATTTTCCGTATGCGGCAATTAATTTATCGGATATATCCTTCGGGTGGCTCGTCATGAACCGGATTCTTTCGATTCCGGAAACCTCGCTGAGCATGTAAATCAGGTCGGCAAAATCCGTTTTTTCACCGCTGTCCCTGCTGATTCCTTTGTACGAGTTCACATTCTGACCCAAAAGAGTGATTTCCTTTACGCCATCGCATGCGAGTGCCTGCACTTCTTTCAGGATATCTTCGGGAACTCTGCTTCTCTCTCTTCCTCTTGTGTACGGAACGATGCAATAGGTACAGAAGTTATTGCATCCATACATTATATTCACAAATGCTTTGTGCTTGAATAATCTTTTTGCAGGAAGCCCTTCTACGATATCTCCGCCTTCTTCCCATATTTCAAGCTGCTTGTGTTTTTCTTTGTAAAGATTATCGAGAAGTTCCGGCAGCTGGTGGAGGTTGTGCGTTCCGAAGATCACATCCACCCACGGATATTTTGCCTTAATCGTATCGATGATGTGCTGCTGCTGCATCATGCAGCCGCACACGCATACCGTAAAATTCTCTCTTTGTTCTGTCTTCCGGCGTTTCAGCTGTCCGAGCGTGCCGAAGAAACGCTTATCCGCATTTTCTCTGATGCTGCAGGTATTGAAAATCACAATGTTTGCATCCTTTCGTTCCGCAGCCGGCACATATCCTTTCTCAATCAGCATTCCTGCCAGTGTTTCCGAATCGTGTTCGTTCATCTGACAGCCGAAAGTAGTTATATGAAATGTTTTTTTGTCTGCCAATTTTATACCTCCAAAGGTCGCTCAAAATTAAATATGCATTTCATTCTTTTTCTTGCGGCCCATCAAAATTTCAACTGCTTCCTGTGCGTTTACGCGTCCTTCAATCATATGATAGATGCACTGCGTAATCGGCATTTCCGCATCGTATTTTTGTGCAATCATATTGGCAGCTTCTGCCGTCGAGAGACCTTCCACAACCATGCCGATTTCCTGAACGGCTTCCTCTACGGAATGCCCTTCTCCGATCAGAATTCCGCATCTTCTGTTTCTGGAATGCATACTGGTGCAGGTTACAATCAAGTCTCCGATTCCGGCAAGGCCCGAAAAAGTCTCGGCTCTTGCTCCCAAAGCAATTCCAAGCCGCGTCATTTCGGTTATTCCGCGGGTCATCATAGCCGCCTTGGCATTGTCTCCGAACTTAAGGCCGTCGGAAATTCCCGCTCCGAGTGCAATGATATTCTTAAGGGCGCCTCCCAGTTCCACACCGATGAGGTCCTCATTTGTATATACGCGGAAGCGGTCCGTACTGAAAATTTCCTGTATTTCCACTGCCAAATCATGGTCTTTTCCGGCTACCACCACTGTCGTAGGCATTCTGCGCGCAACCTCCTCGGCATGGGACGGACCGGACAGTGCTATGTACTTACAATCCGGTGAAATTTCTTCTGCCACCTCCGAAAGTCTCAGAAGTGTTCCTTTTTCGATTCCCTTTGCAACATTGACAACCGGGATTTGTGCATCCGCATATTTCATTGCTTCCGCAAAGACTCCGCGGAATTTCTGTGCAGGCACGGCAAAAAGCAGCAGATCCCTGCCGCTTACCGCATCTTCCAGATTATCGGTAAACAGGAGTTTCTCCGGCAGAACCACTCCCGGAAGATAGTGCGAATTGCTATGTTCCTTTGACATTTCTTCAATTTGCTCTCTTCTCCTTGCCCACATTGTTACCGTGTGCCCTCTTCCCGAAAGCGTCATTGCAAGTGCCGTACCGAAGCTTCCCGCTCCGATTACCGCGATTCTTTTATTTTCATGACTCATTTTGTCTGCTCATCCTCCCGGTTCTTCGATTTAAAAATCCCCATCGGCGGTTCTTCGCCCTTGAAAAGTCTGACGATGTTTGCACGGTGTTTAATAAGAACAATTGCCGCCATGATACATCCGACAATGATAAAATCCTTTTCCATGAACCAACAGGCCACAGGAAAGGTCGCAGCACCGAGCAGGGAACCGACAGACATTCTTTTGCTGATCAAAAGTCCGCATGCGACAATTGCAAGGGCCGTCAGGGCAAGGAGCCAATTGACGGACAAAATCGCTCCGAAAGCGGTCGCAACACCTTTGCCGCCCTTAAAACGGTAAAGACATGGCCAGATGTGCCCGCAAAACACGGCGAGTGCACACCAGATTCCGGTCTCATATCCGAGCATCATCCCGAATTTTACCGCAACAACGCCTTTCAAAATGTCAACGACAAGGGTAATGACTGCCGCCTTTTTTCCGAGTACACGAAGCGCGTTCGTGGTTCCGGCATTGCCGCTGCCCTCTTTCTTTATGTCGATCCCGTTGATTTTCCCCAATATGATTGCCGGGGAAATATTCCCGATTAAATATGCGGACAGAATCGTTATTATATCGTAAAAATCAAACTGCATCCTATTCTACCTTCTCGCCTTTTTCTCTGAATACAAATTTTATGGATGTTCCCTCAAATCCGAAGCCGTCCCGGATTCTGTTCTCAAGATATCTTGCGTATGAGAAGTGCATCAGATCCCGCTTGTTGATTTGGAAACTGAACAGCGGTGGTTTTACTCCCACCTGCGTCACATAGTATATCTTGAGTCTGTGTCCCTTGTCCGAAGGCGGCTGTTTCATCATGATTGCATCCTGAATAAGGCTGTTCAGCTGTCCCGTAGGCACTCTGAGTGCTCTCTTTTCTGAGACGTATTCGGCCATCTCGATGACCTGATTCACCCTCTGCTTGTCCTTTACGGATATGAACACGGACGGCGCGTACGACATAAACTGCATATCAGCTTCAAGCAGACGCCTGAAATCGCGCATCGTGTTGGTTTCTTTTTCAATCAAATCCCACTTATTCACCACAATAACGATTCCCTTGCCTGCTTCATGTGCGACACCGGCTATCTTCTTATCCTGGTCGGTAAGTCCTTCGGACGCGTCTATCATCAGAAGGCACACATCGCACCTTTCAATCGCGGCAACCGCACGAATTACGCTGTATCTTTCGATATCCTCGTTTACCTTTGATTTTCTGCGGATTCCCGCCGTATCAATCAGGATATATTTTTTTCCGTCTTTTTCGAACGGAGTATCGATGGAGTCTCTCGTGGTTCCCGCTATCGGTGAAACGATTACTCTCTTCTCACCAAGCAGGCAGTTGATGAGCGAAGATTTTCCAACATTCGGTTTTCCGATTACGGCAATTTTCGTTACTTCTTCGTCATCCTCGTATGCTTCGTCCGGAAAACTCTCCACGATTTCGTCAAGAACATCACCGAAGTTGAGCATGTTCGCTGCGGAAATCGGAATCGGTTCTCCGAGTCCGAGCTCGTAAAAGTCATAGAAATCGTCCGGCAGATTCCACGGCGCGTCAATCTTGTTTACAACCAGGATTACACGCTTTCCCGTTCTCATAAGCATGGAAGCAACTTCGCGGTCCGCATGCGTAAGTCCGTCTTTTCCGTCCGTGATAAAAAGGATTACATCTGCCATATCCATTGCAATCTGCGCCTGTTCACGCATCTGCGACAGAATAACGTCCGCACTTGACGGCTCGATTCCTCCGGTGTCAATAAGTGCAAACTGCACTCCGTTCCATTCGGCCTCAGCGTAAATTCGGTCTCTGGTTACGCCCGGAGTGTCTTCAACGATTGACACTCTTCTTCCTACAATTTTATTAAAAAAAGTTGATTTTCCAACGTTTGGCCGCCCTACAACGGCAACAATGGGTTTACTCATCGAAAATACCTCCTATAAAACGTTCGGCATCGAATTCTTCCAAATCTTCAATCCCTTCGCCTACACCGATAAATTTAATCGGCATATCGTATTCCTCGGCGATTGTGATTGCGATTCCGCCTTTGGCCGTTCCGTCAAGCTTGGTGAGGATGATTCCCGTAATATCCGCCACCTGACCAAACTCCTGCGCCTGAGAAACCGCATTCTTACCCGTCGTAGCGTCGAGCACAAGCAAAGTTTCTCTGTGAGCCTCCGGATATTCTCTGTCGATTACTTTGTTCATTTTTTCGAGCTCATTCATCAGATTTTTCTTGTTCTGCAGTCTGCCCGCGGTGTCGCAGATAAGAACATCCATGTTCTTGGCTTTTGCCGACTGGATTGCATCAAAGATTACTGCTGAAGGATCTGCACCTTCCTGATGACGGATTACATTGATGCCGTTTCTTTCTCCCCACACGGAAAGCTGCTCTGCCGCGGCAGCTCTGAATGTATCTGCTGCACAGAGCATAACTTTTTTGCCTTGTTTCTTGCATCTGTGTGCAAGCTTACCTATGCTTGTAGTCTTGCCGCCGCCGTTAATTCCTATCATAAGAATCACCAAAGGACTTTCGTCGCACAATTTCTGTGCGTCGCCCTTGTCGACCATCTGGGTCATGATCTTCTGAAGTCCTTTTTTAACATTCTCGGGGCTGGAAACATACTCATCTTTTACATAGGCTCTGAGCTTTTCCATGATTTTCATGGTTGTATCCATGCCGATGTCCGAAGTGATGAGGACTTCTTCAAGTTCATCCATAAGTTCCTCGTCAACGGTCCCCCGTGCCATTATGACATCGCTGATTTTTTCCGAAAGCCTTCCGAAGAAGGATTTTTTTTCTTTGAATAGTGACATTTTTTCCTCTCTTTTTTCCTTTAACTGTATGCCTTCGCTAAATATCAAAGTCATCTCCCAATCTCAGTGAGAGTACTTTTGAAATTCCCTGTTCCGGCATGGTTACGCCGTAAAGCACATCCGCGTGCTCCATGGTTGCCTTTTGGTGTGTTACAATTGCAAACTGAATACCGTCGAATCTTCTCAGATATCTTGCGAATCGATCGATATTATTATCGTCAAGTGCTGCTTCAACCTCGTCCAAAATGCAGAACGGTGTCGGCTTTGTCTTCAGAACAGCAAACATAAGCGCGATTGCGGTCATCGTCTTCTCACCACCGGACATCAGGTTGATGTTCTGCAGTTTCTTGCCCGGCGGCTGTGCGATGATTTCTATGCCCGACTCGAGCGGATTATCCTCGTTATCGAGCGTCAGTTCCGCGTGTCCGCCGCCGAAGAGTTCCTTAAAGATTTCTTCAAAGTTTACAACCACCTGATCAAAGTTCTCCTTGAACTTGGTCTTAATTGTCTTATCCATATCACTGATAATAGACTGAAGTTCCTGCATGGCTTCAAGGATATCGCTTCTCTGCTCCGTAAGGAATTCATATCTTGTGCTTATCTGTTCGTATTCCTTGATTGCACCGATATTGACATCGCCTAGTTCCTTCATTCTATTTTTGATTTCCCGGCTTTCTCTCGTTGCCGTTGAAAGGACAAAATCGTCCTTCTTCATCGAAACCGCCTGTGCATACGAAATTTCAAACTCTTCCCAAAGTTTTTCCTTCCATGTGTCCATTTGCGTTTCGTTCTTGGCTAATTTGATTTCAATCTGGTACTTTCTGTCCTGATAAGAATTCAATTTATCACCGATTTCGGTAAATTCCGTGGTACGCTCTCCCAGAGCGGATGAGAGCTGTGCCTTTTCGGATGCTATTTCTGCAATGTATTCTTCCAGTCTCGTCTTTTCTTCCAGTTTGCTGCGGTAATTGTCTTCGGAATTTTCACTTCCGAATAAAATTTCGGATTTTTCTTTTTCAAGTGCCTCCAGGCTCATCTGTTTAGCCTCAATCTGCGCTTGAATCTCATCGACGGACGCTCCGACGCGTTCGAGCATGCGTCCTGCCGCCTCGAATTTGCTGTCACATTCCGTCCTTGCAATTCTTGCCTTCGTTATCTCTTCTCCGGCATCTTGCGTTTGAAGCTTTATTTCCTCAAAAGATTCCATCAGTTTGATGGTTTCTTCATCCAGTCGTTTTATCTCCGCATCTGCTTCATCTGCTTCTCTGCGAAGCGTTGCTTCGGTTTGTGCAAGATTTACAAAGTCGTTTTCGATGCTTTCGAGTTCACGCTCTTTTTTTGCATTGTTTTCCTTTGTGTCCTTATAATTGTCCTCAAGAGCTTTTAATCTTGTCTCTGATTCAAATACCAAAAGTTCAAGCTTTCTGGCCTTCTCCTCCGAATCGGCGCAATTCTTAAGTAAGGCATCCGTTTCTGCCTTGAGGCTTTCGAGCTTGTCCTTATTCTCGTTATATGTACGGGTAAGGCGCTTTATTTCGCTTTCCAGTGTGCTTATCTCCGTCTTGCGGGCAAGCAGATTGGCGGTCGCATTTTTGTATTTTCCGCCTGTAATCGCACCGCTGGCATTGATAATTTCGCCGTCCGGTGTTACAAATCGGATTCCGCCTCCGGCAGTCTTTGAAAGCTTAACTGCCGTATCCATATTGTCGACAACTGCCACGCGGCCGAGCAAATACCTGAATACTCCGTCGTATGCCTTGTCATATTCAATCAAATCACAGGCCAGTCCCCTGAAGCCGGCATCCTGTCGTACCGATTGCGGTACATTTGCGGGATTTCCGTGAATGCTTTCCAGCGGCAGGAAGGTAAGTCGCCCCGCCTTATTAGCCTTCAGCTCGTTGATTGCTTTCTTTGCATCGGCATCTTTGCTGCAGACAATGTTCTGCATTCCCGCACCCAGAGCGGTTTCCACTGCAACTTCCATGCCGGAAGGCACCCGCATCAAATCTGCAACCACACCTTTAATTCCCGGTATGCCTGCTTTCATAAGAAATCTTACCGCACCGTTATATCCCTCATAGTTATGTTCCATCTCTTCAATGGTTTTCTTTCGGGTGTTTGCCTGTCCGGCGCGTATTCTAAGATCTTCGTTTTCCTTTGAAAGCGAATTGATCTCATCGTTCAGTTTGGCAATATCGCTGCGTGTTTTGGAAATCTCCCCGCGAGTATTTGCAAGACCTGCTGCCGCCTCTTCTTTTTCTTTAGCTGCAGCGGTTTTATCAGTTTCATAATTTGCAATGTTCTGTTTGATTGCCTCGCCGTCGCTTAAGATCTGCTCCTTGCGCTTCTCAAGAGACTGATGGTAGCTCTGCAGGCTTCTGGCCTCGGAACGGCGTGAAGATGCCGTGCTGTGAAGATCCATCATGCGGTTCTTCGCTGTGTCGATTTCATCCGAAATTTCCAAGGATTTCTTTGTAATTTCGTTATATGCCTCAATCTTCTCACGAAGTTTTTCTTCTTCGATTTCCAGGCTTTTTCTTATCTCGTCTCTGCTTTCTTCGAGTTCTTTTCGATTGTTAAGCTCTCTGATGAGTTTTTCGTCGAGTTCCTGCTTTTCATCCGAAAGGCGTTCGGTATCTCTCTCGATTGTGCTCAATCTTTCCTTATCAAGCTGACTCTTGTTCGAAAGAGCATTGATTTCCTCAACCTTGTTTAAAAGTTTGTCACGCGCCTCGTTTCCCAGTTCTTCCAGTCTGTCGTTCTTCGCCCTGCTTTCGGCAAGTTCTTCATTTAGGCGGACTTTTTTGGCTGACAGTTCCTCGATGTCTGCGGCTATCGTCATTACATCATCCTTAAGAGTTTCCGTAGCAAGATCCAGTTTTTCTATATTCTTTAGAGTAATATTGATTTCAAGTTCTTTATATTTCTCTCTGAGTTCAAGATATTCCTTTGCCTTAATACTGTCCTCTCTGAGTCCGTCGATTCGCCCTTCGATTTCTCCGACGATGTCGTTGACTCTCTCCAGATTGGCATTGGTGTTCTGCAGCTTGCGCTCCGCTTCGGCCTTCTTGCTTTTGTACATTACAACGCCGGCAGCCTCTTCGAAGATTTCGCGTCTGCTTTCCGGTTTGTTGCTTACAATATCGGCAATCTTGCCCTGTCCGATAATGGAGTATCCGTCAACACCGATTCCGGTGTCCATAATGAGTTCCTTTATGTCACGCAGTCTGCACTGATTGTTGTTAATCAGGTATTCACTTTCTCCTGAACGGTACATTCTTCTGGTAATCGCAACTTCGCTGTAGTCGATTGGCAGAATTCCTGTGGAGTTATCAATTACAAGCGTTACCTCTGCCATTCCGCGCGATTTTCTGCTCGCGGTTCCTGCAAAAATAACTTCTTCCATCTTTCCGCCTCTGAGCATCTTGGGGCTTTGCTCCCCGAGAACCCAGCGGATTGCATCACTGATATTACTCTTTCCGCTTCCGTTCGGTCCTACGATACAAGTAACCCCTTCGTGAAATTCAATTACCACCGGTTCAGCAAAGGACTTAAATCCGTGCATTTCTATTCTTTTAAAGTACATTCGGTTGTCTCCTCTCAAGGATTGCTAAACTTGATTTTGCAGCATTCTGTTCTGCTTCCTTTTTTGTTTTTCCGTATCCGCTGCCCAGTTTCTGTCCGTCGCATTCCAAGTGTAAGTAAAACGTTTTGTCATGTGCCGGTCCTTCTTCCTTGTCGACAACATAATTTATGTTAACGGATTTACCGCCGCTTTGAAGCAGTTCCTGTATTTCTGATTTGTAGTCCGAGAAAATTCTCCCCGAAATGGCTCCGCAGATTGTATCTTCAAAAGCCGTTACCGTGAATTCCTGTGCCGCACGGTATCCGCCGTCCAGATAGATCGCTCCGATAAGGGCTTCCAATGCATCCGCAAGAATGGAATCCTTGTTTCTGCCTCCTGTCGCTGCCTCGCCATGTCCCATAAGCATGTATTTGCCGATATTAAATTCTCTGGCAACCTTTGCAAGAGCTTTTTCACACACAATAAGAGCCCTTGTCTTTGTAAGCGTTCCTTCGGTTACCGCATCCATCCTGCCGTAAAGCTCTGCGCCCACGATTGCATCCAGAAAAGCATCGCCCAGAAATTCAAGGCGTTCGTTGTCCTTATGCCTGGTGTTTTTTTCACGGTTAAAGGAGCTGTGGGTCAGTGCCCGCTCAATCAGGTCTTTGTTTTGGAAACAGTATCCGATTCTCTTTTCTAACTCTCCGATATTTTTCATTCCATATATCCTTCAAAAAATGTTTTACTCGTTCAATGTTATTTCTTCAATTTCAAGAACCGAGTTCTGAATTGTGCCGACAACATTTCCTTCTACGTAAGGGATTCCCTTCAAAATTGTGTTCTTCACAGCATTCGCACTCGAAGAACCGTGCATTTTTACGATCGGGCCTTTTACGCCCAAAATCGGTGCCCCGCCGTAGGAAGAGTAGTCAAATTCCTGCTTGAGACTTCCGAGTTTGTCAATCAGCAGTGCTGCTCCGAGTTTTGCCTTAACGCCTTCGGTGAATTTCTTCTTGATGACCTGCAGAATATTCCATGCGAGGCCTTCTGTGAGTTTCAGAATAACATTGCCGGTAAAACCGTCCGTTACGATAACATCACATGCACCCTTCGGCACATCTCTTGCCTCTACATTGCCGATGAAATTCATGTCGCTCTGTTCCAAAAGCTCGTATGCTGCTTTGGTCAATGTAGAGCCTTTTTTTGACTCGCTCCCGATGTTTACAAGTCCGACCTTCGGGTTCTCACGGCCGATTACTTTCTCCATATAGATATTTCCCATGATTCCAAACTCAAGCAGATTGTTCGGTTTGCATTCCGAGTTTGCACCGGCATCTACAAGAAGAGACGCTCTGCCGCCGATAATCGGATACACCGACGCAAGTGCAGGTCTGTCGATACCCTGAATTCTTCCGAGAATGAAAAGTCCACCCGAAAGGAGTGCTCCTGTACTTCCTGCGGAAATAAAAATATCTCCTTCTCCGGATTTCACCATATTGATTCCCTTTACAATGGAAGAATCCTTCTTGGAACGCACCGCACGCACCGGTGCTTCATCATTTGTGATGACTTCTCTCGCATCAACAATGCTGATTTTCTTCTCATCGTATTTATATTTTTTCAATTCGCTTTCAATTAACTCTTGCTGACCTATCAGAACAATTTCATGCTCCATTTCTTTTGACGCCAAAACCGCACCTTCCACAACCGATGCAGGTGCGTTGTCGCCGCCCATTCCGTCCAATATAATCTTCATTTATTGTACCTCCTGTTACGTATGCATATGCATACTCATACATATTAAACTATATCACAACAGGCAAAGAAATAAAAGGTATTTTTCGTGTTTTTGTTGTGCGGGCAAGCAAAAAGCACTGTCGCATTAACAGAAAAATAACCGTTAGGGTGCAGCCCCTTTCGTACAGGATTGCGTTTCATAGATCTGAGCTATTTACGGATCCGGAAATAGTGTTTACACGAAGGGCAGCTTCTATAAAGGGGTGCTTCGTGTATCTGAGGGATTCTTGGAGGGGAAAAGATGCTACTGTAAAATAATTGCAAAATGATGTCATAGAAAAACATTGAAATTCCAACATCCCAAAATATGACATTTTTGAAAAGAGTAAAAGCATGCCATAAATCCGGAGAAAAACGGAATTGAAGGGGTGTTAAATAGGCGAAAATACACGAAAAGGGGGGCTATACGAGGCACTTGGTGGGAATTGCCTAATTTTTCCAGCAGCTTGCTTACCTGAACACTCAGATACAAAGGGCTGCCTGCATTAATGGGAAGTAAGCGTCAATGCGACAACCCCATCTTTCTGTCTATTTCAGTTTATCGTACTGTTCGTCCGTTACGGCTTCCAGCCATTCGTTCGAGCCGTCTTTGCCCGGAACTTCAATCGCAAGGTGGGAGAACCATTCGTTTGCCGCCATATAAAGGATGAAAGATTTCTGGATATGAAGCATTAATCCCATGTTTCCGCCAGCAGAAAATCACGGATATTTCGATGTTTAATACCATTGCGGCTCATATCGATTTCATCCAGCGATACAACATACTTCGGGAAGTTATCGCGAATGCTGTCATAGGCACCAAACTCCCTGGTCACGGTTTCTTCCGATGCTAACAAATAGGTAACTTGCACATAGATTTTTTCACTGCGTCTTTCACAAACGAAATCAATCTCTTTGTCTCCTGACTTTCCTACTGTGACTGTGTATCCACGGCGCAGCAGCTCTAAAAAAACGATATTTTCCAAAATCAGATTGATATCCCGCATATTGCCGCCGAATACTGCCTCGCGGATGCCGTGATCGGCAATGTAGTATTTTTCGTTGGTTGTCAGGATTTGTTTTCCCTGTAAATCCTGCCGCTTGACCTTATAGAACAAATACGCATCACAGCAGTACTTTATATAATTCATAATCGTTTCCGGTGCGACGATACGCTGCTCACTCTTAAAAAACTTGGATAGTGATGTAGCTGAAAAGGTTGTCCCTACATTTGCCATGACATATGCCAGAATACGTTCCAATAAATCCACATCCCGAACTTTGTTACGCTTGATAATATCTTTGAGCTGCACGGAATTGAACAGGTCAGTCAAGTACTGACGAGACGGCTCCTCGCTATACTGTAAATTCGCAAGATATGGCATTCCGCCCGAAAGCAGATATTTTTGGAAACATTGCGGTATGGAATCCTGCGGTGCAATCGGCTGGTATAACGCAAGAAATTCCGCAAAGGAAAATGGATAGATTACGAATTCAACATAACGTCCGCCTAAGTAGGTTGCCAGTTCACCGGACAGCAGTTTGGCATTGGAGCCGGTAATATAGATATCGCAATCCAGCACAACTCGCAGAGAATTCACACATTTTTCCCAATCTTGCACCTCTTGGATTTCATCAAAGAACAGGTAAACCTTTCCGTGAATGGATTCCGCACGCCGCAAAATTTCTTCATGCAAAGACTGCATATTACAAAGCGGTGCATTCCGCAAATCTTCAAAATTTATAGAAATAAAATTCTGTGAGCTGACACCGGACTCCAGTAATTCCTGCTTTATCAGCTCCAGCATGACAGATTTTCCGCTGCGCCTAATGCCGGTCATAACCTTAATCAAATCACCGCCAATAAACGGGCGGATACGGCTCATATATGATTCTCTTTTAATCATAAGTCCATTTCTCCCTTCTGTGATGATTTTATTTTATCAAATTGTAACTTAAAAAACAATGCGAAATAATATTTTATCAGATATAACTTTTAAAATATTATTTTCTGATTGTTTGTAAATTATACTTAATGCTGTTTAAAATTCTATGAACTTTTCTGCGTCTTTGCTGCAAAAAACACAGCAAGTGCTGCTGCACTGATTTGTGCAAGCACGGTGCTCCACCATACCATAATCTGCCCGCCAAAGAATCTCGGCAGAATCAGCATAAATGCAAGCATAAAGCAAGGTTCGGCCATTGCTGTTGCGTAAGAGAGCACGCTCCTTTCCGTTGCATAAAAGCCGGCGGCGGTAATCCGATTTTTGCCCGGAAAACAAACATAAGGAATCCTCCTGCTGCGGCAAGAAAAATGGCAAGTAAGTAGGCTTTCCTACGAAAATACTTCAGTTTCATTGTGTCCTTTTCTCCATAACAGCGGCTCATCAAAGGCTGGCATCCGTCTCCCACTCCCTGCAAAATCTTTTCTTAAACAAGGCATATATAATTGCAATCGCCATGGTGACGCCCTGTCCGATAATCGTTGCTCCGGCAGCGCCTTCTGTTCCAAAAATTTGAAAAATTGTGCCGATTGCAATGACCTTGATGTATCTTTCTGCACAATATACGGCAAAACGAAATTCAATCCTGATAAGTTGACTTTACTTTGATATGCGTTTAAAATATATTTATCGAAAAAGAAAGCGAGGAACGAACATGGAAAAAGTTTATGAATTTTTGAAAAACGCAGGCGTATATTATATTGCAACCGTTGACGGCGACCAGCCGCATGTAAGACCGTTCGGCACAGTCAATCTTTTTGAAGGAAAGCTCTATGTTCAGACAGGAAAATCAAAGGATGTTTCCAAGCAGATTCAAGCGAACGGAAAGGTTGAAATTTCCGCTATGGTCGGAAGTGACCGTTGGATCAGACTGACAGGCACTCTCATTGAAGACGACAGAATTGAGGCGCGCATTTCCATGCTCGACGCATATCCGAGCCTTCAGGCGATTTACAAACCTGACGATGGTAATACAGTTGTCTACTATATCAAAGACGCTGCCGCTGCATTCTGCTCCTTCACGGAAGCTCCGGAAGTCGTAACCTGGTAAGGAGCCTCTCAGCTCAGCATTATTATAGAACCACAAAAAATGCCCGCCAAAGTCCATCTTCGGCGGGCATTTCATTACAGTCCAAAAGTTTTATTTATATTCTTCTCTGAGTTTTTTGATGAGTTCATCAATTCTGTGAACAACTCTTACGAAATCTTCTTCAAGGTAGCCTCTGGTTGTCATCGGCGCAGTGCCGATTCTGACACCCGAAGTTTCTCTTGGAGAACGTTTTTCACATGGAACACAGTTCTTGTTGAGCGTGATTCCAATTTTGTCGCATTCTTCCTGCAGGACTCTTCCGCTGAACGGTTCATCGGAAAGGTCAAGAAGAATCAGATGGTTATCGGTTCCTCCTGTTACAACTTTATAGCCGAGGCGAATAAATTCGTCGGACAAAGCTTTGCAGTTTTTGACAACCTGATGTACATATTCCTTGTAGGAAGGTCTGAGAGCCTCCTCTGCACACACTGCCTTACCTGCAATGATGTGTTCAAGCGGGCCGCCCTGTGCATAAGGGAATACCGCGCTGTCAACTTTCTTGGCAAGGTCCTGTCTTGCAAAAATCAGTCCCCCACGAGGTCCTCTCAATGTTTTGTGCGTGGTGGTTGTGATAATGTCCGCATAACCGAACGGTGACGGATGTGCGCCGCCTGCAACAAGCCCTGCGATATGCGCCATGTCAACCATGAAGTATGCGCCCACTTCCTTCGCAATTTCAGCAAATGCCGGGAAGTCAATGGTTCTGGAGTAAGCGGATGCTCCTGTAAGAATCAGCTGCGGTCTGCACGCCAATGCTTTCTTGCGAACATCTTCCATGTCGATGTATCCTCTTTCGTCTACATCATAAAATACCATATTGTAAAGGGTGCCGCTGAAGTTTACGGAAGAGCCGTGAGTAAGGTGTCCACCGTTGTCAAGGGACAGAGATAAAATGGTATCTCCCGGTTTCAGTATTGACTTATATGCTGCAAAGTTCGCCTGCGAACCGCTGTGCGGCTGTACATTCACATGATAGTCCGTATCGAAAACTTTTCTCCAGACATCACAGCAGTACTCTTCCAGCTGATCAACAAACTCAGTTCCGCCGTAGTAGCGGCTGGTATTTCCGGAAGTGCGTACATAAGGATATCCTTCTGCGTATTTCCATGACAGACAACTTCCGCACGCCGCAAGGACTGCTTCTGAACAGTAGTTTTCGGAAGCGATGAGCTCCACATTATTCTTCTGACGATAGTACTCTTTTTCAATGAATCCGCCGACTACAGGCGATGTTTTTTTAATAAATTCGAAATTGTCAACATTGTAAGTATTGTTGTCTCTTCCGCTAGCATCGAACATTTTGTTTCCCTCCGTTTGTATAAAATATGCTAAAGTTCATTTTAGCACAAAATCCATCCCGCCGCAAGCGTTTCAAAGCTATTTTACACGATGTTCCGCGTCGCAGTAAGCACAGCGGTATACTTTCTTTTCTCTGTCAACCAGACGGAAGGTATGCACGATTTCCTGCTCGATGCTTGTAATGCATCTCGGGTTTTTGCATCTTACTACATTTTTGAGGGTCAGCGGAAGCTCTAAGTGTAGTTTCTTTTCCAGCTTTCCGTCTTTCACGTGATTTACAGTGATATTGCTGTCGATATAACCCAGAACATCTAAGTCCAGTTCGATGCTTTCATCGATTTTAATGATATCCTTCTTTCCGTATTTGGAGCTGGAAACATTCTGAATCACCGCTACGCAGTTGTCAATCTTGTCGAGTCCCAAAAGTTCGTAAACCATCATGCTCTTTCCTGCCTTGATATGGTCCAGTACGATTCCGTTTTTTACGCCGTCTATGTTCATTTTTTCCTCCCTGTTTTCATCTTCATTAACTTTAAACTCTCTGAATTTTGTAATTTCCCTGCGCGCTATGCTCTCTTGATGCCGAGCAGGAAGAGAATGAGCGCCATGCGGATGTGCTTTCCGCAAAGTGCCTGGAAGAAGTAACATGCGCGTGGGTCGTCATCCACTTCAACTGAAATTTCGTTTACTCTCGGCAGCGGATGCATGATTGTCAAATCTTTCTTTGCAGGCTGCAGCTTTTCAAGATTCAGGATATAGCTGTCTTTCAGTCTTACATAGTCTTCTTCGTTGAAGAAACGCTCTCTCTGCACTCTGGTCATGTACAGGATGTCAAGCTGCGGCATTGCCTCTTCCAAAGTCTCCACTTCCGTCCATTCTGCGCCTGCCGCATCCATCTTTTCCTTTACATAATCCGGCACCTGAAGCTCCTGCGGTGAAATCAGCACGAATTTGATGCCTTCGTAGCGGAGCATTGCCTCGATGAGGGAGTGAACGGTACGACCGAATTTCAGGTCTCCGCAAAGCCCGATGGTCATATGATCCAGACGGCCTTTCTTTCTCTTAATCGTCAAAAGGTCGGTCAAAGTCTGTGTCGGGTGGAAATGTCCGCCGTCGCCGCCGTTGATAATCGGAACCGTCGTGCGCTGTGCCGCAACAATCGGTGCGCCCTCCTTCGGGTGACGCATTGCGATAATGTCCGCATAGCAGCCGACCGTGCGAATCGTATCGCTCACGCTTTCGCCCTTTGCCGCGGAACTGGAGCTTGCTTCGGAGAATCCCAGAACGCTTCCGCCGAGCTCGAGCATTGCGGCCTCAAAGCTGAGTCTGGTTCTGGTACTTGGCTCAAAGAACAGCGTCGCAAGTTTTTTATGCGCGCAGATATCCTCATATGCAGCGTGATTTTCAACGATGTCGTCCGCAACCGCAATCAGCTCGTCGATTTCTCCTACAGTTAAGTCGGTGATGTTAATCAGGTTTCTGATTTCTTTCATTATTTGTCTCCTTTCATCCAGCCCTCATCGGAAGGGTTGTCTCTGAACTTTAAAATTTTTGCTTTTTCGTCTTGTTTGATATATCCGCTTTCTGCCGCGATTTCCACTAAAGCGTCCAAATCACAGAGGCTCACATTTTTCACCTCGTTTTCCGCAAGGCGCTCAAGGCCTTTCTTCATGCCGTATGTAAAAATGCTGGCGATTCCAAGGACTTCCGCTCCTGCTTCCCGAAGCACCTTCACGGTATCAACAGCGGAACCCGCGGTCGAAATCAAGTCCTCAACAACGACCACTTTTTGGCCCGGCAAATGCTTTCCTTCAATTTGGTTGGTGCGTCCGTGATCCTTTGCGGAGCCTCTGACATAGCCCATCGGAAGGTCCATCAAATGTGCGGTAATCGCCGCGTGCGCGATTCCTGCCGTGCTGGTTCCCATCAGAACCTCGCACTGCGGGTAGTTTTCTCTAATTACTTCTGCAAGTCCGTTTTCCACCATGGTACGCACATCCGGTGCTGTCAGCGTCAGACGGTTATCGCAGTAAATCGGACTTTTAATTCCGCTCGCCCATGTGAACGGCTCCTCCGGTCTGAGAAAAACCGCCTCGATGGAAAGCAGACCCTTTGCAATTTCCTGTTTAAAATCCATACTAATCTCCTCCTTTGTCCTTAACATGCCTGTAACTTACAATTTCATTTTCGCCGTTTCGCTGCTTCTGCCCTCAGCCGACAAACTCGCTGACGCAGCGTCTGTAGGCTGCCACAGGGTCTTCTGCCTGCGTAATCGGGCGTCCGACCACGATATAGTCCGAGCCGATTTCCTTTGCCCGCTGCGGGGTCGTCACGCGCACCTGATCGCCCGCATCGCCGTCCGCAAAGCGCACGCCCGGCGTTACCGTCAGGAAGCCTTCTCCGCAGAGCTCATGCACCCGCTCCGCTTCCAGAGGCGAACATACCACGCCGTCAAGCCCTGCTTTTTTCGCATTTGCCGCATAATGGTCGACCACCTCTTCCAAAGGCTTTTCAATCAGTAAATCCTTTTCCATCCGCTCCTGGTCGGTGGAGGTAAGCTGCGTAACCGCAATCAGCAAAGGTCTCGTACCGTCTTCTCTTGTCAGACCTTCGAGTGCCGCTTCCATCATCGCAATCGTGCCTGCCGCATGAAGATTGCACATATCGACATCCAGCCCCGAAAGAACTTTCATCGCCTTTTTTACGGTGTTCGGAATGTCGTGCAGCTTCAAGTCCAGGAAAATTTTATGCCCGCGCTCCTTGATTTTCTTTACAATATGCGGTCCCTCCGCATAGTAAAGCTCCATGCCGATTTTGACATATGGCTTTTCTTCGGTGAATTTGTCCAAAAATGCCAGCGTTTCCTCTGCCGAAGCAAAGTCGCAGGCGATAATTACATCTTTTCCCATTAATGTGCACCTCCTATGATTTCCTTTAAACTTGTAATTCCGTATTTTTTACATGTAGTTGGTAATTCTTCGATAATTTTTTTGCAGATAAACGGTTCGGTCAGGTTTGCTGCTCCGATTTCCACTGCGCACGCTCCCGCAAGCATCATTTCGATGACTTCCTCGGCACTTGAAACGCCGCCCATCCCGACAACCGGAATCTTTACCGCATCGTAGACCTGCCACACCATACGCAGTGCCACCGGCAGAATCGCATGACCCGAAAATCCGCCCATTTTATTCGCGATGACCGGGCGTTTTGTCCGCAGGTCGATTCGCATTCCGAGCAGCGTGTTAATCAGACTGATGCCGTCCGCGCCGGCGTCTTCGCAGGCTTTCGCAATTTCCGCAATATCCGTCACATTCGGGGAAAGTTTCAGCAGCATCGGCTTCTTCGTCATCTTCCTGACTTCCCTCGTGACCTCTGCCGCCGCCTGTGGACAGGTTCCGAACGCCATGCCGCCGCCATGCACATTCGGGCAGCTGATATTGATTTCGTACCATCCAATCTGGCGGCTCGCCGCTTCGTTGGCTTCGAGTTTTTCGACCGTCTTCGCATAATCGCTCACGGAAAATCCGCTGACATTTGCCATCACGGGCTTATGAAAAATCTCTGCCAGTGCGGGAAGTTCCTCGCTGATAACCTTTTCCACGCCCGGGTTTTGCAGGCCGACCGCGTTAATCATGCCGTCCGGACACTCCGCAATCCGCGGCGTCGGGTTGCCGAAGCGCGGCTCCAGGGTCGTTCCTTTGAATGAAAAGGTTCCCAGACAGTTTATATCGTAAAGTTCGTTAAATTCTCTTCCGTAGCCGAAAGTCCCACTTGCCGGAATCACCGGATTATCAAGGCGGATTCCGCAAAGTTCGGTGGAAATATCCGCTTCCGCAGCACCTGCGGATTTCTTTTCTCTATCTACCATATGATTTCCTCTCTTTCCAAAACCGGACCTTCCTTGCAAATTCTCTTGTTTCCGTATTTCGTCCTGCAGGAGCAGCCCATGCAGGCACCGAAGCCGCACCCCATCCGTTCTTCAAAGCTGAGCTGTCCCGAGGTTTTCGCCTCTGCGTCAATCGCCTTCAGCATGGCTTCCGGTCCGCAGGCATAGAAGTAGCTGTAGGTAAGAGCCTTCATCACATCGGTTACGAAGCCTTTCGTGCCGGCCGATCCATCTGCGGTCGTGAGGAAAACCTCAGCTCCGAGTTTTTCAAATTCCTCTTTGTAGAAAATTTCGTCCTGCGTGTTAAAGCCCAAAATGACCTTCGCTTCGCATTCCGGATTTTGCTCCTTGAGCTGCCGGAGCAGTCCGTACAGCGGCGGAACCCCTGCACCGCCTCCGATTAAGAGTGGCATATTTCCCGCCTTTGCGGTATCATATCCGTTTCCGAGGCCCGTCAGCACATCCAGACGCTGCCCCTGCCGCATCTGCGACATTTCCTGTGTTCCAGCTCCGACGGTCTTATATATAATCTTTATCGTGTTTTCGTCATAATCGCAGACGGAAATCGGTCGTCTCAGGAAAAATCCCTCGAGCTTGATGTTGACAAACTGTCCCGGTCTTTCGCAGGCAGAGGTGTCACCTTCCAGCGTCATTTCCCATACATTACCCGTTAATGCTCTGTTTTCTGCAATCCGATATGTATTCTGCTTCATTTTTTGTCCTCCCAAACCGTCTTTCCGCCGAGTAGATTCAGCACGCATTTTCCGTAAACCTCCTGCCCTGCAAACGGCGTTGCTCTTCCCATTGAAAGGAAGTTTTCCGGGCAGATTTCATAGCTTTCGGCAATATTCCACACCGCCCAGTCGCCTGCCTCTTCCGCCGACGGGAGACCGAATCTGCGTCTTGGCGCTTCCGCCATCAATTCGACCAATCGCTCAAGCGGCAGAATCTCGCTCTTTACAAGCTCCGTATAGAGCACCGGAAAAGCGGTTTCCAGCCCTACGATTCCCATGGCGCTCTCCGCAAGCCCCTTTGCTTTTTCTTCTATGCTGTGCGGCGCGTGGTCGGTCGCAATCATATCGATGGTTCCGTCGAGAATCCCTTTTCTGAGTGCCTCGCGGTCTTTCTCACTGCGAATTGGCGGATTCATCTTGAATCTTCCGTCTTCCTGCAAATCCTCATCCGTAAAAATCAGGTAATGCGGCGCGGTTTCGCAGGTGACATCCACGCCCCTCGCCTTGGCTTCGGCGATAATTTCCACGCTTTCCTTCGTGGAAATGTGGCAGACATGGTATTTGCATCCGGTCTCTTCTGCCAGCTTTAAATCCCTCTGTATCGGCTTCCATTCGCTTTCGGAAGAAATCCCCTTATGTCCGTGTCTCTTCGCATAAGCTCCGTCGTGAATATATCCGCCGTTTCTCAGAGTCAGATCCTCGCAATGCGCTGCAATAAGAAGGTTATGGTGCTTTGCAGTTTCCATTGCCTGCTTCATCAGGTCGGGGTCGTTCAGCCCCACACCATCATCGCTGAAACCGATGACAAACGGCGCCATCTCTTCAAGCTCCGCAAGCTCCCTGCCCTGCTCGCCCTTCGTAATTGCTCCGTAGGGTCTGACATCGATGCAGGCATTTTTTTCGATTAAATCGAGCTGTACTTTGAGGTTTTCGAGCGTATCCGGCACCGGATTCAGATTCGGCATCGCAAAGATGTGTCCGTATCCCGAAGCTGCCGCCGCACGGCTTCCGCTTGCTATGGTTTCCTTATAAAAAAATCCCGGCTCTCGCAAATGTACATGTACATCCACAAAAGAAGGGATTATCAAAAACGATTCATCGGAGAAATCACCAAACTTGTTCTTATATCTTTCTTTAAAACGCTCTGCGAAATATTTTTTCATTGCCAATCCTCCGTTTCTGATTTCCTTATGCTCAAACTCACTTTCGGGCATAAAAAAATCCTGCCCTCCGGCAAGATTACGGTCATACATAACACACTAACGCAAGCACCTGTTCTGAGGGCTTCCGCTGTTTGTCTTCCTATGTCCATCTTGCCGACATCTCTGTATCGTGCTTAAAGATTTCTTTCGCCAGTTATTGTAGCATATAAGGCAGGGATGTGTCAAGGAGGATTTTCACGAATAATTTATGTGCAGTCAAAGGGGCTGTCGCATTAACAGAAAAATAACCGTTAGGGTGCAGCCCCTTTCGTACAGGATTGCGTTTCATAGATCTGAGCTATTTACGGATCCGGAAATAGTGTTTACACGAAGGGCAGCTGATATGTACCCAGAATTCTGGACACATTGGTATCGTGTTTAAGTTGAACACATGGATGTTTGCCTATATAGCGTAG
>CAKQVG010000009.1:0-64473 GCA_934277695.1 uncultured Clostridia bacterium
TGAAAAAATTTGACAAAAAAATTAAGCCGTTACAAGGCTTGCAGCGGTTTTTTGCTTATGCAACTGTCAAACTCCCGTGTGGGGGCAAAGACCAGGTCAGGCAGGCGGTCGTTTTGTGTCAAAATATTCACGCAGTTTTCGAAAAAAGACTGTTCAACTTCATACAACATGTGGTATAATAAGACCATAGAAACACAAGAGGAGGTCACCATTATGAAGATCATCGTAACAGGAAAGAACATTGCAATCAGCGAAAAAATTCAAGACGCAATTGACAAAAAATTCGAAAAGCTGGGTAAGTACTTTGCTGACGACATTCAGGCAAAGGTGATTATTCACCCTGAGAAGTCTAAAGTTAAGATGGAAGCAACCATCGCAACCAAGGGAACGATTTTCAGAGCGGAAGATGTATCACAGGATGTATTTGATTGTATTGACATTGTTGCCGACAAGCTTTTGAAACAGCTTACCAAGTACAAAGGCAAACTGATGAAGAGAAACAAATCAAAGGAATCCGTTAGATTCGAAATGCTTCCTGAAGTGGAAACCGCAGAAAACGGCGAACTTGTAAAGACCAAGAAATTCGAGCTTGCGCCGATGACTACGGAAGAAGCAATCATGCAGATGGAAATGCTGCAGCACAATTTCTTCGTATTCCTTGATGCAGAGACCGACAATGTAAACGTTGTTTACAAGAGAAACGACGAAGACTACGGTTTACTCGAAACTGTGCGTTAACAGCCAGTCAGGAGATTCAGTAAGACTATGATCGGGCGACATATTGTCACCCGATTTTTTTCTATAAAATTGACACAAACATGTCTAAAAAACATCTATTGCAAAAGCATTCACCTGTTGTAGAATAAGGTATAAGGAAATAAAGTTTTAATCATAGATTATCATTAAAGGGGGAAAGGAAAATGAGTAAAAGATTATATAAGTCAACCACAAATTCCGTACTCTGCGGTGTATGCGGAGGTATCGCAGAATATTTTGATATCGATCCGACACTTGTAAGACTGGGATGGATCATCTTTTGTGTATTGGGCGGAAGCGGGGTGCTCGCTTACATCATCGCAGCACTTGTAATCCCGAACCAGCCGCCGCAGCAGTTCTGATATGGAGGTTGAAGACATGCAAAGAACTAAGAAAAAACACACTGCCTTAATTATTGTAGTATGCTTACTTTTCATCGCCGCAATTGCAGTTTGCATCTTTTCACATTTCGGCGGATTCGGCACAGGAGAAACCGCTGACACGGAAGAATTTGCAAAATATTCGGCTTCCGTTTTGGAAATTGCAATTCCGGAAGGTACGCAGATTGTGGCACTCGGAGAGGCAACGCACGGGAACTCGGAATTTCAGCAGCTGAAACTCAATGTATTCCGGACCATGGTCGAAAAATACGGCGTGCGTGCATTTGCGCTGGAAGGGGATTTCGGCGGATGTGAAGTCGTAAATCGATACATACACGGCGGCGAAGGTACCGCAAGGGAAGCGGCAGCGGCAATCGGATTTGCCATTTACCGCACACAGGAAACCGAGGATTTGATTTCTTGGATGCGAAGCTATAACGAAACGGCCCCAAAAGGTGAGGATCTGCGTTTTTACGGCTTCGACATGCAGCGATATGCGAATAACTACCGTTATCTGCTTGAGGCGGCACAGGATGCGGGACTTGACACCTCCGAACTCGAAGCAGTTTGGGATGAAGACAAGGATTCCTATAAGCAGGAATACTCATCCAAGGAACTCAAAAAAATAATCAAAGGGGTAAGAAAACAATTGCCTGCTCAAGATGCACAGGCACTGCATTTTGCGGATATCATGCTCCAAAACCTTGAAATAAGCGGCGAAGCGAATGACAACGCAGGATATATCGCACTCCGTGACCGCCTGATGGCAGAGAATACGATGTGGGTACTCGATCAAGAAAAGGCTCGCGGCAATGAGTGTATCTTCATAGCCGGACACAACGGACATGTAGAGCAGAACGGAAGCTACGACAAAGACAACAAGGTAATGGGTGCACTTCTGGCGGATGAACTCGGAGATGGATATTTTGCAATCGGAACGGACTTTTACAAGACAAGCTGCAATCTTCCGAAGATGGGCGGAAGCCGCAAAACCCACACCTTCTATTCCCATGATCCGCTTGCAAAAGCTTCGAAGGAATGCGGACTTATGATAAGCTATTTGGACTTTGCGAACATTCCGGATGTGTCGCCGCTCAAAGCGCAGACCGAGGACTACACATGGATGGGTTCGCTCGGCGAAGGATACAACTTCCTGATGGCACTTATACCGAGGACATACCGTGTTTGGCGCAGCCCGGCAGAAACATACGATGCGATGATTTTCGTGACGGACGCACACCCGACGGAAATCAAGCCTATCGCGGAATAACAGAATAAAAATGGAACGGGCAGCCCGACTGATGGGACTGTCCGTTTTTGCGGCATGATGTAATTTCTGCCTGCATGTCTTCTTCACAGGCCAAAATTCTGCTCTACATTAAAAAAAACCTCATAAAGAGGTTTCTTTTATTTGGTCGGGATGACAGGATTCGAACCTGCGGCCTTTGCGTCCCGAACGCAACGCTCTACCAAGCTGAGCCACATCCCGAAAATAGGAAGCCGCTGACCTGCGACCTCATCTATGATAGCACTTTTTACACATAATTTCAAGATGTTTCATGGAATTATTTTATATTTTTTTGTTTGTAATTGTGGTACAATGAAAAGCAAATATAGGAGGACAACTATGATTACCGTTAGAAACGCAAAACTTGAAGATGCAGCGTGCATCTTGGAAATATACAGCTATTATGTAGAAAATACAGCAAGCACATTTGAATACACAGTTCCGACTCTTGAGGAGTTCTGCGCACGCATGGAAAACACGATGCGCCGCTACCCTTACCTTGTCATAGAAAACGACGGCACCGTCGAAGGATATGCGTATGCGGGAGCTTTTGTCGGAAGGGCAGCTTATGATTGGGCCTGCGAAATGACAATTTATCTTGATCGTAACGCGCGAAAATGCGGTATGGGCCGCACTCTTTACGAGGCATTGCAGAAAGAACTGGCCAAAATGGGAATCCTCAATCTGTATGCCTGCATTGCTTATCCCGAAGAAGCCGACGAATATCTGACTGCAAACAGCGCCGCCTTCCATGAGCATCTGGGATTTGCGAAGGTCGGCGAGTTCCACAACTGCGGATACAAATTCGGAAGATGGTATCACATGATTTGGATGGAAAAGGTCATCGGAAAGCATCAAGCAGCACAGCCTCCGATTACGGACTATCCGAGATTGGAACAAAAATGAGCAAAACCTATACTATGGGACAAATCGCAAGGCTTGCCGGTCTGCACCCCAACACCGTAAGAAAATACGAAGAGTGGGAACTGATCCAAAAGCCACAGAGAAAAGAAAACGGATACCGTATTTTCACCGAGATTCACAGAAAGCAATTCGAGCTGACCAAAAAGGCGTTTCACATTGAAGTGCTGCAGTCCGGACTTCGAAAGAAAATGATTGAGGTCGTAAAATTATCTGCAAATTATAGGTTCGACGATGCAATTCAGCTGGCCGAAGAATATATACAAACCGCAAAACGGGAAATCGAAAATGCAAAGAACGCTGCAAGGCTCTGCCCTGTACTTTCTTTCGGTTCCGGCGGATCCGGAGCTACCTATAAGCGGACGCAGGCGGCAAACGAACTCGGAGTAACCATTGACACCCTTCGCAACTGGGAAATGAACGGGCTGATAAAAGTCAAACGCAGAGAAAACGGATACCGAATCTATACTGAAAATGATATGAACCGTCTGCGGATTATTCGCACGTTGCGGTGCGCGAATTATTCCCTTTCTGCCATTCTTCGGATGCTGAACAGTTATGCCCCCCGGCAGGATACCGATGCGGACATTTTTGCCTTGCTTAACACGCCCGAGGAAGGCGAGGACATCGTTTCGGTATGCGATAAGCTCGCTGTTTCCCTCGAAGCTGCAATCGCAAATGCACAGGATGTCATCCGAATATTAAAAGAGATGAAAAAAATAAACCCTCCACTATAACACCAGGCTTTTGTTTGGTGTTATTCTTTTGTCCGAAACAAACAAAAGGAGGATAAATATGGAAGCAATCGTCGTAAAAAATCTTACAAAAAGATACGAAAACAAAACGGCAGTAAGTGATTTGAGCATTCAAGTCGGAAAGGGGAAGGTCTTCGGAATGCTCGGCGCAGCGTTTGGAAAATTCTGTCCGACCTAAAGGACAATGGGTTAACGATTTTTCTTACTTCTCATTTTATGGACGAAGTGGAAGTTCTTTGTGATGAAATATGTATTCTTAAAGCAGGAAAGGCCGTATTCCGCGGAACTGTGGAAGAGGCAAAAAAAGCAAGCGGCTGTGCAAGCTTTGAGGATGCCTATTTGGCTATTTCGGGAGAGGAGGATTATGAATAATGAGAGCATTCGCAGCATTGTTTAAAAATGAATTAAAACTGAATATAAGAGATATGAATATGGTTATCTTTGCAGTCATCATGCCGATAATTGTGTTGATAATACTGGGAATCATATACGGAACATCGCCCGCATCAGCCGGTTCTTCCTACACATTTATGGAACAGTCTTTCGGCGCACTGTGTACAATCAGCATCTGCGCCGGCGGACTCATGGGATTGCCTCTTGTGGTTTCCGACTATCGCGAACGAAAAATTCTAAAGCGATTCAAAGTTTCGCCGATAAGCCCGCTGATGCTGCTTTCGGTTGAGTTTTCAATCTATGTCGTCTACTGCATCGCATCGATGCTCACGCTTTTTCCGCTTGCCATGCTCATTTGGAAAGTCAGAATCAGCGGCTCCCTGCCTGCTTTTCTGGGCAGCTGGCTTCTTACCATGATTTCGACGCTGAGCATCGGAATGATGGTCGGAGGACTTGCAAAAAACTCGAAAAGTGCGAGCGTGATTGCCTCGGTTTTGTATTTCCCGATGCTTATTTTTTCGGGAACAACGCTTCCTTTCGAGGTAATGCCTCAGATCATGCAGAAGATTGTGACATTTTTCCCTTTAACACAGGGAATTCAGCTCATGAAATCGGCTTTCCTCGGCATTCCGGCCGGAAATCCGTCGCTGTCTATCGCCGTCATGCTCATCGTCACTGCAGTCTGCACCGGAATTGCAGTCAAATTCTTCAAGTGGGAATAGCGGTTTCGCATGAACCTATAAATTTACAGCCGCCGTCATGCCTCTACAGAACGCAAAAATCGGTCGTTTGCATAAAACGACCGATTTTTCTTGTCTGCAGTATCCGATTCTATCCAAAATAAGGCAGAATCATCTGAATGAAGCTCCACAGGAGTTTGAGACCGTAGAAGATGATTACAACGCCGCACACGATGTTGATAATGCGAAGTGTTTTGTCGTTGAACTTGGCACTGAAAAGAGAAATAACAGTTGAAATAGTGAGAAACCACAGCACGGAGGCACTTGCAAAACCACCGACAAAGAAGAAGTCGGTTCCCGGAGGGAGTGTTGCCTTGAAAGCACCGAGCATCATCGAACCGTCGATGAGAGCCTGAGGGTTAAACCAGGTAACGACACATGCCGTGGTGATTACCTTCAAAATAGGGATGTCGACTTTTGTGCTTGTGTCCATCGTATCGTGTGCACGCACAAGGCCCTGGCCGATCCATATTACAATCAAGCTCCCGATTCCCAAGATCGCCATTTCGAGTATAGGGGAAGCCTTCATGATTGCGCCTATCCCGAAGAAGCAAGCAAGACCGAGCGTTACATCAAAAAATATGACGATGAAAGCCGTTGCATATACACGGCTTTTTCTCTGGGTGAGTGCCGTATTGATTACAAATAAGTTTTGGAGGCCGATGGGGGCAACATATGCAAGTCCCATCGTAAGCCCTTGTAAGTAAATATCCATAAAATCCTCCGTATAATTTCACAAAATAAACTTGCTCTTTTTTTCTTACCTGATATAATTATATTACCAACCATAAACGCTTGCAATAACGCAAAAAAAGATGAGTAAGTAAGAAAAAACTTACCGCAGGAGGAACATAAATGATAGAAACTCATTACGACTGTCCTTGTCTTGAAAAATGTCCGCTGAACTATGCAATGTCAATCATAGGCGGTAAATGGAAGATGCAGATTATATGTGCACTGAACAACAAAGGAACACTCAGATACAACGAACTGAGAAGAAAAATGGATAAAATATCAAACACGGTGCTTGCGGCATCCCTCAAAGAACTTGAGGAAGAAGGACTTGTTACTAGAAACGTCTACATGGAGGTTCCGATTAAGGTGGAATACTCAACGACGGAACTTTGCGATAAACTGATGCCGATTCTTGAACAGCTCAGTGACTGGGGTGAAGAACTGATGGTTGCCAGAGGACTCCCGACGATAGCGGAAGTGAAAGAAGACCAAGGAGGATCGAGAGAATGAAACTGATATCGTGGAATGTGAACGGTCTGCGCGCAATTATGGGAAAGAACTTCATGGAATTTTTCAATGAAGCGGATGCGGATATTTTCTGCCTGCAGGAAACCAAACTGCAAGAGGGGCAGATCGAGATGAATTTACCGGGATATCACCAGTACTGGAATTATGCCGAGAAAAAAGGCTACTCCGGGACGGCGATTTTTACGAAAAAGGAACCGGAAAATGTGACATACGGAATCGGCATAGACGAGCACGACCGGGAAGGACGCGTGATAACGCTGGAGTTTGACGATTTTTTCATGGTTGATGTATACACACCGAACTCGCAGAACGAGCTTGCAAGGCTTGACTATCGGATGATGTGGGAAGACGCTTTTCGCGGATATCTGCTGAAGCTCAAGGAGAGCAAGCCTGTAATCGTGACCGGAGACATGAATGTCGCACACAAAGAAATCGACCTGAAAAATCCGAAAACAAACCGCAGAAACGCCGGCTTTACCGACGAAGAACGCGGCAAAATGACCGAACTTCTGGATAGTGGATTTATTGATACTTTCCGGTATTTTTACCCGGATGCTGCAGAGATTTATTCGTGGTGGTCATACAGATTCAAGGCAAGAGAGCGAAATTCCGGATGGAGAATTGACTATTTTCTTGTTTCCGAAGAACTCAAAGAGCGTCTTTCAGATGCTAAAATTCATACGGAGGTAACCGGGTCCGACCATTGTCCGGTCGAACTTGACATCAGATAAAGGAGAAAAAACAAAATGAAAATGCTTTTATGAAGGCAGTTGACGCCACATTCTAAAGCAGAACAGGGGGAAAATACAGTGAAAGAAGCGGTAAACAAAAAACAGTATACCGAAAAATGTTATCTCGACACATACCGGGTAGATCAAAATAAAATCGGAAAAGCTTCGGGCATATGGCAGCTCATGCAGGAATCTGCATGCCATCAGATGGAAAATCAGAAGCCTTCCTACTCAGATCTGCTCGATGAGGGAAAAGCGCTCATGCTTGCGCGTGTAGATCTTGCAATACCCGAAGAGGTTTTTCTTGACGAAAGTCTGACTGCAAGTTCCTGGCCCTGCGAGAGCACGAGAGCTACTTTTCTCAGAAACTATACCTTGACAGAAGGAGATCGGATTGTGGCGATTGCCGACACGCAGTGGAGTCTTGTCGATACGCAAAGCCGCAAAATCCTCAAGGTCAGCGACGCAGATTTTTCGAATTACTGGATGGGAGAACACAGACTTCTGATAAAAGATAAATTTAAAATCACGAAAGAAACCGCACAGTTCATGCACACGGTGGGCAGCAAAACGGTTAGCTACAGCGATTTGGATTACAACGGTCACATGAACAACACCTACTATCTGGATGTGCTTTGCGACTTTATACCGGAACTTGCGGCGGGCACGCACCGGATGAGTTTTGTGCGAATTCACTACAGCAAGGAAGCACCGCTCGGCGACTGCCTGAAGGTCATTGCAACGGATGCAATTCCTGTTTCGGATGCCGATGCAAAAGAATACGGCGTTCCGGCAGAAATCAAATATATTTTTAAGACGGAAAAGGCAGACGGCGAACTGAATGTGGAAGCGGAAATCGTTCTCACAAAAATCAGCCCGAAAATCACATAACCGGATATGTATCCCTTTCGCAGAAGGAAAGGGAATGATCTATGAATAAAATCCGCAGTGCGGATCTCGGAAACCGCGCCATTGCCGAAAGAGACGCGGTACAGTTATTATGCATGCGGCAGGATATATTATACTTTGCATTTTTTGCTAAAATATGATATAGTATGAGAGTCAAAAGAGAAAAAATGCAATTGTCAGATGAAAATGATTTAAGAGGTAGGAACATGGTTACTTTTTTGATGGAAAAACTGAACATTGTTTTCGACGGGGTATTGCAGCCGCATGAAATCGTTGCAGCAATTGCTGCGGTTTTGCTTGTAGCGGCGGTTATAGGAGTGGCAATCGCTTTGATAATAAAAACAATCAGAGATGTAAACCCTCGAAAATCAACGATTTTCAGTCACCGTAAGAACAAATACAAGAACCGTATCGGTAAGAACAATAAGAAATATATGTGATCAGCGTTATGTAGCCCCGCATCTGCGGGGTTTTCTTTTTGCCTTTCAAGGCGGAGCATCAGTTAGAAGCGATAACCGTTGGTATCACAGCATTGACAAGCGATGCCCGATACAGTACGGCGGCTTACGCTGTTTCTGCGACAGCTGTTCGAATCCGAATTGTCATTGGAAGAACATCTGCAGCCTATGGTGTTTTTGACTGCATTCCATTCATCGCACTGCCCCACATCGTCGCATGCAACGGCAACTTCCGTGGCATTAAGAGCAAAGAGTGAAGGACGGATAACCTGCAGGAACATATTCGGTGTAACGACGAGATCACCTTCAATTGTAAGATTGAAAGCATCTGCACAGCCGGATGTGGAATTATTTACAGTAATTTCCGGATTCAGCAGAACCGCGCATGCGTCGAAGTCGAATACCAGAATAGGGGAAACACCTCGAGCCTGGCACGGGATTTCGGCGCAGTTTACAGCAAAATTATTGCTTCCGGTAAATGTTACCGGGATGTTTGCATTGGATTTGCAAGTGAGCTTAAAGTCGCAGCTTCTTCCGTTTGTCGTTACGAAGCCTTCCAGCACGATTGTAATGAGAGCCGTCCAGGGACCTTCGGTCTCCACAAGAATAAAATGCCCGTTGTTGTCACAAGCTTCCGGGCAATTCCTTGCCGTGCCGCAGCCACCGCAGATATGTCTGTCAACAGGTGCACAAGGGCATTTTGTGATTTCCGGCATAATGCCGCTCAGATCCGCGACATATCTTCCGTCCTCGAATTCGAGTTCTGTTACTTCAAAACCGTCTACTGTCACATCGTCTGCACCAAATTCCGAAGAAGGGGAAAGGCTGAGTGCATTGACGGTCACGCAGCTGTTTGTCACGGTGAATCTGCTGTCGCAGTTTATGCCGCCGCAGCATCCGCATCCCGAATTGCATCCGCACCCGGAATTGCATCCACACCCGGAATTGCATCCGCACCCGGAATTGCATCCGCAGGAATTCATTCTGCCGATATTCAGCGTCTGCGTGAAGTTCTCTTCGTCAGCCTGCAGATCAAAGATCAGCGGGCAGGAATCTTCCCTGGTTTCAAAAAATATTTTATTTAAAAAAACTCTGTTTTGAACGTTGCCTGCCGAAGCGGCGTCCGTTCTGTTACATGAACAAGCCATATTTTAGATACCTCTTTTCTTTCTTTATGTTATATGTATATGCTTCGGACATCCATTGGGTGAGAGAAGGGAAAGTTGTGGTGGAAAAAACGCAAAAAAATCACATTTACTATTGAAAAGTGGTTAAAAGTGGTGTATATTGGATGTAGTATCATAAAATAGGTGTATTGCCTTTAAAATATACCGACGGAAGGAGGCGGATGATTCATGTTTATGGGAACCGTATACAACTCAATAGACGAAAAAAACAGAATGATCGTGCCTTCCAAGATGCGTGCCGGACTCGGTGAAAGATGTGTTTTGACCAAAGGTCTTGACAAATGTCTGTACATTTACACAACCCAGAGCTGGCAGAGTCAAATGGAGAAAATTGCGAAACTGCCGGAATCCGATCCGAAAGTGAGAATGTTCATAAGGCATTTCTGCGCAAACGCTGCAGAATGTGAGTTTGACAAACAGGGAAGAATCGTGATTCCACAGGAACTCAAGGCATATGCCGGCATAGAGAAAGAGCTGGTTACCATGGGTGCAATGACGAAAATAGAGATTTGGAGCAAAGAAACCTGGGATGCACCGGACAATGACAACAAGATGGATCCTGCGGATTTCTCGAAAGCATTGGAGGAATATAATTTCTGATGGAATTTAAACACACATCCGTTCTGTTTGAAGAATGTATGGAAGGATTAGATATTCGTCCCGACGGAATCTATGTGGACGGCACGCTGGGGGGCGGCGGACACAGCAGCGGGATCTGCGAACGTCTTTCTGAGAGGGGAACTTTGATCGGCATCGATCGCGATAGGGATGCACTTGACGCAGCGGAGAAAAGACTGTCTGCGTACAAATGCCGCAAATACTTTGTTCAAAGCAATTACTCGGACATTAAGGATGTTCTTGATGAACTGGAAATTGAGAAAATAGACGGAGCACTTTTGGATTTGGGGGTTTCATCGTTTCAACTTGACAATCCGGAGAGAGGTTTTTCGTACATGCAGGACGCACCTTTGGATATGAGAATGAGTCAGGACGATGACTTTACGGCATACGATGTGGTCAACGGATACGATGCCGCGGAGCTGAAACGAATCATAACGAAATACGGCGAGGAAAGATGGGCATCCAGAATTGCCGATTTCATAGTAAAAGCACGAAAGGAAAGACCGATTGAAACCACGGCGCAGCTTGTGGACATAATCAAAGCAGCGATTCCTGCAGCGGCCAGAAGGGACGGACCGCATCCGGCGAAGAGAACCTTTCAGGCAATAAGAATCGAAGTGAATGATGAACTTGGACAGCTCGAAAAGGCAGTATCCGAGTTCTGTGATGTGCTGACGCCGGGCGGACGCCTCTGCATCATAACCTTCCACTCACTGGAAGACCGAATCGTGAAGGAAATTATCGCAAAGAGAATAAACCCTTGCACCTGTCCAAAGGAATTTCCGGTTTGTGTCTGCGGCAAGGTGGGAGACATCGAAAAAAAGGCGAATAAGCCGATTCTGCCTTCCCCGGAGGAAATCGAAAGAAATCCAAGGGCAAGAAGCGCAAAACTACGTATTGCACAGAAGAAGTGATAAATTGACGAGGAGACGAGATGGCAGCTATCAACAGAGCTTACACATCTGAATACTCGACTTTGGGACAAGCCTATCAGCCGGGACAGTGGGCATATCCTGCACCGGAAACAAAGCCTGCCGCACCGAAAGTAAAAAGAACGCGGCAGAGACCGGAGCTTGAAACCAAAGCACCACAGGCAGGCACGGCCGTCATCACGCACAAGATGCTGAGACGGGCAGTTTTGCTGCTCATCTTCGCAGGCGCGGTTCTCATATCCACAATCTGGATGAGCGCGAAGGCGACGGAGATTAAATACGAAATAAACAAGATAAACAGGCAGAATGTCCTGCTGCAAAACGAGATTTCGATGCTGGACATTAAGATTGAAAGCGCCAACAGCATTGAGCTGATTGAGGAATATGCAACCGAAGAACTGAAGATGCAATATCCGAAATCACAGCAGTGCATCTATGTGGATGCGTCAAAGTCCGCATCGGATGACTTGGTTGACAGGATCAAAGAAAAAGCTTACAAAGAATAAATAAGCAAACAAAATAATATAATTTCATAAATGAAAAGGAGCCAGACAACTTAATACCAACATGAAGTCTGGCTTTCTGTTTGAGGGAGGAACATGAGAGCACAAGTAACGGTAAAAAACAGAAGAAGAATCGCATTGGGTTTTGCAATTATTGCATTACTCTTGATTGCGCTTGTGTTCAGAGTGGCATGGATACAAATTGTTGATGCCGAAGAGCTGAGCCAGAAGGCGATTGACCAGCAGACAAAGGACACGCCGATAGAAGCAAAGCGCGGCACGATATACGACAGAAACGGAAAGGAACTTGCGACGAGCACGACCTGCTATACGCTGTGGGCAAGACCGTCGCAGATCAAAATCAAGGAGGGCCAGACAAGACCGGACAGCGAAATCAAAGCCTTTGCGGCAGAAATCGCAGAAATCATCGACAAGGACTCTAACGAAGTCTATGAAAACATGAAGAAAAATCAGGCCCTTGTACGAATTGCGAAATATCTTGACAAAGAGACTGCAGATAAACTCCGCAAACTCAAAATTTCGGGAATCGAGCTTTCCGAAGACACAAAGAGGTATTATCCGCTCGGGAATTTCGCATCTCAAGTTTTGGGAAGCGTCAATGACGATAACATGGGGCGCACGGGAATCGAACTGCAGTATGACCAGTATCTGAGCGGAGTGTCCGGAAGATGGGTAAAGAACACCGATCTTTTGGGCAATGAACTCGTGAAGGGTGCCGAGGAATACTACGAAGCACAGGACGGACTGAATGTTGTAATGACCCTTGACGAGGCAATTCAATATTATGTCGAAAAGGCCCTCGAAAAAGGCATGAAAAAGACAAAAGCGGATCGTATCATGTGTCTTGTAATGGATCCGAAAACCGGAGATGTGCTGGCAAGTGCAACAACTCCGGGTTACGACCCGAACAATGCAACGGAGCCCCTCGCAAAAGACAAGAAGAAATACGAAAAAATGTCTGCGGACGATAAGAACAAATACCTTTTCAGCCTATGGAGAAATCCGCTTGTGAGCGATACTTACGAACCGGGCTCCACCTTTAAGCTGATAACATCTTCCTCCGCAATCGAGGAAAAAGTAATCAACGACAACACGACTTTCCATTGCTCGGGAAGCTTTACCGTTGCCGGTGTGAGACTCCATTGCTGGACGCACGGTGCACACGGCACGCAGACGATACGCCAAGCCATAGGAAATTCTTGCAACCCTGCGCTTGCAAAGGTTGCGTCGCTGATGGGCAAGACCAGATTTTACAAATACCTTGATTTGTACGGTATCACCGACAAGACCGGCATCGACTATCCGGGAGAATCGGGAGCAATCGTGCAGAATATAGACAATGTCGGACCGGTTGAACTTGCGACGATCGGCTACGGACAGGGAATTTCGCTGACACCGATTCAGCTTCTTACGGCAGTGAACGCAATCGGAAACGACGGCGTGCTTCTGCAGCCGCGATATGTAAAAGCCCTTACGGACAGCGAGGGCAAGGTTGTGGAATCCTACGAGCCTACCGTGGTCCGCAAGGTTATCTCCGCAGCAACAGCCAAGAAAATGAGAAGCATAATGCAGTATGTAGTAGACGAAGGCGGCGGCGGGAACGCAAGGATTGCGGGCTACCGTGTCGGAGGAAAAACAGGAACGGCAAACAAGATTGACGCCGGAACGGGAAAATACGGAAAGTACTACTACAGTTCTTTCATCGGCATGGCGCCGATGGACGATCCGAAAATTTCGATTTTGGTAGTTGTGGACAGTCCGAAGGGCTCCTACTACGGCTCAATGGTCGCAGCTCCGATCGCAAAGGATATCCTCACGGATGCACTCCGCTATCTGAATGTCACACCGAAATACAGCAGTGCGGAGAAGAAAGCGCTCCAAAGCGGATATACGACCGTGCCGAATGTTGTCGGCAAGGAATTCAGTGAGGCCGCCGGAATTATCGGAGGCAGAGATTTGAAATACAGCAGGCCAAAGTCGGCTAAGAACGACGACGAGTTCATCGTTGTGGATCAGTATCCGAAGGCAGGCACAAAAGTCAAGAAAAATTCCGTTGTATATGTATACAAGGAGTAGGAAATCAAAACAATCATAAAATAAATAGAATGGGGAAGCCATGAGACTCGAAGCTTTACTGGAAGGCGTGGACTTTGAAACGGTCTGCGGCACTTTGGATAAAGAAGCAGGGACTTTGATTTACCATTCAGACAAAAGCAGCTCGGATGCAGCGTTTTTCGCAATCAGGGGAGAGAAAACAGACGGGCATCAATTTACAGAAAAAGCCGCCGAAAAAGGTGTAAGAATCTTTGTGGTCGAAGACAGCAGCGGGGATTTTCCCGACGGAGCAACGGTACTGAAGGTGAAGGATGCAAGGCAGACACTTGCGGCCGCATCGAGGAATTTTTTCGGAAAGCCCGATGAAGGGCTTACGATGATCGGCATAACCGGAACCAAAGGAAAGACCGGAACTTCGTTCATGCTCAAAGAAATACTGGAAACCGCGGGAATCAAAACCGGAATTATCGGAACCGTAAAGCAAGGGTACGAAGGACACTACCGGGAGGCGGAAAACACCACACCGCAATCATTTGAGATATATAAGATGCTCCGTGAGATGGCCGATTCGGATTGCCGTGCAGTCATTACGGAAGTGTCATCGCAGGCACTGAAGCAGCACAGAACCGATGGGATTGAATTTGACATCGGGATTTTTACAAATCTGAGCCCCGACCATATCGGCGAGGGTGAGCATAAGAATTTCGAAGAATATGCGGAGTGCAAGAGCCGGCTTTTTCGGCAGTCACGTCTTGCGGTTCTGAATGCGGACAGCAAATACGCGGTGCGCATGACGGAGCATTCGAGCGTTGCGGGAGAAGTTTTTTTCGGGATTTCGGATGCAGAAAATATCCACGTTTTTCGCGACGGATCCGTGCTGGGGACGGAATTTGTTTTTCACGGAGAAAAAATCAGGCTGCCTCTGCCCGGCAGATTCAATATTTACAATGCATTGGCGGCAATGACGGCGGCGAGACTTCTGGGCATTGAATCTTCCTGCATGCGCGAGGCGCTTGAGGGTATAAAGATAAGGGGCCGTGCAGAACTCATCCCGACTTATGCGGATTACACGGTTGTGCTGGATTATGCGCACAACGGGGTTGCCATGAACAGCTTTCTTGAGGCAATGCGGGAATATAATCCGAAACGGCTTATCGCGGTGTTTGGCTGCGGCGGGGAGCGGGATCACAAGAGAAGAACGGAAATGGGGCTTGCAGCGGGAAACCGTGCAGACCTTACGGTCATAACTTCAGATAATCCGCGAAACGAGCCTCCGGAAAAAATAATCGACGAAATTGCAGAGGCTGTCGCAAAAACAGCCGGAAAGTATGTTATAATTGCTGATAGAAAACAAGCACTGGAATGGGTGATAAAACAGGCACAAAGCGGCGACATCATTGCGGTATGCGGCAAAGGCCATGAAACCTATCAGATTATAGGCGGCGAAAAAAAGCATTTTGACGACAGAGAAATCATTACAGAAATAATTGGGAGAGAAAAATGAGAGAATTTACGATTGCCGAGGTTGTATCGGCTGTAAATGGCAGATTGATATGCGGAAGCGGGGACGGATCGGTACTTAATGTCTGCACCGATTCACGGCTTGCGAAGCCGGGCGATTTGTTTTTTCCGCTGATCGGCGAAAAAAACAACGGGCATGATTACCTTGCACAGGTGTTTGAGAGAGGGTGTCGTTCGGTCATTGTTTCCGAGCCGGAGAAGATTCCGAAAAGGGCTTTTTTGTCCGACGGCATGCAGCCGGATGCGATTTTGGTGGAGAACACCACGAAAGCCTTGCAGGATTTGGCGGCATATTATCTCAGCACGCTTCCGATTAAGCACAAGGTTGCCGTAACCGGCAGCGTCGGAAAGACGAGCACAAGGGATATGATGTATTACATCGCATCCATGAAATACAAAACCGGCAGAAACATCAAGAATTTCAACAACTGGTTCGGTCTTCCGCTCAGCATATTGGAATTTGCGCCCGACACGGAGGCGGCGGTTCTTGAAATGGGGATGGACAATTTCGGACAGATTGAGACGCTTGCACGGATTGCCGAGCCGGATATTGCATTGATAACCAATATCGGGATTTCGCACATCGAAAACCTCGGAAGCAGGGAAGGGATTCTCAAGGCAAAGATGGAAGTCACCTCGTGCTTTGACGAGGACTGCACGCTTATCGTAAACAGCGACTGCGACATGCTTTGCAGAGAGAATGTGACAGGTCCGTATAAGCTGATAACGGTGGGAACGGATGAACAAAATGAATATATTGTAAGAGACATTTGCGATTTCGGCGATAAAGGTATAAAATATACTTTAATCCATAATGATAAATCGTATATCGTGAATTTGAATGTGCCGGGTGCGCATAATGCATTAAACGCCACGCTCGCAATTGCGGCAGGCGAGCAGATGGGCATCGGCATTGAGACATCGGTGAAAGGCCTTTCGGAGGCGCAGCTTACCGAGAAAAGGCTGAACATCAAGGAAAAAGACGGCATCAAAGTCATAGACGACACATACAATGCCTGTCCGGCGTCCGTGATGTCTGCAATTACCACGCTTGCCAATACCGAGGGAAAGAGAAAAATCGCAATCATAGGCGATATGTACGAACTCGGAAGCGAAACCGAAGCAGCGCATGCCGAAGTCGGAAGATTCGCGGGCAGGACGGGGCTTGACTATGTAATAGCCGTGGGCGAATTTGCAAAGGGTTACGCAGAGGGAGCGGTAAGCTTTCTTCCCGACGACAGGGTGCTGTATTGCAAAGATAAGCAGGAGCTGATGCCGAAGCTTGACACGCTGCTTGCGGCAGGCGATGTGGTATTGGTAAAAGCATCGCGCGGCATGAAAATGGAAGAAATCGTTAAAGAAATACTGAAAGATAAAGAAACAAGATAGGAGCTTGCAAAACATGGACAGAATACTTATTCCGATAATCGCACTTGTTGCAGCATGGATTCTCGGTGCTGTTTTTACAAAAATGCTGATTCCGTTTTTGGAAAAAAAGCAGTTCAGACAGTTTGTGAGGGAGGAGGGACCGAAATCACATCTTTCCAAGACCGGAACGCCGAGCATGGGCGGAATTGCAATTGTTTTCGCGACAATTTTATCGGCGGTTATGGTTTCCGTAACCGTGGCAGGAAAATCGAGCGATTACAAGAGCCTGATTGCCGTACTGGTTGTAATGGTGCTCTTCGGCCTCATCGGCTTTATTGATGATTATGAAAAGGCAATCAAAAAGAATAATGACGGCATCAGCCCGAAGCAGAAGATTGTGCTTCAGTTTGTATTTTCGGCTGCGTTTGCGGTGTTCGCTTATTTCAACACGGGTTTTGCGGCAATCGGAGGAAGCTTTGTGTGGATTCCGTTTGCGGATGTATACCTGGATTTCGGCATACTCTATATTCCGTTCATCATCTTTGTGATGATTGCATTCAGCAATGCCGTGAATCTTACGGACGGACTTGACGGACTCGCATCCGGAGTTACGGCTCTCGTAAGTTTCTGCATGGTAATTCTGGGGATATACAATTTCCCGAACTTTATTACCGAACCTGTGATATACGGAGCGCTTTCCGGGGCGTGCCTGGGATTTCTCATGTTCAACAAGAACCCGGCAAAGATTTTCATGGGCGATACGGGCTCGATGGCACTCGGTGGAATGCTTGCTGCCGGTGCGGTTATGATGAAGATGGAATTTTTGGTTGCAATCGCGGGGCTTGTGTATGTGCTTGAGGCGTTATCGGTGGTTATACAGGTAAGCTATTACAAGAAAACACATAAGAGAATTTTCAAGATGGCACCGCTGCATCACCATTTCGAGCTTTGCGGCATGAAGGAAAAAAGTGTGGTCATGATGTTCTGGGCAGCGGCTCTGCTGTTCTGCATCCTGGCAATCGTTATAAAGAATATTTAAGAGGAGTATTATGAATAACTTGAATTTGGAAAATATAAAAGGCAAGAGGGTTTTGGTTGTAGGCCTTGGTAAGTCGGGAATCGCCGCAGTTCAGGCGATGCTGAAACTCGGTGCGGATGTTTCCGTGCAGGATTCAAAGGAAGCAGAGGCAGTTGACGGTCAGCTCCTTACGTTCCTTGAAGGCAAAGGGGTTTCGTGTTATTTTCACGAGATTCCGGAGCATGTCGAAAATTTTGATATGCTGATTCTGAGCCCGGGCGTGAATCCGGAACTTCCGTTTATAAGAGAGGCAGAAGCCGGCGGAGCCGAAATCATCGGAGAACTTGAAATCGCATACAGAATCGCAAGGGGGACCTTCATTGCGATAACGGGCACAAACGGCAAGACCACCACAACGACGCTTGTCGGTGAGATTTTTAAAAATGCAAAACGCAAGACCTTCGTTGTGGGAAACATCGGGGTGGCGGTTATTTCAAAAGCACTCGAGTCTGACGAGGATGACTGGCTCGTTACCGAAACGAGCAGTTTCCAGCTTCAGACCACGAGATATTTCAAGCCGATGGTATCGGCAATACTGAATCTTACACCGGACCACCTCAACAGGCATCATACGATGGAGGCATACGGACAGGCAAAAGCTGCAATTTTCCGTAACCAGGACGAAAACGGCTATTGCGTGGCAAACTATGATGATAAAGCCTGCTTTGCACTGACCAAGGGCTGCAAGGCGAAGATTGTGCCGTTTTCAAGAAAGGAAGAACTCGACTTCGGAGCGTACCTCAAAGGTGAAATGCTCGTAATCAGAAACGAAGAAGGCGAGCTTATAGAATTATGCAGCAGAAATGACTTAAAGATAATCGGCGATCATAATGTCGAGAACTGCCTTGCTGCGGCTGCAATCTGTTACTTTGCGGGAATCGACAAGGATACGATTGCGGAAACTCTCGTGTCATTCGGAGGAGTTGAGCACAGAATCGAATTCGCCGGCGAGCTTAATGGGGTAAAATTCTATAACGATTCCAAGGGCACCAATGTCGATGCGGCGGTTATCGCGCTCAGGGCGATTGAGAGCAGCATTATCCTGATTGCGGGCGGTGACGGCAAGGGTCAGGAATTTGACGAACTGATTAAGAATTTTGACGGTAAGGTTAAGAAACTTGTGCTGATCGGCCGCGACGGAAAGATTATCGCAGATACGGCACAGCGCCTCGGATATAGTGATTATGTGTTCGGCAAGGATATGGACGAATGCGTAAAGATTGCGTTTGCAGCTGCGGAGCCGGGAGATACTGTTCTCCTTTCGCCTGCCTGTGCAAGCTGGGATATGTATGATAATTTCGAGCAGAGAGGCAAACATTTTAAGGAGTGTGTAATGAGGCTGGGAATATGAAAAAACTTTTTCAGACCAACGGAAAAACCGGGGATTTGTCGATTGCACTGATTGTGGCCGTTCTCGTAATATTCGGGACAATCATGATTTTCAGTGCGAGCTATTATCCTTCGGGTACTAACAATTACAACCCATATTACTTCCTCAAAAGGCAGCTTGTCTGGCTTGCGGTAAGTACGGCAGCTATGTGGTTTTGTGCGAAGGTGGATTATCATTTTTGGGCAAGGCTTTGGATTATTGTGCCGGTAATCTGCGCGATTCTACTGGTTCTGGTTCTGACCCCGATTGGCGAGGAAGCCTACGGTTCGGTGCGCTGGATTCGGCTCGGGCCGATTACAATCATGCCGGGAGAACTTGCAAAAGTTGGAATGATCTTCTTTACAACCGGATATTTTTCACGGCATCCGAAATGGAGTACAAACTTTTGGAAGGGTGTCCTGCCGATTGTCGGTGTAGCGGGTGTTTACGGCGGCCTTATTATGGCGCAGCCGAACATGTCAACCGCATTTACGGTTGTGTTGATTGCAGGCGGAATGCTGCTTGTGGCAGGCATAAAGTGGAGACATGTCGCAATTTTGTTTGTTTCCGCACTTGCTGCAGGCTTTGCGTTTATATATATGGACCCGGATGGAGAGTATAGAAAGGCACGATTGATGAGCTTTCGTGACCCGTTTGCCGACGCACTCGGAAACGGCTGGCAGGTGGTTCAGTCGCTGCTTGCACTCGGAACCGGCGGTCTTACGGGCTTGGGACTTGGCAATAGTGTTCAGAAAAACCTATATCTGCCGTTTGCACAGAATGACTTCATTCTCGCAATTATAGGTGAGGAACTTGGTTTTGTGGGAATTTTCTGCCTTGTGGCTGTGTACCTTCTGCTGATTTGGCGCGGATGCCATGTTGCAATGAATGCGGCGGATTACACAGGAATGATGCTTGCGGCGGGAATTATCATGATGGTCGGAATACAGGTAGTTGTAAATATTGCGGTTGTGACATCATGCATGCCGCCGACGGGAATTATCCTGCCGTTTATCAGCTACGGCGGAAACGCATTGCTGATTTTTATGGCGGCTATGGGAATCCTGATTAATATATCAAAATCATCGAATTTATAATTTTTAGGAGTAAACATGCGAGTAATAGTAACGGGCGGAGGCACGGGCGGACACATTTATCCGGCCCTTGCGATTGCGGATAAATTCAAAGAAATGGATCCGGAAACCGAAATCCTCTATGTGGGAAACGAAGAGGGCATCGAAAAAGATGTGGTTCCCAAAACGGGGTATCCGATGGAACTTGTGGATGCAAGATGGCTTGACAAATCAAGCCCGTGGCAGCTGATCAAAACGGGTGCGCGGGTGACAAAGGGAATCCTGGAGGCAAACCGGGTAATGAGAAAATTCAAGCCCGACGTCGTAATCGGAACCGGCGGATATGTCTGCTTCCCTGTAATCATTGCGGGGAAACGCTTCGGGGCCAAGACCTTCCTGCACGAGCAGAATGCCTTCCCGGGACTTGCAAACAGGACACTTGAGAAATATGTGAACAAAGTCTTTCTGGGCTTTTCGGATGCTGCGAAGTATTTCAAGGAGCCTTCCAAGATGGTCGAGGCGGGCAATCCCGTGCGCAAAAGTTTTTTCAGCTTGAACAAGGCAGAGGCACGAAAGAAACTCGGATTCCCGCAGGATGACTTTATCGTTTTTTCCTTTGGGGGCAGCCTCGGAGCGGAGAAAATCAATGAGGTTGCTTTCGACCTGATGCAGGTTGTGAACGGTCACGAAAAAATGAGAATGGTTTTCGGAACCGGCAAGTGGTACTACGACAGCATTGTCAAAAAAGCAGAGGAACGAGGCGTCGTTCTCAAGGACAATATTCTGATCAAAGACTATATTGACGATATGGAAAACTATCTTGCGGCAAGCGACCTCATCATCAGCCGTGCGGGTGCACTGTCTGTGGCGGAGACTACGGTATGCGGCAGAGCCTGCATCCTTATTCCGTCTCCGAACGTGACGGGCAATCACCAGTATTACAACGCGAAAGCGGTTGCCGACAGAGGCGGTGCAATCCTGATCGAGGAAAAAGACCTCACGTCCGAAGGGTTGATAAAAGAGGTTATGCATCTGAAAAACAACCCGGAAATTGCAGAGAAAATGGGGCGTGCAGCAAGAGCTTGTGCACCGATGAAAGCATTGGACATCATATACGACGAAATTCAGGCAGCTCTTTAAAGGGTTGTCTTTTTTCGGCAAAAAAATCCCGGCCCGCTATGCGGTATTTTGTATTTGAACATACACTCCGGATACACTTTCCACATACTATAAACAGTATAGTTGGGAGGTGTATTTTTTGGATAAATACATAATTGACGGCGGGGTTCCCTTGCGGGGTGAATATAGAATCAGAGGTGCGAAGAATTCGGTGCTTCCGATTATGGCGGCGACCGTGTGCAAGGCGGGCATTTACGAACTCTACGACTGCCCGAGGATCGGCGATGTGTTTGCGATGGAAGAAATTCTGCAATCGCTCGGGGCAGGCACGAGGTGGGAGGACTCCTGCATCGTCATAGACAGCCGGAATATTTCCGACAACAAAATCTCAAAAGAAATGATGCAGGGGATGCGCTCATCTGTTTTTTTGCTGGGGAGCCTGCTCACAAGGTGCGGCGAGGCATGCATTTACAAGCCGGGTGGGTGCCGGATAGGAAAGCGGCCGATTGACATACATATCAACGGACTCGATGAACTGGGATTCGAAGTTGAAAGCATGGGGGAAGAGGTCAGGTGCAAGGGAAGGTGCTGCGGCGGAACCGTCACACTTCCTTATCCGAGCGTCGGTGCCACCGAAAATCTTATAATGGCGGCACTCGGGGGAGGGGACGATACCATTATCAAGAACTGTGCAACAGAGCCGGAAATCGTTGATTTTGCGTCGTTTCTTAAGACTTGCGGCTTTCAGGTGCATGGTGCGGGCAGCGACACAATTTTCATAAAGGGCGGTGAATGCCTGCATCGTCAAGATACGATGTATTTCATAATGGAAGACAGAATCGAGGCGGCCACGTACATGATGGCGGTTGCGGGAACGGGCGGCAAAGCGACCTTTCGCAACATTCGTCCGGAAGTTTTGAAATCGGTAATAAACGTTTTGGAGCGTATGGGAACCTCGATCAAATCATACGAAAACATTATGGAAGTAAACGCACCGAGAAAACTCAAAAGCCCGGGATTTGTGGTTACCCAGCCGTACCCGGGATTCCCGACGGACTGCCAGCCGCAGCTCATGACATTGCTCACCTGCTCGGAGGGGCTTTGCACCATAAGAGAGGAAATTTTTGAGAGCCGATTCACCCACAAAAAAGAACTCGTTAAAATGGGTGCAAATATTGAAATCTGCGGAAAAAATGCTATAATAAAAGGGGTATCGTTTTTGTCGGGCGCAGAAGTTGCCGCGCTGGATCTCAGAGGCGGTGCCGCACTCACCCTTGCGGGTCTTATGGCGCAGGGGCGGAGCGAGATAAAACACATTGAACACATATCCAGAGGGTATGAAGATTTTGATAAAGGCATAAGGAGCCTGGGTGGTCTCATTGAAAGAAAAAAGGACGAAGAGCAGGAAAAAAAGAATAAACCCGTTTGTTAAGCTGCTGATTGCGGTGTTGGTGCTGGCAGGATTGTTTTTTTTCCTGAACTCACCGATTTTTACGGTAGACAAATTTACGGTGAAAGGAAACGCATATTACCTCGACGAGGAAATACTCACCATGGGTAACTGCAAAACCGGAGGAAATATTTTTTGGGGGACGGACTGCTCCGATATCAAGGCAAGACTTGAGAAAGATGCATATATGTCGGATGTCAAGGTGAGAAGAGTCCTGCCGGACACCATTTCAATAGAACTTAACGAGCGCAAACAGATAGGAGCCATCGTATACGGAGAGAAATATGTTGTAATTGACGCAAACGGAACCGTTCTGCGCAAGACGGAGGTTGATCCGAAAGTGACGGTTTTGAGCGGGCTGACGATAAGCAAACTCGAAGTGGGAGAAGTAATCGAAGTCGAAGAAAAAGTTCTTTTCAGACAGGCACTTGAGCTTCTTAACGAGTCGGACCGCAACGGTATGTTTTTCAAGAGGATTTCCATCGGCAAGTCGACGATGAAGGCTTACATCCTGGACAGCCTTATGTGCACGGGTACTCCGGAGCATATTACGGAGGCCGTAAAAGAGGGTAAATTGCAGATTGTCACGGAGGAGCTTTTTGACCGAAAAATCGAAAGAGGCGTCATAAAAATAAGCGGAGACAGCAATATCTCGTTTACGCCGAAAATCGACTGATTTTTGGCTAAAAAAACGGCTAAAAAATTAGGAAAAAGAGTGCAATGCATATAAAAATATGATACAATGGAGAATATGATTGGGATACTTTGAGGAGGTACAAACGACAATGCTACAGTTTGAAACAAACATGGAAAAAGCTGCGGTGATTAAGGTCATCGGTGTCGGCGGCGGTGGATGCAACGCAGTAAACCGCATGGTGGAAGCCGAACTTAAGGGAGTTGACTTTATCGCTGTTAATACAGATAGACAAGCCCTGAACAGGTGTCTGGCACAGACGAAGATTCAGATTGGCGAAAAGCTTACGAGAGGACTCGGAGCCGGAGCAAACCCAGAGGTTGGCCAGAAGGCTGCAGAGGAAACGCTTGACGAGATTACCGCTCAGCTTGACGGAGCGGATATGGTGTTCATCACGGCCGGCATGGGCGGCGGAACCGGAACGGGAGCTGCACCGATCATTGCCAAGGCCGCTAAGGACATGGGAATACTCACGGTTGGTGTTGTAACCAAACCGTTTACCTTTGAGGGAGCCAAGAGAAGAAGACAGGCGGAACTTGGAATCAACTTCCTCAGAAAATATGTGGATTCGCTTGTAATCGTGCCGAACGACAAACTTGTTGACAACAGTCAGAGAAACACAACGATGGTACAAGCCTTCGAGATGGCTGACAATGTGCTGAAACAGGGCGTGCAAGGCATTTCGGATTTGATCTCCGATTATGCGCTTATCAATGTTGACTTTGCGGATGTTAAGTCCGTAATGACAGACAGAGGCATCGCACACATGGGCGTCGGCCGCGGAGCAGGCGAGAACAGAGCGCAGGAGGCTGTTAAGGCGGCAATCGAAAGTCCGCTTCTTGAAACGACCATCAGCGGAGCGAAGGCAATTCTCCTGTATGTTGCAGGCGGATATGACCTCGGAATGCTCGAAGTAAGCGAAATCGCAAATCTGGTTGAAGAGCAGGCGGACAGAGACTGCATCCTCATCTTCGGAGCTGCAGTGGACGAAGCAATGGAAAACGAAATTGCGATTACCGTTATTGCTACCGGCTTTGCGGAAGGGCTTGAATTTCCGGTTAAACATTCCGAACCGGTTGACGGTGCAAGAGAGAATAAAGGCGAAGCAACGACCGGATTGACCGGAGAACCTGCCGGTAACCGTGACCTCTTCGGGAAAGTCGAAGGCATCGACGGCACGGAAGTGACACTGCAGGACATCCTCAAGAAAGAGGGCGAGGAAAAGGGAACATCCAGATTTGAAATCCCATCATTCCTTTAATCAAAACGAGCCGGTGAAAACCGGCTTTTGTTAAAACGAAAGGCGAAACGAAAGACTGCTTATGAGAGAGATAACATCCAAGGACAACAGAATATACAAGACTTGCGAGCAGCTTTCGCTTAAGAAATACAGAGATAAGCTAGGCAGATATCTGATAGAGGGTGAAAACCTGATTGAAGAAGCCTTGAAGACGGGCTGCCGCATCGAGACGCTCCTTGTCAGACGCGGTTACAATAAAGTCCCGGACGAATTGGAAGACAAGGCATTCGTCCTTGACGAGAAGCTGTTCGATCGGCTGGCACAGACGGAGACAAGCCAGGGAGTGCTTGCAATCGTTGCCAAGCCGGAAACAGATGCCGGGGATTTTGCGAGTGCATCGGGGAATTTCGTGGTTCTCGACAGGCTGCAGGATCCGGGAAATATCGGGACAATTCTGAGAACAGCGGACGCGGCGGGATACCGCCTTGCGGTGGTCATGAAAGGCACCGCGGATATTTTTTCACCTAAGGTGGTAAGGGCGGCGACCGGTTCACTCTTTCGAATGCCGGTTGTTTTCATGGACTCCAATTCAGAGCTTGTGGAATTTACCAGGGCAGCCGGCAAGAAACTCGTAGCGACCTGTTTTGACACGGAACGCTGCTATTTCGATGAAGACCTGACAGACAATATTGCACTCGTGATAGGAAACGAGGGAAACGGAATCTGCGAAGAAATCATCGAAAGCTCAGATGTAAAAATAAAAATACCGATGCACGGAAACATCGAATCCCTGAATGCGTCAGTGGCGGCGGGAATTTTGATGTACGAAGCAGTGAGAGGTAAGAAAGGTTAGAATTATGCAAGATACAATTTTAGAAAAGATGGAAGAGAAAAAAGCAAGACTCGAGAAAATTCTTGAAAATTCCAGAGAAAGACTCAAAGCAATCGATACAATCCAGGATGCTGAGGATGTAAGAATCAAGGTTCTCGGCAAGAAGGGCGAACTCACCGAAATGCTCAAATCCATGGGCAAAATGGACCCGGAAGAGAGAAAAGAATTCGGTATGGCGGCAAACCAAGTCCGCAGTGAGATTGAAAAAATGCTGGATGCTTCTTTTGAACAGTTAAAGAACAAGGCAAAGGAAGCAAAATTCAAGATGGAGAAAATAGACGTAACCGAGCCGGGCAAACTTCAGCATTTGGGAACAAAGCACCCGATTACGATTACGATTGAAGAAATTTCCAGAGTATTCAAGTCCATGGGATTTTCCCTCTCGGAAGGTCCGGAGGTTGAAACCGTTTTCAATAACTTCGACGCTTTGAATGCGGGACCGAATCATCCGGCAAGAGACTGGACAGATACTTTCTACATCAACGACGAGGTTCTGCTCAGAACACAGACTTCGCCGGTACAGGTAAGAACATTGCTTAACCAGAAACCGCCGATCCGCGTTTTTGCACCGGGAAGATGCTTCCGCTGCGATACGCCTGACGCAACCCATTCTCCGATGTTCCATCAGGTAGAGGGCCTTGTTGTTGACGAAGGAATCACGATGGCGGACCTTAAGGGCGTGCTTGACAGTTTCGCAAAGCAGATGTTCGGTTCAGAAGTAAGAACCAAATTCAGACCTCATCATTTCCCATTCACGGAACCTTCCGCAGAAATGGACGTTTCCTGCTTCAAGTGCGGCGGCAAGGGCTGCAGAGTATGCAAGGGAAGCGGCTGGATTGAAATCCTCGGATGCGGCATGGTGCATCCGAATGTACTCAAAGTTGGCGGCGTGGATACGGAGAAATATACCGGCTTCGCATTCGGCATGGGCGTTGAGAGAATCGCTATGCTCAAGTACGGCATAGATGACATCAGACTTCTCTATGAAAACGACATGAGATTCATCGAACAGTTCAAGTAGTGCGAAGGAGGTTTAGAAATGATAGTATCTTTAGAATGGTTAAAAGATTATACAGAAGTTAATGTAAGCCCCGAGGAATTCTGCGACCGCATGATTATGTCGGGATCCAACCTGGAAACATTGGAAATGGTCGGAGAGGACATGCACAAAGTTGTAGTGGGCAAAATCGTAAAAATAGACAAACACCCGGATGCCGACAAGCTTGTGGTATGCCAGCTTGATATCGGGGAAGCAGAACCTGTTCAGATTGTAACGGGAGCGCCGAATGTCTTTGAAGGTGCCTATGTTCCGGTAGCACTTCACGGAAGCAGAATACCGGGTCCGATTCACGGACAGCCGAAGCAGGAAGGCGGCACGGAAATCACCAGAGGCAAGCTCAGAGGAGTAGAATCAAACGGGATGCTTTGCTCCTTCGGCGAACTTGGATTCGAGGATAAGGTTGTGCCGGTAAATCAGAGAGAAGGAATCTGGATTCTTGAGAAAGAATACCCGGTAGGAGCTGATTTTGCGGACACAATGGAACTGAAAGATGCGATTATCGATTTCGAAATCACACCGAACCGGCCGGACTGCCTTTCCATGATCGGCATGGCAAGAGAAGCCGCAGCAACATTCGGCACAAAGCTTGAATATCCGGAAACAGAGTGTGAACATGAAGAAGGAAATGCGGCAGACTATATCAGCGTTGATGTAAAGTCACCGCTTTGCAAGAGATATGTTGCGAGAATCGTGAAAGACGTCAAGGTGGAGGACTCCCCTTGGTGGCTGCAGAGAAGATTGATTCATGCAGGAATGAGACCGATTAACAATATCGTTGACATTACGAACTTTGTAATGCTCGAATATGGTCAGCCGATGCATGCTTTTGACATTGAAAGTCTCGCGGGGCATAAGATTATCGTTGACACGGCAGCCGAAGGCGAAAAGTTCGTTACGCTTGACGGAAACGAAAGAACGCTGGATGACAGAATGCTGATGATTAACGATGCGGAGAAGCCGGTAGCGGTTGCAGGTGTTATGGGAGGTCTTAACTCCGAAATCACTGCAGATACGAAGACAATCGTAATCGAATCCGCGAACTTCGATGCAAACAGCGTAAGAACGACTTCCAAGAGACTCACGCTCAGAACAGAGGCTTCCGGAAGATACGAAAAGGGAATCGACCCGAACCTCTGTGAAAAGGCTGCTGACAGAGTATGCAAACTGATTGAAATGATCGGAGCAGGAACCGTAGTGGGCGGAAGCGTGGATATCTATCCGGAAAAAGCAGAAGCAAAGACCGTTCACGCAAGAGTCTCCAGAATCAACCATGTTCTCGGAATTGAAATCTCCAGAGAGCAGATGGTCGGATATTTGGAAAGCCTCGAAATGAAAGTTGAAGGGGAAGGCGATGATATGTATGTAACAGCGCCGACCGTAAGACAGGATATCGAAATCGAAGAAGATATTGTGGAAGAAGTTGCAAGACTTTACGGATACGATAATCTTCCGGTTACAATTCCAAAAGGAAACAACGAAGCAAGTCAGTCCTATGACAGAGATATCAAAGATATTGCAAGAGACGTAATGTGTGCAATGGGAGCAAACGAAATCCAGACTTATTCGTTTGTAAGCCCTAAGGGTGTGGACAATGTAGGAATTGAAGAGGATTCGTGGGAGAGAGATTTTGTGAAAATTCTCAATCCGCTCGGAGAGGACACATCCGTGATGAGAACAATCCTTACACCACAGATGCTGGAAGTTATGGGAAGGAATTATTCCAGAAACATGGAAGGCATGAGAGCCTATGAAATCGGCAACACCTTCATGGCAAATCAGCTCGGACTTCCGTTCGAAAGCGATAACATGTCGATTGGCTTATACGGCAAGGACGAAGACTTCTTCACACTTAAAGGCATCATTGAAGAGCTTCTTTACAAGCTCGGAATCAGAGATCTTGAATTTGTTGCCGAGAGTGAATACGGCGTATATCACCCGGGAAGATGTGCAAGAATTATCGCACGCCACATGGCAGAGCTTGAGAACGGCCCGGCGGAAGAAGAAGTGGAACTTGGCATTATGGGAGAAGTGCACCCGGATGCAGCTGAAAAGTACGGAATCGGTGTAAGAGCATATTGTGCAGAACTTTTCTTCGGAACAATGGTTGAACTTTCGAATACGGTAAAACAATACAAGCCGCTTCCGAAATATCCGGCAATGACAAGAGACATTGCACTGGTTGTCGATGAAGACATGACAGTCGGTGAAATCGAGAAGGTAATCTGGGGCGCAGGTGCCGAAATTCTGACGGGAATCAAGCTTTTCGATATTTACAGAGGAGCACAGGTAGGACCGGGCAAGAAGAGCGTTGCATTCACGCTGACATATAGACACGCAGACAAAACGCTCAAGGACGAAGATGTGCAGATTGCACATGCAAAAGTTCTTGATGCATTGAAGAGGGAACTCAATATCAACCTCAGAGAAATGTAGGCGGAGGAATTAAGATGGAAGACAGAAAAGTCGGAGTCAGAATTTACGGGCAGGATTATACAATCTCCGGAGAAAGAGACGAAAAAACCATCATAGAAATCGCAGCATACGTTGACGAAAAAATGCGCGAAATTTCGAAATACTTTACGGCAGGACCGCAGGGATCGCTTGCAGTCCTTGCCGCTGTTAATATTGCCGACGAATATTTTGAGGCAAAAACGAAAATTTCCGAGCTTGAGGCCAAGGCCCGCCAGACAGAGAAGGATTCCGAGCATTACATGAAGATGTGGGATGAAGCAAAGAGAAGCTTCCTGCAGTACAAGGAAGAGGCTGCAAAGTCCGCTGAGGAGCGTAGGCAGAGCGAGGAAAAATATCACAAGCTGGAGGAAAAATGCAGCGAATTCGAAAATTCCTATTTTGATTTGCAGATGGAAAATGTCCGGCTGAAAAACGAACTCGAGAAATTACAGAGGAATACATGAACAAAAAAGCACTGAAGGTTTTAGAGTACAACAAAATAATTGATATGCTCAAGGCACAGGCTTCCTCACAGATGGCAAAGGAAAGGCTTGCAGCCCTTTTGCCGGAAACGGAAATTCACAGCATTAGAGACGGGCTTGAAGAGACAAGCGAAGCCGTGCAGGTCATAGTCAAGAAAGGAGCACTCCCGCTCGGCGAGATTTATGACATCTCGAATTCTCTGCATTTTGCGAGAAAGGGCGGAACCCTGACGATGCGCCAGCTCCTTCAAGTGCTGTATAATATGAAGGTTACGGGCAATGTGGTGTCTTTTCTGAAAAACGATCTTGAGGATATCCCCGTAATCAGAGGAATGTCCGATTTGCTGGTTGTTTTTCGCGATCTTGCGGATAGAATCGACCGATGCATATTGTCCGAAGATGAGATGGCAGACAGCGCTTCCGCCGAATTGAAAAACATCCGCCGAAGCATTGCACGCCAAAACGAGGCAATCAGAACCAAGCTGAATCATATACTGAATTCATCGGACAACAAGACACTCCTTCAAGACGCAATCGTTACGATGCGCGACGGACGATATGTGGTTCCGGTCAAGGCTGAGCACAGAGCAAAAGTTCCGGGAATCATTCACGACCAGTCATCGAGCGGAGCCACGCTGTTTGTGGAGCCACAGGCAGTTGTAAATCTCAACAACGAGCTGCGCGAACTGGAGCTGGCGGAGAGAGCTGAAATCGAAAGGATTTTGGGGGAACTTTCGTCGGCGGTCGCAGAGCATTTTCACGATTTGCTGAACAATCAGGAAATTTTGATAGAACTCGATGTTATTTTTGCGAAAGGGAAGCTTTCCGCGCGTATGCACGGCGAGGAACCGCAGATTAACGACGAAGGAATTTTGGACCTGAAACTGGCGCGGCATCCGCTCATCGATGCGAAAAAAGTCGTACCGATTAATGTCTCAATCGGCAGGGAATACCGCACGCTTGTAATTACGGGGCCGAACACCGGAGGCAAGACGGTTACGCTCAAAACCGTCGGACTTTTGGCGATGATGGTGCAGAGCGGACTGCATATTCCCGCTGCGGCAACCAGCAGCATGCCGATTTACAAGAATATTTTTGCGGACATCGGAGACGAGCAAAGCATTGAACAGAGTCTGAGCACATTTTCTTCTCATATGAAGAATACGGTGTACCTTGTGGGAAAGGCAAGGACGGGAAGCCTTGTCCTGCTCGATGAATTGGGCGCCGGCACAGACCCGACAGAGGGTGCGGCACTTGCAATCTCCATTTTGGAAAGGCTGGCGTCACAAGGAGCACACACGATTGCGACCACACACTACAATGAGCTTAAGAAATATGCCATCGCAACTCCGGGTGTTGAGAACGCATCCATGGAATTTGATGTCGAGACATTGAGCCCGACTTATCGTCTCTCCATCGGAGTTCCGGGCAAATCGAACGCTTTTGAGATTTCAAGGAAACTCGGTCTGCCTTCGGAAATTATCGATAGGGCAAACGATTTGATCGAAAAAGGTGATCTTGAATTCGAGGACGTGCTTTCGGCGATTGAAGAAGATAAGAAAAAAGCCCGCGAAGAGCGTGACGAGGCGGAAAGACTTGCGTATGAAATAAAAAAACAGCGCGAAGAACTCGACCAAAGGCAGCTTGAACTTGAAAAACGCGAGAGCAAGGCCATAAAGGACGCGAAGGAAGAAGCGAGGGCAATCATAAAAGAGGCAAAACAGACGGCCGCCGAAGTTCAAAAAGAACTCAAAGAACTTTCCAAAATTCAGAGTCTCGGTGAACGAACCGGAAGACTGGAAAAAAGTAAAAAGCGCATCAAGGAGAGTGAGAACCGGTACGCGGACGGGCTTGAGAAGCAGACCAACGCCAATCCGATTGAGCCGGATGAACTTGCAGTCGGGGACCGCGTTAAGATACTGACCCTCGACCAAAACGGTGAGGTTCTTACACTGCCTGACGACAAGGGCGATCTGACGGTCAAAGTCGGCATCATGAAGATAAACGTGAACATCGCGGATTTGATGCTTATAAACGACGGAACCAAGAAGAAGAAACAAAAAAACCGCGGATATGCGAATATGTATCGCATGAAGGCGCAGACCATATCCATGTCCGTCAATGTTCAGGGGCAGAACCTGGAAGAAGCCCTCATGAATGTGGACAAATACATTGACGATGCTTACATGGCAGGCCTTAAAGAAGTTACCGTCATACACGGAAACGGTACAGGCGTACTCAAAGAAGGGCTGCGGCGAAGCTTCAAGAAACACAAGCTGGTGGCATCGTACCGAAAAGGCGCCTACAATGAAGGCGGCGACGGCGTTACCATCGTTAAATTAAAGGAGTAGAAATGTATATTATAAGCGGGTGTCTTCTGGGGCATAACTGTAAATACAACGGCGGAAACAACCGATGTGAAGCGGTTGTCGAATTCTGCCGGACGCATGAATATATCGTGGTCTGCCCCGAAAGTGCGGGAAACCTGCAGGCACCGAGACCACCCGCAGAGAAAGTCGGAAATCGGATTGTAAACAAGGAAGGCGAAGACGTAACCGACAAGTTCTTGAAGGGTGCGGAAATATCGTTTAAGGTCTGCATGCAGATGGCGGCACTCAGGAATGAGCCGATTGAAGGTGCAATTCTCAAGGCAAACAGTCCATCCTGCGGATCAGGCAAAATATATGACGGAACATTCAGCGGCAGGCTGGTGGACGGAAACGGAGTTTTCGCCTCCATGCTCAAGGCGCAGGGAATAGAAGTAATAACGGAAAAGGAGACAATAAAATGGTAGATTTTAAGAGTGAAATTGCTAAGTTAATCGCGGAACAGGTAAGTGATCTGGAAGTATCCGAAATCCGCGAAATGATTGAAGTCCCACAGGATTCAAAGATGGGGGACTATGCGTTCCCTTGCTTCAAACTTGCCAAAACACTCCGCAAAGCGCCGCCGCTCATCGCAAAAGGCATCGCAGAGAAAATTGCAGAGAACGACATGTTTGAAAAGGTTGAACAAGTAAATGCATACGTAAATATGTTCATTTCCAAGGAAGAACTCGTAAAAGACGTTGTGGAAGATGTACTTGAAAAAGGTGCTGATTACGGCAAGACAAACGTAGGAGAAGGGAAACCGGTAATCGTGGAATATTCCTCCCCTAACATTGCAAAGCCTTTCCACATCGGTCACATCAGAAGCACGGTAATCGGAAATTCCCTTTACAAGATTTATGATGCAATGGGATACAATGTTACCCGTATCAATCACCTTGGAGACTACGGCACGCAGTTCGGCAAAATGATCGTTGCTTACAGACACTGGGGAAACAAACAGGATGTAATCGATGAACCGATTAAGACCCTTCTCAGCTACTACACCAAATTCCACGTTGAAGTTGAAAACCATCCGGAACTTGATGACGAAGCAAGAGCAACTTTTGCGAAGCTTGAACACGGCGAAAAAGAAGAAGTGGAACTTTGGCAGTGGTTCAGAGATGAATCCCTGAAGGAATTCACAAGAGTATATGACATGCTCGGAATCAGCTACGATTCCTATGCAGGCGAGTCTTTCTACTCCGACAAGATGCCGGCAATCGTGGAAGACCTGAAGAAAAAGAATCTTTTGGTGGAATCCAAGGGCGCAATGATCGTTGACCTTGAACCTTACGGTCTCACTCCGGCTCCGATTCTCAAATCGGACGGATCCACGCTGTATATCACCCGTGACATCGCCTGTGCAAAATACAGAAAAGACACTTATGATTTTTATAAGAATATTTATGTCGTTGCTTCCCAGCAGAACCTGCATTTCCAGCAGCTCAAGAAGATTCTTGAACTTATGGGATTTGAATGGGCAAAAGACATCATTCACGTTCCTTTCGGCCTTGTAAGCCTCGAAGAAGGAACAATGTCCACACGTGAAGGAAGAGTTGTTTTCCTTGAAGACGTACTCAACAGAGCGATTGATGAAACGCGCGACATCATAAAGGAAAAGGGCGTTGCAACGGACAATATCGAGGAAACCGCAAAGCAGGTTGGAATCGGTGCGGTTGTATTCAATGAACTTTCCAATAACAGAATCAAGGACTATGTTTTCTCATGGAAAAAGGTTCTTGACTTCAACGGAGAAACAGGTCCTTACGTACAGTATACCTATGCGAGAGCCGCAAGCATTCTCAGAAACGCAGGTGAGGAGCTTACGGCAAAGGCTGCTTCCGGAAAGGTTGACCCGAAATATATCACAAGCCCGAGTGCATACGAACTTGCAAAATTGATTTACAAGTTCCCGCAGGTCGTTGTTGAGGCAGGAGAAAAGTATGAACCTTCCATCGTGACAAGACACATCGTTGACCTTGCACAGAGCTTTAACAGATTCTATCACGACGAACACATTCTTGTGGATAACGAAGAAGAAAAGGTTGCAAAACTTGCACTCGTAATTGCTGCAAAGACCGCAATCAAAAACGGACTGGCGCTGCTCGGAATGCAGGCACCGGAAAGAATGTAGCACCACAGGAGAGGAGAACCGATGAGATACGTTGGAGATATTTACAGACCGCCGAGCGAAGCGTACAGCTTGCTCGTGCAGGTCACAATCGGATGTTCACATAACAAATGCACATTTTGCAATATGTTCAAGGCGAAGCAGTTCAAAGTGAGAAAACCGGAGGAAGTACTCGAGGATCTTGAGTGGGCAAGAAAGCAGTACCGCAGAGTTGAGAGAATTTTCCTCTGTGATGGTGATGCACTTTGCCTTGCAAACCATAAGCTGCTTACAATTCTTGAGTATATCGAAAAGAATTTTCCGGAGTGTGAAAGGGTAACAACCTACGGACGCGCGTCGGACGTTTTGAGAAAGAGCCGGGAAGAGCTTGAAGAACTTCGCAGACACGGTTTGGAAATGGTATATATGGGAGCGGAATCCGGAAGCCAAAAGGTTCTCGACATGGTAAACAAGGGCGAGACCAGAGAACAGCTCATCGAAAGCGTAAACCGGCTTGAGAACGCAGGAATCAAGGCATCGGTTACTTTTATAAGCGGACTTGCAGGTCCCGAACTTTGGGAGGAGCATGCAATTGAGACAGGCACGATGATCAGCGAAATGAATGCGTCCTATGTAAGCCTTCTTACGCTCATGCTTGAGCCGCCGGCACCTCTGCTGGAAGATTACCGGCAAGGTAAATTTAAGCTTCTCACACCGGAGGAGGTCCTGGCTGAGACATGCCTGATGCTTAAATACGCAAGACCTTCGAAACCGTGCGTATTCCGAAGCAATCACGCATCCAATTATGTATCGCTCAGAGGCAATTTGCCGATGGATAATGACGCAATGATTGCATCGCTGAAAAGATGCATGGAAGACAAAGGGCTTTTGAAGGACGAGAGATTCAGAATGTTATAGTCTGATGATTTTATGTGCTTTGGTGAAATGAGAGTATTATTAACAACATTAAATTCAAAATATGTACATTCAAATCTTGCACTCAAGTACCTGTACACCGTCACGGCGGACGAATACAGCGACCTTGACGTAAGAGAATTTACGATCAACAACGATCTGAATTACATCTACACAGAACTTGTAAGAGCAAACTATGATATGGTTTGCTTTTCTTGCTACATTTGGAATATTGAACAAATCAAGATTTTGGCAGCCGACCTGAAAAAGGCAATGCCCGACATCAAAATCGTACTCGGCGGGCCGGAGGTAAGCTTTAGCGGGGCCACATTCATGCAGGAAAACACATGGGCGGATTTTATCCTTTGCGGAGAAGGGGAGTATTCTTTCTATCGCTTCATGGAAGTAATCCGGGATCCCAAGAGGCCGTTCGACACTGTTCCGGGCCTGATTTACAGACAATCGGGAAAAATCTTCGTCAACGATGTGATTGAACCTCTGGATTTCAATTTGGTTCCTTTTCCATATTCAATGCTGGACTGTGAAAGCGACCGGGTTGTTTATTACGAGTCTTCCAGAGGCTGCCCGTTCGGCTGTGCGTATTGTCTTTCATCGACGGAAAAACGCGTGCGCCCGCTTGCCATGGACCGTGTGAAATCCGACCTCGGATATTTTCTGTATAAGCAGGTTATGCAGGTGAAATTCATTGACAGAACGTTTAACTATGACAGAGACAGAGCTTATGAAATATTCAAGTATCTCATAGAAAACGATAACGGAGTGACGAATTTTCACTTTGAAATCTGTGCGGATCTGCTGGATGAGGGTACGCTCGGACTCCTTGCGACAGCACGGAAAGGGCTTTTTCAAATGGAAATCGGCGTGCAGTCCGCAAACCCTGAGACCCTTGCAGCAGTGGGACGCAAAGAAAATGTATATCCGCTTCTTTTCAACACGGAAAAACTGGTTGCTTTGGGGAACATCCACACGCATGTAGACCTCATAGCCGGGCTTCCGCATGAAAGCTACGCACTATTTAAACGCTCGTTTGACAAAGTTTATTCGCTCAAGGCGGATGCCATGCAGCTGGGATTTCTCAAAGTTCTGAAGGGTACGCCTATGGAAGCGCAGGCGGTCAAATACGGGATTGTGGCAAGAGACCGGGCGCCTTACGAGGTGATTGCAACCGATGATATAAGTGCACAGGAACTTGCACACCTTAAAATGATTGAAAATATGCTGGATATTTTTTATAACCGCGGAGGTTTTTCGAACACCGTCGAATATCTGATTGACGAAATCGGACTCGGAGCCTTCGGGTTTTACGAAATGCTGGCGGACTATTACTATGAGGCAGGCTTTCAAAACAGAGACCGGAAAAAAGACGACCAATACAGAATTTTGTATGCTTTTGCAAGTTATGCCTCCGCAAAGGCAGGCTCGGTAAGACTTGAAGAAAGAGCGCATGCAAGACTTTTGCGGGATGCCGAGCAAAATATGAATCCCGAAAATTTAAAGAGATTTTTAAGAAAAGGTTGGATTATAAAATGATGAATTTAGAAGAAAAAGACAGAATCGGACAATATTTGAGACCGCGTCTTGAGGAAATTGTTTTTGATGAACTTTCGGATGCCTATCTTGAAAAAGCCGGAATCGCAGATATTCTCACCGGAGTGCCGATTCCGCTGAAGAAGAATGAACTCGGAAGCATTTCCACGCTCACGATTGCCAAGTGCATGGCATTTGTAATCGGCTGCGACCCGGAATTCAAATACAAAGAAAATTATATTGCATATATAACGAGAACTTTTGAAGTGCGTTTTGCGGACGCCCTCATCGCTGAAGGCGTGGAAACGGCGGCATCGAAGCAATCGTATGACTATGCATGCATCTTGTTCCGTGCGGCAATGCAGATTGAGCCGGACAATGCGAACGCATATTATTGTTACGGACGCGCATGTAAGGACGCGTACGAGGCTGCGGCAGAGACTTTGGAAGCCTCAGAGGAAGCGGAAGAATTTGTCGGCCGCTTTAAGGCGGAAGCTCTTGAAGCATTTGAAGTTGCAACGCTTAAGAATCCGAAGCTTGCGGACGCATATTATTTCCTGGGCTATGCTTACATAAACATGGGTCTGTATGTAAAGGCAAAACTGACATGGGACGAGTACATGAAGCTGACGGAGGATGCCGCAGACAACGACGAAATCAAGGATATCCGCAAAGAAATCGCTGAAAGGCTTGCCACCCTTGACAAACCGGTTGAAATCGAAAAAGGCTATAATCTCGTTATTTCCGGCAGATACGAAGAAGGAATTGCAGCTCTTTCTCCGTACAAAGAAGGCGAGTTTGCGTCCTGGTGGCCGCTTTGGTTCTATCTGGGGACCGCGTACGGCGAGCTTGACGAAGTCGACGAGGCAATTGCATGCTTTACGGAGGTTTTGAAATACGCTCCGAGCAACATTGAGAGCATGGAAGAACTGGTCAAGCTTTACGAAAAGACAGGCAATACGGAGAAGGTCGAAAAATATACGAAGAAAATCGGCCTTGTAAAGGAGAATATCGAAAAGGACAGGATATTATGGAAAGAAGAAAAACAACCGGGAACGAAGCTGAACTGAATGTTCTGGTAGTAGACGGTCAGGGCGGAATGGTGGGTAAGCAGATGGTTGAGGCTGTCAGGAAGATGATTCCGGATGCCGAAATCACCGCTGTAGGCACGAACACGCTGGCTACCGCAAGCATGCTCAAGGCAGGCGCAGATAACGGTGCTACCGGCGAAAATTCCGTTGTGGTTGCGGTTCGCAGCGCGGATATCATCGTCGGCCCAATCGGAATTGTGATAGCCGACTCCCTGCTCGGTGAGATTACACCGAGAATGGCAGAAGCAATTGGAAGCAGTCCTGCAAAAAAAGTCTTGATTCCTGTGAACAAATGTAATAATATAATAGTCGGGGTGGGCAGCAGGTCCACATCTTCCTTGATTGCAGAAGCAATCGAGACGATACGTCAAATTGCGGGAATCGCATAAATCGAAAGAAACATTTGATAACTAATTTGTAACCAGAAGGTACATTTTTTCCGGAAGAAAATTCGGAGGGAAAAGGTGTATCTTTTATTTTTTGAAAACGGAGGATTTTTATTATGGCAACGAAAAACAGTGAAAAAACGAGAGAAATGGTAATGGCATCCCTTTGCCTTGCCCTTGCTCTCCTTCTCCCGTTCCTGACAGGACAGATAAAAGAAATCGGAAATATGCTGTGCCCGATGCACATTCCGGCTCTGCTTTGTGCTTTTTTGTGCAGCTGGAAATGGGCTGCCGGTGTAGGTGCGGCAGCACCGCTTCTTCGCTCCTCAATCTGGGGAATGCCGCCGATGGGTCCGATTACATTCGCTATGACGTTTGAACTTGCGGCGTACGGTCTGATTGCATCGGTAATCTACCGCAGACTCCCGAAAAAAACATGGAGCATTTACGTTTCCCTCATTACCGCAATGGTCGGCGGGCGAATCGTATGGGGCATTGTCTCCATGATTTTGTACGGAGCGATGGGAACGCCTTTCACATGGCAGATGTTTGCTGCCGGTGCGTTTATCAATGCCGTGCCGGGAATCATCCTGCAGATTGTAATAATACCCGTTATTGTTCTCGCACTTGAAAAAGCCGGTGTGGTACGCAAATAAGCAAAATCGTGCAAAACACCGACATGGTGTGGGAATAAAACAGACCGAAAAAAATTAGGCAAAATACGAAAAAATAATTGCAAAAAGTCTTGACAATGCCGACACAATAGAGTATAATTTCTATTGTTGTCGGCAATGGGATATGTGCTGACACGAAGGTGTTCCGAGGTAGCTCAATGGTGGAGCAGGCGGCTGTTAACCGCAAGGTCGAGGGTTCGAGCCCCTCCCTCGGAGCCATTTTTTTAAAAATGCCCATAGAGGGCGAGAACCCGAGAGGGCAGAAAGCTCCGGTGAAGCTTTCTGCGCGAAGCCGTGCGTGGCACGAGCGAAGCGAATTCAGCTTGCATAGCAAGCGTGAGCCCCTCCCTCGGAGCCATTTTTTAACGGTATTGTTTTTTGCGCCGGAGTGGCGGAATTGGCAGACGCACAGGACTTAAAATCCTGCGATCCTTACCGATCGTACCGGTTCGACCCCGGTCTCCGGCACCAATTTTATTTTTTGACGCACTGCCGATAGGAATATTTTTGTGACAATACCATATAATATAATTGATATCGCGGGGTAGAGCAGTTGGTAGCTCGTCGGGCTCATAACCCGGAGGTCGTTGGTTCAAATCCGGCCCCCGCAACCACGCAAGGCATGCACTCAGATGATTCTGGGTGCTTTTTTTATGGCATGGCGGTCGTGCAGGGTTCAGCTTTGGGCACAGGTTGAGGCCGCCCTTCGGTGATGCAGGCCAAAATTACATTAAAACGGCCGTTTGAAGCAAAAAATATAGTCGAATTTTATTTTTGGTACATTTTTTTAGCGGCGACTGAATTATGCGACAAGGGACAAAAATCCTCAATTCGATATTTTGTGTATGCATATTCCGTCATACTACATGTGGTAGCCGCAAGATCACAAGGGGAAGGTTAAAAACAAAGAATAAGGCAAAGGGGGAGAAATCATTATATAAAACGCCTTAAAACGCCAAAAAAATGTAAAAATTGAATGAATCCATAAATTACCAATTTTTATATTTACAAATAAAGTATTTTATGGTAAAATATCCAAAAAGAAAGGAGCGACTTATGAGTGTAATTGATATTATAAAAACGAGTTTGAAATATGACGAGGACGTGCTTCGGAAAATCACAAAATTAAGGTTTAACACGCAAGGACAGACACTGACTTTAAAGATTGAAAAAGGAAAGAAGTATTATTACATCAAAAAAAGAGGAGAAAATAAATCGACCTATGTGAAACCGGATAAGATGAGTGAGGTCAACCGAATAAGACGTGCACGATTCATCGAGGAAAGCAAAGCAGTAATAAATGATAACATTAAACTGCAAAAAGAATTTATCGATAAATATGTGCCGACGGATTTTGCATCTCTCAACGCAAGACTTCCCAAAGCTTACAGATATTATGAAGGCGAAGCCGCTCCGATGCATAAAAAGAATGTTACGCAGTCTCAAAATCCATACAAGCGGGAGGAACTGATACATAAAACATCTTTCGGCCTTTATGTCCGCTCAAAGACAGAGGTTATGATATCAGAGGTTTTGGAAACAGCCGCGCTGGAATACTATTACGAACGTCCGTTGGAGTTGACAGATGAAAAGGGTAATAAGAAAATGATATATCCGGATTTCACGATTGTTTTGGGAAAAGAGTGTATTGTGTATTGGGAACACAAAGGCATGTATGGCGATGAAAAATATTTTGAGCATGATCAACGCAAAATGCAATTATACTACAGAAACGGAATTTACGAACCAAAGAATTTGATTGTAACAATGGACGGACCAGATGGAAGCATCGATATTGAGCGCATTAAGATGATTGTATATGGCTTGTTACTTCCGCTTTGTACTTCGATGGAAGACATGATTATATAATAAAATAATATTTTTTTGAAACTAAACGGCTTCCAAAGCCGTCTTATATTATGAAGTCCCAAAAAAGGACGAAATATACAAAGAAAAGGGGATTGAAATATTATGAAAAAGATTTTAATAGCAGCTCTTGCGGCATCTATGATTCTGCTTGCCGGCTGCGGAAACACCCAAAACACGGATGAAGCCAAAAGTGTGATGCCGAAGGAGGCCTCAATCTCGATTGATAACTTGGATTCGGCAGAGTTTCCGGCAGCGTTTGATGCTTCTTCTTTGAAAGAGGCCGATGGCGCACTCAGTCTGGAGATGGAAGTATATGAAGAAGAGTTTTTTGACGCTGCAGATATTACAGCACTGGCGAAAGGCGACAAAATCACCGCAGACGGTCAGGAGTATACGGTAGACACCGTCGAGGAAAGCGAAACCGGTCTGATTTCCGTCAACGGCGGTCTGGAGCAGGGCGGTATCGACTTTGCGACCAATGACAGTGAAGGCGGAGTATATTATGTGGAAGGGCTCGACGATACGCATACCTATGCAGACTTAGGCAAGACGACCCTTGCGCTTGCAGACGATTTCACATTTACAGACGATTCCGATTTTGACAATCCGGATCAGAAATACGATGCAGCCGGCTTTAAAAAGCTGCTTGCAGACGATGCGAACGACTACGGATTCAATCAGCACAACACGACGGTAAAAGTCGAGGGCGGTGTAATTACGGAAGTTCATCGAATTTTCAGACCATAAATAAGATGTGGTAAAAGCAAAAGAACGGCAAAGCCTCCCGGGAAGAAGCGGCAAGCAAGCCTCTCCTCACGGGGGGCTTTTCATTTTTTGATTTTTTCACGAAAACTTCATAATTTGCCAAGAAAGCTTTGTGGAAGAAACAAAAAAATTGTGGTAATATAATCTATATCACGTTTTAAGGAGGAAATCGTATGCATGAGGTGAAGAAACCGAAGAAAAATTTAGCATATTACTATCTCATAGTCCTGATTGTAATCATGCTGTTCAACGCCTTTGTTTACCCTTATATTATAGGGCAGCAGGTAAAAGAGGTCGACTACGGAACATTCATGTCGATGACCGAAAAAGGAAAGATTGGGCAGGTTGAAATACAAAGCAATCAGATTATATTTACCAATAAGGACAATACCAAGATCTATAAAACAGGGTTGATGGATGACCCTGACAGAACGCAGCGGCTGTATGACTCGGGCGCAAAATTCTCAAGTGAAATTGTGCAGCAGATGTCACCGCTTGCAAGCGTGCTTTTGACATGGATTTTGCCGATTTTCCTATTTGTAGCGCTCGGACAGTATATGTCCAAAAAAATGATGGGAAAAAACGGTGGAAATTCTATGATTTTTGGCATGGGAAAATCCAATGCGAAGGTATACATCAAATCGTCGGACGGAATCAAATTCTCCGATGTGGCGGGTGAGGATGAAGCAAAGGAAAACCTCACGGAAATTGTTGAGTACCTGCATAATCCGGGAAGATATAAGGAAATCGGAGCCTCAATGCCAAAGGGCATTCTACTCGTGGGGCCTCCGGGAACCGGTAAAACCCTTCTTGCAAAGGCTGTAGCCGGAGAATCCAATGTTCCTTTCTTCTCCATGTCAGGCTCTGAATTTGTGGAAATGTTCGTCGGAATGGGTGCATCCAAAGTGCGTGACCTGTTCAAGCAGGCAAAAGAAAAGGCACCTTGCATCGTTTTTATTGACGAAATCGATGCAATCGGTAAGAAGCGTGACGGCCAGTTCTCGGGAAATGATGAAAGAGAGCAGACCCTGAATCAGCTCCTCACAGAGATGGATGGATTCGAAGGCAACAATGGTGTCATCATTCTTGCGGCAACGAACAGACCCGAATCCCTTGATCCGGCACTTACAAGACCGGGCAGATTCGACAGACGCGTGCCTGTTGAGCTTCCTGATTTAAAAGGAAGAGAGGAAATCCTGAAGGTTCATGCAAAAAAAGTAAAGGCTGCAGAAGGCATTGATTTCGAGAAGGTTGCGAGAATGGCATCGGGTGCTTCCGGTGCGGAACTTGCCAATATCGTGAATGAAGCAGCACTCCGTGCGGTCAGAGACGGCCGCGATACGGTTACACAGGCCGATATGGAAGAAAGCATCGAAGTTGTTATTGCAGGATACCAGAAGAAGAATGCAATTCTGACTGATGACGAAAAATGGCGCGTTGCATACCATGAAGTCGGACATGCCCTCGTTGCGGCAAAACAGACCAATTCCGCTCCGGTGCAGAAGATTACGATTATTCCGCGAACCTCGGGCGCACTAGGGTACACCATGCAGGTCGAGGAAGGCAACCACTATCTGATGACCAAGGAAGAATTGGAAAACAAGATTGCAACCCTCACGGGCGGCAGAGCAGCGGAAGAAGTAAAATTCGGCACAGTATCAACGGGTGCTTCCAACGATATCGAACAGGCAACCAAACTGGCACGCGCGATGATCACGCGGTACGGCATGAGCGACGAGTTTGATATGGTAGCTATGGAAACCGTAACAAATCAGTACCTCGGCGGCGATACCTCACTTGCATGCTCGGCGGAAACCCAGGCAAAGATTGACAAGAAGGTTTCGGATCTTATTCGCACCGAGCACGAAAAGGCAAAGAAAATCCTCAATGATAATATGGAAAAACTTGAGGAAATATCGAAGTATCTGTATGAAAAAGAAACGATTACCGGCGAAGAATTTATGGAAATTTTGACACGCGAATAGTTGACAAGTTAGCCTAAGCTAATTATAATTAGCTTAGGCTAACTTATGTAAAACTATTTGAGGAGGTAAACAGAAATGAAACTTGACAAGTTGGGATTATTTGCGGGTGGGGTTCTTTTCGGAACCGCCGGACTTAAAATTTTAGGAAGCAAGGATGCAAAGAAGGTTTACACACACACAACTGCGGCTGCACTTCGTGCAAAAGAAACCGTTATGTCAACCGTGACAAATATTAAGGAAAACGCAGATGATATTGTTGCCGATGCCAAAGACATAAATGAGAAAAGGGCAGAAAAAGAAGCAAGTCAAATAATCGGAGATTTTGAACCAAAGAAAGCAAAAAAAGAAACGGGCGAGTGCAATGAAATGTAAAATCATGCACGAAAATTCCGGGAGACTCCGGGTACGGCTGCTCTGCGGCAGAATGACCTTACAGCAGGCGGATATTCTGGAATACTATCTGAAGGCACTGCCGGATGTAAGAGATGTTTCTGTCTATGACCGGACATGCGACGCAGTAATCAGTTACAGAGGAGAAAGAAGCAAGATTGTATCAGCTTTAGCCGCCTTTGATTTTGCTGATGAGGAGGCGTTAAAGCTGGCTCCGGAGCATACATCCAGGGAACTCAACCGAGAATTTCAGGATAAACTTTTTTACACAATCTGCAGACGCTGTTTCTCTAAGCTTTTTTTGCCGATGCCGATTCGCACAGCAATGACGCTTTATCGCTCCACAGGATACCTTCGGGAGGGACTGAAAGCACTGAAAAACGGAAAGCTGACGGTGGAAGTTTTGGATGCAACAGCTATCGGTGTTTCCGTGCTTCAGGGCAATTTCAATACGGCAGCTTCGGTTATGTTTATGCTCAAAATCGGCGAAATTCTTGATGAATGGACGCATAAGAAGTCCGTTGCAGACCTTGCAGGCGCGATGTCACTGAATGTGGACAAGGTATGGCTCAAAGACGGAGATACGGAGGTTCTGACCTCGATTGAGGAAGTGAAAACAGGCGACATTGTTTCTGTTCGCATGGGTAATATGATTCCGCTGGATGGTAAGGTTGTTTCGGGAGAAGCGACGGTTAATCAGGCTTCGATTACAGGCGAATCTCTTCCGGTCAGAAAGCAGGAAGGCAGCTATGTTTATGCCGGAACTGCGATTGAAGAGGGTCAGTGCCTGATTCGCGTCGAAAAGACGAGCGGAACGGGAAGATATGACCGCATTATGCAGATGATTGAGGAATCGGAGAAACTGAAATCAGAGACAGAAAACAGAGCAGCAGGACTGGCGGATAAGCTGGTGCCGTATACGCTCGGAGGAACAGTTTTGACCTATCTTTTGACGCGTAATATCACAAAGGCTTTGGCAGTGCTGATGGTTGATTTCTCGTGTGCCCTCAAGCTTTCGATGCCGGTAACGGTTCTTTCCGCAATGAGAGAAGCAAGTGAATACAAGATTTCCGTCAAGGGCGGAAAATTCCTTGAAGCAGCTGCAAAGGCGGACACTATCGTGTTCGACAAAACCGGCACACTGACTTATGCGACACCGAAGGTCGAAGACATTATCACTTTCGGAGGACATTCAAAAGAAGAAATGCTGCGTCTTGCAGCATGTTTGGAAGAACACTATCCGCATTCCATTGCAAATGCTGTTGTAAATGAAGCTAAGAAACGCGGGCTTTCTCACGAGGAATACCATTCCCGTGTGGAATATTTGGTTGCACATGGCATCCGCAGTACGGTAGAAGGAAAACCTGTTGTTATCGGAAGCGAGCATTTCATCTTCGAGGATGAAGCATGTGTAATTCCGGAAGGTGAACAGCAAAAATTCGACGAGCTTTCGGGAGAATTCTCACATCTGTATTTGGCGATTTCAGGCGTACTGGCGGCAGTTATCTGTATTTCCGATCCTCTCAGAGAAGAGGCAAAGGATGCGATTGCAGCACTTCATGCGCTTGGCATTGATAAGGTCGTTATGATGACCGGAGATAATCGTCATACAGCGGAGGCGGTTGCTGCGAAGGTCGGAGTAGACGAATTCTATGCAGAAGTTCTGCCGGAGGATAAGGCAGCCTTTATCAGACAGGAACACGAAGCGGGACGCTGCGTGCTGATGGTTGGAGACGGCGTCAACGATACGCCTGCGCTTTCGGAAGCAGATGCAGGCGTTGCAATCAATACCGGTGCGGCGATTGCCAAGGAAATTGCAGACATTACGATTTCTTCGGAGGATCTGTTTGAGCTGGTTACGCTTCGCAGACTGAGCATGGCACTTATGAAGCGAATCCATTTCAATTACCGATTCATCGTGGGTTTCAACCTAATGCTCATCGGCTGCGGCGTGGCAGAATTCATGCCGCCGACAACTTCTGCACTGTTACATAATATGTCAACACTCGGAATTGGTTTGAAAAGCATGACAAATCTGCTGGAAACACCGAAATATGATGAAAAAAAACTCTAAAACAACATTTAAAAAAATTGAAGCCCGGGGCATAATCGCCTCGGGCTTTTGTATTTAGAAATTATCGTCATAATCAGGTGCGGTAAGCAAACTGAAATACTTGTCATGATATTTATTGTAAAGTTCGTTGAATTCCTTATCCTGACCGCTGTGCAGATATTTTGAATAATCGTGTTGATTCTGAACAACCTGCGGCTCCATCAGGGAAAGGGTATTGATGCCGATATTGGAACACTGGTCGGAAATACGTTCGATATTCACCAGAATATCCAGGAAGGTAATTCCGCCGTGAACCGTGCAGTCCCCACTGTGGAATCGGTCGATGTGATTCGAACGGAGCTGGGAAACGAGGTCGTCGATGACCTCTTCAATCGGCTCTATTTTTTTTGCAGAAACAACATCAAGCTTTGTAAAAGCCTTGTAAGAATAATCCAGCACCTGTGCGACTGCCTCTCCGAGCACCGCCAGTTCCTGATGAGCAATCGGTGAGAAAACAATTTCCTTCTCCGTTATTTCCGAAGCCGTTTCGGTGATGTTTGTCGCATAATCACCGATTCGTTCAAACTCAGAGAAACACTGAATATAGTAATTCAGAAGATTGCTGTTTGCACCTTTGGGAACATGCGGGGAGAAATGAATCATATAATTGTCAACTTTGTCCGCCAGCATATCAATATAATCTTCGTTTTTATTGATTTCGTCGATGGCCTCTTTATCATAATGCCGAATAGTTCTGATTGAAACCTTTACTCCGGAAACGGCAAGAGAAGCCATTTTTGAAATGACGCCGCTGATGCTGGAAAGTGCAAGCGCCGGAGATGCAAAAAGCTTTTCGTCAAGCTGCTGAATTTCAGCATCAATGTCCTCTTCCGGATATTTATCATCTTTGATAACAAATTTTGCAAGTTTTTCAAACTGCAGAGAAACGGGAAGAAGAACGATTGCAGCAAATAATCGGAACAATGTATGTGCGTTTGCAATGCCGCCGGAGGTGATCCGTGCGTCCCAGATTCCGTCCAAGGCACCTGCAGAGTGAAGAATCACGACTGCTGCGATTACCAATATGGAGGCAGCGATGTTAAAAAATATGTGAATCAGGCCTGTCCGCTTTGCATCAGCCTTAGAACCGATGGAACAAACGATGGCGGTCGTGATGCAGTCTCCCATATTTACGCCTATGATTATCGCATATACGGAGCTGAAGGTCAGTGCACCCGTCACAGACAATGCCTGCAGAATACCGATGGTTGCGGATGAACTCTGAATGAGGAAGGCAGCTCCCGTTCCTACCAGAAATCCCAGAACAGGGACATCAGCCATCTGAATGAAAAGCCTTGCAAACGTTTCGGATTCCGAAAGCGGTGCAACAGCCGCCGTCATGTTGAGAAGACCGGTAAAAAGAATACCGAACCCCATAGCGACTTTACCGATGATATCCGATTTTGTGGAGCTGAGTGCCATGATAACGACAATTCCGATGATTGCCGAAACCGGGGCGAGCGTTGAAGGCTTGAATATATTGAGCCATGATGCTGCGCCGCCGTCGATGTCCAGAAGCCGGATAATCTGTCCGGTAACCGTAGTTCCGACATTGGCACCGAGAATGATGCCGATGGATTGACGAAGAGAAAGAATTCCCGCTCCGACAAGTCCGGATGTCAGTACGATGGTTGCCGTGGAACTCTGAATAACCGCGGTAACCAAAAGACCGAGCAGAAAACCGGTAAGCGGATTGTTTGCCACTTTCTCCATAAATTTTTTGAGCGCACCGGAGGAACCCTGCTGCAGTCCGTCTCCCATAAGGCGCATGCCATATAAGAAAAGAGCAAGTCCGCCAAAGAGAGATATAAAATCAAATACATTCATATGTTCGCCTTCCCAGCCATTTCAGGCTTTATCCCCGCATATTGTGAATTAAATGTTAAATCAAGTTTAAATCCATGTTAAATTTACCCCAATAGTAGTGTACCAAAAAAATGTGGAATATCAAGAAAAGTTTTTATTTTAACAAGCAAAATGTGATATACTGAAAATATAAGAAATACAAAGCATAGGAGAAAACGGTAATATAATGTACAGATTATTCATAATAGAGGACGAACGAGGAATTGCCGAAGCCGTACAGAAGCAGGCATTGATGTGGGAAATGGAAGTAAGAATCTGCAGCGACTTTACGAATGTGTTAAAGGAATTTGCGGAGTTTCAGCCGCACATCGTGTTGCTGGACATCACGCTTCCGTTCTTTAACGGATATCACTGGTGCAGTGAAATTCGCAAAATTTCACAGGTGCCGATTATCTTTATCTCGTCGGCAGCAGACAACATGAATATCGTAATGGCTATGAATATGGGAGCGGATGATTTTATACCCAAGCCGTTTGAGCAAACCGTTCTCATGGCCAAAATCCAGGCACTTCTTCGGAGGGCATACAACTTTTCGCAGAGCAATCCCATCATCGAGCATTGCGGCGCGATTCTCAATACGGGAGACAACACGCTTACATACAATGATCAGAGAATCGAATTTACCAAAAACGAATACCGCATCATGCTCTGTCTCATGGAGAACAGAGGCAGGGTGGTCAGCCGCGAAAGGCTTATGGAACGCCTTTGGGAAACGGATATCTTTGTGGATGAAAACACATTGACGGTTAATGTGAACAGACTCAGAAAAAAGCTTGATGCTGCAGGGCTCAGCGAATTTATAAAGACAAAACACGGAGTGGGATACATAGTGGAATGATGAATTTTTTGAAGGTGTATTTAAAGGAACGAATTAAATATATCGGCCTGACGGTGCTGCTCGTGGGACTCTTTTCCGTCATCTTGGTACTCATGAATGTGCCGGAAAAGGCTCTCATGTATCCGGTTTTGCTGTGCCTTTTCCTTGGACTGCTTGCGCTTACAACGGATTATGCAATTGCAAAATCAAGGAAAAACGAGCGTGCAAACCTTGACAAAATTACGCTTTCCGTAATTGACAGCATGCCGGAAGCTCACAGTGAGGAGGCACGTGACTATCAAAATGCAGTCCGCCTGCTCGGAAACGAGTACCGAAATTATGTCAGCGAATCGGAGCGCAAATATGAAAACATGATGGATTACTACACCGTATGGGCACATCAGATTAAGACGCCGATTTCCTCGATGAAACTGACGCTTCAAGGCGAGGACAGCACACTTTCCCGCCGGCTTTCGGCAGATCTTTTTCGCATTGAGCAGTATGTTGATATGGTTCTTGTGTATCTGAGGCTCGACTCGGAATACACGGACTATGTATTCAAAGAGTGCAATATGGACGAGGTTATAAAAAACTCAGTGAAAAAATTTGCCTCCGAATTTATCGGAAGGAAGCTTTCCCTCGAATATGAACCTGCGGACGTTACGGTTGTCAGTGACTCGAAATGGCTGGGATTTGTTATCGGTCAGATTGTTTCAAACTCACTCAAATATACCGAAACAGGCGGAATTAAGATTTATTTCGAAGAGCCGAAGATGCTGGTGATCGAAGATACCGGAATCGGAATTGCTGAAGAGGATCTGCCGAGAATTTTCGAAAAAGGCTATACCGGATATAACGGAAGAACCGACGGGAGCGGGAGTGCAAGCGGAATCGGACTGTACCTATGCAGACGAATCTGCACAAACCTGCACATAGGCATACAGGCGGAGTCGGAAGTCGGAAAAGGCACCAGAATAATTCTGGATTTGAACCAATACAAACTGAAAGACGAATCGTGACATTTTTGTAAGAAATGTGAGGGGAAATGTAAGCCAAGGAAATGGATTGCATTTCTCCTTTTTTGTATAATGTACCTGTAATTAAAGAAATAGGGAGGATTTTGATATGAGTATGCTGGAAGTCAGCGGACTGAAAAAAATATATCAGACGCGTTTTGGGGGGAACAAGGTAGAAGCTCTCAAAAATGTAAATTTTACCGTTGAAGAGGGCGAATTCGTGGCAATTATGGGAGAATCGGGTTCAGGTAAAACTACTTTGCTCAATATACTGGCGGCGCTGGATAAGCCGACTGCCGGAAGGGTGATTTTGGAGAAAGAGGATTTATCAAAGATCAGGGAGTCGCAGGTTGCGGCTTTCAGAAGAGATAATTTGGGTTTCGTCTTTCAGGATTTCAACCTGCTCGACACCTTTTCGATTGAGGATAACATCTATCTGCCGCTCGTGCTTCAGGGGAAAAAGTATGCGGAAATGAAAGAAAAACTCACGCCGATTGCAAGGCGTCTGAAACTGAAGGAGATCCTCAGAAAATACCCGTACGAAGTGTCGGGGGGACAAAAACAGCGTGCGGCGGTTGCAAGGGCGATTATAACGGGTCCGAAGATTATTCTGGCGGACGAACCGACAGGGGCACTTGATTCCAAATCCTCAGATGAACTTTTGGAGCTTTTCAAGGAGATTAATGCCGGCGGACAGACGATTCTCATGGTAACGCATTCCGTGAAAGCGGCAAGTGCTGCGTCGAGAGTTCTGTTTATCAAGGACGGTGAAGTGTTCCATCAGATTTACAGGGGCGAAGATTCCGAGCAGGAGCTTTATCAGAAAATCTCACAGACGCTTACAATTTTGGCGACGGGCGGTGAGAGAGAATGAAAAGGGGTTTTTACTATAATCTCGCCTATGAGGGGATGAGAAAAAACAAGAAAATGTACATTCCGTATCTTCTGACCTGCGTCTGCATGGTGATGATGCTGTACATCATTCAGTATCTGCAGCATTCCGAGGTGATACAAAACGGTCGCGGCGGAACTACGGTCTGCATGACGATGGGGCTCGGGGGATGGGTCATCGGAATTTTCTCGCTGATTTTCCTGTTCTATACGAACTCGTTTTTGATGCGGCGGCGCAGCAAGGAATTCGGGCTGTATAACATGCTTGGAATGAGCAAAAAGAACATTGTCCGCATTCTTTGCTGGGAGACATTTATGACCTTTGTCGTTTCGGTTGTTGTGGGACTTGCGTGCGGCATTGTATTTTCCAAGCTTGCAGAGCTTCTGATGCTGAAGATTCTGACAGGGCAGGCGTCATATGGAATTTCCGTTTCACCGGAGGGGATTTTGGTGACAACCGCGGCATTTGCGGCAATCTTTTTCCTGCTTCTGCTTAATTCGATTCGCAGAGTTCATGCGGGGACGACGATTTCGCTGATACGCTCCGAAAATGTAGGGGAAAAGCCTCCAAAGGCAAACCGAATTTTAGGCGTCGGCGGATTCGTGCTTTTGGCGGCGGCATATTATCTGGCGGTTTCCATCACAGACCCGCTGTCGGCAATGATATGGTTTTTCATAGCGGTTATCATGGTTATCGTCGCTACTTACATGATTTTTATTTCCGGCATGGTGCTTCTCTGCAAAATCCTGCAGAAAAACAAGAAGTATTATTACAAAGCCGCACATTTTGTTTCCGTTTCCTCCATGGCCTACCGCATGAAGCGAAACGGCGCAGGCCTTGCATCTATCTGTATTCTGGCAACGATGGTGCTGGTTATGATTTCCTCTACGACAAGTCTTTATTTTGGTACAGAGGATGCTTTGAACACGCGCTATCCGAGAGAAATCAACAATACTTTCTGGATGGAAAGCATAAATGAACTTTCGGATGCGACGATTAAAGAATACACGCAGATTGTGCGTGACCATGCGAAAGATTGCGGTGCAAGCCCGTCCAATGTCATGACCTGCCGTTTTCTCAGTGCGAATGCTTCCGTAGAGGATGGCGGCAGGATTATCTGGAAGGATGTGGACGAGAGAGCGACAGATTTTGCGGCATTGGTGCGTCTGATTCTGCTTCCGCTGGAGGATTACAATAAGCTGGCGGGGACGCAGGAGAGCCTGAAAGAGGATGAAGTGCTTGTCTGCGCGAAACGGACAAGCTATAAGGGAAATACCGTTTCTGTAGAGCAGATGCCGGAATATAAGGTGAAAAAGCAGGTAGATTTCACGGAACTTGGCTCAATTGAGCCGACGGACACTCTTCGTCTGCTTTTGGTGGTTGTGCCGGATCTCAGCAAGGCGGCAGCCGATGTGGACTGGGAGAATGCGAAGGACAGATACGGCAATTCGGAGATGCTGAAAAAATGGGTGTACAACTTCAACACCGGAGGCATGGACGCTGCGGCGCAAATCAATTTTATGTCTGATTATAACGGAGGACTTTCAACGGCGTTTGGAGAAAAAGGCATCATGAGCATCTCACACATGACGGAATCTTTGGAAGGAAACAAGGAAGATTTCTACGGAACTTACGGCGGACTCTTTTTCCTCGCAATCGTTTTGAGCGTTGTATTTATCTTCGCGGCGGTTTTGATTATCTATTACAAGCAGATTTCGGAGGGGTACGAGGATCAGAACAAATTCGCAATCATGCAGAAGGTCGGAATGACGAAGGGAGAAATCCGAAAGAGCATCAACTCACAGGTACTTACGGTCTTTTTCCTGCCGCTTTTGCTGGCGGGACTGCACATGGCATTCGCATTCCCGATGGTGCAGAGAGTCCTTTCTCTCTTCAGCCTGACGAACGCGCAGCTCTTCATGCTGACTACGGGAATCAGCTTCGCGGCATTCGCGGTACTGTATGTGATCGTATATAAGATAACGTCGAAGGCATATTATAATATTGTGAGTTAGAAAAGTAAAAGTGCAACGGGCCGCTGCACTTTTATAAACAAAACTTGAAACAAAGCGAAAAATGTAGTATTATCAAAGGTGTGCGATTACGCACACCTTATTTTGATACAGTCAAGAATATGAAAATAGATATCGGAGGCGAAAAATGCAGTTAACAGACAGAGTGAAAAATTGTAACGGCTGTGCAGCCTGTGTGGTTGCATGCAAGGAAAGATGCGTAAAAATGAATGAGCGTGAAGACGAAAGCGGCAAATCCATCGCATGGGTTCTTGAAGACGGATGCAACAGATGTAATGCATGCGTGCTTTTCTGCCCACTGTTTAATCCGGTGGAGCTCCCGAATTTCGAGGAATATTACGAATACAGCGAGGAATATGCAGACAGAGATATGCCTAAGCTCTACCGTAAGACAATGCGTGATGCGAAGGCAGGTCAGCATGTGGAGTTTGTAGGAACTCTCTGCCAGATTGCGGCGCTGAAATCGCTTTCCGGCGACAGAATCCGTCCGAATCTTATCCTGAAACCGCTGTGGTGCAGCGAAGAAAAGCGTGCGGCTGATCCGGCATGTGCAGGATGCATGTTTTATGCGGATAAATAAGAATACATAGATTAGGAGATATAAAATGGCATTTGCTAACAACGAAAAATGTGTAAACTGCCCGTATGAGAGCGAAGAATGTCACCTCGAGTGCATTCAGGTCCGCTCCGAGGAGAAAAAAGAAAAGCGCCCAATCCTTGAAATCGTGAAGGATACCGCGGATGTCTTTTCGAAATACGAAATCACAAAAGGCGAACTCGAAAGAACCCAGGAACTGATTGAAAAGCTCGAGAATCAGGAGATTACAGTCTCCGTCATCGGCCAGTTCAAGCGCGGCAAGAGTACGCTTGTGAACGCAATTCTGGAAGACAAAATCCTTCCGGTGGGCATCGTACCGGTAACGGCAGTTGTCACGACGATTGAATACGGCGACAAGGCAGCGACCGTGCATTTCGACAACGGCGTGATTAAGGAAATCGGCTTCGACGAAATGTCGTCCTACATCAACGAACAGGAAAACAACGACAACCATCTGGGCGTTTCAAAAGTTGCCCTCTACTGCCCGTCCCCGTTCTTAAAGAAGGGCTTGACCTTTGTAGACACGCCGGGCGTAGGCTCCGTGCACCGGAAGAATTCCGATGCGGCTTATTCCTATGTGAAGGAAAGCGACGCGGTGATTTTTATGCTTTCCGTGGACAGCCCGATTAATCAGATCGAAATTGACTTCCTGAAGAACGCGAAGGAATATGCGGCGAAGTTCTATTTCGCCGTGAACAAAATCGACTCGATTGACAGTTCCGACCTCGAAGAATATCTTGCATATTGCAGAACGCTGATCTGCAAGCTGATGGGCGTTGAAAGCATTCAGCTTTTCCCGGTAAGCGCAAGGACGTCAGAGGGCGTGCAGGCGCTCAAGGATGCGATTGAGGCAGACTGCCAGACGACGGTGCAGGAAATCATCGAGCACTCCGCAAAGCTCAAGATGAGAGACATTGCAACAAGTGCACTTTCGCAGATTGACCTTTACCGCACGGCTTTAAAGATGCCGGCAAGGGAATTTGATGCGATGTTCAAGGAATTAAACGAGTTCTTTACCGAAATCAAGCGGGAAGCAGCCGAGTTTGCGGAAAGCTTCCGCAGCAATCCTCAGATGCTCGAAGCGCATATGAACGACATCAAGAACCGGCTCTCAGCGAAGGTGTCGGATATGTTCGGAATTGAGTATCACTACACGATTAGCAGTGTGGACTTTTTCCGTGGCGGGGAGGTAGCCGAGGACGGCTCCCGTGACCTCAGAGGAAGCTTCAAGAAGGCTGTGGATGATGTCTGCGAGGAATTAAACAAAACCCTGAACACGATTTTCATGCACAGGGAAGAAAATACTTATGTGGTGATCCGCAGGGTGAACGACCTGAACCGCCTGGTGCACAAGCTTGTGCGCCTGAGACGGGAACTGGCGGACGAATAATCACCTGCCGAGTTTGCCGATGGTCGGTGTGACCTGATAAAAATCACATAATGCTTGATACTGCTGCTGGGCGGCTTCGCGCTTCTTCTTGGCGTAGGCCCCGGCAGCATTTGTTTTTACCGCTTTAATCATGATGTTGCGGGCGGTATGCTCAAGTGATGTGAACTCAATCATAGCAACATCGTAGCCGCAGGCCTCGAGTTTCAAACCGCGAAGCCCATCGGTCAGATATTCCGTGAAACGATCCTTTAGAATGCCGTGTTTGAGAATCGGCTTATGAAGATCGTTTTTTATTTGCTTAAACAGCTCGTGCTGGCAGCATGGAACGCTGAGGATGACCTTTGTGTTCCATGCAACCGCGTTAATCAGTGCATAATCGGTTGCGGTGTCGCATGCGTGCAGCGTTACGACCATGTCCGCATGGTCGTCTGTATAGTCTGCGATGTCACCTTTCAAAAACTTCAATCCATCGCAGCCGAGGTCGGATGCGACACCGCTGCAGAAGTCGATGACATCTTCCTTGAGATCCAGCCCGATGATTTCCACATTCCGCTGCTTCATTACTTTTAAATAGTGATAAAGCGCGAAGGTCAGATATGCCTTGCCGCAGCCGAAATCGATGATTTTCAAAGTCTTGTCCTTTGGCAGATACGGGAAGACATCCTCCACGATTTCAAGGTAACGGTTAATCTGACGGAATTTGTTGTAGCTGCGCGGAAATACGGTTCCGTCCTCGCCCATAATCCCGAGGCGAATCAGAAAATCACAGGGAACGCCCGCGGGCAGCACATAGTTTTTCGTGCGGTTGTGAGCTAAAGCCGGCGCGGGCGCAGCCGCGACGGCGGCCGAAGCCGCCGCAGCCGGCTTTGTCAAGGTCTTGCGGGTAATCCGCGGCGTCTCCGGCTTCGCAGCGAGAACCTGAATTTCGCTGTCCCGCGTGAAAATATTCGCCTGCTTGAATTCCTCACAGATCAGGCGCAGCGCAAGGCTGCGTGCATCGGCGGCATCGAGATTGGAATGTGTTACTTTCTTAGGGTAAGTATATTCTGCCTGATATTTCAATGCGCCGCCGATTTGCATCGGGCGCAGGGTAACTTTGCTGTATTCCAGCGACTTTCTGCGCTTTCCGGAAAAGATAACTTTCATAAGGGAATCTTCCGAAAAGACTTCAGCAAACAATGCGGTCAGTTTATCTGTATTTTTATCCATGTTAATCTCCGTTTAATTTTCGTAGTATAGCATTATGTTCAAGAACAATTATTACATCTTTCTGCGCCGATGTCAAATCTCTACGAATGGAACACCGAGGACATCCGCCAGAGAAAGTGAAAGATTTTCGGCAATCGGTTCGATGTTCGAAGTAATCCAGTTCGCATCGTCCACATTGTCATGGTAGGCGACCTCCACGAGAACCGCAGGCACTTTCGTGCGGCGAAGCTCGACGAGGGTTGTGGTCGGAACGGTTTTTACGAGTTCGGGATACGGGTAAATCAACTTGAGATTATTTGCGAAAATTTCGGCCGCGGCTCTGCCTTGCGCACTGTCGCGATAATAGTAGACATTGGGGCCTTGAATCCTGCCCGAAAGATTTTCGGGAGCGGCATTGGTGTGAATCGCCAGGTGAAAATCGGAATTGCCCGCGTTTGACGCATTTATGGAATCAATGACCGTACCACCGGGATTATTTCGAGTAAAATCAATGCCGGCGGCTCTGAGGTAAGGAACCATTGCGTCTGTAATAAGATTCGTGTAATATTCCTCGCTTCCGCCCGTAACAAACTGATTGTATTCCTGCGTCGAGGGACTGAGAAAAACTGATGCCATAGAAACACCTCCGTTTATATTGTTTCATTCTGTTATTTATATGCGGCGGGGATGCGAAATGACAAAAGAAAATCACACATCGCTCTTGAAAATGATACATTTTTCAAGTAGAATAGAAGAAGCAAGTGTGAAAGGATTTTTTATGGATATAGTGGAAAACATTTTCAAAAACATAGTTTCCAGTGTTGGAATTACGGATGTTTTGGACATAGCGATTATTACATTTTTAGTATACAAATTATTGGGATTTATCAGGGAAACCAGAGCCGAGCAGCTCGCGAAGGGACTTTTGCTTCTCGTGGTTGCCACCGTGCTTTCGAAGTGGATGCATTTGTATACTTTGCATTGGCTTTTGTCAGGCCTCATCAGTGCAGGGCTTGTGGCAATTGTGGTTATATTCCAGCCTGAACTCAGGAGAGCGTTGGAGTATTTGGGAAGAAGCCGAATCACCAATATATTCGGCGAAGTTGATAAGGAAGAAGCCAAGCGCATTGTGGGTCAGTTTGTGGAGGCCGTCGATTCGATGTCCGCAAGCAGGACAGGTGCGCTTATTGTCATAGAAAGAGAAATTTCGCTCAATGATATCGTGGAAACGGGTACGGTAATCGACTCACAGATTACGGCACAGATGATAGGCACGATTTTCTATGAGGGGACTCCGCTTCACGATGGGGCTGTGATTGTAAGAGGCGATAAATTGTACGCGGCGGGGTGCGTTCTGCCGCTTACTCAGAACAAAGAACTGAACAAGGAGCTTGGAACCAGACACAGGGCGGGTATCGGCATTACCGAAAATTCGGACGCGCTTGTTATAATCGTGTCCGAGGAGACCGGTATCATTTCGATTGCCCAGAACGGAAAACTCACAAGATTCCTTGACGGCAAGACCATCGAAAAGAAACTGCTCAACCTGTATTTTGAAGGGGAAACGGAGCAGAAGCTTTCCGACAGAATCAGCAAGGCACTCAAAGGGGGTAAAAATGTTAAAAAGTAACAAAGTAAATTTAGTGCTCGCCCTGATTGTTGCCATTGTTTTGTGGGCCTATGTTTTGGTGGATGTCAACCAATCCTCCACGGAAACCGTAAAGGGTGTGCCGATTAAAATACTGAATGAGGATGTTCTTGAGGCGAACAATCTGGTGCTTTTGTCGACAGACTACGATAAGGTGAACATTACTTATTCGTGTCAGCGTGCTTTCCTTGGAAAGATAAAAGATTCCGAATTCAGCGTAACGGCTGATGTGGAGGGACTCAAGAAGGGAACCCACAAGATTAAGCTTTATATATCAGCGCCTGACGATGTTTCAATAGAAAATGTGAGCATACCGAAGATAACGGTGGCGATTGACGACCTTGTAACGGCGGAAAAACCGGTTACTCCGGTCATTGCAAACATCGAAAGTGACGATACGGAGCCGAACATCCTTCAGTTAAGCGATGATGTTGTTTCGGTGAAAGGTGCAAAAACATTAGTGGATCGCATCGTTTCTCTTGATGCCGTTTTGGACGCGTCGAAAGTCGGAACGGAAATGAAGTCGTTTACGGTTCCGCTTACCGCAGTTGATTCGGACGGAAATACCATCGAAGATGTGAAGCCGAGCAAGGACAATGTTTCGATAACAGCAATTCTGTTTAAGAAAAAGACCGTGGACCTCACGGTTCCGGTTGAAGGGCTTGAATCGGCAGGTTTTCAGAGAAGTGTTTCGGTTCCGAGAACCATAACAATCAAAGGCAGCGACAGCGTACTTGCGGGCATTGAAAGTGTTACATGTCAGACGGTTGACCTCAGGAATGTGTATGAAGACACAAAGATTAAGCTTGTTCCGATCCTGCCTTTGGGTGTGAACGCGGCAACGGAGTCCGAAAACCTTTACCTCAAAGCAAGCGTGAAGGGCGTGGAGACGAAGACTTTTTCGTTCAGTGAAAACGATGTCGAAATACGAGGCGTAAGCGAGAGTATGTCGGCAACCGTGGAGGATGTCAAGATTAAAGTAACGATAACCGCCAAATCCGAAGAAATGAAAGCAATCGGTGCGGAAGATTTTGTTTTGGCAGCAGATGTCGAGGGACTTGAAGCCGGAAGCCACAAGGTGAGTCTCACATGTACCTGCAGCAAAGCGCATGCAGACATGGAATATACACCGGGTGAGATAAATATAACTATTAATGCAGAACAATAAAAGACTGTATCATAGGAGGACGTAAATGGGCAGACTCTTCGGAACGGATGGCGTAAGAGGGATCGCAAATAAAGAATTAACGCCGGAATTGGCATTTAATTTAGGAAAGGCAGGTACTTTTGTTCTTAAAAAGAACGCGGCAAGACCTGTAATCGTAATCGGAAAGGACACGAGAGTGTCCGGGGATATGCTTGAAAACGCACTGACTGCGGGAATTTTGGCGGTCGGAGGCAATGTTATCAAAGCCGGGGTCATTCCGACACCGGCTGTTGCGTATCTGGCAAGGCGCTACAACGCGGACGCAGGAATCGTAATCAGCGCCTCCCACAACACTTTCGAGTACAACGGAATTAAATTTTTTAACGGTGACGGCTTCAAACTCGATGATTTGCTTGAGGAAAAGATTGAAGATTTAATCATAAGCAGCGTGGATGTAAACAGTCACATCACGGGCGAGGAAATCGGCAAATGCCTCGAAGCGGAGGGAAACTCGATTGAACTCTATGCGAAGCATCTGATTGAAACCGCTGATTTCAGGCTTGATGGCAGGAAGGTGGTGCTTGACTGTGCAAACGGAGCCTCCTATCAGGTGGCGCCGAAGGTATACGAAGCACTCGGTGCGGAAGTGGTGACAATCGGTGACCGGCCGGACGGAACGAACATAAACGATGCATGCGGATCGACACATCCGGAAAAACTGCAGGCGGCGGTGCTTGCGCACCATGCGGATATCGGGCTTGCTTTTGACGGAGATGCAGACAGACTCATCGTCGTTGATGAGCGCGGCAGGGTGCTCGATGGCGATAAGACCATCGCAATCTGTGCGAAAATGCTGAAAGCAGAAGGCAGATTAAAGGATGACAAGGTAACGGTTACGGTTATGAGCAACATCGGCTTTCACAAGGCGATGGAGGCAGAGGGAATCAGCGTGGATGTTACCGGAGTCGGCGACCGCTATGTGCTGGAGCAGATGCTCAAAACCGGCTGCGTCATAGGCGGGGAACAGTCGGGACACATCATTTTCCTCGAACACACGACGACGGGGGACGGCATTTTGTCTTCACTGCAGCTCGTAAAAGCAGTTCTTGCTTCGGGCAGGAAAATATCGGAGCTTGCGGATGAAATACAGATCTATCCTCAGGTTTTGGTCAACGCAAAGATAAACAACGATTACAAGAAAACATATATGAAGGATGAAGAGGTTGCAATGGCGATTGCGGCAATTGAAGCCAAAATGGAGGGGAACGGCAGAGTTTTGATCCGGCCTTCGGGAACGGAACCACTTGTGCGTGTAATGCTGGAAGGTGACGACACGGATTTAATCGCAAACCTTGCCGAAGATCTTGCAGCCTTAATTGAAAAGAAATTTAGGAGATAGAGAATATGTGCGGTATTGTAGGATATGTAGGAAAAAACGATGCGAGAACCATCATTATGGACGGTCTCAAAAGGCTGGAATACAGAGGATATGACTCTGCGGGAATTGCGCTTGTGAGAAACGGCAGCATTGACATACGCAAGAAAGTCGGGGAAATCGCAAACCTTGAAGAGCTTTTGAAGCAAGAAATGGCAAGAGGCATCTGCTTTGACAGCCACACCGGAATCGGTCATACGAGATGGGCCACGCACGGTGCACCGTCGGATGTGAATGCACATCCGCATGCAAGCGAAGACGGCACGGTAGCCATTGTCCACAACGGAATAATTGAAAATTTCGTGGAAATTAAGCAAAGGCTTATCGCGGAATACAATGTAAAATTCAAATCGGAAACCGATAGTGAAGTCATTGCACATTTGATTGCGGCACACATGAAGAATTATTCGACGCTTGAGGATGCTGTGTATGCAGCAACTCTTGAAATGAGAGGGGCATATGCGCTTGTTGTCGTGTCGAGCAAAGACCCGAACAAAATCGTTGCAGTCCGTAAAGATGCGCCGCTGATTGCAGGAATCGGCAAGGGCGAGAATTTCATTGCCTCCGATATTCCGGCACTGATGAAACATTGCAAAGAAATTTATCTGATTGAAAACGGCGAGATGGTCGTTGTGACCGCAGATGAAATCAAAATATACGATGAAGAGCGAAATCCGGTGCAAAGAGATGTCTTCCACGTTACATGGGATGCGGACGCTGCGGAAAAAGAAGGCTACAGCCATTTCATGCTGAAGGAAATCCATGAACAGCCGAAAGCAATCAGCGAAACACTTAACCGCAGGCTGTATGAAAACGGCCTGATTAAGCTGGACGGTATTTCGCTTACGAAAGAAGAACTTGATGGGTTTTCAAGAATCTACATCGTTGCATGTGGAACCGCTTACCACGCGGGACTTGTCGGCAAGAAAGTAATCGAGAAATTTGCGAAGATTCCGGTTGAGGTTGATGTGGCGTCGGAATTCCGATACAGAGAGCCGCTTGTAGATGAGAAAACTTTGTTTATCGCAATCAGTCAGTCGGGCGAGACTCTTGACACATTGGCGGCACTGAGGGAGGCAAAATCCAAGGGGGCAAGAATTCTCAGCGTCGTAAACGTAGTGGGAAGCTCCGTAGCAAGAGAATCCGACGATGTTTTCTATACTTGGGCAGGCCCGGAAATTGCGGTTGCCTCAACAAAAGCATATACCACGCAGCTCACATGTATGTATATCCTCGGCCTTTACATGGGGCTTACAAGAGGAACAATAACGGAAGAATTCTATCGTGAATTCATGGATGACTTGAAAGAGGTTCCGGGCAAACTTGCGGAATATCTCAGGGATGTGAGAGAAATCGAAGCCCTTGCAAAGATTCTCTACAACCGCGATCAGGTTTTCTTCATCGGAAGAGGACTGGACTCCGCTGTTGCATATGAAGGCTCGCTGAAATTAAAGGAAATCTCTTATATAAACTCCTTTGCCATTGCGGCAGGGGAACTGAAGCACGGAACCATTGCGCTTATCGAACCGGGAACTTTGGTTTTGTGTCTAGATACGCAGGATTATCTCTACGAAAAAATGCTTTCGAATATTCAGGAGATTAAAGCCAGAGGCGCACACGTGCTTTCCATCGCAAAGGAGGGTCACAGGGAAATCGAAGCACAGAGCAATGAAGTTATTTACATTCCGGACTGCCGGGATGAAATCACACCGCTCCTGAGTGTTGTGCCGTTGCAGCTTTTCTCATATTACGTGGCGAAAGAAAGAGGATGCAATATCGATAAGCCGAAGAATCTGGCGAAGTCGGTTACGGTTGAATAAATCACAGAACAATACGGAGGAAAAAATGAAAGATTACGAAATCAGAGATTTGTCGCTGGCTCCTGCCGGACATCAGAAAATTGAATGGGTCAGAAATCATATGCCGATTTTAAGGGGTATGGAAGACGAATTCATCAAGACAAAGCCGTTTGAAGGCATCAAGATTTCACTTTCGGTGCATCTTGAAGCAAAGACCGCATACTTATGCAAAGTTCTTGCGGCAGGCGGAGCACAGATGTCGGTAACAGGCTCCAATCCGCTCAGCACCAAGGATGAAATTGCTGCGGCACTTGCAGACAGTGGAATCAAGGTTTACGCATATCACGGAGCAACACCGGAAGAATACGAGAGACATATCGAAATGTGCCTGGAGCACAAGCCGAACATCATCATCGACGACGGTGCGGATCTTGTAAGCTGTGTTCACGGAAAACGCCCGGATCTGGCGGAAGAAGTCTGGGGCGGCTGCGAGGAGACGACCAGCGGCATCATCCGTCTGAAGGCTATGGCAAAGGAAGGCGTGCTGAAATTCCCGATGGTTGCCGTAAACGACGCGGACTGTAAGCATCTGTTTGACAACCGCTACGGCACCGGACAGTCCACATGGGACAGCATTATGAGAAACACGAACTTAATCATTGCTTCAAAGACGGTTGTTGTGATTGGCTATGGATGGTGTTCAAGAGGAATCGCAATGAGGGCTGCAGCACTCGGCGCACAGGTAATCGTAACCGAGATTGATCCGGTAAAGGCAATCGAAGCCCGTATGGACGGATTCTCTGTAATGAAGATGGAGCAGGCAGCACCGCTTGGCGACATTTTCGTGACAGCAACGGGCTGTGCATGGACAATCACCGTGGATCATATGCTCAATATGAAGGACGGAGCAATTCTTGCGAACGCCGGTCACTTCAATGTTGAAATCGATATGGCAGGTCTTGAGAAGGCTTGCATCGCAAAGAAGGAAATGCGCGAAAACATCATGGGATATCAGCTTGCAAACGGCAGGTGGGTAAATGTCATCGCAGAAGGAAGACTTGCAAACATCGCCGCGGCAGACGGGCATCCTGCGGAAATCATGGATATGAGCTTTGCTGTACAGGCTTTGTCGGCTATGTACATCCGCGACCATTACAAGACGCTTAAAAACGATGTCATCGATGTTTCCGATGAAATCGACGATGTGGTTGCAAGAAGAAGACTCGAAGCGTGGGGGATTGAAATCGACACACTTACACCGGAGCAGGTTCATTATCTTAACAGTTGGGAAATTTAATTTTGATTCGCACGGGAGGCGATACAATGAGTATTACTTATGATAAAATAAAAGAGCAGGCAAGAAGTGCGGCAGAAGAGCTTGTCAGCATTGCAAAATTGAAAAAAGGCGATATTTTCGTCGTTGGCTGCAGCTCCAGCGAAGTCATGGGACAGAGAATCGGAAAGGGTTCGGACATTAACGCAGCAGAGGCAGTTTACGAAGGAATTATGTCTGTACTTGAGCCGAAAGGAATTTATCTGGCGGCACAGTGCTGTGAACACCTGAACCGCGCGGTTATCGTTGAGAAAAAGGCACTTCTTCCGGGGACGGAAATCGTAAATGTGGTTCCGCATCCGCATGCAGGAGGTTCGTTTGCGACGACGATGTATCACAGAGCTAAAGAACCCGTTGCACTGGAAGAGATCAAAGCAGACGCCGGAATCGATATCGGAAATACACTGATTGGAATGCAGCTCAAAAAAGTTGCGGTTCCCGTAAGACTTTCCATCAAAAAAATCGGAGAAGCTCCTATCGTATGCGCAAGAACCAGACCGAAATTTATCGGCGGCGCAAGAGCGATGTATGACGATGTGCTGTCCGGAGGAGATATCGCAAGACCGAAAGAAATAAATATTTAAACTTTAGAGAACACTTTTTGTATCTTACTCATATTGTATACTACAACTGAATATGAATGAAGTTCAAAATATTATGAAAGATGCAGGTGAAACTTATGTCAAATAATTGTGGTCTTGTCGGAGACGGCTGCGTAGATACCAGCTTATTATTCTTCTTCTTGTTACTGGTAATTATCTTCTGTAACTGCTATAACTAGCAAGAGGCGGTAAATACGTAACTGAAAGCGGCTCGCCCTTATGGGTGGGCCGCTTTTTCTTGCGATTTACCCAAAAGTTTAGGCCGGTTTAACCGCTTGGGTAATTGTGAAGAACGTGTGAAAAATGTATTATCGTGTCGTACGGTGCTTCTGCCGTGCAAATTCATTCATACTTATTTATTTATAGGAGGACTTATTTTTATGGGTAAAAAAATTCCTATGTGGCAGACCATTCTGGTTATGCTCGCAATGGTAGGTTTCCTTATGTGGTCCATTATTAAGGACACCGGTGGAGAACCTCACATCGCACTTATTTTAGCAGCAGGTTTCGCAGGTATTATCGCTTGTGCAAACGGATGGAAATGGGCTTACCTTGAACAGGGTATCCTTGCTTCCATTAACAGATCCATGCAGGCTATCTTAATCCTTGCTATCCTCGGTGCAATCATCGCTTCCTGGATGGCAGCAGGTACAATCCCTTCCATGATGTACTACGGAATTAAGATCATCAGCCCGAAGGTATTCTTGCTTACAGCTTGTATCCTTTGCTCCATCGTATCCCTTGCAACAGGTTCTTCATGGTCCACAGCAGGTTCCATGGGTGT
>CAKQVG010000010.1:0-51146 GCA_934277695.1 uncultured Clostridia bacterium
AATTTAGCTGATTGTTTCAAAATTTATTTGACTAAATTTCTACACTATGAAGTTTTCAAGGTTCAGTGCGGTTTTTTCAACCGCCGTTCGACGAGGTGTCGAACATTTAATATCTTAGCACATCTTGCTAATCTTGTCAAGCACTTGTTAGCACTTTTTTCAAAATTCTCAATTGCTATTTTGTTTTGCTTTCGGATTTATTTCCGACAGCTTATCTATATTACCATTTTTAACGGTAATTGTCAATAGGTTTTTTCAATCTTTTTTCTGAAATTTCGCGCTCACTTCCGTGCCGAACATTCCGTTATAAAGTTGAAACAAGCTGCCGCATTTCCGACAGCTTGTCTATACTACCACTGTTTTCGCCTTATGTCAATAGCATTTTTCGACTTTTTTCGAAAAAATCCGAAAAGATTTTCGCAGCCTTGTAAAGGCCGGTTCTTTCCCTATTCCAGTTCGCCAAGAACATCATCCATGAACTCGATAATGCCGTCCGCAACCTCGTCTTTAATCTCTGCATAGTTGTGGATTTCGTGGCGGAATCCTGTGTAAAGTTCTGTTATAACATCGTGTCCGGTCCGCGCCAGCCAGTTGGAAACCTGGTATACGCCTTCACCGTACATGCCGACAGGATCCTGGTCGCCTGCAATATTATAAATAGGAAGGTCTTTTGGAACCTTTGCTGCCCATTCCACACCTTCCACAGCTGCGAACATGTCAACGAAGTCCTTCATCGCGCGGTTTGAGGTCGGCTTGGTGAATGCGTCAAACGGGTCTGCTGCGTGATCCTGCTGAACATACGGGTCATGGCAGATCCACTCGTTTCCGAGCTTGATTTCTCCGCAGCGTTCGCACATCCAGCCCAGAAGCTCTCCTCCGAGATCCGGGTCGCAGTCGTCGCCCTTTCCTTCTGCCAGAAGGCGGTCAATCTTCACGAGGGTTTCATCCGCTACAGGGAACACACCCGGCGTACCGCAAATGGTAGCTCCCGTCAGCTCATCGCCGTACTTTGCCATGAAATCACGCGCAATCATCGAGCCCATGCTGTGGCCGTAAAGAAAATATGGAAGATTCGGGTAGATTTCACATGCTATTTCTTTCATGCGGTGCTCGTCCTCCATCATGGTGTGGCAGCCTTTGTCGCCCCAGTTGCCCCAAGTGTCGTTTTCCAGTGCGGTTTTGCCGTGTCCGACATGGTCGTCAGCCGCAACGATGTAGCCTGCTTCCATAAATCTGACAATCATGTGGAAATATCTGCGAGAGTGTTCGCCGAAGCCATGAATCAGCTGAACAATTCCCTTCGGCTCGCATGCCGGTACATAAATCCACCCGTAAACGGTATCGCGCTCGTTAAAAGACTTAAATTTCACTTCATGTAACATGAGAAACCTCCTTCTTGCCGTCAGCAAATATATTTTTTCTCATTTTAGCATGATTTCGCCGCCCAAGCAAGAAAAAGCCTTATAAGCCGGCTTTTTCATTTAACTTCCTATATATATGCTCTGCAAACCACGGTTCTCTTGACACCGCAAGCGCCTCTTCAGGCAAAAACCATTTCACGCTGCTGTTTTCATCTTCCTTTTTATATAGCGTTTCTTCCTCGTCAGCCTCCAAAAGATAGGTCACATTCAAATGCAGATGCGAAGAAATGTATTCGCCCTTTTTAAAGTGTCCGTCCACCGCGAGCACCTCAAGCGAAAAAATGTCTCCTGCACTCCCCTGTGACAAATTGCCTTTCTGCGATATAAGCCATGCGGGCCGCACATGTGCGGGAGTAAGACCGCTTTCCTCACAGACCTCGCGCACGGCAACGCTGAGCAAATTTCTCTCTCCGTCTGCATGTCCGCCGAGCCACGCCCACGAATTGTAAATATTATGGTAGGCAAGCAGTACTTTTGTCCGGTCGCGATTCACAACCCACGCCGACGCGGTCATATGCGCCATGCGGTTTTCACGGGAAAAAATATCTTCGCCCATACGTTCCGCCTCCGTCAACATGGAAAGAATAATTTCTTTGTCCCGCTCTTCCTGCTCGTTATACGGCTCGTAAGCCTCGATTTGTTTTATCACTTTGCTTCTCCTTTATTCGTCTCAAGCTTCAAGACGCTTCCTATCGTGCTGATACCATAAGGGTATCTTGCGTCCGTCTCAAAAGTCTCTCCCCACTTTTCTTCTTCCCAAAGCTTTCCTCCAATCTCTTTATAGGTGTCCGTATCGTAAAAATCCTGCAGGTTGTTATAGAGCCTGCCGCAGTACGCAAGGCCGTCCTCTGTAAATATATTCAAAACAGCGGAAACACTCTGCTCATTTTGGGCGAAACCGTTTTTGCTGCGTTCCTCATCCCATGTGTTTATCGTTTCGTAGCACAGCGCCGACACTCTGCCCTCTTCATACAAAATTTCCGTACTGTTGTTCGTAATATCCGCAAGCCCCGGCAGCGAAAAGTCCAAATCCTTTGCATCGACAATTTTGCGGTATCTGCCGTCCATGTAGCGGTAAATTTTCAGCCTCGACTCGTTATCCGTAAAAACCTGGAATTCCCCGTCTCTTCGCACAACCGGCCACCGGCAGTTTTCCAGAAGGGTTATCTTCTCGTCGCACTTTCCGCTTGCAAGGTCAATCACTTCCGCAAACAGAGTCACCTTCTCATCCTCGTCTGCTTCCCGTCTGCCCGCATTACTGTAATAGTAGGAAATCATCAGCTTCTTTCCGTCCGGGCTTGCCGCTATGCTCTGGTAATAGGCTTTTGGGTCAAGACGGTAAATATTTTCCATCTCTTCCATCACACTTTTACCGCTTTCACTTTTATGAGGCATGCGGTAGATACCGAATCCGCCCGGAATCAGACTTGTATCGACCACCCGGCCGTTCCATGAATGCGCGTCGAAGAAAAAGTACGATGCCTCTTCGGTGTCGCAGCTTTGTATGTTGAAACCAAACTCATCGCCTCCCTTTGTAATGCCGTAGTCCGCCGTCACGGAAAGTTCTCCGTTACTTCCTTTTGCCAAGTGGTAATTCATGTATTCCTCCTCTAAAACCGGAATTTTAAAGAAGTCATTCCACGCTTTCCACTTTTTCGCCTGCTCAAGCTCATAGTCCGCGCCGTCATTCGCGGTTAAAAAGAAAAAATTCATATCAAGCATTTCGGCTGTGCCGTTGATATATCCGCTCAGGATATAATAGTCCATCAGGTCTTTCACATGTATGGCAATATTCTTCACACCCTTTTCCGGGATGCTGTCCCGAAGGGTTTTCATGTAGCTTTCAGCATTTTTCGTAAAAGGTGCTTTCAAAATCTCTTTGATTTCCTTTTTTCGCTTTGCGGTTTTCAAGGCTTCTTTGCCGGCAGGCGGCAGTACCTCCTGTCTTTCGTAAAAAAGCTCATTGACGCTTTGAAGATCAAAGTCCTTATAAATGTCAAAACTTACAGAAGTTTGATAACTCGTTTTATATGCCTCAATGTCGGGATTGCCTAACAGAAACTCGACCCTTTGTTTATTTTCTCCGCCGGCTTCGTAACAATAAGTGTTTTTCCAGTTAAGCCCGCTTCGCGACACGCTCGCGCCGAAGTTTACCGTAAGTCCTTCGGCAGCTTTTGCATCTCCTGCAACCGTCTTTTCGTAAACCTGCGCATAGTCTTTTTGACCGCTCACCTGCGTGAGCGCATAGCCCCCTGCTGCCAGAGACAAAATCAGCACTGCAGCTGCAATTCTTCTCATCTTCATAATTCTGCCTCCTCAAAACATGTGCTTACAACGCAGAACAGCAGCATTCCAAGCAGCATCGCGATTCTCACCAGATTTATATTGGTATCGCTGATATCCGTGTAAAAAGCTCGCGTAAAAAGCACCAGCGTCAGAAGCGGAGCAATCGCTTTCGTTTCACCTTTTCGCAGGAAGCAGTTAAAGCGCGCGGCTGCCGCGCCGAGCGCCGCGATTCCCACTACATTCCGAACCGCAAGCGCCGCATTGCCGATTGGAAGCCAGAGCCACAGGTCATGCGTCCTTCCGAATGCCAGAAACAGACCAGCTTCCCGATTCAACGCTCCGGAGATGTTTTGCGTAAAATAAATCCCGAAGCCATAGAGCAAGGCAATCGCCAGCGCCCAGAACACCGCATACGCCAGCATGAGATACACGACCTCCGCAGCGAAGATAGCTGCCGGCTTCACCCGCAGCCTCTTCAGCGTGTAATTCAAATTGCTTTTTGACGCTTTCATCGGATTGAGCATTGCGAGGCTCAGCAGAATAAAGCCTGCCATCAGCGGAATTGCCGCGCCCCTCGCGAAAAGATTTTCGTAGTACAGCGTCTCCTTTTGCATCATCATATATAGTAAAACCCCTTCTGCCAGCATCGTGAGCACGATGACCGCCGCGAGCTTTAATCCCCCGTTTCGCAGCAGCAGCTCGAAGATGGACAGATTCACTTTTAATTTTTCTTTCATATTATAATCTCCAGCATATCGTCACAGCGTTTGGTTACCGAGCTTAAATTTTCTTTCCAGAATCCTCTGAGCCTTCCCGTCCGGGCATCCTCTTTCTGCGCGATGAATGCCTCAACGCTCTCCTTGTCACTGTAATCCATAAGGTTCGTCGTCAGCCTGCCGCAGTACGCAAGCTCTCCGGCTTCAAGCACCGCAAGCTCCGCCACGCAGGACATGCCTTCGTCCGGAAGATCCCATACCGAATCATACGGCACGCCCGGAAGCGAAACATACCCCGCAATCACAAGCTTCTTTCCGTCATATTCTATGAGCGTATCTTCTCGGTCGAGAGCGTCGTAGCTTGTCAGTTCCGTCTGCAGCCCCGAAGCTGCCATATCCTTATGGTACTTCCCGTTTGCAAAATGCATCACGGCAAGCTGTCCCTCATTATTAAATATCAGATATGCGTTGTCCGAGATTTCCCGGAAGCCGATTCCCATGTCCACCTCATCTCTGCCTTCCGTCAGGTCGATGAGGTCGATTTCCTGTACCCGTTTCATGTCGGAAATGCGAATGACCTCCGCCCAGACCTTTTGCCCGTTTCGTGCAATCACCAGCAGGAACTTGCCGTCCGGACTCGTTTCGATGGTTTCATAGTAGTTTGACGGGGCAAGCGGATATACGGTCTGAAGCCTCCCCGTATAGAATTTCGACTTTTCCAAATCGCACGGCAGCTTGTAAATCCCGAAGCCGCCCTTGATTTTGCTCGTGTCGATGGTCTTTCCCTTCAAATCTTCTCCGTAATAGGAAACAAGATGCGCGTCGAAAAGCATGTAAAAGGCGTCCTCCGTATTGCAGTACCGCATATTGAGGTCAAAAATTTCCTCGGAGTATCTCGTTCCGCTTTCATTGGAATCTCGAACATCGAAGTCCGTGACCTGTCCGCCCGAATTCACGGTGAGTTTACAAAACTTTCTTTCCTTTTCGGCAACCGGAATACGGAAAAACTCATTGACATCGCGAAGCATTTTCAGTTCTTCGTCGGTGTAGTCTGCAGCGATTTCTTCAAAGTGCAGGTAATGTCCGATGCCTCCGCTGCTGAAACTGTAATCAACCGGATAATATTTAAAAATATCCTTTATATATACGCTCTTATATTTATATTTCCCCGGTTTCACGCCCTCAGTAAACGCCTTTGCGGTCGCTTCGGCATTCTCCGCCCACTGCACGTTGCATTTTGCAAGGATTTCCTTTTGCTTCCGCTCGGCTTCGGGTGTCTGAGGGTTCAGTACATCGAGCGCACCCGGAAACCAGACATCGTTTCGGATGGATGCAGCAGGCTCATTTTTAGACCGAGTCGAAAGAAGGTACGACTCCTTTTCGTATGTTTGAAACTCTGTCTTTCCCTTCTTCGCACCAAAATCATAAGTGCATTTCCAAGCCAGCCTCTCGCCTGCGTGAGCACCGAAGCTGAGTTTGACGCCTTCCGCATGCGAAACATCGCCCGAAAGGGTTGTTTCAATGACTTCCGCGTACTTTTCCGCCTCGTTTATCTTCCCCGAAGCGTATATAAGCACGCTCAGAGAAAGCACAAACACGAGCAGCGCTAAGATTCTCGCTTTCATAATTCTTCCTCCATACGCGCAATCGCCTTGCCTACGCGGTCGGCTCTGTAGCGGTAAGTTTCCTTAATAATTTCAATCAGACTCTTTCCTGATTCCTCGATTTCGTCGAGACTGAGATCGCCGATGATTTCACCCTTGTGGAGCAGAACCGCTCTTCCGATAAAGTCCGCCACTTCTTCTATCAGATGCGTCGAAAGCAGTACCGTTTCCGTCGGCTCCAGAATTCCGAGCAGAACCTTGTAGAAATCTTCGCGGTTAAACACATCATTGCCCGCAAACGGTTCATCCATGAGGATGTAGTCTGCACCCTGCGAAAGTGCGAGGAGGACTTCAAACTGATTTTTCTGTCCCGTGGAAAAACTCCCGACTTTTCTATGCATCGGCAGCTCGAAGAATTCCATGAGAGCGTTGAATCTCTTCTCGCGAAAAGTATCAAAATGTTCCTTATAAAATTCTTTGTGCCCTTCCGGTGTGAGAGCCGGGAAGAAAGAATGCTCGCTCGTCGCAAAAGAAATTCTCGCAATATTTTTGTGCGTGATTTTTTCTCCGTCGAGTGTGATTTCTCCGTCATACTTCAGAAATCCCAGAATGGATTTCATCATGGTTGTCTTGCCCGCTCCGTTTTCGCCGAAGAGACCGACAATCTGACCGCTCGGAAGCGTGAGGTTTACACTTTTCAGTGCAACTTTGCCGCTTCCGTATTTTTTATTTAAGTTCTTAATTTCCAACATCTAAAATACCCTCCATTTCTCCCATACAAAGCTCCACTGTCCCGGCCGGATACATTCGTCCGGGGTCGCGCACATATATATAATGTAGTAAAGTACAAGTACGATTGCCATCGCCAGCAAAACCACTCCCGCTTCCATCAAAGGAAGTGTGACGCACCTTCTTCTAAGTTCCTGTTTGTCCGGCAGGCGGCGCATTGTGTAAAACGCATTGCTTCCGTTTTTGTGATAAGCATAGTGGCTGAAAAGCTGAGAGAGCAAGCAGATAAGCGCAAAAGCCGGAAAGGCCGTCATGCTGTACCCTAATACATCCGCAAAATTTTCCATGACTGCCCCGGGGATGAGCTCTTTTCTGAAGCCTCCTGCTATATAGCGGTAAAGATTTTCCCTTTCCTGGCTGTAATTCACAAGGAAGGTCAGGCTGAATATAATCGGGCATATCAGCGAAGTTAAAAAAGCTGTGCGTTCTTTTTCTGCGCGGTAGCCAATCGGAAGATGCTCCTTGATGAACGCTTTGATTTTTTCATGCATTTTCATTTTACTCATCCGTGCCTGCACCTCCTTCGTCTGTATTCAGCTCCGGTTCGTCCGGGTGTTTTTCCTCGTATGCCACAAAGACAATGCTTAAAAACACCACGAATCCGTAGGATGCTGCTTCTACGCCCGTCATGGCCTCGTTATATCCTTTTGTCGAAAGAAAGCCGAACAGAAAAAGCGTGCACCATGCAAGTCCGTCCCGATTCTTCCTTTTCCGGCTGAAATAATTTCCTGCCGCCATCGAAAAACCGAAGGAAACAATCGCCGCAATATTGCAAACAAGTCTGACACCATCCCCGAGAGGAAAAAGAACATGTAGCGGGCCGCACCGATAGAATGCAACCAGCAGCCTCAGCTGCGGATTTTGCGCCGTCGATATCTTATCACTGAAATAAGCTGCAAGCTCATAGGTCATGCCGGCAGTCAGTGCCCAGAACACCGTCAAAACCATCATGATGTAGAATGCCTCCGTAACAAAAAACGGGATTGGTTTAACCTTTAGTCTCTGCACGGTCAGGTCAACGTTGCTTTTCGCTGAGCCGAGCATATCACGCAGAAACCATAAGATAAGGGCGAGTCCGATAAGCGACGGGAGCATCGTGTAACCCGACGCAGCATTTTCAAAGTAAATCGTTTCTCCCTGCATCTTTTCATATAGGAATACCGCCTGAACGCATACGGACGCCAAAATCGTTGTGCCCGCCGCAAGCGCGCTGCTCCTAAAAAAAAGATTATAGATAGATAAAAATTTTTTCATTTTGCCTCATCCCCCTCTGCGTCCCAATATTTCTCCAGTACCGCGATTGCTTCTTCTTTGCTGTAGCCTGCCGCCTTCAGAGTGCCGATTGCCGTCCTTGCCCCTTCTTCTGTGAGTTCGGCTTTTATCTGTGCGATTTTCTCCTCGGACGCACTTATGCAGCTCTTTGCTCCGGCGTGAGAGCTTATCAGTTCTTCGGCTTCCATGAGTGCATATGCCTTTTGAACGGTGTTCGGGTTGATTCCCAGCAGTGCCGATAAAACGCGCCTTGAGGGCATCTCGTCACCGCACTTGACTTCACCGGATGCAAGCCCCTGCTTGACAAATGCGATAAGCTGCATGTAAATCGGGCCGTTTCCGTCCATTTTTATTTTCTCAAAATCTACCATGTCTCTGTCTGCGGCACCTCCTCTCATCCGTATCAAAACCGTACTACTCGCGTAACACAGTTCTTAACCGTATTATACAAATAGTACAGTATGGTGTCAACAAAAATTGTTATATTTTTTCAAAAAATCTTCATAAATTTTCACATTTTCTTGACAAAAGATTGGCAAGACACTATAATATAGATGTGTCGAAAGACGCGATTCTTTATTTATTTATTTAACTTAATATTATTAAGGAGGACTTATTATGGGTAAAAAGATCCCGGTATGGCAATGCTTACTCGTTATGGTAGTAATGATTGCCGCATTAATGTGGTCAATTATCGTTGACGACGGTGGCGAACCACACATCGCACTTATCATCGCAGCATCTTTCGCTGCAATCATCGGCGTAGCTAACGGCTGGAAATGGAACTACATGGAACAGGGTATCCTCGCTTCCATCAACAGATCCATGCAGGCTATCTTAATCCTTGCTATCGTAGGTGCTATGATTTGTTCATGGCTTGCAGCAGGAACAATTCCTTCCATGATGTACTACGGTATCAAAGTTATCAGCCCTAAGGTATTCTTACTTACAGCTTGTATCCTTTGCTCCATCGTATCCCTTGCAACAGGTTCTTCATGGTCCACAGCAGGTTCCATGGGTGTTGCACTCGTTGGTGTAGGTACAGCTCTCGGATTCCCTGTTGCTATGACAGCAGGTGCTGTAGTATCCGGTGCTTACTTCGGAGACAAGATGTCCCCATTATCCGATACAACAAACCTTGCTCCTGCAATGGCCGGCGCAACTCTGTTCGGACACATCAAACACATGGTTTATACAACCGGTACTTCCTTAGCTATCGCTTTAGTTGCTTACGCAGTAATGGGCTTCATGCATGCTTCCAACAATGCGGTTGACATGTCCGTTGTAGATGAAATCTCTGTATTCATCCAAGGTTCATCCAAGATAAGTGTTCTTTCCCTGCTTCCGCCAATCTTCGTAATCGTGGCAGTAGCGATGAAGTTCCCTGCAATCCCATCCTTAATCGGTGGTGTATTCATCGGCGTTCCGTTCTTCTTCTGGAACAGAGCACATGTTGAAACAGCTACAGGACTTCCTCTTAAGGAATCCATCTTCACAATCATGAACAACGGTATCTCCATGGGACAGGTTCCGGAAGGAACAGAAGACGGTTCTGTAATCGCAAAACTTGCTGACCTTCTTTCCAATGGTGGTATGCAGGGTATGATGTGGACAATCTCCATCATCCTCTGTGCAATGTGCTTCGGCGGTATCGTAGACGTAACAGGCGTTATGGGAACAATCGCTGAAGGTCTCCTTAAGGTAGCTAAGGGCAGAGGCGGACTCGTACTCGCAACTGAATTAATGTGCTTAATCACTAACGCAGTATGCTGCGACCAGTACTTAGCACTCGTACTTCCTGGCAGAATGTTCAAGGAAAAATTCGAAGACATGAAGCTTCGTCCGGAAAACCTTTCAAGAGCACTGGAAGACTGCGGAACAATCACTTCCAACTTCTTCCCTTGGAACACTTGCGGCGCTACGATGAGAAACTTCCTCAACGTAGACTCCAGCTACATTCCATATGCTATTCTTAACTGGCTTAACCCAATCGTTTCCGTATTCTTCGGATATGCAGGAATCACGATGACTAAGCTGACGGATGAAGAATATGCTAAGATCTTAGAAGAAAGAGAAGCTGAAAAGGCTGCTGCATTAAAGGCACTTGAAGCTTAATTGATTTTTCAAAATAAATAAAGAAAAGAACAAGCCCTCGGCAAAATGCCGAGGGCTTTGTGCATTTTTCTCTTCGTTTCTACCATACTATTTATTGGAAGAAAACACAATGGAGAATAAATGTATCGATGCAAAACCTTTTTATTGATTTGGCGCAGGCTGCGGCTTCCTTGCTCGGGTATGTGCTGAAAGTTCTGATGCCCGTTATAATCGGCCTTGTTTTGGCCTATCTTTTCAGTGCTCCTGCTGCATGGCTCGAGAAAAAAGTAAAAAGCCGCAGCATCGCAATCCTGCTTACTTATATCGGAGCTGCCGCATGTCTTTCTGCGCTCATCTACGGATTTATCGTCTTAATTGCCGGTGCCCTGCCGCAGGGAAGCCTAAGCGATACTCTTAATCTTATCAAAAACTACTGTGAAGGCGCTGCTGATGCAATCGTCTCTTTTGCTTCCGATTATGTGCCCGGACTCTCCGCGGAAGACAGCCGTCATGCCCTCAGAGAGCTCCAAAACAGGCTTTTGGGCGGGTTTTCACTCAATAGCGTTCTGGGTGCAGCCTATTCGCTTATCGGCGGTCTTGTGACATTTTTTGTAGGTCTGGTGGCATCTGTCTATCTTCTTAAGGACAGGGAATTCTTTGTAATGCTTTGGGAAAGATTCCTTTCTTTGACAACGAAGCAAAAAACGCACGGGCTGATAAGTGAGGCTGCACAGGATATCAACAAAGTCATCTCAACTTTTATCAAGGGAGCTCTCATCGACAGCCTCCTTGTGGCATTTCTTTCCTCCCTTATTCTCAGCATCCTGAAAGTCGACTACGGAGTGCTCATCGGCATCATCGGCGGTGTTTTGAACATCATTCCGTATTTCGGTCCGTTTTTCGGCATGGTTCCGGCATTCATTGCTGCCTTTTTCTCCGGTGGTCTTCTTCATGCAGCTGCTGCGGTCTGCGGTCTCATTCTGGTCCAGCAAATCGACTCCAACTATATCTACCCCAAGGTGGTCGGCGAGGCCACCGGTCTGCACCCGCTCTTTGTCCTGCTGTCCGTAAGCATCATGGGGTACTTCTTTGGGATTCCGGGCATGCTGCTTGCCGTTCCGGCCGCCGGTATCCTCCAAGTATTCATAAAGCGCTGGGCCTATTCCAAGGAATAACCCCAAAAGAGAAATCGGCATCACCCAAAGGGCAATGCCGATTTCTCTTTTGTATATTGTTATGCAAATGTAATTACAGTGCCTGTTTTGCCTTCCAAAGCATCGATAGCTTTAGCAAGCGAAGTGATGATAGCCTTCTTATCAGGGTTTGCCTGAACAAACTTCATGCAAGCTTTTACCTTTGGAAGCATGGAGCCCGGTGCAAACTGCCCCTCTTCGCAATATTTTTCAGCTTCTGCATAAGTCATGTGTGACAGGTCTTCCTGGTTCGGCTTGTTGAAGTTGATTGCAACCTTTTCTACTTCTGTGAGGATCATCAGAGCGTCTGCTTCGATGTTTTCTGCAAGAAGTTCTGCTGCGAAGTCTTTGTCGATAACTGCAGCAACGCCTTCAAGGTCGCCGTCTTCCTTGCGAACTACAGGGATTCCGCCGCCTCCGCAAGTGATTACGATTGTGGAATCGAATAATCTCTTAACGGAATCAAGTTCAACGATTTCAGTCGGGATTGGGGAAGCAACAACTCTTCTCCAGCCGCGTCCTGCGTCTTCTTTCACGGTATAGCCTTTTTCTTCTACGAGAGCTTTCGCTTCTTCTTCCGAATAGAAAGGTCCGATCGGCTTTGTAGGATTCTTGAATCCCGGATCGTTTGCGTCAACAACCATCTGTGTAAGAACTGTAGCTACCGGAATGTCTTTGCCACGCTTCTTAAGAGCAAACTTCAGAGCCTGCTGAAGGTGGTATCCGATATAGCCCTGGGACATAGCTCCGCATACGTCGAACGGCATAGCCGGAGTTACGTTCTTTGCTGTTTCGGAAGCAAGAAGAATTCTTCCTACCTGTGGTCCGTTGCCGTGAACAACCGCTACTTCGTATCCTTTTTCGGATAAGTCAGCGATTCTTTCGCAAGTTTCTTTTACTACTGCCAATTGAGCCTCAGCTGTAGGATCTGCCTTGCCTGACTGCAGGGCATTTCCGCCGAGAGCAACAACAATTTTTTCTGCCATTTTATTATCTCCTTATAAATCGTCTCTGTTAACAGGGCAGGACATGCAGCGAGGGCCGCCTCTGCCTCTGGAAAGTTCCGCGGACGGAACTGTAAGAACCTTGATGCCCTTCTGGTCGAGAAGTTCATTGGTTACATAGTTTCTTTCGTAAGTTACAACCGTTCCCGGTGCTATGCACAGAGTGTTGGAACCGTCATTCCACTGCTCACGCTGAGCCGCAAGAAGGTCTCCGCCTCCGCAGCGAATGAGGTCAACAGCCGGAACTTTGAGTTCGAGCGCAAGAATCTTGTGAAGTTCATCTTTAAGAGCGTTGAACTTCAGCTCGCCCTTCGCATCGAGTGTGATTTCGTAAACCCCGAGAGGTCCTTCGATTTCCGGATGGATTGTGAACTTGTCGTAATCAACCATCGTGAATACGGTGTCAAGGTGCATGAATGCTCTTGACTTCGGAATATCAAACGCAAGAACTTTCTTGAAATTGCTTCCCTGAAGCAGGTTTCTCGCAAAATGTTCAAGACCGGAAACCGTAGTTCTTTCTGACAATCCCACAGCTACGATATCCTTGGAAAGAACCAGAACGTCGCCGCCTTCGATGGAATAAGTGTCTGTCAGATCATACCACTGTTTGTTTTCTTCGGTCGCAAAATCTCTGTTGTACTTGTAGATATATCTCAAGATTAAAGATTCTCTTCTTCTTGCATCCGTGTGCATGTGGTGAATGTTGATTCCTTCGCCCACGCATGCACCCGGGTCACGAGTGAAGTAAAGGTTCGGCATCGGGTCGGATACGAACGGATAGTCATCTTCAACCAAATCCATTAAGGATGTAGCATCCTTTGTCTTAACTTCTTCTCTCTTGATACCTGCGATTACCTTTGTCACCATTTCTGCCGGTGCCATGTCAAGCAGGTAAGTCGTCATTGCGCTTCTTAAACCCTTGGAGTTGATTTTGCTGAGGCTCAGGAATTCGTTTACGAACTGAATCTGAATCTCAGGGTTTGCCATAGCCTTAGCGGCTTCCGTTACATAGTAAACCACTTCAACGCCGTTGTCTCTGAGAACCTGAGCAAATTTGTCATGTTCTTCCTGAGCAATTTTCAGATAAGGGATGTCATCGAAAAGCAGTCTTTCCATCGTGGACGGAGTGAGCGCTTCGAGTTCTTTACCCGGTCTGTGAAGCAATACTTTATTTAATTTTCCGATTTCGGAAAAATTATGAATTCCAGGATACATTTGATTTCTCCTTTCGACTGCCAATGCAGTGCATTAGCCAATAGTTGCAACCATTACGGCCTTAATTGTGTGCATTCTGTTTTCTGCTTCGTCGAAAACTTTGGAATGTCTTGATAAGAATACTTCATCGGTTACTTCGCGGATGTCGTATCCTAATTCTTTCTGTTCTGCTGCCATTGTAGTGTCGAAATCGTGGAAGGAAGGTAAGCAGTGAAGGAAGATAACATCACTGTTTTCTGTCTTGTCGAGCATTTCTTTTGTAACCTTGAAAGGAGTAAGCATTCTAACTCTTTCAGGAATCTGATCTTCTTCGCCCATGGAAGCCCAGATGTCAGTGTAAAGAACGTCTGCACCCTTCAAGCATGCTTCGTCGGAAGATACTTCGATAACTGCTCCTGTGTATTCGGCAACTTCTCTTGCTCTTTTGATTACGTCCTGATCGATCTGGTCTGCAAGTTCCTTCGGTCCGTAAGCAACGAAGTGCATACCCATCTTAGCACATCCGTACATCCAAGCGTAAGCCATGTTGTTTCTGATATCTCCGCAGAATACAACTTTAACTTTGTTTAACGGCTTAGCAACGTGCTCTTCGATTGTGAGCATGTCAGCAAGGATCTGAGTCGGGTGGTCAACGTCTGTTAAACCGTTCCATACAGGTACGCCTGCGTTTGCAGCTAATTCTTCAACAACGGACTGCTTGAATCCTCTGTATTCGATACCGTCATAGAATCTGCCGAGAACCTTAGCTGTGTCTGCGATTGTTTCCTTCTTACCCATCTGGGAGCTCTTGCTGTCAAGGAAAGTTACGTGAGCGCCTTCGTCAAGTGCTGCAACTTCAAATGCACATCTTGTTCTTGTGGAAGTTTTTTCGAATAAAAGAACGACGTTCTTTCCCTTTAAAACTTCGTTGTGGATACCTGCTCTTTTCTTAGCTTTTAAGTCATGAGCTAAGTCAAGCATGTATCTGATTTCTTCCGGTGTGAAATCCATTAATGTTAAGAAATGTCTTCCTTTTAAGTTTACCGCCATTTTTCAATTCTCCTTTTCGTTTTATAAATGTATCGCTTAAAAAATTAGTGACTTTTTCTAACTAAAATATTACTATACGGTACATTTTTTGAAAGTACCAGGCTCTGTTATTTTTTGTGTGCCAGTTGTTTTTCAAGCTCCGTTTCGAGTGTCTCTCTCAAAATTTCAAGACCCTTCTCAAGGCGTTCTTCCGTTTCAAACGAATAATTGATGCGAATATGTCCGCGCCCGCCGTTTTTGTGCGGATAAAACACATAGCCTGGAAGCAGTGCCAGTCCGCGCTTATATGCTGCGTTGGAAAATTCCTTGCTGTCGATTCCCTGCGGCAGAGCGCACCAAATGTACACCCCGCCCCTCGGTCTGTGATAGCTGATTCCAAGCGGTCTCATTTCATCCAGCCCGCGGCACACGATTTCCTGCTTTCTCGCATAGTTTTCCCTAAATGCGTCTAATATACCATAATAACTTCCGTCACTTAAATATTTTGCAAGTAATTTCTGAGCCGTCCAGTCAACCGCCATCATTCGCACGGACACCAAATAACTCAAGCTTTCAATCAGCTTTCTGTCGGCCACCACAAATGCAAGCGAAAGACCCGGCACAAACGAAAGCGAAAAAGAATAAATGTAGATCACATTCTCTGCCTTGTCAAAGGCTTTTATCGGCGGAAGCTTCATTCCGTCATAGACAAGTTCGGAAGCCGCATCCTCTTCCACGATCGGGATACGGTATTTGTTTGAAATTTCGATAATTTTTTTGCGTCGTTCCAGCGGCAGAATGGCTCCGGTGGGGTCGTGAAAACTCGAATTCACGAAAATAAACCGCGGTTTTCTCTGCATCACCGTTCTTTCGAGTGCTTCACAGTCGATTCCGTCTTTGTCAATGGGAACGGTCACAATGTTTGCGCCCGCAAGTTCCATAGCGCGGTATGCATCCGGCGATACCGCTTCTTCCATAATTACGCTGTCACCCGGTTTTACGAGGAGGGTTACCAGGAAGTCGAGTGCCTGATTGGTCTCGCTCAAAATCTGAATCTGCCCGGTCGTCGCCTTGATTCCTTTCGTGCTGAGGAAAGAAATGAGCTGCTGGCGAAGAATTTTGTCGCCCTTGTACGGGCTGTAAAAATACTGCGTTTTTCCTTCTTCCGAGACCATTGCGACTATGTGTTCGGCAAGTTTTTTCTTGTCATATATCCCGGGACAGGCGATGCCGCTTCCCATGGAAATTTTTTCTCTGTCCCCGAATCGCTGAAAAAGATCGTCAAATGTAATTTCCATGTCGAGATATTTTTCATTGATTTCTGACTGCCAGTTTACCCTCTTGATTTTTGTGCCGCCTGCCTTTTCGCTCCTTGCGGGCTCCCCGTCCTGTGCCTGGGGCATCGCCACTATGTATCCTATGCCCTGCCTGGATTCGATAAGTTCCTCCGCTTTCAGCTCGTTGTAAGCCTTTGCGATCGTATTTCGATGGACATTCAGGAACTTAGCCGTCGCTCTTTCGGAAGGAAGCGTGCTTCCCGTCACGAGTTCTCCCGAAAAAATGAGCTGTTTCATCCGGTTTGCAATCTGCATATAAATTGGAATTTTTGAGTCGTAATCGATCTTTATATTCATACCTTTTCTCCGTGGAACTGATAGTAGCAGACTTCCAATCTGCCGTTGTACAATTTCCTCCGCCTGTCTGCGCTTCTGCCGAGCGCCTTTTCAATCGATTTGTCCGCAGTCACCACAAAAAGCGACCATGTCGGATTTTCTCCGAAAAATCTCCGATATGCCTCATAGATTTTTTCGATTCCCTGTCGGTCGCCGATTCTTTCGCCGTACGGAGGGTTTGTGACCATCACGCCGCTCAAGCTCTTGGTACGCATTGCCGAAATGTCTGCGGCTGCAAATTTGATGCAGTCATCGACGCCCGCCTCCTCGGCGTTTGCTTTTGCGGCGGCGATTGCCTTCGGATTGATGTCAAGGCCGAAAATCTTCGGCTTGCAATCGTTGTCAATTGCCTCAAATGCCGCCTTTCGCTCTTCTTTCCAAAGGTTTGCCGGTATCGCTTCCCACTCTTCGCTCACAAAGCTCCTGCTTATCCCTGGGGCGATGTTTTTCGCAATCAATGCCGCCTCAATTGGAATGGTTCCGGAGCCGCAGCACGGGTCCGACAGGATTCTGTCCTTGTTCCAAAACGAAAGCTGAATCATCGCCGCCGCCAATGTTTCCTTAATCGGAGCCTCAACACTGTGCGTTCGGTAGCCGCGTTTGTGAAGTCCCGGCCCTGTCGTGTCCAGTGTAACCGTAACCCTGTCCTTGAGGATTGTAATCTTTATGTCATAGGCTGCCCCGCTCTTCTTAAAATAATCCACCATATAGAATTCCTTGAGACGTTCCACAACCGCTTTTTCGGCTACCGACTGGCACGCCGGCACGCTCGAAAGCTTTGACTTTACCGAAGAGCCGTTTACCACGAATTTTCCGTCAATCGGAATCCACTCCTCCCACGGAATCGCCTTCATCTGCTGAAAAAGATCCTCAAATTCAAGCGCCGTGAATTCCCCCATCTTAATCTGCACTCTGTCTGCGCTCCGAAGCCACAGGTTTGCGCGTACCACTGCGCGCTCATCGCCGAGAAACGTAATCTTTCCGTCCTCGGATTTCAATATCTTATATCCCAGATTTTCGAGTTCTCTTTTGACAACCGCCTCGAGCCCAAAGGTCGCGGTCGCAATCAGTTCCAGTTTCATTTTGATTCCTCATTTCTATTGTATTCAAGAAAAAAGCGTTCCCCGAAGGGAACGCTGAGCTTTTGTTTAAAGATAAGGTGCCCTTCTGTTGAGCGAGCTGCTTTCCAGCTTCTCAAGAATATCAAGTGATTTTCCTGTTCCGACTGCAACGCAGGACTTCGGGTCCTCTGCGACAACCACTTTGATTGCCGTTCTGTCTTCAATTCTTCTGTCAATTCCGTTGAGAAGCGCTCCGCCTCCCGTGATGATAATTCCGGAATTGCTGATGTCTGCTGCAAGCTCCGGTGGAGTGATTTCAAGGACATTGTGCACTGCCTCGCAAATCGCATGAAGCGGTTCTTCCAGTGCGTCCATCATTTCATCGGATGTCACTTCGACACTCTTCGGAAGTCCTGTAACAAGGTCTCTTCCTCTGCATTCCTTGGTTACGACTTCGTCTCTCGGGAATGCCGTTCCGATGGTAAGCTTGAGTTCCTCTGCCGTTCTTTCGCCGATGTAGAGCTTGTGTTCTTTTCTCATATATTTGATGATTGCTTCGTCGAATTTATCGCCGGCAATCTTAACCGATGTGCTGGCTACAATTCCGCCGAGGGAAATAACCGCAATATCCGTGGTTCCGCCGCCGATGTCGATAACCATAACGCCGTCCGGTTTGGAAATATCAATTCCTGCGCCGATTGCTGCAGCAACCGGTTCTTCCATCAGATATACATCCTTGCCGCCTGCCTGCGTGGCAGCCTCTCTTACCGCTCTCTTCTCAACTTCGGTAACGCCGCTCGGAACGCATACCATAATTTTAGGCTTAAAAAATCTGCCGCTTCCGCATGTCTTTCTGATGAAATGCTTCAGCATTCTCTCGGTTATGTCATAATCCGAAATAACGCCGTCACGCAGCGGTCTTACGGCTACAATGTTTGCAGGCGTTCTGCCAAGCATCTGTCTTGCTTCTTCGCCGACTGCAAGAATTTCGTCGGTGTCCTTATTGATGGCAACAACCGAAGGTTCATTCAAAACGATGCCTTTTCCTTTTATATATACAAGTACATTGGCTGTACCTAAATCAATTCCAACTTCTGTCGCAAATCCCATTACCTATCTCCTCTTTTCTGTTGATATTAGTTATCATTTACATTTCTCAGAACATTATATATAATTTTTCAACTTTTTTCAATTTATTTACGATAAATATTTGGATTTTTTTCTCAGCTTAATCCGTTTACATAATGCAGAAACCCACCGGCCGGTGGGTTTCTTCGCTATTTCTGTTTATTCGATTCGACAAATCTTTTAATCTTCTTGCCCGTGGTTTTTTCGAACTCTTCCTTACGGATGTTGATTCTTCTGATTTTCTTGAAGAACGGAAGGTCCTCGTTGATTTTGTCGACTTCCTGCCACATGAGTTTTTCAACCTTTTCCGGATCTTCAGCGGCTTCTTTGCCGATTACAGCCTCAACCTCTTCCATGTCCGGTTTAATGGTTGCGACAATTAAATCATCTTGTCCGGAGTCATCCTGCGCTGCCCATACCATGGATTCGGATACGAGCGAAACCTTTCCGAGGTAATATTCAAGTTCCTCAGGGAAAACATTCTTGCCGTTTTTGGTGATGATGACATTCTTCTTTCTGCCCGTGATATAGATATATGGGCCGTCAACATAGCCGAGGTCTCCTGTGTGGAACCATCCGTCAACGAGTACTTTCGCCGTTTCCTCCGGCATATTGTAATATCCCATCATGACATTCGGTCCCTTGAGACAGACTTCGCCTATTCCGTCTTCGTTCTTGTCGATAATCTTAACCTCAACGCCCGGAAGCACATGTCCTACGGAGTCGTTGCGCGGATTAAGGTCTTGGTTGAGTGCCGCCATCGGCGCACATTCCGTGAGGCCGTAGCCTTGAAGTGCCATGATTCCAAGGTCTCTGAAAAACTGCAGAATCTGCGGGTCAATTGCCGCGCCGCCGGCAATGAGCATATCCATGTTGCCGCCGAACACCTTGAGGATATCCTTCAGAAGAAGCTTGTTAAGATTGATGCCCACCTTGGAAGTTACCTTGTTGAGTTTCAGAACTTTCTTAACCGTCTCTTCCTTGCCCTGCTTGCGGATGTTCTTCCAGATTGCCTTATAAAGCATCTCGAAAATGAGCGGAACGCCGAGGAAGAAGGTCGGTTTAATTTCCTGCAGGTTCTTCTGGATGTATTTCAGTCCTTCACAGTATCCTATGCAAGACCCTTTGTACATCGGCATCAAGAATCCACAAGTACATTCGTAAGTGTGGTGCAGAGGCAGCACGCTGAAGAAAGTGTCTCTTTCGTTTGTGTCAAGAAGCGTAGGCGCACTCATGAGGTCACAGCAGATATTTGTCTGAGAGAGCATTACGCCCTTGGCAATTCCCGTTGTTCCCGATGTGAAGAGCAGAATGCCCATTTCGTCCGGATAGATTTCCGCATCAAGATAACGGCGGTCTCCACCTGCGATGAGTTTCTTGCCGTCCTCGATAAGCTGCGACCATGACAAAACGCCGTCAGCCTCTTTCTCAGCATTTAAGTTTACGAGAACCCTGAGGTCAGTTTCTCCTCTTTCTTTTATATCCTGGAAAATGCTGAGGAACTTCTTCGTAAAAAGAATTCCTTCACAATTCGCTTCCTTTATCAGCTGCTCAAGTTCGCTCGCACCGAGTTCCTTGTCGAGCGGAACCACAACTCCGAGCCCGCATGTTACTGCAAGATAGGAGGACGCCCACTGGTAACAATTGTCCCCGATAACCGCAACTCTTTTATCTTTTAATCCATGCTCGATCAACGCTGTTCCCAGTGCATTGAGATCTTCAAGCGTCTGACCGTAAGTGATTTCTCTGAAAGGCTCATTCTTCGCAAAGCGCTGCTTGAATGCCACATGATCCGCACCGTATCTTTCCACACTCTTGTTCATCATGTCCTTAAAGTCCGTAATCGGATGGCTTACCTTGTACATAATGTCCGGATCGTTCATAGCATTAATGCTTGCGATAAACTCCTCAGCCCTCTTTAACTCAAATTCTTTTCTTTCTTTATAATCCATGGAAAAATCTCCTTTATCTAGTATCCAATACTACATTATCATGCAAAGCTTGAAATGTCAACCTTTACATGCTCCTTTTTGTATGTTATAGTATTCGATGAGGTGAAAAAATGAATAAAGACAGCATAATACATGATGATACAATAAAAAATTTTCATATACCGCGGTGGAACGAACTGCCGACACTGGATCTTTACATGGACCAGGTGATTGCGCTGATTGACACCACTCTGGGGGCGTTTTTTTCCGAAATCGGTGCCGCATCCTTGACAAAGAGCATGGTAAACAACTATGTCAAAGCCAAGATTGTCGACGCACCTGTGAACAAAAAATACCCAAAGCTTTCTGTTGCCATGATTATCGTGGTATATATACTGAAAAACTGCTATGCCACGGATGAAATCGGCAAGCTGATTAAACTCGGCATCAGCCTCGAGGCAACCGAAATCACATACAACCGTTTCTGCGAGGCCATCGAAAATGCCGTTTCCGATGTTTTTTCAGGCAGAGTCTCTATTTGCAACGAAGAAATCCCGGGCAGAGACAACAAATATCTTATGGAAAACTTCGCGCTTTCCTTCGCATGCAAGGTTTACGTGCAGCGCACTTTTTTGTTTAAATAAAAGAGAATCCAAAAACTCCGAAGATTGCAGTCTCCGGAGTTTGTTTTTTTAAAGCAGCATTCTGTCATTGTCTATGCTGAATTTTTCAATTAGTTTTTCGACCGTCATGGCCTTTCTTTCCTCACCTGCGAGTTCCATCACAATTTTGCCGTTTTTCATCAAAATCGTCCGGTTTCCATAGTGAAGCGCGTCCTTCATATTGTGTGTAATCATGAGGGTGCACATTCCTTCCCGCGAAGCAACCCGGTCCGTGAGTTCAAGCACCTTGGCCGCAGCTGCCGGGTCAAGTGCCGCCGTATGTTCGTCGAGAAGCAAAAGCTTCGGATTGGCAATGGATGCCATCAGGAGGGTAAGGGATTGTCTCTGACCTCCCGAAAGGAGTTTTACCTTCTCTGTCATTCTGTCCTCGAGGCCCATTCCGAGCACCGAAAGCTTCTCGCGGAAGAGTTCGCGGTCTTTCTTTGTAATTCCCGGCTGCAGGCCTCTCGGCTTGTTTTTGTAATAGGCGATTGCCAGATTCTGCTCGATTGTCATGTCAAACGCCGTTCCCTTGAGCGGGTCCTGAAAGACCCTGCCGATGTGGCGCGCTCTCTTATGCTCCGGCTGCTTCGTAATATCTTCGCCGTCCAGCACAATGCTTCCGGCATCGACCGGGAAAGCTCCCGCAATACAGTTGAGAAGCGTTGATTTTCCGGCTCCGTTGTTTCCTATCACGGTAACAAAGTCACCTTCATTCATGATAAGGTTGACACCGCTGAGTGCCGTCTTTTCGTTCACGGTTCCGCTGCCGAACACTTTGGTTATTCCGTTTACATCAAGAAGTCTTTTCATCTTTGTCCGGCTCCTTTCTTTTTAAGCTTAAGGTGAAGCTTGCTGCCCTTTTCTCCCAAAAGTCCGAGCGACAAAGCTATCGCAACGATGACCGCCGATACCAGTTTCATGTCCGTGGATTCCATACCCATATACAAAGCCTGCGCCATTATGATTCGGTAAACAACCGCTCCGAGCGATGCCGCAATAAGTCTTCTAAGCAAGGTTTTCGTACCGAAGATTACTTCTCCGAGGATTACCGATGCAAGACCGATGACCATCATGCCTACACCGCTGTTGATGTCCGCAAAGCCTTGGTTCTGTGCGAGCATTCCGCCTGCCAGACCCACGAAGCCGTTTGAAACCGCAAGCCCCATCAGCTTCATCGCGTCACAGGAAACCCCGCATGCTTTTACCATGTCCTCATTGTCCCCGGTAGCTCTGAAAACAAAACCGAGCCTTGTCTGCAGGAACATATACAAAACGGTGATTATCAGCACAAGCAGAATCACATTGATTATGATTCCGCCGTAAGTCGGATCCATGATGCGGTCGGCGATTTTGTATATCGTTTCGCTTTTTGTAAGCGGGATATTCGGCGTTTTTCCCATGATTCTCAGGTTCACCGAATAGGCTGCCATCATTACGAGGATTCCCGCAAGAATTGCCTGAATTTTCAGTTTTGTATGAAGAAGGCCTGTTGCAAGTCCCGCAAAACCTCCTCCTATGAATGCACCGATAAGGGCGAGAAAAGGATTCCCGCCGCCGGCGCATACCATTGCCGAAACCGCCATTCCGGTAACGATAGAGCCATCTACCGTCAAATCCGGCATATTCAAAGTTCTAAATGATAGAAATACTCCCAAAGCCAGAATTGCATAGATCATTCCCAGCTCCAGCGAACCCAAAAGGGCGCCAAATGTCATCATAAAATGTTTCTCCTTATTCCAAAACCGTTGCCTTGTCAAGAATGTCCTGCGGAATTTGAACGCCGATTGCATCCGCAGTCTTCGTATTTACATAGGTGTTCATATCGTTCATTTTTACGACTGCCATCGTTGAAACGTCAGCACCTCCCAAAACCTGAGCGACCATCTTTGCCGTTTCCTTTCCGAGAACCGTGTAGTCGATTCCGTACGTTGCAAGTCCGCCGTCCTTAACCATGGAGTCTGCACTTACATAGAACGGTACTTTTGCATTGTTGAATGTTTCGGAAGCAACCGCCATTGCAGATGCGATGGTATTGTCGATTGGAGAATAAACCACATCCGCCTTGTCTGCAAGGTACTGCGCTGCCTGCTGGACTTCACTTGTATTTGTAACTGTCGATTCCACTACTTCATATCCGTTCTTGTCCGCATATTCCTTGAGACCCTTTATAACGGAATCGGAATTGTCCTCGCCTGCACTGTAGAGTGCTCCGATCGTCTTGAATCCCGGTGTAATTTCCTTTGCAAGATCCATGATTGCTTCTGCCGATACCTCGTCGGAAGTTCCGCTCACATTTCCGCCCGGAACTTCAAGGGAATCAACAAGCGCTGCATCCACAGGGTCTGTTACCGCTGCAAATATGATAGGAATCTCGGTGGTTTCGCTGAGAACCGCCTGTGCCGCCGGTGTTGCGATTGCAACGATTACATCGCATTTGTCAGCAACGAATGCCTGCGCGATGGTCTTCATGTTCGTCATGTCGTTTTGACCGTTTTTATAGTCGATTGTGATGTTCTCTCCGTCGACATATCCTTCGTCTGCAAGTCCTTCTATGATACTTTCTCTGATTGTATCAAGCGAAGGGTGCTCAGTGAGCTGAAGGATTCCGACCCTCACGGTTTCGCCATCAGTCCCGTTGTCATTGCCACAGCCCATCATCATCACTGCCGTTACTGCCAAAATCATAAATACTGCCATTACTTTTTTCATTGTCTTTTTCATTTTTGTATCCTCCTTCAGAAAATTAAAAAAACCTGTCCCTGAATAACTCAAGGACAGGTTATACCTGCGGTGCCACCTTGTTTGATTCTGCTTACGCAAAATCCCCTCTGCAGAGTGCCATCACACTCCTCTCCACTGACGCAGGAGCCTCGTCTCAGATACTCACGCCGTTGCGCTTTCCCCTCGCCCTCAGGAGCCCATTATTCTGAATCTGCATCTGCCCGGCTTCCACCGCCCCGGGTTCGCTGTGAGACCGTAAATCAGTTTTACTTCTCCCTCAAAGGTTTTCTATTGAATATACACGAAGTTTACCACTCGATTTATGTTTTGTCAATACCTTTTTTGCAATTTTTTGTGAAAAAATCTAAATTAATAGCCGTAAACCTTCCTGTTTTTGAGCAAAAGCACCAGAATTACCGCACTGCCTGCGATTTCGGCAGCCGGAAGTGCCCACCATACTCCGTCAAGTGCAAACAGCCGCGGAAGCAGAAGCAGTGCTCCGGCCTCGAATACAAGCGTTCGCAAAATTGAAATAAATGCCGAGATTTTTCCGTTGTTGAGTGCCGTAAAGAATCCCGAAGCAAAAATATTGATTCCGCTGAACAGCACGCTCACGGCCACAATGCGAAATCCCGTAACCATAAGATCCGCCAGCAGTGCATCATGCGACGCAAAAATCATTACAAGCGGCCGGTCAAAGATCTCAGCTATCGCGAACATCGATATTGAAATAATTGCGACGATCTTCATTGAAATGGCGAAAAGCTTCTTTATGTTGTCACGGTTTCCCGAACCGTAATTGTAGCTGAAAATCGGACCCACGCCCATAGAAAAGCCTATAAATATCGCCACAAACACAAACTGCAGATAAAGCACTGCACTGATTGCGGCAACCCCTTTTTCTCCGACGATCGCCATCATCTGCAGATTAAAGAGGGCCGTTGTGATTGCGCTCGAAAGGCTCGTAACCATTTCCGAAGCACCGTTTCCCATGGAATAGAGAAGGTTTCTGCCCATCCATGCAGGCTTTTCGAAATGAAGAATGCTTTTTTTGTTAAAGAATATGAAAAGCGGCAAAAGTCCCGCAACCATCATTCCTGCCATGGATGCATACGCCGCCCCCGCAATGCCGAAGTTCATGTATCCCACAAGCAGAATATCAAGTCCCACGTTCATTACTCCCGCGCCGACCGAAAGCCAAAGTCCCAGATGCGGTCTGTCCGCAGTTACCAAGAATCCCTGAAACAAAATCTGGAGCGACCACACAGGCCCTGCCAAAACCATTATCGTTCCGTATTCCATGCAGTAAGGAAGCAGCTCTTCATCCGCTCCGATGTGCATATAAATTTCTTCTCCCCATGCAAGAAAAACAACCATCATGATCGCCATGACAGCCATGTTTATAATCATAATAAGGCTGAAAAAGCTGCATGCCTGCTCCTTCTTTCCCTCGCCGAGCAATTTGCCGATAAGGGCGTTTCCACCCATTTCGAAGACGAAGGTTACCGCCATGCAGATGTTCAAAACCGGAAACACAATGTTAATTGCCGAAAGTCCCAGACTCCCGACATAATTGGAAACAACAATGCCGTCAACGATTGTATACATCGAAACGAACAGCATACGAATCATTGTCGGCACAGTGAATTTCAGTATATTTCCGATATTTATCGGTTTGTCGTAAATTAAAGTGTTTTCCATCCGTAATCCCTTTTCGAATCACAAGGCCACACGGCTCACCGCCTCGGAAGGCTTATGTATGAGCTTCTGCAGTTCCAGAAGTTTTGCCCCGTCCATTGCGGGTACACCCTTCAGCCTATAAGTGATTCCAAGCTTCCCATACTTTTCTACTGCCATAGTATGATAGCCCAAAAGCTCCACTTTGTCAACATATCTTATCTTTTTGATAAACTCGTTGAGAGCTTCCATGTCCTCAGGGGTATCGTTTATATCCGGAACAACGACGTGTCGTATCCAAACGTGCTTCTTTTGACGATTGATGATGTCAATCAGCTCGTAAAGAGTCTCCTGCTTTCTTCCGGTTATAATTTCGAACCTCTCCGGATCCGGATGTTTGATGTCAAGAAGGACCAAATCGCATGTGCGGATTGCATCTTCGGTGTAATCGTCGATATACGTTCCGCTCGTATCAATTGCGCTCTTTATTCCTTCTTTATGCAATGCATGCATTGCCTCTGTGAGAAATTTGGCCTGCAGCAAAGGTTCCCCTCCGCTGAACGTCACGCCGCCTTTCCCTCCGTAATACGGTTTGCCCCTGAGCGCCCAGTGCACGATTTCCTCAACCTCGATCTTTTCGCCGCCGTCATAAGACCACGAATCCGGGTTGTGGCAGTACAGGCACCTTGCCGGGCATCCCTGCATAAAAAACACAGTTCGGATGCCCGGTCCGTCCACGGCGCCAAAGGTTTCTATTGAGTGAATTTTTCCAATCATCGTTTATTGCCTTTCCCATTCGGGATCACACTTAGATAGACTCGTGGAAAGTTCTTGCGATTACCTCTTTCTGGTGATTCTTCGACAGTGCGTTGAATCTTACTGCGTATCCGGAAACTCTTACCGTAAGGTTCGGATATTTATCCGGATTTTCGTATGCGTCTTCCAGAACCGCTCTGTTGAGTACGTTTACATTGAGGTGATGTGCGCCTCTCTGGAAATATCCTTCGAGAAGTCCCTTGAGGATGTCCGCTCTTTCTTCAGGGTTCTTTCCGAGTGTCTCCGGTGTGATGGAGAATGTGTTGGAAACGCCGTCCTGGCAAGTATCCCAGTCAATCTTGGATACGGAGTTTAAGGATGCGATTGCTCCGTGATTGTCTCTCTGGTGCATAGGGTTTGCTCCCGGTGCAAACGGAGTTCCTGCTCTTCTTCCGTCAGGCGTGTTTCCTGTCTTCTTTCCGTACATTACATTGGAAGTGATTGTGAGTACGGATAATGTGTGAACGGCATTTCTGTATGCCGGGTGTTTTCTTAATTCTTCGATGGTTCTTTCGGAGATCTTAACTGCGATTTCGTCTACTCTGTCATCGTCGTTTCCGTATTTCGGGAATTCACCTTCTGTTCTGTAGTCAACGATTACGCCGTTTTCGTCTCTGATTGGATAAACCTTTGCATATTTGATTGCGGAAAGCGAGTCAGCAGCAACGGAGAATCCTGCAACGCCGAATGCCATAAGTCTCTTCAGTTCGGAGTTGAGGAATGCCATCTGGGAACTTTCGTAGTCGTATCTGTCATGCATGAAGTGAATGATGTTCATGATGTTTACATAAAGTTCGCAGAGCCATGCAAGGTAGATGTTGAATCTTTCCCATGCAACTTCGAAATCGATCGGACCGTCGCCTACCGGTTCCATCTGCGGACCAACATGTTCGCCTGTTCTTTCGTCGATACCGCCGTTTAAACCAAGAAGAAGGATCTTAGCAAGGTTGCATCTTGCACCGAAGAACTGAATCTGCTGTCCCATCTGAATTGCGGATACGCAGCAAGCGATGGAGTAGTCTTCGCCGTAGAACGGTCTCATCTTGTCGTCATTTTCGTACTGGATGGAGTCCGTATCGATGGAAACCTGTGCACAGAACTTCTTGAAAGGTTCCGGAAGTTTTTCTGACCATAATACCGTAAGGTTTGGTTCCGGTGCAGGTCCGAGGTTGTAAAGTGTCTGAAGGACTCTGTAGGAGTTCTTTGTTACTTTATGTCTTCCGTCCATGCCTACGCCGCCGATACCTTCTGTAATCCACATCGGGTCTCCGCCGAATAATTCGTTGTATTCGTTTGTTCTGAGGTGACGAGCCACTCTGAGCTTCAAGATATAGTCGTCAACAAATTCCTGAATCTGTTCTTCTGTGTAAGTACCGTTTGCAAGGTCTCTTTCTGCATATATGTCAATGAATGTGGAAGTTCTGCCGATGGACATTGCTGCACCGTTTTCTTCCTTGATGCCTGCAAGGTATGCAAAATATGTCCACTGAATTGCTTCTTTAACGTCTTTTGCCGGTCCGGAAATGTCAAAGCCATAGCTTTCTGCCATCTTCTTGATTTCCTTAAGAGCGTTAATCTGGTTCGTGATTTCTTCCGCTGTTCTGATGTTTTCTTCGTTCATCACGTGTCTGGACGCGATTGTTTCATGGTCTTTCTTCTTTTCTTCGATCAGGTAGTCGATTCCGTAAAGGGCTGCTCTTCTATAGTCGCCGATGATTCTTCCGCGGCCGTATGCATCAGGAAGACCTGTGATGTATCCAAGGTGTCTCACCTGTCTCATTTCATTTGAATATGCCTTGAAAACGCCGTCGTTGTGAGTCGTTATGTAGTTAAACATATTGTCGATTTCTTTCGGCAGTTCCTGTCCGTATTCCTTTACTTCTTCTCTTACCATCTTGATTCCGCCAAACGGGCAGATACCTCTCTTGAGCGGTTCGTCTGTCTGAAGTCCCACGATGATGTCCTTGCCCGGAACGATGTATCCCGGTCCAAACGCGTTGATTCTCATGATTCTGCTTGCGTCAACCTTTAATGTGCCGCCTGCTTTTCTTTCTGCAACAAGAAGTTCCTGAACTTTGTCGAGACATTCCTTCGTTCTTTCTGTTGCTCCTGCGAGGAAACTTCCGTCTCCGTCATATGGATGATAGTTCAATTTAATGAACTCTTCCACGTCAATATTTTCTGTCCAATTTCCGGCAATAAAACCTTCCCATTCTTTTCTCATTCTCTTTGTGTCCTCCTAATGTTGTATAATGTATACATAAACCTATATTAGAATACATCTTGTATACAAAATAGTCAATGGATTTTTTGCGAATTTTGTGCATTTTTTAAGGTACATGACCGATTTTTCGCACTTCCTTCGACAGCGATAAATCTCTGTGATATTTCTTCGTTCGGCAGCATATATTGTCTTAACGAATAAGCAAGGAGTGTGTGTCTGCCAATGAAGGATTATATAGAGGAAAGAGTACTTGAGCTTGCTCATTACATAGTAAACACCAATTCCACAGTCAGAGCGGCAGCGAAAAAGTTTCGCGTAAGCAAATCAACCGTCCATAAGGATGTAACCGAAAGACTCCTTGAGGTCAATCCGGCGTTGGCCCTCGAAGTAAAAAACGTTTTGGAAAACAACAAAGCGGAGCGTCATCTACGCGGCGGCATGGCTACCCGCGAGAAATATCTGCATACGCACGACAGTTAATCAGAGATATTTTTCCTTTTTTTTAGCAAGTTTCTAATATTTGTGGTATACTTACTGTGAAGCGGTCTTTACGGCCGGTTTGGGAAAGGTTAAAAGAAAGGACAGATACATTATGAAAAATTCAGGAATCATGAAATTTACAACATCGTTGATTTACATCCTGTTCGGCCTGGCATTGATGATTTGGCCGCAAAAAGTTGAAAATGTAATATGCGCGCTTTTGGCTGCGTGCGTAATCATCTTCGGAATCGCCAAGATTCTCGGTTATGCGGTAATAAAAGTCGAGACCAGAATCGCAGAAGACACAAACGGATTTGCAATCGGCGTGAGCCTTATCATCCTCGGCATTTTCCTTTGGCTGAAAGGCACTATGATTATTGCTCTCATACCGTTCATCCTCGGATTTATGATTACATACAAAGGACTCGAAGGAATCCAAAACGTAATCAACTTCAAGAAATTCGGCTACGGTACTTCCAAGGGTGTGCTCATCGCATCCGTTGTCATTGCATTATTCGGAATCCTCGTTATGATGAACCCGTTTTCGACTGCAAAAGTATTATTCTTCATGCTCGGCCTTGGACTTTTCGTAAGCGGTCTTTCGGATTTCATTTCAGATGTTTTCTTCACAAGACAGCTCAAGAAACTTGAAGACGCAAAGCCGAAGCAGGAATAAGCTGCTTACAAAAATCGGCGGACCCGCATGTGCGGATTCGCCGATTTTTTAAGGTTTTAGTTGATAATTATGCTCTCCAAAGTCCGTGAAGGTTGCAGTATTCGTAAACCGCTTCCACTTCATCTCCTTCGGCAAGTGCAAACACCGCTTCCGGTTTTGTTTCCGGCTTCAGCTTTGCAAGCTGTCCGCCGAATTTTGTCTTAAGCCAAATCCACTGAATATAGTGTTCCGGAAGCATCGGATGTTCCACGCTTCCCACTTCCACCGTTACCTTGTTTCCTTCAACTTTGTAAACAGGAACGTGTTTTTCCACTGCAGCATCAACCGTTCCAGGAACAAGTTCCTGCATCTCTTCTCCGCAGCAGATGAGCGGCACGCCGCTTTCGTTAACCATAGCTACTAAATTACCACAATGTTTGCAAATATAAAATTTCTGTTCTATCATTTTTTCGTCCTCCCAAAATTTTTTATATTACTTATACGGTTTTGATATTAATAATTTTCAGCATGTACTTCGAAATAGCTCTGCGGATGATTGCAAGTCGGGCACACATCCGGTGCTGCGGTTCCCACTACGATATGTCCGCAGTTTCTGCATTCCCACACCTTAACTTCACTCTTTGCAAATACCGATGCTGTTTCAACATTTGTAAGCAGCGCGCGATATCTTTCTTCATGGTGTCTTTCGATTTCACCCACAAGACGGAATTTCGCTGCAAGTTCCGGGAATCCTTCTTCCTCTGCAGTCTTTGCGAATTCATCATACATGTCTGTCCATTCGTAGTTTTCACCTTCGGCTGCTGCGAGCAGGTTCTGTGCCGTATCGCCGATTCCGTTCAATTCCTTGAACCACATTTTTGCATGTTCTTTTTCGTTATCTGCCGTCTTTAAGAAAAGGCTGGCAATCTGTTCGAAGCCCTGCTTCTTCGCAACCGATGCAAAGAAAGTATATTTGTTTCTTGCCTGTGATTCGCCTGCAAAAGCTGCTTCAAGATTTTTTTCGGTTTGTGTTCCTGCATATTTCGTAAGTTTTTCCATGTCATATTCTCCTTTTCATTCTCATTTTTTGCTGCAGTTTGGGCATTTGTAGTAAACTCGCAAGTCGTAGGAGTCTATCTTGTGTCCGAGCTGCGTTTCAATCGATTCTGTCAGGTCGCCGAGGCGGGTATCCGATATGCCGCCGCACACCTTGCAGATGATGTGATCGTGCCTTGTCGTGTTGTCATATCGATCCGGGAATCCGGGGTGCGATATTCGAATCACCTTTCCGCTTTCGGCAAGCGTCTTTAAGTTATTATATACGGTTGCCTGAACAATCTTAGAATTCTTTTTTTTCATTTCCATAAAGATTTGTTCAGCCGTAGGGTGTTCGGTGGATTTAAGGATAATATCCAAAATCTCATCTCCGTATTTTGACATTTTTAACACCTCGCTTTTAGAATTAGAATAATTCTAAATATAGAATACGACATCTTTTCCTTTTTGTCAACTGTTTTTTGGGAGTTTTTTTAATTTATTTTCTTTGCTCGTTTCCTATTTTTCTCTCTTTGCCTTAATTACATTCATCAAAACATACAATGCAACCAGGATTGCGATGGAAGCAGCCAATATTATGTACATATTTCCAATCGAAACCTTATCGCCGTAAAAATATATGTTGCAGTCCACACTGTCCCGGATAGATTCAATGACCTGAGCCGGAAATCCGTGGTCGGACATTTCTTCGAATACGCCGTGCAGTGCATGATTTCTCAGCATGCTGGTTCCGTATGTCCCCGGGAGGAAGGAAAGAACTTTTTGAAGTCCGTCCGAGAATTGAGAAATCGGCATATATGCTCCGCAGATAAATCCGTAGCCTGCACTGACAATCGTTCCGACTGCCGAGGCCTGACCCTGCGTTGTAAGCGGAAAGTTCACGCAGGAAGAAAGCGCAGTTCCGAACAGGCACAACAGAATCACATCGTCGATTATGGCTGCAACGTCCGCAGTTGAAAGATACCAGCCTTCCGCTGCGAGATAGGCAAAGCATACTGCAGATGCTGCGAATGAGATAATCAGAGTGCTCAGAAGAGACGCCGCATAGTAGCTCAGTGCAAGCGTTCCCGAATGAACCGGCGTAACCGTTAAATCCCTTCTCGCCCCGCTGATTTTATCCTGAACCATAAGGAGATTCGAACAAAACGCAACCGTCACACAGCTTACGGCAAGAAGCGAGGAAACAAGCTGTCCGCCTACGCATCCGCCTATAATGCTGTCAGAGACAGCAGCACCCGCAGCATCCAGCGCCCCCCTGAACGAATCTTCAAAAACATTTTTTAAGAATGTTGTATACAATACAAGCAGAATCAGCGGTGTTATCAGTGAGCTGAAAAACATCCCCTTATCTTTAAAATACAATTTTACATTTCGCTTTGTAAGCGCCCCAAGTCCTGCTGTTCTCATTTCTCAATCCCTCCTGTAAGTTTCTTGCCGGTTGCGGCAAGAAATACATCGTCCATTTTCCCTTTTATAATCTCATAATCCTGAAAGATTTCCGGATGCTTCAGTATCATCCGCGTTGCCGCCGCCGTGTCGGAGACCGAAAGCTTGAATCCGTCTCTTACCTCTTCATATGGCGCTCCGAGCATATGTACTTCCTCTTCGGAAACCCCGTAGAGAGTAATATAATCTCCGGCATATTCGTTTTTCAGGCTGAGCGGTGTCCCCTGTGCCGCAATTCTGCCTTTATCAAGAATAATCACATAATCCGCGTCCGCAGCCTCTTCCATATAGTGTGTCGTAAGAAAAACCGTCAGGTTTTCTCTGCGTCTCAGGTCATCTATGACCTGCCACAAAAGACTTCTTGTTTTCGGGTCGAGTCCCGTGGTCGGCTCATCCAAAATCAGAATCTCCGGCTTGTGCAGAAGTGCCCTTGCCACATCGATTCGTCTTCTTTGGCCTCCCGAAAGCTTTCCGACCGTTCTTTTCATCAAATCCGAAAAATCCAAAAGTTCTGCGAGCTTGCTGACGCGTTTTTCAAATTTCTTTCCGGTAATTCCGTAAAGCGCCGCTCTGCTTTGCAGATTGTCGCGGACCGACAGGTCTTTGTCCAGCACGGAGTCCTGGAAAACAACCCCGATGCTTCGCTTAATGCTGTCTCTGTCTTCCTTGTGAGTTTTTCCCTTTATATATACCTCTCCGCTGTCCTTTGCAAGCTGCCCGCAGATGATGTCGATCGTCGTTGACTTTCCCGCACCGTTGATGCCCAGAAAAGCGAAAAGTTCTCCTTCTTTGACGCAGAAGCTCAAATCGTTTACCGCGTGTACCTCCCCAAAACTTTTGTGAAGGTTCTTTATTTCGATTATATTCTTTGCTTTTTCCATTTCGTGGTCTCCTTTCCTGCTCAAATCAAGCCCCTTCTTCATGCTGCCATTTTAGCCCAATTCTGTGCGTGTAAATAGTCCGGTTTTGCATACAAATGTGTTCTTTTTATAGAAAAAAGCGCAGGATGCCCTGTGCTTTCTCTGCATGTATCCGATTGTGTGTTATTCTATTTTGTCTCCGCCAAGTTCGGCTTGTATGCGGATGGAATCGAGCGTATTGTAGAGAAAATGCGGATTTATCCAGGGTAAGCCCCATGCCGCTGATCAAAGGATTTCCGCAAACATGTTAAGAGCGGTTTCCGTTATTTCGTCCGGAAACTCATAGTTTTCGGTGTGAAGCTGTGCATATTCACATCCGTCACCGATACCGAAAAACGCACCGTTGCAGGTCTTCAGATAAGTCCCGAAATCCTCGGACCATCTCATCGGCTCTTCAAGCTGCAGGACGGCATAACCGTTGGCATCGGCTGCCGCCATAGCGATGTCGCATGCCTCGTCGCAGTTCTCGGTTGCCGGGAACCTTTCAATTTCTTCTATTTTTATTGCAAGCCCGTCCGCTTCGGCCTCCGCCTCGGCAAGAGCGCGTATCCGGGATACATATTCCTCGAAAATGCTTTCTTTTTCGGCACGCACCGTCATTCTGAGCGTTCCTTCCGATGCACAGACCCCGTAATTTGCGCTGCCGATATCCATTCCGATCAAGGTCATAAGCACAAAGCCTTTTTCTTCCTTGATTCTTGCCGTCAGCTCCTGCACGGCAAGCAGCAGTCTGGCAAGTGCATACCCCGGATTCTTGCCGGCCTCCGGATATCCTGCATGACTCGGTGTTCCGACCATTGCAATTTCAAGCCCGGTTGAGGCACACGCAAAAGTTCCTTTTCTTATGAGTATGTTTTTCTCCGGCCAGCCCGGTATGTTATGCATTCCGAATATGTACTTGATATTCTTCTCGGCAAGCACCCCTGCACAAATCTTCGCGCCTTTTCCGGTTTCTTCCGCCGGCTGAAAAATCAAATACACATCTTTATCCGTTTCCACGCCGTCAAGCCACATCGCAAATCCAGCCAATATCGCAGAATGCCCGTCGTGACCGCAGTAATGGCCCGGCTTTCCGTCTTTGCCGCAGACAGCATCCATGTCCGCGCGAAATGCGATTGCCTCCGCGTTTTCCTTTCCTGCACGTTTTAACACATAAAACCATTTGCCTTTATCTACTATTTCAAGTTTCGTGTTTTCACCGATAAAACGCATCAGCGCTTTTTTCGTTTTGGTCTCATTCATGGACGCTTCCGGCATTGAATGTAATTTTTTTCTGAGTTCAATCGTTCTTTCTGTAATTTCTCTTGTCATTCTCATACGCTTCCCTTTCTTTTTACTTTCTTTAAGTTTATTCTCAAAATCGAATTCTGTCAATAATGCACATTTTGAATATTTTAACATAAAAAAAGTCTTTTATTTGTCTGCGATTGTGCTAAAATAGAATTATGATGAAATTTGATATGCACTGTCACACAAAAGGAGGCTCCATCGACTCTAGTGTCAGCGTGGAAAGATATATAGAGCTTTTGTCGGCTCAGGGATTTGATGGAATGTTAATTACCGATCATGATTCATATAAGGGATACCGCAAATGGCTGAAGTCAGGAAAAGAATCCAAAGGAGGGGATTTTCGCGTTCTTGCCGGGATTGAATATGATACGAAAGACGCAGGGCATTTTCTTGTCATTATGCCCGATCATCTGCACCTGAAAATTTTACAGGTTCGCGGAATGCCGGTGGATCTGCTGATACATATCGTGCATACGTTCGGCGGTATTTTAGGACCGGCGCATCCTTTTGGCAACCGCAGTTCCAGTGCGATGTTTTTTAAAAAGTTGAAGCAGCATCCCGAAATTCTGCATAAAGTTGACTTTATCGAGGGCTTTAATACTTGTGAAAAGAAAGAATCCAACTATGCGGCTTCTGAGCTTGCCGAAAAGCTAAAAAAGCCTTGCCTCGGTGGTTCAGATGCACACGACGAAGCCTATGTCGGAATGGCCTACACCTTGTTTGACTGCGACATAACGTCTAATAACGATTTAATCAAGGCAATCCGCGAAGGCAGAATCGCACAGTGGGGCGGCATAGTTCGTGGTTACACGCGCAAAGCCAAAATGAAGGATTCGTTTTACAGTGTCTGGGGCTTTAAGGCTTACAACAGAGGACTCGGGGTTTTGTTTGCACCGTACCGAAAATATCGAATTAAAAAATTAAAAACTTCAGGTGTTTAATAAAGAGCCTGCATGAGTGGTCAAATTATGACTGCCCTGCAGGCTTTTCGTACTTTCTTAAGGTTTTAAAACATCAAATATCAAGATCGAGAGGCTTGTCAATTTCTTCGCCGACATATCTGCCGTTTTTCTTGCGCTGTCTGACGCACTCCGTCAAAAGATATTCAATTTGTCCGTTGACGGACCGAAAATCATCCTCCGCCCACGCAGCGATTTCCTCAAATAGTTTCGCGGATATTCGTAGCGGAACTTGTTTCTTTTCTGCCAAAGCTTCACCTCATGTTTGTCAATTTATTAATACAAGGAGCCGGAATTTACAATCGGCTGCGCATCGTGACTGCCGCAAAGCACTACAAGCAGGTTGGAAACCATCGCAGCTTTGCGTTCCTCGTCAAGATCCACGATTCCGTCCTCATCCAGTATTTCAAGTCCTGCCTCATTGACCTTGGACTGAATCTCGTCCTTGATTCTCTGTGCAACCACTTCGGAAGAGCCTCTCAAGCTGCCTTCATCTGCAATCCCGTCTCCGGTCGTATCGATTCCCGGTGCAACATCGTAAGGATAAATTCTTACAATGTTTCGCAGAGCTGAGTCGCACTGCAGGCTCAGATATTCCTTAAAGTTGTCTACATTGAATACGGCCTTCGCAGTGTTCTGCACACGCCACATAACTGCAATCCCGATTTCAACCGGATTTCCGAGGCAGTCGTTAACCTTCTGCTTATTGTTGTTCAGCGTCATAATCTTCATCGAAATCTTCTTGCCGCCTGCTTCAACAACCTTTGCTGCTGTATCGCTTCCCGCTATTTTTAATCTATCGAATCGTATACCTCCTGCTATTAAAAAAAGCCTTCCAATCTTAATCATGTTAAGGTTTCATCGTTCCGTCTGCAAGGTCTTTTGCTGCAAACGGGATAAAGTAAAACGGTATAGTGAGAAGTTTTTGCTCAGAATTGTAACCGTAATTATTTTTCGAAACCTTAATCGCGCACTCAAATTTATTATGATTTGAGAATTTTTCAAGGGAGTTCAGTGCGCCTTTACCCTTTTTGACATCAATTGGGTATAGTTTATTATTTGATTCAATAATAAATTCAAGCTCGGCGGATGCTTTGCCGCGCCAGTAAAACAGTTTGTGCTCTTTTGCAATCAGTTCGTTAGCCACAAAGTTTTCAAAAAATATTCCGGACAAAGTATTATCTCTTTCATTTGAAACAAACGAAGCAGCATTGATACCGCTTTGATACGAGAACATACCAATATCCCCTAAAAACAAGCGGAAATTGCTTTCACTATCCGGCATAAGCGGCATTGTTATGTGTTCCTTTAGCTGGAAAGACTGATTTACAACATGCGCCATTGTAAGCCATTGTATCGAAGTTGCGTAATCTCTTGTTTTGCTCTTTTCTGCAATAAGTCCGGGTGAGAAATTTTTCGATTCCTTGTTCAGCTCTCTGTAAATATTTTGAAACAGAGCCCGTGAACGCAGCACTGCCTCTTGGCTTGCCTGATAAAGTTCCATATCCGAAAGGTAATTGTCATACAAAACTTTAAGAATTTCTCTTGATTCGAGAAGGCTTCCCCCATCGACATAAGCCTCTACCGCCTCGGGCATACCACCTACAAGCAGATACTTATATACCTGCTCCATTGCTAGCTCATGAATCTGACTGGCTAATGGTTTCTTTTCCTCATATGCTTTTTTAATAGTATCATAAAGCATCTTATTGCTGTTCATCAAAAACTCATCAAAAGTCATTGGATAAATTGTCAGTTGATTTATCTTACCAACAGGAAACAGAAATTTATCTTTTTCTCTTGAACCTCTTTTATGCGTTTCTCTTTGAAGTTTGATACGAACCATCGAGCCGGTCGCAATAACCGGAATTCCCCTAAAGTCCTGACAAAAATATTTGAGAGAAGAAATAATATTGGGACATTCTTGTATCTCGTCAAAAATCAACAATGTCTTTTCGTTTATTTGCTTTCCTTTACGCAGCGAAATATATTCGATGATTTTTTCTGCATTGGCAGTTTCGGAACAGAACGCGCGAATTTCATCTTCTTTTTTGCAATCAATATAGATGTAGTTATCTTTGTAATAAGTTTTGGCAAAAAGCTCTTCCGCAAGATAAGTTTTGCCAACCTGTCGCGCTCCCCAAATAATCAAAGGCTTTTTTCGTTTGTTGTTGTTCCAATCTATCAATTTTTGCAGTGCAATTCGCTCCATGGATAAACCTCCAATCATGTGATATATGTATTGTGCCATAATTTGCACCAATTATCAAGTAAATTTGAAAGTTTTTTGCACCTACAGCATGGTAAGATTCATAATTTTATGCACCTCTTGACATTTTCGCCTCCGAGCTCTATAATCAGTTACAACTTGAGTGATTGCGGTGCTTGCTGCAGCCGGATAATATCAGATAATAATTGAGGTGCAAAATGAAAATAACATTAAATCCAAACGAAGAAATCGTCAAAACTGTAAAAGAAGGGCTTGAAAGAACCGGCGGCTACTGCCCGTGCCGAAGGGAACGCACAGAAGCCACCAAATGCATGTGTCAAGAATTCAAAGACCAGATTAAAGACCCGAACTTCGAGGGCTACTGCCACTGCATGCTTTACTACAAATCACTGGCAGACTAAACACCGCATCATAAACGCTCATTTGTATTATTTTTCTTATACACTAGCCAGCCTATCAAAAAGCTGTTCGTCAAAAGGTATGCAAGAAAGCCCTTTTTGCTTGCATCCTTTTCTTTTTCTGTCTTGTATTTCATCGACTGCTTGACGAGATAGCCGATTGCAAGCAGAATGATTATTAAGATTGCAAGGGATATAATCGATAGTTTCATTTATAATTCACCGCCTTTGTCCATTCTTCGCTCGCCATGTGCTCCAAATCTGAATGTTATTCCATATCTTCATCCAGCAGCTCTTTCAAAATCCGAGCCCTGTCATTCAGAAACATATCGGTAATCCGATAGCCGTCCGTATCTTCATATGCACACGGGTGAATCGTTCCCCTGTCAAATGACAATATTTCCGCCTCCGGCAACCCCAGCAAAATCGGCGAATGAGTCACGATAAAAAACTGCGCGCCCTGTTTTCTGCACCGGTCAAGCTCGACTAAGAGGGTGAGCTGTCTCTGCGGCGATAATGCTGCCTCAGGTTCATCCAAAAAGAACAACCCCCTGCCGTTAAAATTGTTTTGAAACATCGTGAGAAAGCTTTCGCCGTGCGACTGTTTGTGCAGGTTCAGCGAGCCGCCCATCGATTCTCTTCCGTACTCTTCTTCCTTCGTGGCAACATTGTAGAAACTTTCGACACGCAAAAAATATCCCCACTTTGCCCTGCCAATCCGCGACAGCCTGACAGCCTCACAGAGTTCAGAGTGCGAGTCATAGGTGGAAAAGGAGTAATTTTTCGTTCCGCCTTCCGGATTAAACCCCTCGGCGATTGCCATCGCCTCCAGCAGCGTCGACTTTCCGCTCCCGTTTTCACCAACGAAGAAAGTTACGGGCTTATGAAAAGAAATCCGTTCGAGCCCGCGAAACGCCTCTATACTTTTCAGGTAGCTTTCCTCACTTACACTGTCCCAATCGAAAAAAATATCTTTGATAAACATGTTACATCTATTCCTGTATATTCATATCGACTCAAACTTTGCGAATTCTATTTTTTGAATAACTCCGAATGTGAACCAAGTCTATAGAGCATCAGTACCAACACATTATTCTGAATCTCATAAATAAGCAGCCAGTCCGGCTCAATATGGCACTCTCGGGTATCTTTATAAGTGCCGGTGAGAGCATGGTCTCTGTATTTCACATCCAGTGTCCCACCGTTTGCCAAAATAGTAATTACATCAAACAGTTTGTCAAGTTTTTTATTTTGCTTTCTTGCAAGCTTCAAATCCTTTTTAAACTGGTTGGTAAACTGTACATCGTATTTCATATTTCAAGTGCTGCCTTAAGTGCTTCCATACTGGAATATCTCGGAGCCGATGGATCCGACAGCATCTTTTTTCCCTCCTCAATAGCCGCAACTGTAGTATCAGTCGGCATCTCAAGCTTTAGATCAAAGGGAATACCATGTTCACGGATCGTGCTTCTCAAAAACATATTTATAGCTGTCGTCATATTTAATCCCAGTTCGTTAAAAATTTCTTCTGCTTGATCTTTAATGGCTTTTTCTGTTCTGATGTTTAAATTCGTCGTTGCCATATCAAACACCTCCATTCAAGCATAGTATATGCAAAATTTCGTTTATTGTCAATACATGGTCATTATATTTTGCTACATTTTATCACTGTGCTTATTCATGCCCGTGACACTGCTCGGAAGATCATTCATTACACCGACAGGCGGAATATCGCCTTTAAACGGCTGATGGGTCACCTTCCGATAGATGAATCCGCCAATCAAAACACCCGCAATCAAGATTAAGTACCAATTTTCAAGGATAAACTTCAAAACTTTCATCATTTTTATAACCCCCTTTTACACTTGGTTTGGCCTTTGCAAAAATCTTTTTCTTATCCTAATTATACTTTATAAGCCCACGCTGACGCAACTTTTTTATGCGGCTTTCGGCGGTGCACCCCCTCCCTTTTGCACTCTTGTGTTTGAACTTTGTTAAAAGATATGCTATTATAGCAGGGACGCGATTAAAAAAGGAGAACTTTTATGGAATTTATCAGCAACTTTATTAACAATTTTATCAACGTTGTGAGCGGCATCCTGTACCAGCCGTGGTGCGTTCCGCTGATCCTGCTTGCCGGCGGAATTACTCTCACAATACGCTCAAAATTCGTTCAAGTACGCTTGTTTACAGAGTGCTTTAAGGTTATAACCGAAAAGCCCACAACGGAAGGCGGAATTTCGTCCTTCGGTGCTTTGATGGTTTCAACGGCATCCCGCGTGGGTACCGGCAACATCATCGGTGTTGCGACCGCAATCTGTGCAGGCGGCGCAGGTGCAGTGTTCTGGATGTGGATTACCGCAATTATCGGCGGTGCTTCCGCTTTCGTCGAATCTACTCTGGCTCAGATTTATAAGAAAAGAAATGCTGACGGGACGAGCTACGGCGGTCCGGCGTTCTATATGAAGGACGCGCTCAAAAAAAGATGGCTCGGCGTACTCTTCTCATTCTTAATCATCCTCACCTATGCCGTAGGCTATAATATGCTTGCCGCTTACAACCTTCAAGATACCTTCTCTGTATTCGGCTTCTATGTCAAGGACACCACGCCTGTAATCATCGGAGCAATCCTTGCGGTATTGTTCGGCATCATCGTTATCGGCGGTGCGAAAAGACTGACCAAATCAACCGAAATCATGGTTCCTTTTATGGGCATCATTTATGTGATCGTTTCCCTCGTGGTTTTGGTTTTAAACGCAGACCGTTTAGGTGAAATGTTTGCTATGATTTTCAAAAGCGCATTTGACTTCAAGGCAATCTTCGGCGGCTTTGCGGGTTCCTGCATTATGAACGGTATCAAGAGAGGTTTGTACTCCAACGAAGCCGGCATGGGTTCAGCTCCGAACGCTGCAGCGACCGCGGATGTTTCCCACCCTGCAAAGCAAGGTCTGGTTCAGATGCTTTCCGTTTTCATCGATACCCTGTTAATCTGTACCGCTACCGCATTTATGTGCCTGTCCTCCGGCGTTTCCTTCAACACGGAAATGAGCGGCGCAGCATATGTGCAGACTTCCATGGCTGAAAACCTCGGGGCATTCGGACCGATTTTCCTGTCGGCAGCTATGTCTCTCTTCGCATTCACAACCTTAATCGGAAATTATTCCTATTGTGAAGGCTGCTTGAGATTCATTCTAAACAGGGATATAAGCAAAGGCGGACTTCTGACATTCAGAATATTTGCTACAATCCTCGTTTTCGTTGGCGCGATGGCAAGTGCAGGCACGGTATGGAACCTTGCTGACATGACACAGGGTCTGATGGTAATCGTCAACGTACCTGTAATTCTCATTCTTGCAAAACCCGCAATGCTCTGCTTGGAGGACTACTGCAGGCAGAAAAAAGAAGGCAAAAACCCTGTATTCATTGCTAAAGACGCAGGAATCGACGCTGAGCTTGATTTTTGGAAAATTTCCAATCACCTCTTGCAAGGAGAAAAGATGCGCGATATAATATGATTAAGAGGCCGCGAAAAGCGCGGCTTTTTACGGCATATGAGTTAGCTTTGGCTAACTTACATGCCGTATGTATATCGGTTAGCCAGCGCTAACCTATGAAGGGTGGCAGAGATGAAAAATCGCAGCAGAGCATATCGAAGCAAATAATGCTGCAATGCGAAGGAGGTGAAGCATATGGAAACCTTTCTTGGAATTTTGATTCCGTTTTTAGGCACAACACTGGGCGCGGCCTGCGTGTTCTTTATGAAAAAATCCCTTGGCGATCCGGTGCAGCGATCGCTGGCGGGTTTTGCCGCGGGCGTGATGGTGGCGGCGTCCATCTGGAGCCTGCTGATTCCCGCCATCGAGCAGTCGGAGGACATGAGCAAGCTGTCTTTTCTCCCCGCCTTTATCGGCTTTTGGGTTGGCGTGCTGTTTTTGCTCATGCTTGATCAGCTGATCCCCCACCTTCATGTGGGCAGCAACCAGGCGGAAGGACCGAAAAGCAGGCTCAGCCGCACGACCATGATGGTGCTGGCGGTGACGCTGCATAATATTCCGGAAGGAATGGCTGTCGGCGTGATGTATGCGGGCTTTCTTGCGGGAAACACGCAGATTACGGCGGCAAGCGCGCTTGTCCTGTCCCTTGGCATCGCCATTCAGAATTTTCCTGAGGGCGCAATCATCTCCATGCCTCTCCGGGCTGAGGGAGAGAGTCAAAGCAAGGCATTTCTCGGCGGCGTCCTTTCGGGAATAGTCGAGCCTGTCGGCGCGGTGCTGACAATTCTTGCGGCACAGCTCGTGATCCCGGCACTGCCGTATCTTTTGAGCTTTGCCGCGGGCGCGATGCTCTATGTTGTGGTGGAGGAGCTTATCCCCGAAATGTCACAGGGGCGGCACTCCAATGTAGGAACAATTTTCTTTGCCGTCGGCTTCAGCGTCATGATGACGCTGGATGTGGCGCTGGGATAAAGGAAAAATTACGATGCTATGGATTCGCTGAAAGGAGATACCAATATGAAATACAAAATCGAAAAAAACACCGTACAGGAAACGTTGATTATTCCGTTGTATTCCCGAAAGCTGTGCTCGGAGCTGTACCCGAACATCTATCGGGATGAGGCGGCGGTACGCCTGATCGACCAGCTCGACTATGACTTTTCAGATGCGGAGAAAAACTCCCGCAGCCTGATGCAGCGTTTCGGCGCGCTGGAGGTCGCCATGCGTCAGAATGATCTCGCCTTTGAGGTACGGGACTATTTGAAAGATCACCCCAAAGCGGCGGTGGTCAATCTGGGCTGTGGGCTTGACGGCACAGGGAGAGCCTGCGACAACGGCAGCTGTAAAATTTACAATCTGGACTTTCCAGATGTGATCGCCGTACGGAATGAACTGCTTCCTGCTGGGGATCGTGAACAAAATATCCCCTGCGACCTGAAGGACACGGCGTGGTTTTCGCAAATCGACGCATCGAACGGTGCGGTATTCTTTGCCTCCGGGGTGTTCTACTATTTCTTAACTGAGCAGGTCAAAGCACTGGTTCAGACCATGGCGGATGCTTTCCCCGGCGGCACACTGGTGTTTGACGCGGCGAACCGGACGGCGGTAAAGATGATCGCGACATGGATCAAGAGTGCAAAAATCAAGGATGTGGGCGCATATTTTGCGGTTTCGGACGCAAAAAGCGAGCTTTCCCCGTGGGACAGCCGCCTGCAGGTCACCAGCCGCGGCTATATGCTTGGCTACAATGATCTTCGCGACCCCTCCGTCAGCGGCTTTTTCCGTTTTCTCGCAAAAGTTAGCGATGGAATGATGAAAATGCAAATCGTGAAAATAGAATTTTGAAAGAGGTATTTTAAATGAAACACATGCATTTTCTTTTCCCCGACGGGATGCTCAAGACCATGCTTCCTGTCGGCTCGGCGCTGTTTGCGCCGTCGTTCAGAAAACAGCTGACAGCGGTGTTCGGCTATGATACGGACAGGGCAAAAGCGATTACGAAAAAAGCGAAGCCTGCATACAGAAAGATCATTGACGGTTTGCCGGAGTTCGAAAAAGGCGACCGGTTCAAAATGAACCTTGTCAACTGCGCGATGATTGGTGCGTTCATTCTCTCCATGCCGAAGCATCCTGATGTGAAACGGCCGAATGTCGTGGTTAATGCCAAGACACCGTATCTTGCGTTTTGCAAACCATGCGAAAAAAGGCTGCTGACAGTCGCTTGTACTGTCAACAGCCTTTTTGTGGGCAATCCTGATCCCGATATTTTTGCTTTATTCTTTGAGATCAGCGTTTTCTGATGGGAACATAGATATAGGTTTCTTCCCCCAGGTAATACTCAAAATCAAACTTGGTGTGATCAAAAACATATCCGCTGTTGTCAAACCAGTCGTTGAAAATAAAGCGCCATGTCTTTTTTACATTCTCGTGCAGCGCAGAAACATCCGCCCCTTTGGCAACCCGGAATACGGCATACTCTGCTTCCGGGATATCCAAGGTCTCCATACCGGCTGGGGCAAAGTCTTTGCTCTCGACCACCGGTCCAAAGAAGTAATAAAGCTCATCACTCATTCCTTCGGGGTGCATCCACAATCCGACCTCACCGCGGCCGGCAGCACTGAGTTTCGCGTAGTCCTCCTTGCTGACGCCGGAGAAATCTTTCCCCACCCAGTAGGCACCATTCTCACGGACATCAATTTCGCTTTCGGGTTTCAGGACATATCCGACCGCTGTAAAAGCCGGAAAATCTTTTATTTCTGGTTTCATAACAAATTTCGCTCCTTTCAGCTTTTTATACACCGATGGTGTAATTCCGAATTTTCGGGTGAAGGCACGGGTGAATCCTGACACGGTATCAAAGCCGGAATCCATCGCAGTCTCCGTAACGCTACTTCCGAGCATCAACTGCCTTGCCGCCGCACACAGACGCCGATCCCGCAGATATTCCGCTACTGCCATGCCGTTAACACTTCGAAACACGTGGCAGAAATGGTAGAAGGAGTACCCGAATTTCTCCGCCAGTTCTGCAGGTGTCAATTCCTCCTGCAGATGCTCTGCAATATAGTCCCGGCATCGAGCCATATCCTCTCTGTAACCCATTCGCTTCACCACCTTTGCCTGTATTTTATCACATGCTTGCCTTATTTGCTTTTCCATTCTTGCGAACTTCCAATGAATGAACGAAATTTTAGCAGACCGTATTCTTTATGAAAAAATTTATATTATTGTGCGACAAAGTATTGATTTTTTTGCACAAGGTGTTATAATCGGTATATACCGAAAACAAAAGGAGGAATATCCATGCCAAGACCGCCACGATGTCGTCGAATTTGTGGAATACCAAAGATTGATGCATTCTGTCCTATCGGAAACAGACGCTCTGAGCCAATCCTGCTGACCCTGGATGAATACGAGGTCATTCGACTGGTTGACTTGGAGCAGCAAACTCACGAGCAGTGTGCCTTGCAAATGGATATTTCCCGCTCCACAGTGCAGGAAATTTACGAAAATGCACGACGCAAGATCGCAGCGTGCCTTGTCCACGGCAGACCGCTGCACATCACAGGGGGAAACTACCGCATCTGCGGGGGACAGGAGGCCGCCAACTGTGGCCGCTGCTGTCGGAGCCAAAAAATCAATACAGAAAAATATAACAATCACAAAGGAGATTCCATTATGAAAATTGCAGTTACCTATGAAAACGGTCAAGTTTTTCAGCATTTCGGTCACACCGAACATTTTAAGATTTATGAAACGGCGGACGGCAAAGTCGTCCATGCAGAAGTCGTGGACACCAACGGCAGCGGTCACGGCGCGCTGGCAGGCTTCCTGATGCAGCACGGCGTGGACGCTTTGATCTGCGGAGGCATTGGCGGTGGTGCGCAGGCAGCGCTCGCCGATGTGGGCATCAAGCTCTACGGCGGTGTCAGTGGCGAAGCTGACGCGGCGGTGCGCGCATTGCTCAGTGAAAGTTTGGGCTACGATCCCAATGTGCACTGTGACCACCATGACCATGAGCACGGCGAGGCGGGTCACAGCTGCGGTGACCACGGCTGCGGTAAGCATGGCTGCCACTGATATGGAACGCGCACTGACACAAACCCCGTTCTGGTCATCCTTGACCGAACAGGAAAAAGATATGATACGCCGAAGCAGCTTTGTCCGCCGTTATGAAAAAGGCACAGTTATTCACAGCAGTGACAATGAATGTCTTGGAATGCTGTTTGTCCTTTCCGGCGAGATCCGCACTTATCTTCTCTCCGAAGAAGGACGGGAGGTAACACTGTTTCGCCTTTATCCGGGCGAACTTTGTGTGCTTTCTGCCTCCTGCGTCATCAGCCAGATCACCTTTGATACACAGCTGAGTGCCGGATCCGATACTGCGATTCTGGTGGTTCCTGCAAATATCGTCGATGCCCTCGCGGCACAAAACATTCATCTCCGTTGTTTCCTCTATGAACTGGCGACGAAACGATTCTCTGATGTTATGTGGGCAATGCAGCAGATTTTATTCAAGGGATTGGATCGGCGGCTGGCAGAATTTCTCCTGGCTGAAGCGGCGCGTACCGGCTCTGATACGATACGGATGACGCATACGCAGATCGCTCAGCACATCAGCTCGGCGCGGGAGGCGGTAGCGCGTATGCTCAAAAGCTTCTCGGAGGACGGTCTGGTGGATCTGAAACGCGGTGCGATCACGCTGCGTGATACAGACGGACTCCATCGCCTAAAATGAATAGAACTATTTAAAACCGGTGCTTTTTCAGCACCGATTTTTTTCTTTATCAATGTGACTTCGTCACAGAAAAGTGCTTTGTTATGTGGTATGATAAAGCCACAATCAATCAAGCAAGAAAGAGGTGGTAAGCATGAAATTGCAGACCCGGACTTCGAGGGATTCTGCCACTGCATGCTCTGCTACAAATCCTTGCAGGATTAAGGGAGGAACACCATGCTGTCAAAAAAACTGGCTGCCGTGGACAGGACGCAATGCGTCGCCTGCGGCGTATGTGAAAATACCTGCCCGATAGACGCGGTTCAAGTCCATCGCGGCTGCTATGCCTTGGTGCAGCGGGATCGCTGTGTAGGCTGCGGGAAGTGCGCAAAGCACTGTCCCGTCGGCTGCATAACGGTGAAAGCGAGGGACGAGGCATGAAGAAAAACCATTGGTACGATTATCTATGGTTCTATGCCATAGTCTACTTTGCACTGGGTTTTTTCAACATCCTCTTTGCATGGCTCGGCATGATCGACTTCCTGCTGCCGCTGATTTTAGCCATCTTCGGTGGGAACAAGTTTTTCTGCAACCACCTCTGCGGACGTGGGCAGCTGTTCAGCAAGCTGGGGACCGATCTGAAATGCTCCCGCTGCAAGCCGACACCGCGCTGGATGTCCTCCAAGTGGTTCCGCTACGGCTTTTTGTTCTTTTTCCTGACGATGTTCGGCAATATGCTGTTCCAGACCTATCTGGTCGCTGCGGGTGCGGCGTCTCTGCGGGAGGCGATTCAGCTGTTTTGGACATTCCGTGTGCCGTGGAGCTGGACATATACAGCCGGTACAGTCTCTGATTGGGCGGCGCAGTTCAGCTTTGGCTTTTACAGTCTCATGCTGACCTCTCTGCTGCTGGGTCTGATCGTTATGGTGCTCTACAAGCCCCGTACATGGTGTGCATTTTGTCCGATGGGAACCATGACGCAAAGTATTTGCAAATTAAAAAGCAAAAATAATTGAAAATAATGAAAGGAGTTGTTCTTATGGCTGAATTAAAAATTACCGCTGCAAATTTTGAAAATGAGGTTCTGCGTTCCGACAAGCCCGTTTTGCTGGATTTCTATGCGGATTGGTGCGGTCCGTGCAGAATGCTTTCTCCCGTACTGCATGAGCTTGCCGAAGAAAATAGCAGCACGCTCAAGGTAGGCAAGGTCAATGTGGACGAGCAAAAGGAGCTTGCTGCTCGCTTTCAGGTGTCCAGCATCCCGATGCTGGTCGCGTTCAAGGATGGAAAGGTCGCTGCCAAATTGGTCGGCTATCGGTCAAAGGCAGAGATTGCCGCAATGATGGAGGATGCAAGATGAAAGTTGTGATTGTAGGCGGTGTGGCTGGCGGTGCTTCTGCTGCAGCACGTATCCGCCGTCTGGATGAGTATGCACAGATTATTATGATTGAGCGCAGTGGTTATGTGTCCTATGCCAATTGCGGGCTGCCTTATTATGTGGGCGGCGTGATCAAAGAGCAGGGCGATCTGACACTGCAAACACCGGAAAGCTTCCGGGATCGCTTTCGCATTGATGTGCGAGTAAGGCAGGAGGTCACAGCGATCTCCCCTGCAGAGAAAACCGTCACCATCCGCGCATTAGATGACGGAAAGGTCTATACGGAAAGCTATGATAAACTCCTCCTGGCCCCCGGCGCAAAGCCGACGATCCCTCCGCTTCCCGGTATTGACAACAAACGAATTTTTACCCTGCGTACGGTAGAGGATACGCGCCGCATCCGGCAATTTGCAGAGAAAGAGAAACCAAAAAGCGCGGTGTTGGCAGGCGGTGGCTTCATCGGACTGGAAATGGCAGAAAACCTTGCGAGAATGGGGATCGCGGTAACAATCATCGAACGTGCGAACCAGCTTTTAGCACCGCTGGATGCGGATATGGCAAGCTTTGTTCATGCAGAAATGCGTGCGCATGGCATAACGCTGCGGTTGGGAGAAACAGTAACCGGATTCCGCCAGGCAGGAGATGCCGTACTGACCTTGTTGGAGGACAGCGCACCGCTGTATGCGGATATGGTGCTGCTTGCCATCGGTGTCACGCCGGACACGCATTTGGCAAAGGAGGCCGGACTCAAACTTGATATTCGTGGCAGCATCGCTGTCAACGAGCGGATGGAAACCTCCGTGCCGGACATCTATGCTGTGGGCGATGCCGCAGCGGTCACCCATTTTGTAACCGGGCAGAAAACGCTGATTTCTCTGGCAGGACCTGCTAACAAGCAGGGCCGCATTGCCGCTGATAACATCTGCGGTGGGAACAGCCGCTTTCGCGGCTCTCAGGGTTCGTCTGTCCTGAAACTGTTTGGCTTGACAGCTGCCTCTACGGGGATCAATGAAAAGGCGGCGCAGGCAGCAGGGATTGCTTACAACAAAGTCGTGCTTTTCCCGCCATCCCACGCTGCCTATTACCCCGGTGCGCAGTCTATGGCAATGAAGATCCTGTATGAAAGGGAGAGCCTGCGGCTGCTGGGTGCGCAGATCGTGGGAGGCGATGGCGTGGACAAGCGCATAGATGTACTGGCAACTGCTCTGCGCGCGAAAATGTCAGCACCGGAACTGACCGAGCTTGATCTTTCCTATGCGCCGCCCTATTCCTCTGCCAAAGATCCGGTCAATATGGCAGGCTTTATGATTGAGGACTTGGAGCTTGGGAAGGTATGTCAGTTCCACTGGGACGAGGTCACCGCCCTGCCCCGCGACGGTAGCGTGACGCTGCTGGATGTCCGTACCGAGGAGGAATATCAGCGAGGCCATCTGGACGGCTTCTGTAATATTCCGCTGGACGTCCTGCGTGAGCACCTGAATGCGTTAGACCGAAGCAAGACGGTCTATGTGAATTGCCAGACAGGACTTCGCAGTTATCTTGCCTGTCGACTTTTGACACAGCACGGCTTCACCTGTACCCATCTCTCCGGCGGATACAGCTTTTATCAAGTCATCACTCAAGAACGTCAGACAGCGCAGAGCACCTATCCCTGCGGAATGGAGAGCGTATGAACGAGAAGCTGTTCAATCTGGCCGTGACGGGGCTTTTATAGAATTGCAGCATCGGACAGGCTCTGCAAAACCTGTCCGATATCTGCATCCATACAGACGGACTGCCGTTCAATCTCCTGAGGACAAGCCGCCTGACCTTGGTTGATACAGGCATAGGTAGCGTTTGGGTTCTTCGCCGTCATCTGCCAGAAGGGATACTTGATGATGACGGGGGTGTTATAGCCAACGCCTAATTCCAGAAAGAGAATTTTTCGCCCTGCACGGGTACGGAGAAAATTCTCATACCGCTCCGCTGCTCTATGCCAGCCCTCGTCCTCCACAAATTTATCATCGCTGCGAAGGTTCATGGTCAGTGGTTTCCCACAGTGTGGGCAGTGTGGAACAAGTTCTGTCGGTACAGTCATTTTCGGCATTTCGGGCGGGACAAGTGTGCCGTCCGGGTCGATCATATATCCTTGCGCCGTGACCATGCTTTTGGTGATTTCCTCGTTATCGAACGTCTCCACACAGCACGGCTCACTGCACTGGAACAGACCGTAATCGCCCTGCGTGTAAAACAGCCGCTTCTTATCAAAGCCTGCTTTCTGAAAGCAGTGATCCACATTGGTCGTGATCACGAAATAGTCCTTGTCAGCCACCAGCTTCAAAAGGTCGTCATAGACCGGCTTCGGTGCATCCATATAGCGGTTGATGTAGATATACCGGCTCCAATAGGCCCAGTGCTCCTCCGGCGTGGCAAACGGATAAAAGCCGCCGGAATACATATCCCGCATGCCGTACTTTGTCGCAAAATCGGAAAAGTATTTTTCAAACCGTTCGCCGGTGTAGGTGAAGCCTGCCGCCGTAGACAGACCGGAACCGGCACCAATCACTACGGCATCACAGTCCTGTAAAGCCGTTTGCAATCGCTCAATCTGCTCGGAGCAGCTTTTCGTAGATGGCTTTGTCCAAATCCTTGAAAACATTGAAAATCACCCCCTTGACACTGGTTTGCTTTTTGAGAAATTCTTTGACGGTCTCTACGGCGATCTCCGCCGCTAAGTCGTTGGGAAAATGAAACTCCCCTGTGGAAATGCAACAGAAGGCCACGCTTTCCAGATTGTTTTCTGCCGCCAGCTCCAGACAGGAGCGATAGCACGAGGCAAGCAGCACCTTGTCCTCTTTGCTCACTCGCCCGTCGATGATCGGACCGACCGTATGCAGCACATAGCGGCAGGGCAGATTGAACGCCGGGGTAATTTTTGCCCGCCCGGTCGGTTCCGGATGGCCTTGCGTTTCCATCAGCTCCGCACAGGCAAGGCGCAGTTCCATACCCGCATAGGTATGAATGGCGTTGTCGATGCAGCGGTGGTTCGGAATATAGCAGCCGGTCATGCCGGAGTTTGCCGCGTTGACGATAGCATCGCACTTGAGCGTGGTAATATCGCCCTGCCAGAGATACAGTCCCGGCTGAATGGGTGTCAGGTCGGCAATATCTGTGACGCCCTTTGTCGCGTTTTCACCTTGCAGATAAGCGTCCTGTGTTTTCAGAAACTCCGCGTCAATGCGCTGCGGCGCGCGAATGTTCATCAGTCCCCGTAAAAGCTGACGCTGGCTCTCCGGCTCTGCCGGAATACGCAAATCCCGATATTCCGGTTTTTCCTTCAAAAGAGACCGGATCAGAAACAGTCTTTTTTCACTCTGATTCATATTCAAAACCTCTTTTCGATTGTCTGCTTAGGGCAGATTTCCGCACACCGCCCGCAGTGGAGACAATGGTGCTGGTCGATGACCACAGGCTTCTTGGTAATGTCGATGCACTTCTGCGGGCAGACGGAATAGCACAGCTTGCAGCCGATGCAGCCTGCACCCACATAGTAACCCGGTGCTTCCTGTGCGGCTTTGCCGATGGTGAAGCTGTCCCGGACGATGTGCGCCGGGTCGCTGATGTCAAAATACTCGCCGTCCGCTTCGTA
>CAKQVG010000011.1:0-46426 GCA_934277695.1 uncultured Clostridia bacterium
AAATCTGATTTGCGACTTATTTTGAACTATGTTGGGTTATAGCAAGAATTGAAACGATGTCCTAAATCGTCCCGACGATGAAGCCAATCGGATCGGAGAAGAAGGACGATGCAGAATCGAAGAAGGTCAGAGTTCTTGATAAAACAAAGATCGAAGTAGAGCCTCTGTTTGAAGAATATGTAGATTTTGATTCGTTTGCAGCCTGCGACTTCAGAGCTGTAAAAATCAAAGAATGCACGGCAGTTGCAAAGAGCAAGAAGCTTCTGAAGTTCGTTCTTAACGACGGAAGCGGCACCGACAGAATCATTCTTTCGGGTATTCACGAATATTATGAACCGGAAGAACTGGTTGGAAAGACCGCAGTTGCGATTACAAATCTTCCGCCGAGAAAGATGATGGGCGAAGAAAGCAACGGCATGCTTCTGTCCTGTGTCAACAAATACGACGGCGAAGAAATGCTGAACTTCATCCTTTTGGATGATCAGATTCCGGCAGGCGCAAAAGTGTACTAAAAAATTCGGAACTTGGGCATGATGCTCAAGTTCCTTTTTTATGCTTGATTGCATGGAAAAGCAGTGATATAATATTCTAAAATGTTGATAATTGGCACATTTTTTTATTCTAAAATGTTGATAATATACATTAAATAGCATAAAATTTGTTGACAAGAGGTGCATCATGCTAAAAAGAAAAGCGACAACTTCGATAAAAAACTGGATTGCTGAAAAAAATAAGAAGTGTCTTATCGTCCAAGGCGCAAGGCAAATAGGAAAAACATATACAATTGAACGATTTGCGGAAGAAAACTACGAAGAACTTCTTGAAATAAATTTTAAACAGATGCCGTCTGCCATTGAGATTTTTTCCGGAGATCTTACAGTAGATAATATGGTTATGGCTATGCGCTTCCGCTTTCCCGATAAGAAAATTATTCCGGGGAAGACCTTGATTTTTTTGGATGAAATTCAAGAATGCCAGGAAGCCTTGACATCCCTTAAGTTCTGGGCAATCGACAATCAATTCGATGTTATTGCATCAGGTTCGCTTCTTGGAATAGACTATAAACGGGCGTCATCCTATCCTGTCGGGTATGTGGATTATCTGCGGATGTATGGAATTGACTTTGAGGAGTTCCTCTGGGGGATGGGAATTTCCGAAGATATGATAGGGAACCTTTGCGGGTATTTGAAGTCAAAGACAGTCATACCGGAAGCCATTCACTCTCAAATGATGAATTATTACAGACAGTATATTGCAATCGGCGGGATGCCGGAAGCAGTACAAAAATATATAGACACGAAGGATTTCAGAGAGGTTGACAGAATTCAAAGAAGCCTGCTGCAAGGGTATCAATATGATATCGCACATTACGCAACGGCGGACGAGAAGGTGAAAGCGGAGAAATGCTATCTTTCTCTTGCGAGACAGCTGCTTGATAAGGAAAACCACAAATTTCAATATAAAGAAATCGAGCATGGTGGCAGGGCGCAAAAGTATTTTTCCAGCATTGAGTGGCTTCTCCGCGCAGATATGGTGCATTTATGCAAGCTTGTGACAGATGTCAGATTTGACTTGGATGATTATGCAAGGGACGATTTTTTCAGGGCTTATACCACGGATTTGTCGCTCCTGATGGCGATGAAGGATTTTTCGTTAAAGCAGCATATTGTGGAAAATACTTTATCGGGAAATACGAAAGGTGGAATCTTTGAATGCGCGATAGCCGATGCCCTGTATAAAAAAGGATACCGGCTCTATTTCTACAAAAACGAGACAACTAAAAGAGAAATTGATGTAATAATTCAAAAAGACGGAGAGGTGGTTCCGATTGAAGTAAAGAGTGGAAATACCCGGGCAAATTCTCTGAAAGCACTCATGAAGAAGAATAAAAACATATCGTATGGATATAAGTTTGCAGATGGCAACATAGGAGTAAGTGAAGATGGAATAATTACTTTGCCACTGTATATGATTGCATTTATTTAACGGCAAAGAATCAAGAAGCTAACCTGTTTTTTACAGGAAACGCATTGTATTCGCCGCGAAAAATGTGTAAAATGAAAAGAGAAGACAGAGCAAAGGGGGACGATATTATGGAAAAATTAAGAGCAAAAAAAGGTTTCATCTGTGATATGGACGGTGTAATCTACCGCGGCGGCAATCTGCTGCCGGGAGTCAAGGAGTTCGTGGACTGGCTCAACAGAGAAGACAAGAAATTCTTGTTTCTGACCAACAACAGCGGACAGACACCGCTTGAGTTGAAACTGAAACTGCAGAATATGGGAATGGACATTGACGAAAGTCATTTTTATACAAGTGCGATGGCAACCGCGAAGTTTGTGAGCGAGCAGACACATCACTGCAATGCCTATGTAATCGGAGAACCGGGACTTGTTGGGGCACTTTATCAGTGCGGAGTTGCCATTACGGACAAGGATCCCGATTATGTAATCGTGGGCGAGAGCCAAAGCTATAATTATGAGACGATTTGCAAGGCTGTATCCCTGGTTCGCGGAGGGGCGAAACTAATCGGAACCAACTTCGATATGACGGGACCTTCGACCAGAGGAATTATTCCGGCATGCAGGGCACTCATCTCGCCGATTGAGATGGCGACCGGAAAGCAGGCATATTTCGTGGGAAAACCGAATCCTCTTATGATGAGAACCGGATTGAAGATGCTGGGCGTGCATTCGGAAGAGGCTGCTATGATCGGTGACCGCATGGATACAGACATCATAGGCGGGGTGGAAAGCGGACTGGATCCGATTCTTGTTTTGTCGGGAGTGACGAGCAGAGAAGAAGTCGACCTCTTCCCATACAGACCGCGTCTGATTCTAAACGGAGTCGGAGATATTCCGGAATAAAGGGAGAAGACATGAAAGCAACGGTAATTGTAGACAACAAGAAGAGTGAAGACCTCAAAGGCGAGTGGGGACTTTGCATATACATAGAATACAACGGGCAGAATATTTTGCTCGACGCGGGAGCATCGGATTTGTTTGCCGAAAACGCTGCGAGACTCGGAATGGATCTTAAAGCCGTGGACGCGGCAGTCCTTTCGCATGCGCACTATGACCACGCAAACGGAATGGAGAAATTTTTCCTCACAAATGATGAAGCAAAGTTTTATGTGCGGGAAACCTGCGATGAAAACTGCTATACAAAGTGGTGGTTTTTCAGCAAATACATAGGGATACCGAAGAAAATACTCGAGGAATATCCGGACCGATTTGTTTTTGCAAAAGATGACACGAAAATTGCGGACGGAGTCTACCTCATCCCGCATAAGACACCGAACCTCGAAAAAATCGGAAGACGGGAGCACATGTACCAACGCAGAGCTGACGGATGGCATCCGGACAATTTTTCGCATGAACAGAGTCTGGTGTTTGAGACCGACAAGGGTCTTGTGATTTTTAACAGCTGTTCCCACGGTGGTGCGGCTAATATCATAAATGAGGTTGCACGGACTTTTCCGGACAAAGAGGTTCATGCGATAATCGGAGGATTTCACCTCTACAACAAATCGGCGGCAGAAGTTCGCGAATTCGCCAAGCAGGTCAAAGAAACCGGCATACAATATGCGTGTACCGGCCACTGCACCGGAGATAAAGCCTATGCGATTCTCAAAGAGGAACTTGGCGACAAGCTCCATCAGCTTCGCTGCGGCCTTGTGATGGAATTTTAAAAATGAAAAGGAGATACAGCAAATGAAAATGAAGAGAAAATTAGTCGTAGTCTTGGCTTTGTCCTTAGTGATATCGATGATTCCGGCGCCTGCATCCGCTGCACTCAAGAGTGCCGGCTCTCCGACGGAAGTTCAGACCTTGGTATCCGGTGAAAACTTGGAACATAATTTCGTAAAGGTTACGGCAAACGGCACGACGATGAACATCGAGGTCGAAACTCCGGTGAAGGCTGCAGAGTATAATATCTCTGTGCGCCAAAAAGGCCGCAATGCGAGTGACTGGGCAGGACGTGCTACTCCGACGGATATGGGCGAGTATAATAAGTTTTCTTTTGAACTGCAGAACTCGACAAAGCTGAACGGCGCGATGAGCGGCGATTATGTTTTGCTGATTACGAAGCAGTTAGGCTCTAAACCGGGACCGGTTATCTATAAAAACTGCGCATTCCGTGTAACTAACGGACACTTCTCGATTTTGCAGTATGATAAGGTTATCAACGAAAACGCACGCATTGATAAGAATGCCAATAAGAAGAAAAAAGCTTCCGCTTTCAAGAAGACCAATCTCAGCGATGTGAAGACGATTTGCTTCCGTGACCCGGTAACGAAAAAGGTTGCGTCAGTGACCAAGAAGAAGGTAAACTACTTCAAGACGGTTTCCAACGAAGTTGTGAAAGGCGCATCGACCAATTACGAAAAACTCCTGAAGATTTACGAATATGTCGCAGAAAACTTCTACTATGATAATGTGGCATTTTCCTCAGGAACCAAGCAGTACGTAGATCCTTACCGCAATCTTTACAATATGAGAAACAAGAAAAAGAGCGCGAACAGTGAAGACGGCAAGATCGCGACAACCTGTGTCGGCTATTCTGCAGCAATTTGCGCGCTTGCCAGAGCACAGGGCATTCCGACCAGAATCGTAAACGGGCATCATATCAGCCTTAATGGAACAGAGTACAACAACTGGTCGACAGAAAAGAACATTACGAAGCTCGATCACTGGTGGAACGAATGTTATGTTGACGGACACTGGATTACGGTTGATGCGACTACAGGCAATAGCAATAAGTGGGATCGCACTACCAATAGCTGGACTTACACCGGTCTGACCAACTATATCTACTTCGACCCGACACCGGAGCAGCTTGCAACATCACATATGCTGCTGGCTGTTAAAGGCATCTAAGGTGCGGCGAGATGAATTTTGAATCAACTGACAGAGGCAATTAATAAATTTAATATTTAAGAAATCCCCTTCCGTAGAATATCCGGCAGACCGCGCCGGATTTTTCGGATGGGGATTTTGTTACCTGCTTCTTTCGCGTTCTTTGAAAAAGCCCTTTGATATGTAGGGCTCCTTTTGATTCGTCAGTCCGAGCAAATAGTCCGTCGAGACATGGCGGAACTTTGCAAGCTTAATTAATATATCGGTCGGAATATCTAAACAACAAAAAATCCCTTTACACAGAAAAACAAACGTGCTACAATTAACTCGATAGAAACCGAGTCGGAAGGAGCCGAGCTTAATGAATTTCATTGGAAGAAAAGAAGAATTGGAAAAACTGAATAGAGCTATGCAGGCCGACGAAATGAATTTTTCGCTGATATATGGACGCAGAAGAGTTGGAAAAAGTGAGTTGGTCAGCCAGGCCCTTTCAAAAATCAAGGCAAAAAAATTGTATTATGAATGTAAACAAGTTGCGGAGGAAAGCAATGTAAAAGGATTGAGCGAAATCTTGTCTGAGAGCATGGGGCTTCCAAAACTTGGATTTTCAAACATGGAATCATTGCTTGATTACATCTTTGAGCTATCTGCCAAGGAGAAGATCGTTTTGGTATTGGATGAGTATCCGTACCTGAGGGAATCAATAAAAGGAATGGATAGTATCCTTCAGGCGATGATTGATAAACACAGAAAAACCTCAAAAATTACATTGGTTATTTTAGGTTCCTATGTAGAAGTAATGCGTTCGCTTCTTGAACACGGAAATCCGTTGTACGGAAGGGTGGATTTAACCATTTATCTAAAGCAAATGGATTATTATGAATCCTCCCTTTTTTACCCGAATTACTCGGCAGAGGATAAGGTGAGGATTTATTCGGTGTTCGGCGGAATTCCATACTATAACAGGCTGGTTGACGACGCAAAAAGTGTAAAAGAGAATATTATCGATTTAATTGCGTCACCGGGAGCCAGATTAGAGAACGAAGTTTCCATGTACCTAAATGCGGAACTCTCAAAGATTATAAATGCCAATGAAGTCTTTGAAGCATTATCCAGAGGGTTCTCCAAGTACAGTGATATTTTGTCACAGTCACATGTATCGAGTGGACCGACTCTTGCAGATGTACTTGATAAGCTGATCCGCATGGAAATTGTGGATAAGACATCCCCGATTAATGACAGCGGCAATAAAAAGAAAATGGCATATCATATTTGCGATAATCTCTCCCTGTTTTATTACAGATATATTTTTAAGTATTCATCACAGATGAATATTATGAATTCAGAGGTGTTTTACAGTAAATACATTGAAAAAGATTTTGAGGAGCATTATGTTCCGCATTTGTTCGAAAATATATGCAAACAGTATTTGATTCGTAAAAACAAAAAAGGAGAAATAGAACCTGTTATTGAGAAGATTGGAAAGTACTATTATAATAATCCTGAGGAACGGTCAAACGGTGAGTTTGATATTGTGACGGAGGATGACCTCGGATACGCCTTTTATGAAGTGAAATTCAAAAAAAAGCAGATATCGGATGAAATGATTGATGAAGAAATAGAGCAGGTAAAAGCGACAGGGCTTGACTGCTATAAGTATGTATTTTTTTCACGAAGTGGATTTCGCTGCGAAAAGAGAGAAAATGTTAGGCTGATTGACATTAAAGAACTGTTTACTGAATAGATAACTGAAGAGGAACTTGGCATACTTATAATAATAGGAAGGTAAAACCGAATGAAGGAAAAAACAAAAGAAATCCTCACAGACATACTCTTTGACATCGCCGCGGGAATTCTGATTGCGATTGGAACCTATAATTTTGCGACTGCTGCAAAGTTTCCGATGAGTGGATTCAACGGAATCGGCATGATATTTTATCACCTGTGGGGACTGCCGATTGGTACGGTGGTACTTATCTTGAACATTCCGACAGCAATTATTTGCTATAAGGCACTTGGTAGGGAGTTTATGCTCAAATCGGCAAAGAGCATTCTTATCACATCAGCAATCATGGACTATGTGGCACCCCTGTTTCCGCTTTATACCGGCGACAGGATTCTTGCGCTTGTGTGCACAGCGGTTCTTACGGGGCTTGGCTGCGCTTTGATCTTGATGCGTGAATCGTCCACGGGCGGTTCGGATTTTATTATGCTTGCAGTCAAAGCGAAGTATCCGTATATGACACTCGGCAAAATATCATTTGCCATCGCGTCCATAATCGTTCTGGCAGGTACGATTTTGGTATCGAAGCAGATCGACGGATTGATATATGGTCTTATGATTAATTTTGTTCTTTCTGCGGTTATCGACAAATTCATGTACGGCATATCGGCAGGCAAGCTGGCACTTATCGTTACGGATAAGCCGAAGGAAATCGCCGTGCTGATTGAAAAGACAACCGGAAGAGGATGCACATTCCTGAAAGCGGAAGGAAGCTACACCATGCAGCCCAAAGATGTAATCATGTGCGCGTCCAACACCAAAGAAATGTACGGCGTCCGCAAAACGGTTAAAGCGGTGGATCCGAATGCTTTTGTAATCATCATGGAATCCAATGAAACCCTCGGAGAGGGCTTTTCCAAGAACATATAAGGAAGATAAATACATTTTATCCCTTGCGTTTCGTCAAGGGATTGCTTATAATAAAGAGTATATTAATAAGAAAAGGAATGGTACAAATGAAAGAAGTATTGCTCAGAGAGCTGTTTCGAAACACGGCTGAATACGCAGACGCAGAAGTCCTCGTGAAAGGCTGGGTCAGAAATAACAGAAATTCCAACAAGTTTGGATTTATTGAATTAAATGACGGATCGTTCTTCAAATCCGTTCAGGTAGTATATGAAGAAGAATTTCTCGACAATTACGAAGAAATCGCGAAATCCTATGTGGGCTCTGCACTTGCGGTGACAGGTGTTGTGTGCCTTACCCCGAATGCAAAGCAGCCGTTTGAAATCAAGGCAAAGGCCGTAACGGTTGAAGGTGCATCGACTCCGGACTATCCGCTTCAGCCGAAGCGCCACTCCATGGAGTTCCTGAGAGAAATCGGCTATCTGCGTCCGAGAACGAATATGTTCAGCGCGGTATTCCGCGTCCGCTCACTGGTTGCTTATGCGATTCATAAGTTCTTCCAAGATCAGGATTTCGTTTATGTGCATACTCCTGAAATCACGGCAAGCGATGCTGAGGGCGCAGGCGAAATGTTCCAGGTAACGACGCTCGACCTCGACAATCTGCCAAGAACAGAGGACGGCAAGGTTGACTACAGCCAGGATTTCTTCGGCAAGAAGACGAGCCTTACAGTTTCCGGACAGCTTGAGGCAGAAATTTTTGCGCTGGCATTCAGAAATGTATATACCTTCGGACCGACCTTCAGAGCAGAGAATTCAAACACCGCTCGCCATGCGTCCGAATTCTGGATGATTGAGCCGGAAATGGCGTTTGCGGATTTGAACGACTATCTTGAAGTTGCAGAAGATATGATTAAATATATCATCAATTTTGTGCTCGAGAAAGCTCCTGAAGAAATGCAGTTCTTCAATTCATTTGTGGACAAGACTCTGCTTGCAAGACTGGATAATATCCTAAACTCCGACTTTGGCAGAGTGACATATACTGAAGCGGTTGAGCTGCTTCAGAAATCCGGAAAGGAATTCCAGTATCCGGTTGAATGGGGCATCGACCTTCAGACCGAACATGAAAGATATCTGACAGAAGAAATCTTCAAGAAACCGGTTTTCGTTACGGACTATCCGAAGGACATCAAGGCGTTCTACATGCGTCTGAATGATGACGGAAAGACCGTTGCGGCTGCGGACCTTCTCGTTCCGGGCGTTGGCGAAATCATCGGCGGTTCCCAGAGAGAAGAAAGACTCGAAGTTCTTGAAAAGAGAATGGAAGAAATGGGTCTTAACAAAGAAGACTACTGGTGGTACTGCAACCTCCGCAAGTTCGGTGGAGTTAAGCATGCAGGCTACGGTCTGGGCTTTGAAAGAATCATCATGTATGTTACGGGCGTACAGAACATCAGAGACGTACTGCCGTTCCCGAGAACACCGAAGACGGCAGAGTTCTAAGCGTAAGAAATCGAACAGAGGTGGATATAGTGGACACAAGAACCAAAGGATTTTTGGCAACCGTGGTGTCGGCAACTTTTTTTGGGTTTATTCCATTGATGGTAAAAGTAGTATGCAGTGGCGGAGGGAATACCCTTGCCACTGCTTTTTATCGTTTTGCCTTATCTTTGCCGGCACTGTATATTTATCTGAAATGCAAAAATATTTCCTTAAGGATTACCTCAAAGCAGCTGATCGACATCATTCTGATTACAGCATTGGGGTATGGAGGAACGACGGTATTTCTGTTTTCGTCCTACAATTACATACCGCTTGGAATGGCGACAACCATCCACTTCACTTATCCGGTCTTCACGATTTTGGGATGCGTGATTTTCCTGCACGAAAAAATCAAGAAAATAAAAGTGCTCGCGGTTGCACTTTCTTTTGGCGGCATTTTGTTTTTCTATAATGCGGACGGCTCAGTAAGCCTGCCGGGGATGGCACTTGCTTTCGTTTCAGGCATGACCTATGCGTTTTACACAATCTATCTCAGGGAAAGCAGTCTCAAAGATATGGATTCGGTGAAGCTCATTTTTTATCTGAACACAGCCGGCGCGGTGATGATGCTTATCATGTCGCTTGCTGCGGGCGATTTTACAATTGGACTGACACCGGCAGCATGGGCGGTGGCAGTATTCTTGGCGGTTTCCGCATCGTTTATCGGGGTTTTGGGATACCAAGTCGGGGTGAAATGCATCGGACCGCAGAATACGGCAATCTTGAGCACATTCGAGCCGATTACGAGTGTGATTATCGGAGTGCTTGTTTATCAGGAACTCTTCACGGTAAAGACGCTCCTGGGCTGCCTGTGCATCCTTTCTTCGGTAATAATCGTGGCAAAAATGAAAGAATAAAGCAGGGAAAGTAAAAATATTCTAAGATTCCCTCTTTGAGGAATGAAAAACTATTGTTTTTTCAATGCGTGTTTGATATAATATTGACGATTGAAAATAATTTGGGAGGTCTCAATAGATGAAAGGCTATACAAGCGAAATGATTAGAAATGTTGCTTTGTTAGGACACGGCGGATGCGGTAAGACAACTTTCCTTGAAGCTGCACTTTTAGCAACAGGAGTAATTTCAAGATTAGGAAAGGTTGAAGACGGAACAACGGTATCCGACTACGACAAGATGGAAATCGAAAAAGGATATTCCATTAACACTACATTAGTACCGGTTGAATATAACAAAGTAAAAATCAACTTCGTTGACACGCCGGGATTCTTCGACTTCGCAGGCGAAGTACAGGGCGCACTCAGAGGTGTCGAAGCCGCAGCGATCTTAGTAGACGCTTCCTCCGGCATCCAGGTTGGTACAGAAAAAGCATGGGATGCTTGTAAGAAATTAGGTTCCCCTAAGTTCTTCATCATCAACAAGATTGACAAAGAAAACGTAGATGTTGACGCGACAATCGCTCAGCTTCAGGATAAATTCGGCACTTCCGTTGTTACGCTTGATGACAAGGACGCTATGGCAGAAGCAATTGCAGAAGTAGACGAAGAACTCATGGACATTTACTTCAACGAAGGCGGATTTACCGATGAACAGTTCAGCAAAGGTCTGACGAAGGGTATTTTGCAGGGAGACATCGTTCCTGTATTCAAATGTTCTTCTATCACAGGCGAAGGCGTGAAGGAAGTTCTTCAGGAAATCATCGACTTCGTTCCGAATCCGACAATCGAGGGCTACAAGGCTCTTAATGATAAAGACGAAGAAATCGTAATCAAGGCTGACGCTTCCGCGAAGCCGGTTGTATTCGTATTCAAGACACTTGCAGACTCTTTCCTCGGCAAGATTTCCCTTGCGAAGGTTGTAAGCGGCAAGGTAACTGCAGGTATGTCTTTACATAATTTCAGAGTGGATAAGGACGAAAAACTCGGTTCCGTATTCTTCATCAGAGGCAAGAACAAAGGTGACTGCCCTGAAGCTGTAGCAGGTGATATCGTAGCACTCGGCAAGCTTGAATACACGAAGACAGGCGACACATTATCCGAAAAGAACAATCAGGTTACAATCAAACCGATTGACTTCCCGCAGCCGACTCTGTTTGTGGCAATCGAATCCGCAGATAAGGGCGCTGATGACAAGCTTTCAACGGGATTTGCAAGATTAACCGAAGAAGACCCGTCCCTGGTTCTTCAGAGAAATATCGAAACCCGCCAGACATTGGTAGGCGGACAAGGCGAAAGCCAGATTAACATTGCGCTCGGCAAGTTAAAAGACAAGTATGGCGTATCCGTAAACATCGTTCCGCAGAAGATTGCTTACAGAGAAACAATCAAGGGAACATCCGATGTACAGGGTAAGCATAAGAAACAGTCCGGTGGTTCCGGTCAGTACGGTGATGTTCACATCAAGTTCTCACCTTCCCAGCAGGAATTCGAATTTACCGAAGAACTTTTCGGCGGTTCCGTTCCGAAGCAGTACGTTCCGGCAGTAGAAAAAGGACTGCTCGAATGTATGGAAAAGGGTCCTCTTGCAGGATGTAAGGTTCAGAACGTTAAGGCTACATTATATGACGGTTCCTATCACCCGGTAGACTCCAACGAAGCAGCATTCAAGATCGCAGCTTCCCTGGCATTCAAGAAGGGTATCGCAGAAGCAAAGCCTTGCTTGCTTGAACCTATCATGAAACTTGAGATTACCGTTCCGGATGACTTCGTAGGTGCTGTTATGGGAGATCTTCCTACAAGAAGAGGAGCTGTAATGGGTATGGATCCGCAGATTGGCGGAGGACAGACTCTCCATGCAGAAGCTCCGCAGGCTGAACTGTTCGACTATGCAATTGCACTTCGTTCGATGACGCAGGCAAGAGGTTCTTTCACAATGAAATTCGCAAGATATGAAGAAGTACCTGCAATGAACGCACAGAAGATTATCGAAGCTCACAAGGCTGAAGAAGAAGACAAATAACGCAATAAAAAATAATTTTTTCAGAGGACTTCGGTCCTCTGTTTTTGTTTTGGATAAATTATTCAGATAATTATACCCAGATATTATAAAATGTGATAAACTATGCTTAATCATTGCAAATTTTAAAACTCGGATTAAGAAACCGAGAAACACAACTATGTGAGGCAAGAAAAATGTTAACGATAAAAGACATAATGAATCCAAATTTAAAAAATAAGGAGTCGGAATTAATATTGCCAGAAAGGACGAAACTCCGGGACATTTCTATAAATACCATTCAAAGTGTAATACACGAGTATATAAATGTAACAGATGAGTCAGGCATGCTTGTTGGTGCTGTGAAAACAGAGAGACTGTATTATCTTGTATTAAAGCAAAAGGAGTCGGAATTTATGCAAATCCTTGATAGCATGGATTCCGGAATAATTGCGATAGATAGAGATACAAGAGTATATTATGTAAATTATGCATATGCACGCATTCTTGGTGTAAATATAAGCAAAATATTGGGAAGATATTTGAGCGTAATCGAACCCGAGGCGAGCTTACTTGATGTTTTGAAAACCGGCAAAAGTCAATACGTTCAAGACAAATTGGTAAAAAGTGTGAATACCTATGTGGATACTGATATGCATCCGCTAATTGAAGAGGGGAAAATTGTCGGAGCATTTTCAATTTTTACAGATGTAACAAATATTAATAAACTCCATAATGAGGTTCAGAGAATTACTGAGGTTGCTGAGGAATATAACCGCCAAATCCAAGCTAAAGAAATTTTGGAACAACAAAAAATTATTGGCGAGAGTAAGGTGTATTTGGATTGCGTCAATAAGGCTTTAAAAGTTGCTCCAACTGATACGATGGTTTTGCTACGAGGCGAAAATGGAGTTGGAAAAGAAGTGATATCAAACATAATAAAAGAGAAGTGTGCAAGAAGCAACAAGCCGTTTGTTACGGTTAATTGCTCTGCAATTCCGAATTCTTTGATAGAGAGTGAATTATTTGGATACGAGGAAGGTGCTTTCACCGGGGCTTCAAAAGGTGGCAAAATGGGAAAATTTCAACTTGCAGATGGAGGAACGCTTTTTCTCGATGAAATAGGAGATATGCCTTATGAAATGCAAGCCAAACTTCTTCGAGTATTACAGGAGGGTGAAATAGAAAGAGTTGGCAGACAGGAGAGAATCGCTGTTGATGTGAGGGTTATTGCAGCAACCAACAAAAATTTAGAGAAAATGGTGAGCGAAGAGAAGTTCAGAGAGGATCTGTATTACAGATTAAATGTAGTATCGATTCACATTCCACCCCTTAGGGAACGCGGAAATGATGTTTTGCTATTAACTGATTACTTCTTAAAAAAATACTGTGAAAAATATCATCGAGAGTTGGACATAGACAGGAGGGTTTACCATTGTTTCTTACAATACAACTGGCCTGGGAATGTGCGCGAATTAATAAATGTAATCGAGAGTGCAGTTATTCTGTGTGACGGAAGAACTATCAACCTGAATGATATCCCTGAGGCAATAAGAACAGCATATCGGGAGAAAACACAAGCAAAGGATAAGGTGGAACAACGGTATACTTTTGGAGACAGAACGCTAAAAGAAGAGGTTGAGGAATTTGAGAGAGAACTGATTCTCCATACTATTAAAAAATTTGGCGGGGATAAGGAAAAAGCTATACAAGCATTGGGACTGTCAAAACGCAGTGTCTACAGAAAAATTGCCAAAAATGGCACAAGGAACTGAAAATGACAAAATTGGCACTGATGCAGCAGACGTCAGTGCCAATTTTGTCATTTGCAATAAAAAAGAAAATAAATGCGAAATGAAATTATATAAATATATATTTGCAAAAGGCTGAAAAATCAATATTTAAGAGCCTTTAATTGATGTCGGGTGAAGTACACCGCTGTTTTGGCATGGTTCTTGCTCAATCTTATGTTAAAAAATAATAAAGGAGGGAAGAGTGGGGAATGAGAATACCACACAGTGTTGACGTTATAGACGTTACTTTACGCGATGGTTTGCAACACGAAGAAATGTTTGTTCCAACAGAAACAAAATTGTGGATAGCTAATCATCTAATAGACGCAGGCTTTAAACGAATTGAAATTGGCACATTCAGCCACATAAAATACGTACCGCAGTTTAAGGACATTTTGGAATTGTTAAAGTTGCTCCCGAAAAATCCGAATATTGAGTATACGGTTTTAGCATTAAATACTAAAGCATGCGAAAGAGTAGCAGAAGCATTGGACGAGGGGGTACAAATTGATCGAGTGCTCTGCGGACAACTTGCAACAAGCGAGGCATATGCCAAGTTAAATATGAACAGAACGCATGAAGAACTTTTTGCTGAGGCTAAGAAAAATGTAAGGTTGCTTCATGACATTGGGATAAAGCGCGTGTTTGCCAATATTGGGACAATTTTTGGATGCCCGGTTCAGGGTAAAGTTCCAATCGAAAAAGCCTATGAATTTGTTGACCGAGCTTTTGACATTGGGTTTGATGAAATTGAACATTCTGACCCTGATGGGATCGCAACTCCTGCCGATGTATACGAATACTTCAATAACGTAATGAGTAAACATCCGGATGTGAAAATGCATTCTTTTCATGTGCACGACATCAGAGGAGCAGGAATGGCAACATACTATGCAGCAATGCAAGCCGGAGTAACAACATTTGACTGTAGTATGGGCGGCATTGGAGGACAAGTTGCAAATATTGTGGATAAAGTTCCGGTGAAAGGTACAGGTGCATATTACTTCGAAGAGGGAAGAACTGGTCTCGTTGAAACATGTGATTTTGTAACGATGCTGAATAATATGGGAGTTACAACAAATATAGATGAGAAAAAGTGCTACAAAGTAGAAAGAATGGTTGAACGCGTTTTAGGACGAAAACTTCATTCGTTTACGAGCAGCCTTTAGAAAAACAAAACCAGATTTAGGAGGATAAAATGGAAAAAAGCAATTATTCGGGATTTTTTAGATTGTCTGTAGAGGAAAGACTTAAAGAAGTTGCAGAATTCGCCAATTTAACAGAAGATGAACAAAAAACACTTAGTATGGCGGATTCACTTGATATGGATAAGGCTGACCATATGATCGAAAACGTTATTGGCAAATATGCCCTTCCAATCGGGGTGGCATTGAATTTTGTGATTAATGGCAAAGATGTAATAATTCCAATGGTATGTGAAGAGGCCTCGGTCGTTGCGGCATGTTCCAATGCTGCAAAAATGGCAAGACCTGCGGGAGGGTTTACTGCATCTACATCCGGAAATATTATGATTGCACAAATCCAAGCCGTAAATGTGAAAACACCTTTCGCTGCAAAGAACAAAATTCTCGAAAAAAAGGCCGAAATCATAAAAATATGTAACGAAAAAGATCCTGTTTTAGTTAAGTTTGGCGGAGGTGCAAAAGATATAGAAGTCAGAGTTATTGACACTCTCGCAGGACCGATGGTAATAACACATCTTTTAGTAGATACATTGGATGCCATGGGTGCAAATGCTGTGAATACAATGGCAGAAGCAGTGGCACCTTTTATTGAAGAAATAACGGAGGGAACGGTTGAACTTAGGATTTTATCAAATCTTGCGGACCGCAGGTTGGTTCGTGCTCGCGCGATATGGAAAAAAGAAGAAATAGGCGGGCAAGAGGTAGTTGATAAAATGCTGAAAGCATATGCGTTTGCCGAGGCAGACCCATATCGTGCAGCAACCCATAATAAAGGGATAATGAACGGAATAATCCCTGTAATAACTGCAACCGGAAACGACACACGTGCAATTGAAGCGGGAGCCCATTCTTATGCTAGCCGCAATGGAAGATACACTTCGTTGACGACATGGGAAAAGGACGAAAACGGTGATTTGGTCGGCACCATCGAAATGCCCATGGCAGTAGGGTTGGTAGGGGGCGCTACAAAAATACATCCTACCGCAAAGGCGAATGTAAAACTATTGGGTGTTGAAACTGCGGCTGAACTGGCACAAATTATTGCTTGTGCTGGTCTCGCAAACAATATGGCAGCAATGAAGGCATTAGCAACGGAGGGAATCCAAAGAGGTCATATGTCGTTACATGCACGAAATCTTGCAAACACGGTGGGGGCGAAAGGTGAGACTTTGGAAAAAATAGTTGCGCAGATGGTTGCTGAGAAAAAAGTGCGCCTTGAATATGCACAAGAATTGTTAGAAAAATATACGAAATAAGAGGGGGAGCGACAAGATGAACGAAAAGATTGTGATTGACGCAAATCCGTATATTATGGAGGATTGTTCGCAAGCTTACAAGGATGGTGATGTTAAAAAGGCCAGAAACATGCAGAAAGAGTTCATCAAAGCAATAAAGGAAAGCGGTCAAGACCATTGCCCTTGTAAGGAGGCATGCCAACACCACGGTAGATGTGAGGAATGCGTACTTTTGCATCGCGCCGGCATGGATCATGTTCCGATGTGTTTCAGAAATTTGATAAATGAAAAATTACGAGTGGTTTCTAGTCTGACAGAACATTCTCTGAAAGAAATTCTTTAAGAGTGAGGAGGAAGAAAATTATGTATCTGACAACAGAGCAACAGGATATTTTAGCCGGAAAATACGGAGAAGTTAAGAAACTGGCAATGGAAACGTTGGTGAAAATAGGAGAAATAAACGGAGCTAAAAGATTCATTCCCGTAAAGAGTGTGCATCTTGTTTTACATGCATACAAAAGTGCATTTGATGCGGGTGTTGAAACTGCAGAGAAAATTGCCGAAATGGGTGGGCGATTCTGTGTGCCAACAACGATTGACCCTTATGGCATGGATGCTGAAAATTGGAAAGCTGCAAGAACCCCCGAACATTATGCACAGCAACAACAGAGACTGGAACGCGCGGTAAATAAAATGGGTGTTATCCCTAACTGGACATGTACGCCGTATTTTGGGTTTACTTCACCCCGAATTGGTGAGCATCTAGCTTGGTCCGAATCATCTGCAGTTGCATACGCAAATACTGCTTTGGGTGCCAGGACAAATCGTCAAACCGCGATTGTAGATATTTTCTGCGGAATTCTAGGAATTGCACCGGAAATCGGACTTCATTTAGACGAAAACAGAAAAGGTCAGGTGTTGGTTCAGTTAAAAGTTGACCGGCCATTGAAAAATTGGGAATATCCTGCACTGGGATATTTGCTTGGACAAAAGTTAGGTGCAAGAATAGGAGTTGTAGAGGGAATGGTAGGAAGCCCTACCAATGATAACCTGAAGGCATTTTGCTCTTCAGCAGCGGCTGCCGGTTCTGTAGCTTTAATGCACATTGTGGGAGTAACACCGGAAGCGACAACAAAAGAAACAGCGTTCGGCGGAAATATTCCGGAGGAAACAATAACGGTCACGGAAAATGACATTGTGGAGATGAGGAAAGGCATGTGCAGCAATACAACAGATAAAGTAGATTTCGTTGCATTAGGATGTCCACACTATAGCATCAGTGAGATAATAAAGGTGCATGAATTATTAAACGGAAGGCACGTGCATCCAGATACGGCTTTTTGGATTTATGCAAACTCTTATGCACTTAGATTGTCCGAAAAAATGGGCATTCGTCAGGAATTGGAAGAATTGGGTGTAGTAATTCGCGCAGAGACTTGCATGATTATTTCGCCTGTGAATCCTGAATGGGGATTCCAAACGATGATGACTGATTCAGGAAAATGTTCATATTATGGCCCTGCCGAATGTGGAACGGAGATGATTTTTGCAAGCGTTGAGGAATGTGTAGAGTCAGCTGTTTCCGGCAAAATGGAAATCTTTTAGGGAGGTATCGCGATGAAAACATTACAAGGAAAAGGAATTGTTGAAGGAATCGGGAAAGGGCCAGCCATTGTGTCGGAAAAACCGTTTGGGTTCTTTGGTGGAGTAAATCCTAAAACTGGAGAAATAATCGACAAATGGCACGAACTCTATGGCCAAAGCATTAAGGGAAAGGTCTTTGTTTATCCGGAAGGTCGCGGTTCAACGGTAGGGGCTGCCATTATTTTGGAACTAGCAAGGACTGGGTGTGCACCAGCAGCCATTATTAATGCAAATATTGAAGTCATAACTGCGGCCGGTGGCTTGATGGCAAAAACATTTTACGATGTGGATATTCCTATGGTAGATGGGATTTCGAAAGAAGATATTCTTTCCATCAAGGATGGAGCAATGGTAGAAGTTGATGGAACAACAGGAAAAATCGTTATTCTGTAACAGGAGGTAGTTGCTTTGAAAAGAGACAATTATTTGCTTATCGAAAAACTTAGACATGAGCTTCATCAACATCCGGAACTTTCTTATAATGAAACATGGACGAAGAGGCATTTGATAGATTTTCTTAAACAAAATACAAGTGCAGAGATTCATGATTGCGGAAAATATTTTTATGCAGTACGTAGGGCAAACAAAGAAAAGAATAAGAAAGCTATTGCCTTTAGGGCGGATTTTGATGCTTTGCCTATTGAAGATGAAATAGATGCACCATACAAATCTATTATTCCCGGGGTAGGACATAAGTGTGGGCATGACGGTCATGCGGCGGCACTATGCGGACTCGCACTTGAACTTGAAGATATGAATCTTGAAAGAGATGTTTATATGGTATTTCAGCATGCTGAAGAAACGGGTCAAGGTGCTTGCGAAGCTGTCGATATGTTGAACCAAAACCCGGATATTGAAGAAATATATGCGTTCCATAATGGAGTAGCACAAAGAAAAGGCAGCATATATATTGCCAACGAAGTTTCAAATTGTGCATCCAAAGGTATGAGCATTTTCATGAAAGGAGTTTCAACGCATGCCAGCACACCGGAATTGGGAAGAAATCCAGTATTTGCATTAACCAAAACCATGAATGGAGTTTATGATTTTCTGTATCAAGAAACATTTAAAGGACTGACTCTCTGTACAGTTGTTCAACTTGAAGTTGGAAAATATGCTTTTGGCACCGCAGCAAGCGAGGGTGTATTGAGGATGACCATAAGAGCGGAGCATGAGAAGGAAATGGACATGCTTCAACAGAAGATAGAGGAACTTGCAAAAAAGGAAAGTAAAAAAGATGAACTTTTACTTAAAATTCAATATGAGGACGCTTTCCCGGAGACGCGAAATAACCCGATTGCAAGGGATAAAGTTATAGCTGCAGCTCAAAAACTAGGATATCCTGTTCTGGTAGGTCAAAAACCGGAACGAGGGTCAGAGGATTTTGGCTATTTCCTAAAGAAAGTGCCGGGGGCACTGTTCTTTGTTGGAAGTGGAGAAAACATTAAATCACATCATACTACAGATTTTGATTTTGTGGATGAAATTATGGAAAATTCCGTGGAAATGTTTAAGGAATTAATTATTGCTTAGTTTTACGAATAAAATTATAGGAGGTTAAAAAATGAAGAAAACACTAAGAAGAGCATTAGCCGTTTTGATGACCGCTTCGTTGTTGTTCACGCTTGTAGCATGTGGTGACTCCAGAGAAGGTAAGGTTGCTGCAGGCAGAGAGGAAGGCTCACTAATTTTTAATGTTGACTGGCCGGCATATATTGATCCGGGTGTTGGTAGCAAACTTGCGGATGCTTTGGCACATACGAATATGTATGACAGCTTAACATTTCCTAATGAAGATGGGACCGTAGAGCCATTAGCTTGTGAGTCGTGGTCAGTTAACGACAATTCAACGGAATATACTTTTGCTTTAAGAAAAGGAATGAAATTCCACAGTGGAAATGAAGTTAAGGCAAGTGATGTAAAATTCAGTTTTGACAGATTAATTACATTGGGGGAAGGATACGCATACTTGTTCTCCGATGTTAAATCGTGCGATGTGATTGATGATTACACTGTTAAGTTTAGATTAAATGCACCATCAGGAATTTTCCCTATGATTGCTTGCAGAATATATATCTTAGACGAAGCACTGGTAATGGAAAATATTACAGATGGCTCATATGACAAATATGGGGATTATGGCAAGGCATGGTTAAATACTAACGATGCAGGTTCCGGTCCATATAAGGTAAAGGAAATGATTACGGAAAGTTCATTGACTATGGAACGTTTTGAAGAGTATTGGAAAGGCTGGGATGATGCTAAAGATGCACCCAAAACAGCAAAAATGCTTGGAAATGTTGCAGCATCTACTGTAAAAACTATGATATCAAGAGGGGAGCTTGACATCACGGATGATACCCAAACTCCTGAGGCATTGGAAGTATTAAATGCTATGGATGGCGTGACGGTTATAAGAGCCCTTTCGGGTGTAAACTTTAATGTATGTTTGAATACTAAGTCAGCACCTACTGACGATATACATGTTAGAAGAGCAATGGCATACGCAGTTGACTATGATACCGTATGTAACAATATTTATGTCGGAAGCTCAGTGCCGACGGGTCCTATTGTAAGAGCGTTAACTGCATCTGCACTTGACGAATCAGAATTTCCGTTTACATACGACTTAGAAAAAGCAAAAAAAGAGATTGAACAATCCAAATATTATAATGATTTAATAAGCGGAAAACAGAAAATAACTTTAAGTTATTGTTCCGAGGGCGGTGAACAGCAGGAAAAATTAGCGCTTTTGATCCAAGCGGGTATGAGCAAGCTGGGAGTGACAGTTGAAGTTGCAGGGAAACCTTTCGCTACAATGATGAGCGAAGCCGCAGAAGTAAAAACAACTCCGAACGCCTCTTTCGTAGTTTTTGCACCGACATATTTAGAGGGAGGTGGATACCTGTATTCCAGATATCATTCGAACTCTGCAGGGACGTGGGAACAGATGGAATGGCTGCAGAACAAGAATATCGACAAAGAAATCACAAATGCTATGAGAACTGCAGATGACAAATCAAGAAATGAGCAGTACAAGAAGATCTCAAAGGAAATTGTTGAGCTTTGTCCAACACTGTGGGTTGCAGATTTGGCATCACCTTATGCATATCGTTCTGATTATGTAACCAAGTTCCCGGCCGCAGAAAAATACGAGGAGGGAACGCCTGCTGCTAATATGACAGGATATCATTTATACTTAAGAAATATTGGCGTTGCACAATAAGACATTTCAGAAATTTAGAAAAAATATTAATTTCCCCTTGTCTGTTATCGCAATCAGGCAAGGGGATTTGATTAAAGCAAGGAGATCACTATGGATAAAGTGAAGCTAATACTAAAAAGAATCATTTCTTATGCATTAGTGCTGTTTGGACTGTCAATATTGATTTTCGTATTGGTTCGGGTTATGCCGGGCGATACGGCAAGAATGGCATTGGGTGCAAGAGCCTCTGAAGAAGCGGTTGAAGCTCTTAGGCAAGAAATGCATTTAAACGAATCCTATGTTGTGCAGTATGGATATTGGATTTCCGGTATGCTCAGCGGGGATTTTGGAGAATCAGTAATCACAAAGCGCCCTGTAATTGAAGATATAAAGAGTTATTTGCCGGCAACGATGGAACTCGTCGTTTTGGCAGCCTTCTTTTTAATTTTGTTTGGAATAGTGTTAGGCGTAATATCAACAAAATACGCAGGGAAATGGCAAGATAATTTCATACGAATTTTATCTTATTTTGGAATTGTAGCACCTGCATTTTTATGGGCAGTTCTCATTATGCTTGTGTTCGCGTATGTTTTCCCGATATTACCTACGTCAGGACGAATAAGTGCTTGGATGAGTGCACCTCCAAATGTCACAGGAATGTATATCCTTGATTACTTACTGGACGGAAACTTTAGCGGAGCATGGGACGCATTTACGCATATCATAATGCCATCTGCGGTGCTTGCATTTGGCGGAATAAGCCAAGGTGCAAGAATCACAAGATCGAGTATGATTGAAAATATAGGAAAACCATATGCCTCGGCAGAAAAATCTTACGGAATTCCCGAAAGAAAAATATTATTCAAATATTTACTCAAACCTTCTATGAATGCTACTATTACAACCATGACACTAGACATTGCCGGAATTTTCGGAGGTGCTTACTTGGTAGAACAAATATTTGGCTATCCCGGACTTTCGAATTATGGTTTACAAGCGATGCTTAACAAAGATGTCTTTTCTATGTCGGCGGTAATTATGGTGCAAGCAATTATTTTGATATTATTTAATTTAATAGCAGATTTACTCATACGTCTTTTAGACCCTAGAGTCAGATATTCATAAAAGGGGGAGTTTAGAAAAATGGATAATCAAATTAACAATACTCCGAAAATTTCACAAGTGAATAATTCTAATATCCCTAAAAGAAATCGTTTGGAACAGGCAAGAAAGCTTTGGTACAAGTTTTCCTTAAGCAAACTTTCAGTTGTAGGGTTGACGATTATTTTACTGGTTGTATTCTGTGCAATTTTGGCACCGTTTATTGCACCATATCCGGAGGATGCGGGTGCCGTTGTAAACTATTCGCAAGCTAGTCAAGCTCCGAGTCTTGAGCATATCTTTGGAACCGACACATCAGGAAGAGATCTTTTTTCCAGAATACTGTTTTCCTTTAGAGGCGCACTGATTATGGGCGTGGGATGCCTTGCAGTTGTTGTCCCGGTCGGAGGCATTTTGGGATTAATCGCAGGCTATTACAATGGTAGGTTTATATCGAATTTCATAATGCGGCTTGCGGATGTGTTTCTTGCATTACCGGCACTGATTTTGGTTATGTGCGTATCAAGTATTATGACTCCAAGCCTTATGAATGCAATGCTTGCATTATGCGTTTCGTGGTGGCCTTGGTACACAAGACTCGTAAATAACATTGTTGTTTCTACGAGAAATGAAGTCTATATTCGCTCGGCCGAAGTTTTAGGGGCAAGCAATACACATATTTTGTTCAAACAGATTTTACCTAACGCGTTAGGACCTATCTTGACAAAGGTTACTTTGGATATGGGTTGGGCAATCATGGCAGGTGCAACATTGAGTTTTATAGGTATGGGCGAGCAGCCGCCAACTCCTTCACTCGGATCAATGGTATCCGCAGGCGTAAGTTACATGCCTGATCAGTGGTGGCTTTCTACTTTTCCGGCTCTTGCTATTATGCTGATAGTGTTGGGATTTAACCTTGCCGGTGACGGAATTAAGGATATGCTGTCGAGTGATGAGTAAGGAGGTAACATGGATAACAATACAGATAGAAATTTAGTTGTAGACGTTAAAAACCTTCACATATCCTTTAAGACATTTAAGGGATATTCCAAAGTGCTGAACGGCGTGAATTTGCAAGTGCATAAGAGGGAACGAATTGCAATTGTTGGAGAAACCGGCTGCGGTAAAACAACAACAGTTAGTGCAATCGCTCAAATATTGGCTAAACAGGCACGAATCGATAAAGGAGAAATATTTTTTAACGGTAAAAGTGTTTTAAAAATGAATGCGAAGGAGCTGAAAAAAATGCGCGAAAACGGCATTTCGATTATCTTTCAGGATCCGATTGCATCATTGAATCCTGTCTTTACAATTGGAAATCAAATGCGTGAAGTAATTCGCTATTCAGGGATTGACGGAGCAACAGATAAAAATGTTCAAACAGAGCGTACGATTGCAGCACTGAAAGAAACTTCTATGCCTGACCCGGAGAGAATAATGGAGTCTTACCCATTTCAACTTTCAGGTGGCATGCGCCAGAGAATATGTATAGCGATGTCATTGTCGACGCCAAGAGATTTAGTAATCGCAGACGAACCGACGACAAATCTCGATGTTACTATCCAAGATCAAGTTCTGAAAACTCTCAAAGAGCGAGTTGAAGAAAAAGGAAGTGCTTTGATTATGATCACTCATTCGCTTGGCGTTGCAAGAGAAATGGCAGACCGAATTTATATTATGTATGCAGGAAATATGGTTGAAATTGCACCGGTTGACAAGCTATTCGATAATTATGCGCATCCTTATACAGAGGGATTAATGAGTTGCATTCCGAGGTTGTCTGGAGGCGGAGTTTCTGAAGGAATACCAGGGCATATTCCGAACTATTTAGCTCCACCGCCGGGATGCCGTTTCGCGCCAAGGTGCCCATACGCAAAACCCGAGTGCGAGCAAAAAATGCCACCACTATATGAAATGGAGCCGGGACACTATGTCGCATGCTATAAATATCAAGATAACGAAATCATGGAGGAATAGGAATGGGCGAGGAAATATTGCGTGTAGAAAATTTAAAAAAATACTTTCCTGTTCGAGGACAGAAAGACAAGTTTGTAAAAGCTATCGATGGTATTAATTTTACACTTTCCAGCGGAGAAACATTAGGACTTGTAGGAGAGTCAGGTTCAGGAAAAAGTACGACAGCATATAATGTAATCGGAATGGAGGAAATGACCGGGGGTAAAATTATTTTTAAAGGAAGAGACATAAGCATGCCACTATCCAAGAGGACCTTGGATATGAAAAAGGAGATACAAATTGTATTCCAGGATCCCGGAACATCCTTAAACCCTCAGCATACGGTACATGATATTCTTGCACTGCCACTGAAAATACATAATATGTGCAGTAAAAGAGACATAACAAATCATGTTGCTCGCCTGATGGATTTGGTAGAATTGCCTTATGAGTATATGTACAAATATCCAGCTACATTGGGTGGCGGAGAAAAACAAATGGTTGCCATAGCACGAGCTCTCGCAACAAATCCTTCTTTAATTATTTTAGATGAGCCGACAAGTGCGTTGGATGTATCCGTCCAAGCCAAAATCATTAATATGCTTCTTCGCCTGCAGAAGGAAATGAACCTAGCGTATCTTTTTATTACACATGATTTGAGCTTGATGAGAAATGTGTCAACTCGTGTTGCAATAATGTATTTGGGAAAGATTGCGGAAATAGCACCAACGGATAGCTTTTTCCAAAATCCACAGCATCCTTATACGAACATGCTGCTTTCATCAATTCCGGTTGTAAGTAAGACGGAGGAAGCTCTGCGCCCGGGCCAAATTCATTCACAAGGCGAGATACCAAGCCCGGTAAATGTTCCAAAGGGGTGCAGCTTCAATACCAGATGTCCTTATGCCAAAGAAATTTGCTTTGAGAAAGATCCGCAGATGATTCCATTTGAACAGGATCATACCGTAAGATGTCATTTTGTACAAGACTGGAGAAAAGGATGAGTGATTTAATTTTAAAAACAAAAGAGGACATAAACCATTTTTTAACCGGCTGTGCCTTTTTGGGCACAGGAGGTGGAGGGGAAGTGTCCGTTGGCAGAGATACTCTGTATAAGTGCTTGGAAAAGGGAACAGAAATTAGGTTGACAGACCCGAAGATGATTGAAGATGAGAAAACTTATTGCTGTGCTTTTTTCATGGGGAGCATTGCGCCCAAAACGGATGAAATATTAAAAGAAATGGATAGGCTTGGCTACAAGGAGCGCACATTGGATTTTGTAGATATGCTGGTAGGCGCAGTACGATCATTAGAAACGATTCTTGACCATAAGATTGATGGCTTGTATATTGCTGAGCCGGGTGGTTCCAATGCTGCATGTTGCATGGCTGCAGCATACAAATTGGGCATACCTATTTTCGATGGCGATCCTGCAGGACGTGCAATCCCGGAGATGACAAACGGTTTGTTTTCAATTTACGGAAAAAGCTGTTTACCAATAGCATACTGCGACTCATGGGGGAATCGAAATGCAACAATCAATGCAATGGGCTATCCGGCAGTCGAGAGAATTGGAAAGTTTCTGAGTGAGGCTTCTTATGGTGAAATGGCAGAAGCAGCATACTCAATAACAGGAAAGGAACTCAAGGATCTTTTTGTTTTCAATTCGCTGACCAAGGCATATGAAATTGGAAAGTGTATCCATGAATTTACATGGGAGAGCAAGGGGGTGCAAGAGAAAGTTTCTTACAACTATAAAAAAATGTTGCAGGCCGTAGCTAAAACCATAAAAGGCTCCTTTATAGGAACTGGGACAATCTGCAATTTTGCTGTAGACGACACAAGTGGATATTATAGCGGCACATTTGAAATAAAGGGAGAAGGAGAAGAGCACGAATATAAAGTATGGTTTAAAAATGAAAATCATATTTTGTGGGTTAATGGTATACCAAAGGCAACCAGCCCAGATTTGATTACACTTATTAACCTTAAAGATGGTGAACCTCTGCTGAACTCGCATTTAAAAAATGGACTAGCAGTTGGCATAATTGTTTCGTCGGCATGTGAAAAATATCTTACCGAAAAAGGAATTGCCTCTTTTGGTCCAAGATATTTTGGATTTGATTTTGATTATGTGAATTACAAAACTTCATTATAATTTATGAGCAGATTGGAACGGGAGAATGAAGAATGGATATACTGGAAAAAGCACTAAAAAATGGTAGAGAAATTCAAAAACATAGACATACCATTCACAGAAATCCGGAGATTGGATTTTATCTACCGGAAACATGTGATTATGTAATGAAATGTCTTGAGGAAATGGGCATTGAACACAAACTTTGTAAGGGAAAAATAGATGAGGAAATCAGAGCTAAATTTAGCAAAGCCGGATTTCCGGATATGGAATACTATACGGGTGTTGTTGCGACTATCGGTAAAGGAAAACCATGCATTATGCTAAGGGCGGAAATGGATGCATTGCCGGTGGATGAGCCTCGGGGGGTAGTAAATTTTTCATCAAAAAATCCCGGTAAAATGCACGCGTGCGGTCACGATGCACATACGGCTATGCTGATTTCAGCGGCAAAGCTACTGAAAAATATTGAAACGGAACTAAATGGAACCGTAAAGCTTCTTTTTCAACCAGGGGAGGAATGCGGCTGTGGGGCGGATATGATGATTAGACATGGTGTACTGGAAGAACCCCATGTAGATGCAGCTTTTTCTTTGCATGTAGTCCCTAATCAAAGAGGCGGCTTGGTTACATATACACCGGGTACGATGACTGCAGCAATGGAGACATTTGAAGTTAACATTTTAGGAAAAGGGGGCCACAGCTCTTTGCCGCATCTTTGCATAGATCCATTAGTGATATGTAATCAGTTGTATACAACATTGAATTTGCTTGCGACAAGAGAAATTGACCCGCGTGAAACGGTTGCTTTGACGGTGGGCAAAATTTCCGGGGGAAGTGCTGCCAATATAATTCCTGATTCTGCCAAACTTTCTGTGGGCTGCAGGACATTCAAGAAAGAAGTAACGGAACATATGCAAAGGCGTATACCTGAAGTTATAGAACACACTGTAAAAATGTGGAATGGAAAATATGAAACTGCACATTTTTTCACACCACTTACCTATGCAAATCCTAAATTATGTGGAGAGTTAATAGCATATATGAAAGAAGTTGTAGGAGAGGAGAATGTTGAAATATGTCCAAGTGTTTCAGGAACCGATGATTTTGGTTATATTTCACATCAAGTACCCGGAATGCTCGTTTGGTTCGGAACAGGTGATGAAACGCAGCCCGCACTACATAATCCCAATATGCAGATCGACGAAAAATGGCTACCTTACGGTACTGCGATACTTGTAAATGTCGCAACAAGGTGGCTTGCCCAAAGTGCAAAAAACGGAAGGTTGAATAGAGAATACATATGACACAAAGTTTAATAATATCATTTTGTGCTGTGTTCCCCTTGTTTGTAATAATTTCATTAGGTTGCATTTTAAAAAAAGCTCGAGTAATTGAAGATGCCGCCATTCCGAGTATAAACAAATTGTTGTTTAATGTTTTATTCCCTTGCCTGATATTTTGTTGCACTTATGGGGCAAAGTTCAAAGGGACAAACAATGCAGAACTTGCAGCATTTATTGCGGGAATAGCTTTATTCTTTTGGATTGGGGCCATTCCATTTGCAAAAAAAATATCGAGAGAAAGTAAAACGCAAGGTGCTATTGTAACAAGCATATGCAGAACCAATTTTGTTGTTATCAGCTTACCGGTACTTGCAAATCTGTTTGGGGATGACATTAGTTCATATATTGCTTTTCCAACATTTGCGTTGCTAATAATTAACAATATTGTCTCTGTTGTAATATTAGAGTTGTTTAGGCAAGGAGATACGGACATTAAAGTGGTTATAAGAAACCTTATAAAAAGTCCGCTAATTATATCCACATTGTTAGGAATTATATGTTCAATTTTGAATTTAAGCATTCCTGAGGTAATACATTCGACAATCAAATTAATTGGAGACACTGCTGTGCCGTTAGCATTACTTTTAATAGGAGCGTCGATGCAGTACTCTACATTATCTGCAAACAAAAAATTACTTTTTATTTGTAATTTTGGGAAACTCATATTATTGCCTGGTATAGGCGGACTTGTCGGATATCTGATGGGGTTTACAGGGGCAGATATGGTGATTGTTGTCACCTTTTTGGCGGCACCCATTCCATCGACATCATACACAATGGCTATGGAACTAGACAGCGATGTGGTTTTGACCAGAGATTGCGTTTTTTTATCGACTTCCTTATGCATGATTACTTTTTTTCTTTGGATTTTTCTTTTAAAGGCATTACAGGTTTTTTAATAAAATGCAAGTAAGTAAAGAGGGCTTTGGCCCTCTGCTTTTTCGTTAAAAACTCGAAAACTATTGAATGGGTTGAAGAGGAGGTCCCTGTATGTTAAAATACTATTATATCTAAACAGAAAGGACTTATGAAATGAAAAGAACATTAAGACGCCTGATTCTTTTGGTGCTTGCGGCTATTGCAGTCTTCGCAATGAGCTGCATTGCATACGGCGCAACAAGCTTGAGCGGAAAAACTACAATCAGCCTGTACGGAAGTGAATACAGCTATACCGGAAGTCCGATTGTACCGAAACTTTATGTTTATTACAAGAGCCCGAATTCATATATCACAAGAACATTAGAAGAGAACAAGGATTATACGGTGCAGTGCAGCGACAACATTAATGTCGGAACGGCAACCGTCACAATCACCGGAATGGGCGAGTACGAGGGGACGGTATCGAAAACTTTTTCGATTACGAAGCGGTCGATAAGCGGATACGAAGTTAAGATCAGTGTTGCGGATGCAACTTACACGGGGTATAACATTACACCGAAAATAACGGCAGCCTTAAACGGCAAAACATTGACGGAGGGTGTTGATTACACGGTGGACGCTGTCGGTGCGAAAGATGCCGGCTCACAGAGAATTACCATCAGAGGGAAAGGCAATTTTGACGGAAGCACGACGGAGTACTTTAGAATCAACAAAAAACCCCTGAGTGAATGCAGGGTAAGCGTCAGTGATCAGAAATACACAGGCAAGGCACTCACCCCTTCCGTCACGGTTTACAACGGAAGCCTTGCGGTTCCGAGCAGCGAATACAGGGTAAGTTATTCGGACAACACTCAGATAGGAACGGCAAAGGTTGAAGTAGAGGCGATGTATTCCGCTTCCAATTACACGGGGGAGACAACCGCGACATTCTTAATAAAATACGACATTGCAAAGTGTACTTTTACAATAAGCAAATGTATATACACGGGAAGTGCGGTCACACCGGAAGTGACGATCAGGCAAGGGAGCAAGACCTTGACGAAAGGAGTCGATTATCTCCTTAATATCAGCAATAACATAAATGCAGGACAGGGAAGTATTACGGTAACAGGCACCGGATATTATCTGGGAAGTGCTGCGAAGACCTTTACCATTGAGCCGAAGAGCATCGAAACGGCTTTGAGCACGCTGGTTCTTCCTGAAGAAAAATACATCTATACAGGGCAGGAATTTGTACCGGAAGTTACAAGCGTTACGGACGGGACGACTGCACTTGTGAAGGAGAAAGACTATATGATAACCTACGAAAAAAATATAAATCCGGGTTATGCATACGCGGTTATTAACGGAAAAGGAAATTACGGAAAGGCTCAAAAGCTGAAATTTGCAATCTATCCGTCAGCGCCTAAAATCCTCAAAATCGAACCTGACACGAAGAATACAGCCGTAATTAAGTGGGCAAAGGGGCCTAAGGGACTCAAGTATATCGTGTACCGCAACGGAAACAACATCGGAACATCAAAGACAAATGCCGTTTCTTTCAAGGATAAGAAGGCAAAAACCAACGGGAAAGATTATGAATACACGATTGTTGCGGTTTGTTCCAATACAGGAGATTTAAAGAGCGAGATGTCAGAGGCGAAGGTAAGCCGCTACATCAAGGCTCCGAAAGTCTCCGCTTCAGTTGCGGGAAGCCGCGTGCTCATGGCGAAGTGGAACAAGGTTAAGGATGTGGACGGATATCAGCTTCAGATGTCAACATCAAAGAAGTTTACCAAGAAAAAAACATATACAATCAAGAACGGGGCAGCGGTTAAAAAGGTGCTTGCGGGACTTACTGCAGGCAGGAAGTACTATTTCAGAGTGAGAGCGTACAAGACAATCAAAGATGAAGAGACAAAGGTGAAATATTACTCCTCGTGGAGCAACACAGCGGTTAAAGCACCGATTACCGCATCGGCACATTCATCTGCAGTTTAATTTTGAACAGAAAACAGAAAACGGAGAAAAAACATGAATAACAAAGTTTGTGCAAAAGGATACGAATTTTGCGGTGAAACCTCAATCGGCGTGATCACCGGAGGACTTCCGGTAATGACCGAAAGTGCGGCACTCTTAAAGGATTTGGTGACGGAAAAAAAATATCTCAGATGTATGTTCCGTTCCTTGAGCAGCACGCCGGTTACAACACTCTTTGCGGATATTATTCTTAAAAACGGAGGCAAAGAAGTTGCCAAAATTGAAAATTTCCAATACAATGCGAAAGCGCGCAGGAACGGCTTTTTCGGACAGAATGTCGGGGTTGCGTTAAAATGGGACGCTGAGTTTGACACCGCAGAGGTAAAGGTAAAAAAGGCTGTTCTTGAAGACGGCGATGTGCTTGTGTCAAGCGGCGAAGATATAACATTCCCGCAGCCTGCATATATCAGAGAGTATCTGCAAAGCGAGGAGCTGGAACAGGAATACCGCAGAGAGAGCGGAGCAGTCGGTCCTTTCTGCCCGCAGAAGGCAGGAGGATGGTGGAGATGCACATGCGGCGAACTCAATGCAGACAGCGAGGAAACATGCTTTGCCTGCGGAAAAGAAGCAGGCCCGCTGTTTGATTTGCTGAACACCGAAGCACTCGAAACAAACCTTGCAGAATACAAGGAAGAAAGAGCAAGAATTGAGGAAGAGGAACGCATAAAACGGGAAGAGGAAGAGCGCATTGCAGCGGAAAAACGCGCAGTCAGAAACGCAAAAGCAAAGAAGATATCCATCATTGCGGCAGTCGCGGTCGTGGTGCTTGCGATTGTGTCTGCTTTTGTCAAATTCGCACTTCCTGTAATAAACTACAACTCGGCGGCATCTGCTTTTGAGGACGGAGACTACGAAGCAGCTTATACAAAGTTCGAATCGCTGGGAGAATACAAGGACAGCCGAAACATGGCTGTCGAGGCTCACTATCGCTTCGCACAGGGCCTTGTCGAGGACGGCGAATATGAGAAAGCAATAGCGGCCTTTAAAGAAATGATTAACTACAAGGACAGCAATGCTTGCTGCAAAGAGGCAGAATATCTCTATGCAAAACAGCTGATTGAGGAAGAAAAGTATGAGGAGGCACTTGCAAATCTCGATGAGCTCGGAGAATATGAAGACAGTGCAACGCTTGAAAAAGAAGCCAAGTATGGATACATAGGAGCAAACCTCGACAGCGAAAACGAGACCACATACAGATATCTTCGCGAGCTGAAGAGCAAATCCTATAAGGATTCGGAAGAAATATACAACGATTTGTACAAGTGGACCGTAAAACTTGTTATTAACGACAGCGAAACGGACAGTGCGGCGAAGAAGGATGAAATAAGCAAATACGACAAGGTTTACTGCCATGTGACGCTTAAAGGAGGCGCACCGAACGGAACAACGAGACTGAAATACTCCGCGACATATCCGGACGGAAGCAAAGCGACCGGTGCATGGGATAAGGCATGGGAGGAAGGAACCGAAGGGACTTGTTCTTTCTGGTATGACATTCCGGAATACGGCAAAACAGGGAAATTCACGGTTTCGATCTATGATGCAGATACCGGCAAAAAGCTTGGCGCGAAAAGTGTCGAACTTACAAACTAAAGCAAGACTTTGTGAGAAAGGAAAGAAACATGAATAAGTTTGAAGATGTCTGCCCGATCTGCGGGCAGGAAATAGCAAAAGAGGCAGTGGAACTAGGCTATGCTGTGATTTGTCCGGATTGCGGAACGTCCTATCATAAGGGGTGCTGGGAAAAAGCAGGCGGATGCGTTACATTCGCATGCCCAAGCAAACCGAAGGTTCAGACACAGACGCAGCAGCCGTATCAACAGCAGGAACAGCAACAGCAGGAGGAGAAAAAAATGAAATATTGCAGCCACTGCGGAAAAGAAATCCTGGATGAGGCGGTTATCTGTCCTCACTGCGGATGCATGGTGGGAAACCCGCAGTACACATACAATCAGACACCGGAACCGGATATCCCTTCGACGGGACTGAATGTTCTCAGCTTATTTTTTCCGGTGGTAGGATTGATTCTTTATATTATATACGCGGATAAGGCTCCGAAGAAAGCAAAGGCAATCGGAAAGTTTGCACTGATTGGTGTCGCGATTGGGGTTGTGGGAGGAATCCTTTGGGGATGTGCCGCAGCGATGATGACATCCCTGTACTTGTTTTGATTTTTTAGAGAGCTTTTAACAAGGGGAAATTATGGCAAAGAAAGGAAAGACGGTTTTTGTCTGCCAGGAATGCGGTTACGAAAGCACACAATGGATGGGAAAGTGCATATGCGGTGCCTGGAATTCTTTTGTGGAGGAAAAAGTTCTTCCGGCGGACGGAGAGGATGTACGCCGCAGAAGTACCGCACCTGCCGGGAATGCTAAGGCATCGAAACTGGCGGAAGTCGGAACGGGCGAATATGACCGAATTGATACGAAAAGCAGTGAACTGAATCGTGTCCTTGGCGGAGGGCTGGTCAGAGGCTCGCTTGTACTGATTTCAGGGGAACCCGGCATCGGCAAATCCACCATCATCATCCAGGCAGCCGGCAAAATTGCAGCGCAGGGCATGACGGTGCTTTATGTCTCGGGGGAAGAATCCGAGGAGCAGATAAAGATGCGTGCCGACCGCGTGTGCAGGACCCTGCCGGACACGCTTTACGTGATGTCGGAAACCAATATGGAAAATGTCGAAACGGTGTTTGATAATATAAAACCGGATTTTCTGATTATCGACTCGATTCAGACGCTGTACAGCAGCCAGCTTGATTCGGCACCGGGGAGCGTGTCACAGGTGAGAATGTGCGGAAACCAGCTTATGAAGCTTGGTAAGACGCGTAACTGTGCGATTTTTATCGTTGCACATGTAACCAAAAGCGGAGACTTGGCAGGTCCGAAAACGGTGGAACATCTGGTCGATTGTGTACTGAACTTCAGCGGTGAGCGTGACGGTGAACTCAGAATTCTGCGTGCGTATAAGAACCGTTTCGGAACGACGAGCGAAATCGGTGCATTCCGAATGGAGTCCGCAGGGCTTACGGAAGTTACGGATGTTTCGGCTACTTTCCTCGAAAACAAGGAGGAACTGCTGGAAGGTTCGGTTACGGCCGCGGTATATGAGGGCAGCCGGCCGCTTATGTTCGAGGTTCAGAGCCTTGTAAGTCCGGCGAATGTGGGTTTTGCGAGAAGAACCTCCGTGGGAATCGACAACACAAGACTGAATATGATTCTGGCAGTACTTGAAAAAAAGGCGGGGCTTTCCCTCATAAATCAGGACGTGTATGTAAACGTGGTCGGAGGATTGAAGCCGGAAGGTACGGGAACAGACCTTGCGGCTGCGCTTGCAATCTTCTCCTCGTATAAACGGGTGACAAGCACGAAGCGGACACTGGCAGTCGGTGAAATCGGCTTGACCGGAGATCTGCGCTCGGTACAGAATATCGAAAAGACGGCAAAAGAGGCGGCGAGACTGGGATATGAGCAGATTATAATGCCGCTGGGAAATGCAAAAAAAATCGGCAGCTCTGTTGACGGCTGCCGGATTATAGGTGCGAAAAACATTATGGATGCCTTGTCTGCATTTGCAGGAAAGAAATAAGAAATTCAGAGTGTTTGCATTTAAGCATCTTGTTTTTCTTTGGAACGGTCCTTGGATCGTTCCTTTTTTGTATTCATTTTTGCAATGTCCAGTTCAAACCAGAAAGTGCTTCCCTTGCCGAGCTTGCTTTCGACACCGTAGTCAGCATTATGCAGGAGAAGAATCTCCTTTACAATCGACAGGCCAAGACCCGTACCCTGTGTTTCGCGGATGTAGTTGGTGCTTGTCTTATAGTAACGTTCCCACACGTGCGGAAGCTCTTTCGGCTTTATGCCGGGGCCGTGATCCGAAACCTCCAGTCTGTATTTGCGGCCTGCCTTTCGGATTGTGAGACCGACATACTTATCTTCGCCGCAGTATTTGACGGCGTTGCCGGCAAGATTTGAAATTACCTGTGAGATTTTGTCCCTGTCCGCAAATACCATACATTCTTTTGGTGCGGTGAAGACAAAATCGTAACCTTGCTGTTCCTGATAAATGTCAAAGGAAGCAAGAATTGAGGCAGAAAGCTCGGAAAGGTCGAAGAACTGTTTATGAAGCACGACCTTCTTCGTCTGCATGGCAGAAATGGACGCCATATCACTTACGAGCCTGCTCATGCGTTCGCTTTCATCGATGATAACCTGAAGATGGGCATTCCTCTTTTCGGGGTTCTCACCCGACAAATCGCGGATCATCTCCGCATAGGAACGAATCATGGTCAGCGGCGTCTTAAGGTCATGCGAAACATTGGCAATCAGATCCTTCTGACGAGCGTCCGCATTTCCGAGTTCGTATGCAGCTGTGTTGAGGGTTTCCGCCAGGTTGTTTATCTCTGAATACGAATTGCCACGGAACTTCACGTCGTAATTTCCTCGTCCCATTTCCTTCGCTGTGGTGGTGATGCTCTTAATCGGCCGCGAAATCCTGTTTGCGAAATAAATCGCAAGAGAGAAAGCTCCAAACAATGTGATAATTGTTACATAAAAGAGCTGATTTTTGAGAATATCCACAGTCGAACTTACCGGATACAGCGGCGAAAAAATGTAAAGATACACTTCGTTGCCCGGGGCTTTCCGCAGGTAGCGGGCATACGCCAGGGTGCTGTAATTCTCGACGCCGGAATTGATTTTGTAAGAAACACATCCGCTGTTTGACTTCGAAGCGTCAAGCATTGCCTTCAGCTTGGGAAGCTGATCCTTGTATTGATAAACCGGGAGTATGCTGTCTGACTCAGGCATAAAGAGCAGAACCCTGCCGCCGGATTCCATCATCACGTAAAAGTCGTTGCTGATCGACAATTCCTGGATGTTCTCGGTGAGCTCCGAGTCGTTTCGCTCATAGGAATGGCAGATGGAAGCGGAAATGCGGTTTACCTCCATGATTTTCATATGCTCGTAATAGTTGTTCAAGAAGAAAATCTGCAGGAACCAAATCAAAATTACAATTCCAAGTCCCAAAGCGGCGAAGTAAATCCAAAGCCTGAATTTTATGCTTTTTGCATCGAAACTAATTTTCGTACTCAAATTTATAACCTACCCCTCTGAGTGTAACGATGAAATCTCTGTACGGTCCAAGGTTGTTACGTAAATTTTTGATATGCGTGTCAATGGTTCTGTCATCTCCGAAGAAGTCATAACCCCAGATATCGGACAGAAGTTTGTCTCTCGAAAGTGCGATGTTTTTGTTCTTTACAAGATAGAAAAGAAGCTCATATTCCTTTGGTGTCAGTTCCACTTTGTTGCCGTCCACGGTTACCGTTCTTGCCGGAATGTTGATTTCGAGGCCATCGAATTTCATTATTTCCTGCGCAGCCGGAGCGGCGGCCTTTCTTCTGGAAAGCACGGCATTCACTCTTGCCATGAGTTCCTTCGGACTGAAAGGCTTTACAACATAGTCATCAATACCGAGCTCAAAACCGAAGAGCTTGTCGTATTCTTCCCCTCTTGCGGAAAGCATGATAATAGGGATGTCCTTTGTCTTTTTGATCTCCTTGCATGCTGAAAAACCATCAAGCTTCGGCATCATGATATCCATAATAATCAAATCATAATCGTTCAGTTTGCATAAGCCGACCGCGCTCATTCCGTCAGCCGCTTCAGTAACTTCGTACCCGCTGAATTCTGCATATTCTTTTATAACCTCACGAATTTTAGGTTCGTCGTCAACTACCAGAATTTTATACATTTTGTTCTCCTCCTTAGGGAAATCTTTGCCTTTATTTTAACATAAAATACCCCTCAGTCAAACATTTTAAGATAAATATATATTGACACGGTAAAAACTCTGTGATATTATGATAAATTTTTTGACCGCTTGACAGACGCCCCCATAATCTTTTATACTAAGGGTATAGATATAGAATGGAGGGAGTATGTCATGTTTTCGGTGGGTGATAGAATTGTTTACCCGATGCAGGGCGCAGGAGTGATACAGGATATAGAAGAGAAGCGAATTCTCGGAGAATCCAAACAGTATTATATACTCCGTCTGCCGTGCAGCGATATAAACATAATGATCCCCGTAGATTCAGGCGAAAGCATTGGAATCAGAGAGGTTTCCACGCGGGAAGAAATGGAGGATGTCCTTCGTCTTCTCGGTGACGAAAGCACACCTATGGACTCTAACTGGAACCGCCGCTATCGTGAGAATATGGATAAGCTCAAGAGCGGTGACATCAGACAGGTGGCCGAGGTCGTAAGAAATCTCGTCAGAAACGACAGGGAAAAGAAGCTGTCTACGGGCGAAAGAAAGCTTTTGACGGGGGCAAGAAGAATTCTTGTCAGCGAGCTTATCTTATCCATGCACATAAGCCAGGATGAGGCAGAGGCCATGGTTGAAGCCGCAATTTAAGAACATGAAGAAACCTGTATAAGCAGGCTTGGTATTAAGCTCGCGCAATATTGAGCTTAATCGGGATGCTTTAACCGGGACATATCTATGAAATATCGAAGAAAGGGGGAAGAAAAATGTTTCGAAGATTTTTTAGAGCATGCTTTACATTTTTGGGGGCACTGATAGGATATGAATGTTTTGCGCTGTGCAGATATCTGGTTACGCAGACCGACTTTGCGGGAGGAAATGCCGCAATCACGAAGGCAGAGGAAACCTGGTTTGCAGCCTTTTTCGTCATTATTTTTGGAGTTATTTTTTTTCGTATCGCACCGGCGCTCACAAGACAGAGCAGGAAAGTGGCAGACAATATCGGAAACGACTTGCAGGGCATATCGCCGAACGAGCTGATCGGCGGCACGCTGGGGCTGGTAATCGGACTTCTGATTGCATTCCTGCTGACGAGAATCTATCAGGACGTGGTAAATCAGAAGACGCTTTATCTGACAATTACGATATGCATGTACCTGACTTTGGGATTTTTGGGCGTGGTTGTCGGCAATAAGAAAATATCGGAGCTGCTTGCCATGACCGGCGGACGGAAAGCTGCCACGCAGGCCAAGACGCAAGTTGAGGAAAACAGCTACGGATATAGCGCGAAAGACAAAAAAAGCCCGAGAATTCCGAAGATTTTGGACACCAGCGTAATTATTGACGGTCGAATTCTGGAAATCATGAAAACGGGATTTCTTGAAGGACCGATTGTAATACCTGAATTTGTGCTTGTTGAACTGAGACATATCGCGGATTCTTCCGATGGATTGAAACGCAACAGGGGAAGAAGAGGCCTTGACATTCTCAAGAAGATTCAGACGGAATACGGCATTGAAATTTACAATACCGATTCGGAGAAGGCACTGAAAGAAATTCCGGAAGTAGATGTAAAATTACTCAAGCTCGCACAGATCATGAAAGGAAAGGTCGTTACAAACGACTTCAATCTTAACAAGGTTGCGGGAATCAAAGGCGTTGCGGTTCTGAACATAAACGAACTGGCAAACGCACTTAAACCGATGGTAATTCCGGGAGAAGCCATGACGGTTACGCTTATTAAACAGGGTAAAGACAGAAGTCAGGCAGTTGCTTATCTTGACGACGGAACCATGATTGTTGTTGAAGACGGACGCAGCAGAATCGGCGAGACCGTTCAGATTAATGTTACAAGCGTTCTGCAGACCGCTGCCGGCCGCATGATATTCGGAAAGATGAAAGAGCATGTATAGAGACAATAGAGTAATTGCAATCATAGTAGCTGCCGGCCGTGGCAAACGGCTTGGCAGCTCTTTGCCGAAACAGTTCCTAAAAGTGCGGGGCAGAACCATACTTGAGATGTCCGTAGAGGCATTTGAGCAAAACAAATACGTTGATGAGATTTTTGTTGCTGCCAATGCGGACTATTGTGAGCTTACGGAAAAACTTTGCCGGGGCTGTTCGAAGTTAAAAAAGGTCGTTGCGGGCGGTGCAGAAAGACAAGATTCTGTCCGTGCGGCACTTGACTGCCTGCGGGGCGAGGACGGTATCGTGCTTGTGCATGATGCGGCCAGACCGTTCGTAAGCGAAGCGGTCATAAATGCGGTTATCGAAGGAACTGCTGATTTCGGTGCTGCAATCCCGACGGTGCCGGCTAAGGACACCATCCGACAGGTTGACGGGACAGGAAGCCGCACGCTTCAAAGAGAAACGCTTGCCTGCGTGCAGACTCCGCAGGGATTCCGCATATCGCTTCTCAAGCATGCTTTCGAAAAAGCACAGGCAGAAGGATTTTTGGGGACGGATGATGCTTCACTTGTTGAGAGAATGGGTATAAATATCAGCATGGTGCAAGGCGAAGATGCGAACCGTAAAATCACAACCAGGGAGGATCTTGAAACCGAAATGCGGATAGGAACAGGCTATGATGTACACAGGCTGGTTGAAGGAAGGCCGCTTGTTTTGTGCGGCGAGCAGATTCCTCACGAAAAAGGTCTTTTGGGACATTCCGACGCAGATGTTGCGCTTCACGCATTGATGGATGCAATGCTCGGAGCGGCAGGCCTTGGGGATATAGGAAAGCACTTTCCGGATACGGATGAGCGGTATCGTGGGATTTCCAGCATGAAACTCTTGCAGAAAACCGCCGAACTTTTGCGTGAGGCGGGATATTTTCTCGGAAATGCCGATATTACGATAATTGCACAGAGACCGAAGATTGCGGGGTACATCCCCAAGATGCGGGTTAATATTGCAGAGATAATGAACTGCGATGAAAACAAAATAAACATAAAAGGCACGACGACCGAAAAACTCGGTTTTGTCGGGCGTGAAGAGGGAATCGCTTCAGAGGCGGTTTGCATATTATACAGATATTGAAATATAGAGGTGACAAAGGAATGAAATTATCACAAATGCATTTTCGGACACTCAGAGAAGTGCCTAACGAAGCAGAAATACCAAGCCATATTCTCCTGCTCAGAGCCGGAATGATCAAAAAAACCGTTGCCGGCATATACAGTTATATGCCGATGGGGTGGAGAACAATCCGCAAAATCGAGCAGATCGTAAGAGAAGAAATGGATGCACAAGGTGCGGAAGAAATGTATTCGCAGTGTCTCCAACCGGCGGAACTTTGGCAGGAATCGGGAAGATGGGATGCTTACGGTCCGGAAATGTGGCGTATCAAAGACAGAAACGGCAGAGATTTTTGTCTCGGACCGACAGCGGAAGAAGTTTTTACGGATGTCGTGAAGAATGATGTCTCCTCACACAGACAGCTTCCTCGCATGCTGTATCAGATTACCGATAAATACAGAGACGAAGCACGCCCGAGATTCGGAATGATGCGCTCAAGAGTATTTATTATGAAAGATAATTATTCCTTCGACAAAGATGCTGCGGGACTGGATGCAAGTTATGACAAGATGTTTGAGGCATACAGCAATGTTTTCACAAGATGCGGGCTTTCCTTCCGTCCGGTAGAAGCCGACACGGGGGCAATCGGAGGCTCAAACTCGCACGAGTTTACGGCGCTTTGTGAATACGGAGAATCCGAAATCGCATACTGTGACCGCTGTGACCTTGCGGCAACGGTGGAAAAAGCAGCATGCGTGGATGCAGCTCCTCAGGATGGCATTGAAATGCTTCCACTTGAAAAGGTGCACACACCGGGAACCAAGACTATCGATGAGGTGGCGGATTATCTGAAGCTTGACAAGAAGCAGACGATAAAAGCACTGCTGTTTGTAACATATGATGCTCTCGGAAACGAGAACGGATATGTTGCAGCCTTTATACGCGGTGACAGAGAACTGAATATGACCAAACTTGTGAATGCTTTGAACATTAACGAGTATGCGATTGAGTTTGCGGATGAAGAAAAAATGTCCAAGGCAACCGGCTGTGTAGGCGGCTTCACCGGTCCTATGCATCTTCACGACTGCAAGATTGTCGTTGACAGCGAGCTTCCGGGACTCAAGAATCTGTGTGCCGGTGCATGCGAAACCGACCACCACTATATCAATATGAACTACGGACGCGATTACGAAGGTGATATCGTTGTTGATATAAAGACTCTGAAGGAAGGCGATGCCTGTCCGATTTGCGGTGCTCCGGTCCGCCATGCAAGAGGCGTTGAAGTGGGACAGATTTTCAAACTCGGAACGAAGTATTCCGAACCTATGAAAGCTTATTACAAAGACGAGAACCAGCAGGATAAACCGATTTGGATGGGATGCTACGGAATCGGTGTTTCCCGTACCTTCCAGGCTATCATCGACATGCCGCAGAATCACGACGAAAACGGCATAATCTGGCCGATATCGGTAGCACCTTATCATGTTATCATCACGGAGGTAAAACCGGGAGATGAGCAGCAAGATGCGGTAAGCCAAAAGATTTACGATGAACTTACCAACGCAGGCGTCGAAGTTTTATGGGACGACAGAGATGAACGCCCGGGCGTAAAATTCAAAGATGCTGACTTAATCGGAATTCCGGTTCGCATCACGGTCGGAAAGCGTGCGGGAGAAGGAATTGTTGAGTACAAAATGAGACGCGACACAGAAAAGAGCGAAAAGAATGTTGACGAAGCTGTTGCAGATGCAATCGCAATTGTAAACGCCGAAAGAACAGGCAGAAACTATATGAAATAGAACAAGGAGAACATGGGAAATGAAGAAGTTTGTAATTGAAATGATGAACGGTGATGTAATGAAGGGTGAGCTTTACCCGGAAATCGCACCGATAACGGTAGAAAACTTTGAAAGTTTGGTAAATGACCATTTTTATGATCACCTTATTTTCCATAGAGTCATTCCGGGCTTCATGATTCAGGGCGGATGTCCTCAGGGCAACGGAACAGGCGGACCGGGACATACCATCAAGGGTGAATTTGCGGCAAACGGCGTCAAGAACGATCTCAAGCACACGAGAGGGGTTCTCTCAATGGCAAGAACCATGGCTCCGAACTCCGCAGGCTCACAATTTTTCATCATGGTTGCGGACGCTCCGCATCTTGACGGCCAGTACGCGGCTTTCGGCAAGGTAACGGAAGGCATGGAAGCTGCCGACAAGATCGTAAGTACAAAGAGAGATTATAACGATCGTCCTCTCGACAAACAAGAAATTAAGACGATAACGATAGTGGAGGAGTAGAAATAAATGGCTTTTTTTAGAGAAGTCGGCGAAGATATCAGAAACATGGTGGATAAGGATCCCGCGGCCAGAAACGGTCTTGAGGTTCTGATCTGCTATCCGGGAATATGGGCGCTTATCTGGCACAGACCGGCGCATTGGCTGTACAAACATCGCTGCCCGTTCCTGGCGAGAGTGATATCGCAGCTAACCAGATTTTTTACGGGAATTGAAATCCATCCGGGTGCCAAGATAGGAAGAAGATGCTTTATCGACCACGGCATGGCTGTCATAATAGGCGAGACCGCCGAAGTCGGCGATGATGTTACGATTTATCAGGGAGTAACGCTTGGCGGTACCGGAAAAGATACGGGGAAAAGACATCCGACCATCGGAAACCGCGTCGTGGTAAGTTCCGGTGCGAAAGTACTGGGACCGTTCAAAGTCGGTGACGATGTAAAAATCGGAGCGGGTTCGGTCGTGCTGAAAGAAGTTCCGCCGAACTGTACGGTTGTCGGCATACCGGGAACCATCGTCAAGAGAAACGGAATGAGCACAACGCAGGATCTCAATCAGGTTGATTTACCGGATCCGATTGCTGTTGAAATCGAATGTCTGCGCAAGCGTGTCATGGAACTCGAAAAAATTCTGCAGACAGAACACAAGATTGAAGCCGGCTGTATTGACTGTGCAGGCTCATTAAATTTAGAAGAAACACTGATGAATGTCATTCGTGAAAAAAACGAAAAGAACCAAGAGAAAGAGGGAAGCGAAGATGAAAATTTATAATACGCTTACAAGAAAAAAAGAGGAGTTCGTGCCGATTGAAGAGGGAAAGGTTAAGATGTATGTCTGCGGGCCTACCGTATACAACTATTTCCACATCGGAAACGCAAGACCTTTCGTTGTTTTCGACACGCTCAGAAAATATCTGGAATACCGCGGCTACAAGGTAAAATTCGTACAGAACTTTACGGACGTGGACGACAAGATTATCAACAGAGCAAAGGAAGAAGGCGTAACGGCGCCCGAAATCTCGGAAAAATATATCGAGGAATACTATAAGGACGCAGCAGCACTTAATGTAAAGAAAGCAAACGTGCATCCGAAGGTATCGGAAACCATGGACGACATCATTAAATTCGTTCAGGATTTGATCGACAAGGGATATGCTTATGAATCACAGGGCGATGTATACTACAGAACCCGCAAATTTGACGGCTACGGCAAGCTCTCCGGTAAGAACATCGACGAGCTTATTCAGGGCGCGAGCGAAAGAACCAGAAGTGCGGACGACATGAAGAAGGAAGATCCACTTGATTTCGCACTTTGGAAAGCACGCAAGGAAGACTCCGAAATCGCATGGGAATCACCGTGGGGCATGGGAAGACCGGGCTGGCATATTGAATGTTCTGCGATGGCGAAGAAATACCTCGGCTCGACAATCGATATTCACGCAGGCGGCGAAGACCTCCAGTTCCCGCACCACGAAAATGAAATCGCACAGTCCGAAGCGCATAACGGATGTGAATTTTCGCATTACTGGATGCATAACGGATATATCAATATCGACGGGACGAAGATGTCGAAGTCGCTCGGAAACTTTAAGACCGTTCGCGATCTGCTTCAGCACTATGACGGCGAAGTTTTGAGATTCCTCATTTTGAGCGGTCAGTACAGAGGCCCGATTGACTTCAACTCTGAAATCCTGGAGCAGTCGAGGAATGCGATGACGCGTCTGAGAAATGCGAAGTCAAACCTCAACCACCTGATTGAAACCGGAAGCGGCAGCATGACGGATGAAGAAAAGGAAAAGCTTGCAGGATATGATAAATACAGACAGGAATTCATCAAAGCGATGGATGACGACCTGAACACGGCAGACGCCATTTCGGCGGTGTTTGAGCTTGTAACGGCAATCAATACGGCTGTAAAAGACGGAGCAAGCAAAGAATTTGCGGAGAAATCTTTGGCAACCCTCATGGAGCTTGCGACCGTGCTCGGACTTCTGCAGCAGGACGTCGAAGAAAAAGTTGAAATCAACGACGAACTCGCGGCTCTCATTGAGGAAAGACAGCAGGCGAGAAAAGAGAAGAACTTCGCAAGAGCCGATGAAATCAGAGATATGCTCAAGACTCGCGGACTCATCCTCAAGGACACACCGCAGGGCGTACAGATTATTAAAGAATAAAAGGAAAGTTAAGAGGAACACGCATTGGATAGTACAGAAATTAAAGCACGAATTGCACAAGAAAACAAGGGAAACGCGAAAGCACTTTTGCCGATAGCCGTTTTTCTTGTGATTTTCATAGGAAGCGGAATCATTGCAAATGACTTTTACGCAATGCCGACGATTGTTGCGTTTATGATTGCGCTCGCAGTGGCATTTTGCCAAAACCCAAAACTCAAATTTCAAGATAAAATCTCGGTCTGCACGAAGGGTATCGGCGACGATAATGTCGTGACGATGTGCTTCATCTTTTTAACCGCAGGCGCATTCAGCGGCGCGGTAACCGCAGCGGGCGGTGCAGACAGCACGGTATATCTGGGACTTTCCCTGATTCCGAGTCAGTTTGCGGTTGTAGGACTGTTCCTGATTGGATGCTTTATCTCCTTGTCGATGGGTACATCGGTTGGAACTATCGTTGCGCTCGCACCGATTGCCGTCGGCGTAAGCAATGCCACGGGATTTGCAATGCCGCTCTGCCTCAGTGCGGTTGTATCCGGTGCGATGTTCGGTGACAATCTTTCGATGATTTCCGATACAACGATTGCCGCTGTAAGAACGCAAGGGTGCGAGATGAGCGATAAGTTTAAAATGAACTTCAAAATCGTTCTTCCGGCAGCGATTGTAACGGCAATCATATATTATGTTATGACGATGCATGGTTCTTCCGAACTGGAACTCGGAGAGTATAATGTATGGCAGGTGCTTCCGTATCTGCTTGTACTGGTTGGTGCGCTTGTGGGAATTAACGTGTTCGTTGTTCTCATTTTCGGAACGATTGCTTCCGTGATTGCAGGTGTTGCAACAGGTGCAATGGCGACAAGTGAGATTTTTACAAGCATCGGTGCAGGCGTCACTTCGATGTACGATATTACGGCGATTACGATTACGGTAGCTGCGATTGGCGCGTTGGTAAAAGAGTATGGCGGAATCGATGCGGTTCTGCATTTTATCCACAAGAATACAAAGAGCAAAAAAGGCGCACAGCTCAGCATTGCGGCTTTAGTTGCGGGTGTAGACCTTTCGACTGCCAATAACACAATTGCAATCGTGCTTGCAGGGCCGATTGCCAAGGAAATCAGCCTGGAATATGATATCGACCCGAGAAGGACGGCGTCGCTCCTCGACATTTTCGCTTCGGTTGCACAAGGACTCATTCCTTACGGCGCGCAGATGCTTTACGCTGCGGCTGCGGCTGGCATTACGACCTACGCGATTATTCCGTATACCTTCTATCCGATGCTTATGGCTGTAAGCGCAATTGTGTTTATCTTTGGATTTTCACAGAAGGAGACAAAACAGAGGAAAACAGAAGATGAAGCAGCTGAATCCTAAGGAGATCAATACAACGGCGCTCGCCTATATAGGCGACGCCGTTTATGAAATATATGTAAGAGAACATGTGCTGGGACAGGACCTCAGCGGCACGGACAAAAATTTCGGCGCACATGTGGATGCGCTTCATAAACGAGCGATTCGTTATGTCCGCGCGGATGGGCAGGCGAAAGCGGTAAAGGCGATGCTAAACGAAGGTTTCCTCGGCGATGAGGAAGCGGCACTTGTCAGACGCGCCCGCAACCACAAAACCGCATCGAAACCGAAGAATGCAGACGCTATGGACTATAAGTACGCTACGGCATTTGAAGCGTTGATAGGTTTTTGGCACCTATCGGCACAGGCCGGCGGTGACGACGGCGCGGATGCGAAGCAGCGTATGGAAGAAATCATTTTTAAGGCATTTGAAAAAATCGAGACATAAATACAGCAGGAGTCGGTTGTCCGGCTCCTGCTGTGCAATAAAAACAATATCTACAATTTCTCAATTTCTTCAGCAGAAAGCCCGGTTATTTCTGCGATGTCAGCATTCGGGATGTTTTTCTCCTTCATGTTTTTCGCAATTTCACGCTTTTCTTTCGCAGCACCTTCGGCGAAACTTTTTCGCTCGCGCTCGTTCAAAATATACTCGAATGTCATGTACTTTTGCCTCCATTCGTTTGAATTGAACTTCCTGACACGCTCGTCAATCATGCGCGTCAGCTCCGAAGCCTGATTTTTCTTCGGGTCATTCAGATACTCGTAAAAAGGCTTCAGCGCCTCCGGAACCTTCTCCGGAGAACATTTTGTGTTCAACATTATTGTATACGATAAATCTTTCAGGGGCAAGCTTTTTTCCACATCCCACGAGCGGAAAAAATAGACAGGCTCGTCCATATTGAAGTGGTCGAAGGTGCAGATGAAGATAACATAACTCGGCTTGAGATTTTCGTAAGGCTGTCCCTGCTCAAGAAAGTCCAAATCGATGTTTGCGTGATAGTATCTTGCACGTTTATCAAGCTCTGAACCGTCGCTCGTCTGCATCTCAATATCAGCCCAAAGTTTTGAACTTTCAACGAAGGCATCAAAGCGTACGCCGTGCACATCTGCACCGAGCTTCAGCGTTTTCTGCGTTTTTATGCTCATGCTTTCGTCTGCTTTTTCATCAATCTCAGAGTTATCAAGAAGCGGATTGTCTGACTTCCTAATGCGGATGGCCCCGATTTCTTCGTTTGGCAGAATCAGTTCCAAAAGCGCGCGGCAAATCTTCGGACTTCGCATCACATTCATAAAGATGTTGTCATTCGTAAACGGAAGAAAATTGGGGGAATCATAGATGGAGTTATCCCTATTGTTTTCGGTCATAATTTGTTC
>CAKQVG010000012.1:0-45814 GCA_934277695.1 uncultured Clostridia bacterium
TCAATTTGAATTCATAACTATACTGCATAATTTTTCCTCCTTACTGGTGTCCAGTAAAGGGGGTACATATCACCCTTCCAAAAGGGGGTGCTTCGTGTACTTCGACGCCTGCGGGAGAGAAAATCAAGCATTGCAAAAAAATGTCAAAAAAAGTCATTGTGCAGAAATGTTGAAATTTCAACGTCGCGCAATTCGGCATGCAGAATGTGCCGCGGCCATGCAAAGGAAGTTCTCCGTGAAACAATGAAAATTCCCGTGAAACATGTAGTGAATACACGAAAGGGGGGTCTTTTTGGGGCAGTTGGTGGGAATTGCCTAATTTTTCCAGTTGTCTTAAGAACCGTGCAAGTCTCTCGGCACCGGAGGCATCGCACCTACACTTTGACAATTCGCAATTCTTCGCTTTTCAGGACGCCCTTACCGCCGGTCAGATTGGCAATCAGTGCATGCAGCTCGTCCGCTCTTTCGGGCAGACACGAAAGCTCCGCCTCGACGACATCCGTATAGGTGAGATTTTCAATCGCAAAAAGCGCATCGCCGGGCGCAGCTCCCCCTGCTCCGCTGCCGGAGCTGCCGAAGCTGCCTCCTGCAGCTCCCGCCAGGTTCTGCAGTTTCGCCAGATGCGTGTAGTCCAGCGCGTAGGTCATCACCTGCCGCTCGCAGACATCGCAGATGCCCGCCGCCTCAAGTCCGAGCTTTGCGCTGCTCGTGTACGCACGCACCAGACCGCCCGTACCGAGTTTGATTCCGCCAAAATAGCGCGTCACGACAACCACGACGTTCGTGATTCCCTGCGCCACCAGCATCTGCACAATCGGCGCACCCGAAGTCCCTTGCGGCTCGCCGTCGTCGGATCCCCATTGGATTTGAAATTTGTCGCCCAAAACCATCGCAGGAACATTGTGCGTCGCATCTTTGTGTTTTTTCCTTATGGATGCAATGAATTCGTCCGCCTCCTCACGCGTTTCGGCCGGCGACACATATGCAATAAACCTTGATTTTTCAATGATTTGTTCGGCGCTCGCCTCCGCTTTCACCGTACTGTACAGTTTCATTCTACCTCGTACTCCTTCAACCTTTGGTAATCCGCCGCCTTCAGTTCGACCTCAAAATACGTCCCGTCCTCGCGGTACTCCATGGTGTTCACCTTGGCTTTTTCGCAAAGATAGGAGCTCACGTCGCCCTTCGAGTAAGGGACCAAAAGACACGCGGAAACCTCGTCTTTAAAGATGTGCTGTTTGATTTTTTCGAGCAGTTCGTCGATGTTTCGGCCGTATTTTGCCGAAATAAAAAGATTCTCCGCTCCCGGCTGCGGCACGATATCGTCCTCCGAAACAAGGTCGATTTTGTTGTATGCCATGATTTTTTCCTTGTCACCTGCGCCGATTTCTGCAAGGACTTTGTTCGTCACTTCAATCTGAAAATCGTAGTTTTCAAAGGCGCTGTCCACGACATGCACGAGCAGATCCGCGTACACGACTTCCTCGAGGGTCGCCTTGAACGCTTCCACCAGCGAGTGCGGCAGCTTGCTCACGAAGCCGACCGTATCGACCAAAATGAACTGATGATTGGTGTCAAGCACAACGCTCCGCTGCTGCGTGTCGAGGGTCGCAAAAAGCATATTTTTCTCAAAAACCGTTTTTTCTTCTTTCTCGGTAAGCGCGAGGATTCGGTTCATCAAAGCCGATTTTCCGGAGTTGGTGTAGCCGACAAGCGCCACGACCGGAATGCTGCTTTTTTCCCTGCGGGCGCGCTGGACGCTCCGGGTGTTCCGAAGCTGTGCCAGTTCGGACTTGATGTCGTACATTCTGCGCTCAATGTGTCTGCGGTCCGTTTCCAGCTTTTTTTCGCCGGGGCCTCGCGTGCCGATTCCGCCTCCGAGTCTGGAAAGCGACTTTCCAAATCCTGTAAGTCTCGGCATTCTGTACGCAAGCTGTGCCAGTTCGACCTGCAGCTTGCCTTCCTTTGAGGTTGCACGGCTCGCAAAAATATCCAGTATCAGAATCGTCCGGTCAATCACGCGCACGCCTACCGCATCCTCCAGGTTTCGGAGCTGCATTCCCGTCAGTTCATCGTTGAAAATGACGGTATCCGCCTCCATGTTTTTTGCCATTTCAGCCAGTTCTTCGACTTTTCCCTTTCCGATTAAGGTTGCCGTGTTCGGTCGTTCGAGGTTCTGAATCATCTGCCCGAGAACTTCCACATTCGCAGCCTCCGCGAGTCCTTTCAATTCCTCCATGGAATAGGAAATGTCTTCGTTTCTCTGAAGTCCGACTAAAATCGCCTTATATTCATCTTCTCTTATCACTTCATTATTTTCGTTAAATCTAAGCATAGTCTAAAGTATACCATATGCCGCCCGCCGACGCAAGAGCACGCGGGCCGAGACGGTGTGCCAGCTGCCCGGAGCTCCGGGCCTGGCAGAGCACACGGGTCTTGGGGAGCCGGGTCGGTTCGCTAGACGGGGCCCGGGGCGGACTGGCCTGACGCCGGATTTCGATGCGTGGGCCCAGCCCCGGATTTCGATGCGTGCATAAAATGCCCCAAAAGTCTATCTTTTTGGCAATATGAGGCAAAAGATAGACGCGGAATGGCCTTTTCGCGCCTTTCGACCTGCGAAAAGTGAAAAGTTTCCTCACGGGAGAAAATGTGAAATTTCACTCAAAAAAATCATGTGTTGAAATTTCAACGTTTAGACGGTTTGCGTCGTGAGGACGATTTCGCACACCTTTTGGAAATTGCCTTTCCAACACGCAAACCAAAGGGATTCTTCTATTTTTGTCGGCATAATGTCAAAAAAATAGAAGAATCGGGCATTTTATGCATCGGGCCCGGGGCTTGCATCGGGCCCGCCCGCGGACGCAAGAGCACGCGGGCCGGCTAGAACTCGGCGGCGTCGAGGATGCTTTCCTCGGGCACGAAGACGTAGCTGCTCGGAACCTGGCCCACTATGATGGCCTCGGCGAGCTGGTAGTCTCTGCTGATTTCGGCGGTTTTGTTCGTAAAAGGCGCCAAAATCCGCACCTGGCTCCTGACATTGCAGTGCACATAGTAGCGCGTCTGGTTGATACCCTGCGTCTCGAATCCGGTGCTGCTTGTGATTTTGGTCAGGCTCAGCGGCTGCACCTTCACCTTGACCCGCAGTGGGAGCTGAGAAAGAAACTTGCTGCCGGTCACGACGCCCAGATTCATTTCAGAGACCTGGATTTCCTCCGAATCGTAATTTTCCCTCACCCCGGTCGCAAACTCGAGCACAAGCTTATTTATGAGCCTCGTGTCCGGTTCTATGTACTTAATATTGCCGTCTTTGTCGCGTTCAATCTGCAAAAGCGCGCCATCGAGTTTTTCATCGTAAAATCCTGTTTTTAAACTCTCATTTATTTTGATGGCAACCATGTTCACAGCGATGTCCTCCGCCGCGCCTGCTATGTTTTCGCCGTATATATCCTTAAAAATCCACAATCCGCCGAGGATGACAAGGCCGATGCCGATCAGCACAATCGCAATTCTACGCATAAATTCTCACTTTCATTCCAAGCATAAAAAAATACCCCCTTAACAGTTTATGCTGTCAAAGGGGGTATTGATACCGTGGTGACTCTACCGGGATTCGAACCCGGGTAGCCGCCGTGAGAGGGCGGAGTCTTAACCGCTTGACCATAGAGCCATACACCTCTCACATTGTACTACATTCTTTTCATTATTTCAATAGTTTTTAAATGTTTTTTTGTTGTGCGAAGCAGGATTGCCTGCCAAACATTGGTTCGAAGCAGGATTGCCTGCCCGGCATTTATTCGTTGCGCGGTTTGTCCGCTGCCGGTGTGTGTCCCGCCGCCCAGAGTTCATCTGCGACCGGTGCCCATGCCTTTGCATACTCTGTGCACTTGCCACACAGGTGCTCGCAGCTTTCCGGTGCCTCGAGGTCGGTTGACTTCGCACCGGTCTTGTTTACGAGTTCCTGCAGAATCTCCGGATTCTCAAGCATCGGACACGGTTTCAGGAAATTATCATTAAACGGCTGTCCCTCCTTGTATGCCATGAACAGCGGCTGCTTGAGACATTCGAGGAGCGATTTTTCCTTGATGTTTGCACCTGAATAGTGTATGAAAACACATGGCTCGACATCACCGTTTGCGTTGATGTGACAGTACCTTTCGCCGCCTGCCACGCAGCCGTGCACGAATTCCCCGTCGTTTTGGAAGTCGATTGCAAACAGCTCTTTGCCGCCCTCGATTCCCCTTATTTCACGAATTTTGTGATACATGTATTTTCTCTGTTCCGGGCTGAGCAGAAGGTCTGTGCTTGCGTTGTTTCCGACCGGCATGTAGTGGAAGAACCACGCGAAAACGCAGCCTTTGTCAATCAGCATGTCGAGAAATTCGTCGCTGGTTACCGTGAGGTAGTTGCGGCTTGTGTAGCAAATGGATACGCCGAACGGAATGCGATGCTTATGCATAAGGTCCATCGCCGCCAATGCCTTGTGATAGTGTCCTTCTCCTCGTCTGCCGTCATTGCTTTCTTCGAAACCTTCGATGCTGACCGATACGAAGAAGTTCCCCACGCGGAGCAGATCTTCGCAGAATTTTTCGTCGATAAGCGTTCCGTTTGTGAATGCATGGAACGCAACGTCCTTGTGTTTCTCGCAGAGCCGGATGATGTCATCTTTTCGGATGAGCGGTTCGCCTCCCGTGAAAAGATAAGCATAAATACCGAGTTCCTTGCCTTCGGTTATGACTTTGTCCATTTCCTCGAAGGAAAGGTTCAGCCGGTTGCCGTATTCGGCTGCCCAGCATCCGGTACAGTGCAGATTGCACGCGGTCGTAGGATCCATAAGGATAATCCACGGGATGTTGCAGCCGTGTTTTTTCTTCATTTCACATGAAGTTTTGTACCCTCTGAATCCAGCCTCGTAGCCTGCATTGAGCAGGAATGTTTTCAGAATGTGCGGATCAACCTCTCTTAAGATTCTTTCTGTATAATGCGTCCATTTACTGTCAGGGTCATTTGCAAGGTTTCGCAGCATTTCAAAGGATGATGCTTCCCAGTCATCTCCCATGATTTTCTCCACCTTGTCGACAAGCGGAAGCATAACAGATGCAAGATCCTGATCCCGGCTCTTCTTGATGATTGAATTGAGCGTCATTTCAAACGCTTTTCTTTCTGCAATGTGTGCTAAACTTTTTGCCATATATGTTTCCCCTTTCTCAAATTCAGTCAAATCTAACCTTTATTAAGATATCATACCACCAAATTCTAAAATCACATATGGACAGTTTTGGCCGTTTGTTCAAATTTCAGTCCTGTTAAAAAAAGGTTTTCACACGCGCTTCTACTATGGCAAGCGTTTCTTCCATGCCGCTTATGCATTCCCAATCCTGTGAAATATGCACCTTTACAATGTCATAAATCCAGCCGCGATAATATTCCATCGCCTCGGTAAGTCCCATCCCTCTTTTTTTGAGGTCGTCAACATCCGTCTTCGCGAATTCAACCGTAATTTTGCATCTCTGCCTTTCTTCGCCGTCTCTGCCGTGAGGAAAATCCATCACTCGCACATCCACGCTGTTGTAAAACGGCGCATCGGGAATGAGTTTTATTTCTTTCATTTTTTCTCTCCGATTCTTTATTCTGTTCGGATTCTCTCGACAATACTCCTCTTCATCAGCATTCTGCAGCACAGGTCAGGTACGAGCAGTGAGATGATTGCAAGTGCCGGAATGGCTGCATCGATCATCTTGTCAGCCTCTGCCAGGGTTTTTCGGGATTTGACATATAAGAATAGCTTTGCCGAGGCAAAGCTATTGCATTTCAACTATAGAAAATTATGTATCACGCTATCGATTAGTGCTCATAATCTTCGTTTGCTTTATCAAGTTCTTCCAGTCCTGCTTCAATTGTTTCTGCAATCTCTTCGTCAGTGAACTTGCAGCCTTCTCTGTCAGCATAAGCTTTCATTCCTGTTGCAATTGTAGCTTTCGCAACATCTTTGTCAACAGAGTTTGGGTTTACCTCGTTAATTGCTTCTTCAAAAGCGAATTTTAAAAAGTCTTTCTGAGTAATCATAGCGTCCTCCTTTTAGAAATATCATATTTCCATTATTTTTTGTATTTTGGAATTTCTTCCTTAATTTATATTTTACAAAAAAATTATGATTTGTCAATATGTTAAATTTCAATTTCCAAAGGTTTGTCGATTTCTTCGCCTACATACTTCCCGTTCTTCTTCCGCTGTCTTACGCACTCTGTGAGAAGGTACTCGATCTGTCCGTTTATGGAGCGAAAATCGTCCTCTGCCCACGCTGCGATTTCCTCAAACAGCTTTGCCGAAATGCGGAGAGGCACCTGCTTTTTTTCCGCCAAAGGCTCACCTCCTCGTTTCTTTTACAGCTATATTATGTGTCGTTTTTCCGTTTTCATCAGTAAAGGCTTCCCGCGTTTACAACCGGCTGTGCATCGTGGCTGCCGCAAAGCACAATCATGAGATTGGATACCATTGCCGCCTTGCGTTCTTCATCGAGTTCGACGATTCCGTCTTCGCCCAGTTTATCGAGGGCCATCTTTACCATGCCGACTGCTCCGTCAACGATCATTGCCCTTGCATCGACAACGGCGCTCGCCTGCTGACGCTGAAGCATTACCGCAGCGATTTCCGGGGCATATGCCAGATATGTGATTCTCGCTTCCAGAATTTCAAGACCAGCTTCGTTCACCTTTGACTGAATTTCGTCCTTGATTCTCTGTGCAACAACCTCTGAAGAGCCTCTGAGGCTTCCTTCATCGGCAATGCCGTCACCGGTCGTATCGATTCCCGGCGCAACATCATATGGATAAATTCTTACAATGTTGCGAAGCGCCGAATCGCACTGCAAGCTGAGATACTCTTTATAGTTGTCAACATTGAAAACAGCCTTTGCCGTATTGGTTATGCGCCACATAACGGCAATCCCGATTTCCACTGGATTACCGAGACAATCGTTGATCTTCTGCTTATTGTTGTTGAGCGTCATGATCTTAAGAGAAATTTTCTTGCCGTTGTATTCCACGGTCGGTGCACTTTCCACACCGCTGAGTGCAGCAAGGTTAATTCCGTTCTTCTTGCTGTCAACATCCCCCGACTGGTTGAGTTTCGTCTGTGCCGCCGGGTTAACGCCTGTGCAGAAAGGATTTACAAAATAAAATCCGTCTCCCTTAAGCGTTCCGTAGTATTTGCCGAACAAAGTGAGCACCAAAGCTTCCTGCGGCTTTAAAATTTTAAGCCCCAAAAACGGTATCCATCCGATGCAAAGCCACACGATGCCGATTATGAGCAAAGCAACACTCTGCTGAATTGCTCCGATTACAACCCCTGCGGCAGCAATCGCATAGACAAGCACCGTCAAAATGAGCATGAGCATTCCGTTTTTCTTTCCCTTTAAAATTCTTTCTTCCATTTTTCCTTCCTCCATTCCTTTTGCATCTTTATGATATCATTTTAATATCACTTTGTCAAATTCTTTTTTGGGAGGATGCGATATCATTGAAATATTCAACCATATATTGATAAAACGCTTCCATCGGCTGGGTGAATCTGCGCTTCACATTCTTCGTTACGGTTACGGTTCTGCTTACCTTCGGTCTTCCTATATGCAGCAGTTTCACATGTTCTGTCTCGGGGCTGCCCCATGAAAACTGCGGCCAGAACGCGACCCCCATGCCCGCCGAAAGAAGTTCCTTGAGGGACTGCGGATTGTCGCTTTCAAGTCCTACTCTCGGACTTATCCCCGTCTCTTGCCAAATGCGATTGCATAGTTCATGATAAGGCATGTTCTGCGGAAAAGTCAAAAACGGCTCCCCGCTCACTTCTTCCAGTTCAATCTCCGTTCTGTCTGCATGCTTTGATTCGATCGGAACCGCAAGAAAAATTTCTTCCTCAAGCAGCTTCGTTTCCTCATTTGCCGCTTGCGGCTCCGCCTTATTTCTGCCCCCCTGCCTGCCTGGCAGTTTCACCTCTCCGCCGCCGGGATATGACGATATTCTGAAATCCCAATCCAGCGAATCAACATCCCTGCTCATCTTGAAATTTGTCTTCGGATGTATCGTTCGATAAGATATTATCAGATCCGTAATCAAGTGGGAGGCTGCCAGCACATTCAGCGAAATGGTCTCCGCCTCTTCGTCCGCAATTGCCTGCAGTTTCTCCGGCATCGCCGCAAGACTTGCAAGCATTGGCTCCACCGTCCGCAAGAGCTCCCTGCCGGCTGCGTTGAGCCTGATTCGCTTTCCCACTCTGTCAAAAAGCCGGACTCCCGTCTCTTCTTCCAGCCTTGCAATCGACTGACTGAGTGCCGGCTGGGCGATATGCAGCTTCTGTGCTGCCCTTGTCACATTTTCTTCTCTTGCCGCTGCAACAAAATATCTGAGCTGCAATAATTCCATTTTTCCTCCTTTCCGGCCTTTGAACCCCGGGCCCGCCGGCCCGAGGGCCGCTCGGCATTCGCCTCGTGCCACACTTATAATGTGTATATTATAAAATCATTTGTTTTTATATATTTTACATTATCATATTTTTGTGCTAATGTCTACATATAGACATTAAGGTTTGGAGGTATTTGAAAATGACCGCTTTATGTGAAGGTTTTATGCTTGCTTGTTTTGGAATTTCATGGCCGATTAACGTCGCAAAATCACTTCGTGCGCGTTCCGCAAAAGGCAAGAGCATATTCTTTGAGGTTATAATCATCATAGGATATTTGTTTGGTATCGCAGGAAAATTTCTCTCCGGTGCTGTAAATTTTGTGCTCGCACTCTATTTCATAAATCTGATCGTCGTATCCATCGATTTAGCCCTGACAATTCGAAACAAGCGCCTGGACGAGCTGGAAGCTGCAGAAGTTCTCGCCGTTGAAATAGATTTATAGAAAAAAACGCCGCAGTTCATTGAATTGCGACGATTTTTGGTGTCATTTCGTCCATGTACGCACACCGTATCTGCATTGTTTCAGTTCACTTTCCGCTATTTTGAAATGATCGTTGCCGCAGCGGACAAAGAGGAGCACTCTCACTTTATAGTAATATTTTTTTCCGCGGATTCCCTGTTTGTTGACATACGTATTTTTTTCATGGGTCCGCCATGTAATGTATCGCGAATGTTTTCTTACGGACCGGCAGAACTTGTAATATATCTCGTAACCCTCCGCTTCCGCTTCTTCAATGAGTTCATCCAGTTCAGCACTCGGTTGAACGACTACTTTAATATTCTTGTTTTTGGTTTTCATTGTGCGCACGGCAAGTTCAAGATTCATGACTTTTTCCGAAAGTGCAGTCTCCGTTTCTGTCAGTATCGGCTCGTCCGCATCCAGAGGAAACTCGTATCCGAACGCCTCATTTGCAGTAAAACCAAACGCAAGGAGTAAACTCAATGCGGTGCACAAAATTCTTTTTTTTAGGTGTTTCAAAGTCTCTGATTTTTCCATGTGAAAATACCCCCTATTGCATACACTGTAACGCAAACTGCGATATAATTCAAGTGGTTTTTCCCCTCGCGGGTTCAAGTCCCTTTCTGTCTTTGTATAATATCAAAAGGACACCCTCATGGGTGTCCTTTTGATATGGTGCGCGATGAGGGACTTGAACCCGTCTTCGATATGTTTCACATTGTTTTGCGTTGTTGCTCTTGCGTTGATTTTTCAACGTTTTTTCGTTCAGCTTGTTTCACATCATTTCGCATTATTTCACTGTTTTTTCAAAAAAAGGTGTCAAAAATGGTGTCAAAAAAAAACTGCTTCGGTGGTGCTGACTGCAAACCCCTATAATAAAAAAGCCAGGGCATCCATTTACCCTAGCTATATTTTGCGTTGCTTATTTTGTATCGTTATCGTTTATGCAAATTACCTGCAAGTCTGGTATTGATATGTTGCGAAAATCGCTATCAGTTGTTACAAAGTATTCTATCCCATACTCTCTCGCAATAGCTAAGTGCATTGCGTCGTTGCTTCCGAATATGTTGTATGTTTGCATTATCTGATCTCTGAGTTCCCTAGTTTCTTCAGTTGCCATGAGGATATCTGATAAAAATGCATCGTTTGTTAATACCTTCCTTTTGTAACTCTTGTAGTCGTTAAGTGCCTGTCCTAAAGCTCGGCAATATGTATCTGGAGCGGTTTCTTTTAATCTTTTTATATCACGTTGATTGTTGCAATTAACATTTTTAAATGCATCTTTTATTATTACATTCAAGATTTCATCAAGCACGATTTCCGATATTACCAACGGTGCATTTGAATTGTACGCTTTCGCAAACAGAGAGGCTACATTGCGCCTTTTCGATGCATCATTATCATACCCGAGGAACTGTAAAAGCGCGCTGGTATCGGTATATATATATTCCTTTTCGTTAAATTTTACTTCTTCAAAGGCAGACACTTCTACACCCCTTTTCTTGCGCTATAATAGATTCTCATAATGTCTTGATTTTTTGAATCCTGCAACATTGACAATTCCTTTTCGATTTGTTCTGAAGTTTTGATTGCCGTCTTGTCATGTTTTTTATAATCCCGCGCTTTAATTCTGTCCAGTTGCTCTCTTTTATTATCCATCTTGAGCTCCCTTCCTAAATAACTTATTTTGTAAAAAAATCCACCTTCTCAGCATACTTAAGATAAGCATCTTCGAAATATTCGTCTATATCTCCTGCTGCAACATCTACCCTATTAAACAACCCTTCTATAAACATCTTTTTGGTGTCTCGAATAAGTGGTTCAACCTTGATTTCGTCACAGATATTATCTCTTTTTATGAGAAATCTATATCCTACAGCTGATACATCTTTCAACGCATTCTCTTCAAAATTATATGTACTCTTCCCTTTCAACATTACTCCAGTATCACAGGTCTTTGACTCGAATACGTTTGCGAATCTAACTGTGCAAGCTTCGCTTTTTCCGCCATCTAATAGCGCTACCATTATTTCTCTGCACAAAGCTGAGTAAGAGTTTAATTCAGTTCTTTCATATTGACGTGCAACCTTAAAGGCGAACTGTTCGGTATTGATAATAATCTGCGATCCCTTTTTATCGTCAAAAATCTGAAATACCGGAGTTGAAGCAACTGTATTATACTCAGTTTTTTTTATAATTTCTGCAATTTTTTCGCTCTGTACCTCGGTAAGTTGCCCAAAATTTAGTTTAACATTTAAATCGAAACCTGTCATTTTTTCATTCTCCTTAAGACAACAAATATATCTCCGCTCTATTATTATACCACAGCTTGTCAAGCCGCTATATGTTGTGCATACCTCTCTTATATAGTATTATACCCACAATTTTATGTGTCAAAAACGAAAAAACCGGGCATTTCTGCCCAGCTCGTTTCTTATTCTTGTTCTTTTTTGATTGCCTCGTATGAAGCTTCGATTGCTTTATCAATATCCTCGGCAGTGAACTCCAGCCCGAGCGCCTTGCAGCGTTCAATCAGATACCCATAGACTTCTCTCTTCTTTTCCTGACCGGTTGCGGTATCCATCCATTGCTTCGCCCAGCGCACAGAGATTTCGGCGAGAGCAAGAAGTGTATCGTACTCTTCTTTCGTCGTCTTTTTCTGCAGTAGTTTCTTCACCGGCGTTGCGAACAGAATCGCCGCTACTGCGACTACGATAAGTAATGCGATTGTGATAATAAGTAATAAGTTTTCCATGTTTATTCTCCTTCCTCTTCATCAGCTTCGATGCTGATGTTTCTCAGTTCTTTTTGAAATTTGATTTCTTCCTCGTTTCGCTTACCGAAATAGGACTTTACAAAATACAGGAGCAGTACACCGACCACCCCGGTTATGATTGCCACGCCTAAGGTTTCCTGTGCGGGAGCACCGAAGAGTGGCGCAATAATAAGTATCGTTATCCAGACGCAGGATATCCAGGCAAAGCGGTCTACCCACACCTTTGAGAATGTATTGAGCTTGACGCCTTTTAATCTTTTTCCAAACATTTTCTCACCCCACATATGTATGGCCGTTGTAATAAGCTGCAATCCAGCCTTTCTCCGTGCGGATCCATGTGTTCTTGCCGATTTTCTTTACTTGCATGCAGGTAACCTTTCTGCCGGCGCCGAGCGTACCGAGCTTGGCCGCTTCAAGTGACGGTTTGGTTCGCAAGCTGCGAGCACTCAGTAAGTGGTAAGTTCTTTTTTTCTTGTACTCCACTTCCTCGTCCGGCTCCTTTGAGTAATTTGGACGATAGATGCAGCGGATCTGATTCTGCGTGCGAATTTTCACTGCCACGCACATTCCATCTGACTGGCTGCCGCCCATTCCCGGAGATGTGTTTCCCTCGATTGTGACATAGCTACCGTCCGCCTTTCGATTAACAATGAACCCGATATGCTGTGATGCACCGCTTCCGGTGAAGTCGAAGAGCACAATGTCTCCTAGCTCTCCTTCGTCTTTTTTGACGGTTTTCTTCATTTTCTTTGCGTACGTTTCTACTGCCGGAACGTACGCCGTCTTTTTGCCGTTAAAAAACAACTTGCTTGCGCCTTCCATCCTGAAGATATCCCAGACGAATGTGCAGCACCACGGAATATGGCGGTTGACTTTTCCGCCGTAGTAGTCCGTGTTGAATATAATGTTTCCTTTCGCGCTTTCGGCGAGTCCGTCATAAGATAGGGCTCTTAGAATGATGTCTTTTGCCGTTTTCATTTTCTCACCTCCCTTTTTCCAAGTCTTCAATCCTGTGGTTTGCCACTTTTATTTTTTCTGCATGTACTTCAATGTCTTCTTCGACTTTGAACATGCGCTCGACCAGGTTGTTGTGCTTGTTGACCTTCTTTTCAAGTTCCTCCAAGCGATAAGTTACCACTGCCTGCGTTTTACTGTTCCCTTTGTAGCTGCCGTAAACAGTTCCTGCGAACGCGATTAGAGCTACAATGATTGTTGAATAGTCCATCTTTCTGTCCTTTCGCACATTTGCCAACTTTTATCCGTGAATTCCTAGCATAATAAAAAGCCCTTTTTACCAAAGGACTTTTTATTATTCCGTTACTTCTTCCCATCCATACACGCCCGGCTCCCATACGTTATTGTCTGCTGTGGATATCCACTTTTTGCCATTATGAGTTACTTTTGCACCTTTTGCGTATGCGTCATGTGCTCCTTGTGGCTGAACCCATTCAGGGTATTCTTCTGTCCATACGCGCTTAAATAGTGCCGGTACATTCGGTGGTTCCCATCCGCTCTGCGTGGTATGGGCTTGTACTACTTCATATAAAACTTTGTCATACGCTCTTCTATCGCCCACCTTTAAAGTTTCGCCTACTATCCATTGTTTATACCAGTCAACATTAGCTTGCGCAATTTCAGCCGGTGCTGTCGGCAGTGTGCCTTGCAATAGGTTTACTAATTCCATTTGTTTATTAGTCATTTGCTACCGCCTTTCTTATTTCATCTACGGAAGCATTCGCTGCCGCTTCATATGCATTATTTGACAAACTCATAACATTAGTTGAATCCAGTTGTGCAATTAGTTCGTACCAATCACCGCCCGTCTGATAGTTTCCGTCTCCTGCGAATCCATTCTCGGGATGTGCAGATTGCTTGTTCGCAACAACGAAGCCTTTCGGAGTAATAACAGGTGTTATTGTGCTTACTTCACAAGTTGAACCCTTCATACAATAAGGTGGCTTATTGACCATTGGAGCCTGCAAAATTACTTTGTATAAAACATCACCTCTAGTGCCATCCCCGACAAAATATGACCTGTCCTTAACCATATATTTCCCATTCAGCACTGTAGGGTTTTGCTCCCACCATATACCCGTTCCACCAACTTGTGTTGGATTAACAAGCAGAATTTTGCCATCATCATCGATTGTATAATCGTCAGCTATATATACCCATATGGTTTTCGTAAAACTGGTTACTTGTCTGTCTTCAAACAAATCTACGCTAAGGGTCTGAGTATCGTAATTGTATTTTTTTTTTGTCTTTTTCCATACATACTTACCTATAGTAATACCCCCCCTCCCTAATAGTTTACAGTATCCCATTTTTATTCTCCTTTCCGCTGATAACAGCATTTTTGATTTCGTCTACTGCGGTATCCTTTATGGAATTTACTGTTGCAATAGGTATACCGTTAATTAACTGTGTGTCCGTATTGCTTACAATACATACCTTGCCAGGTGTTAATGCTGAAAGTTTTGACTTTGTTATGCCATTTATGATCGCGTCATCGGAAGCAACGTAGGTTTTTCCCATACGTTGTACTTTTTCGATATATCTCTGTGAATATGTCCAAAAGAACCAATATGCATTGCTTCTCTTCACTCCCCAAAGACTTGGGTTTGAAAACGATTTATTGGAGAGCTTTTTTACAAGGACTTTATTGTCAGTCGTATATGTTATCTTATGAATCGTTACAGAATTCCCAGCGCTCAGACCATACACTGTACCGTCTTCGTCTGCGCAATATTTATATATCATTGAAGAATCATCACCGCTGTCTTCTAATTGTATGTAAGTAAAGGTTAGGTCACTGTTGATTTTTATAATCCTTGGATGATAACTATCTGAAGTATTAACTCGGAAATATCCTACAAACGAAGGTGCACCATTTATAATTGCATAAGCCTGTATGCTCCCAAAATTGCTTGCCACAATCGATTTTTTTAAGAAGGTAATCTCAGTACTCGACATCTCATATATCCAAGCTGAATCACTATCGAATACCATTCCATAGTTGTTCCCTATAAAGAACTGTTTGAAATATGTATAGTTTAAGGAGCCTTTCACAGGTAATATTTTAATGTATTCATTACCGTTAAAATACGCACCCCCCACATACACGGCATTCTCATCGTGTTTGGTGTATGCGGTCATTATAGAACCATTATCTCCCATACGAACATACCTATAGGCTGTGGTTATTGGCACACTGTAGTCAAATGTCAATGACTTTTTCGTGCCTACGCTTAAAGACAAGTCGTTATTTATACTTATATTTACAGTATTTAAGATATAGTTACCATAATAACTATAGTCTGAATACACAAGGCTAATAAAAGAGGTAAACAATAGTATGCCTGAATTCTCTGTGATATCTTTGTAAAGAATATTGTCTTCGTATTTCGATCTTTTGATTCCTGTTGCAACTTCGACCGTCGTACCATATACTAAACTATCCATTTTTGAATAATCTATCTTAAACGGGGTTACGCACAGAGTGCTTTCTTCATATGTATCACGATCTTGTGTTGTCACCCATTTTACCACAAACCCTATTGTGTCGGTGAGCATAAATAAGTTGCCGTATTGCGTGAAGTGTTCATCTCGTACATTATTTTTATCTATCTGCTTTACAAAAATATTTGCTGGTATATCATCAGTCAATGCGTAGCCCTCAACCACTGTTGAGTTTTTAGGTGCGTTCGAGCCGCTGCCAAGTATTTTCGCTCGTCCCATATTTACACCCCCGAAAGTCTAATGTTGATTGAAATGTCAGGTACATCTATCGCTCTGCAAATGATGTATCCGTCGAATGTTTCAATTTCTTTGATGTTACTCCATGCAGTCTGCTCATCGTCCACCAGTGCAGCTGACGTAATGACCAATGTTGCGATAGGATTATAAACCGCTTTCATCCCGGACACGGCAATTTGATTCGTGTACCATCCGTTTGTCTTAGACGAACTCCAACCGCTTTTCGGAACGGATACGCTCCATTCTTTTACAAGCATTTCGAAGCCTTGAGAAGGCGTTGCGTCGGGTAACCCGTACCGCGTCCCCATAGAATCTGTAAATAGCGTTGCTTTGTTGATTGGTGTGCCTTCTTGTGTGGGCTCGTCCGCTCGTTCCCATGTTACATACTCTGATGTACCGTCTGCGTGCGTTATTTTCACGCGCCCGGGCTGAGTAGGTATTCTGTCTTTCATAATTCACCTCCGAAAATTTCGTCGGAATAAACAAACGACTGCTCTAACTTGCTTATGCACTCGTCCAGTATTTCCAAAATTCTTTCCAAATCATTTGCTTTTCCAAATGTAAACTGTTCCATATCCTCCGCGACTTCCGGCGTTCCGATTGGGACAGTTATTCGCGCCCGAAGCTGCCGGATATTACTGAGATACCTCTTCGTCTCTTCACTATCCATGAATTCGGATATTTGCCATGTGTTTTTGATTTGTGGTGCGGGGTAGTCGTACCCATTTGCTGCAAATCGTTCAAAAACATAGGACACAGCGGATTCAACGCGGTTTAGGTCTGAAGCGTTGTATGCGCCTTTCAGACCGCTCAAAAACTCTGCTACCTCTTCATCCGTCCAGTTGGAAATTCCTTTGCTGATTAGGTCCTGCGCTCTCTCAACGTCACTTTCCGTCCGATCTGTTATCAATTCAAGCATTTATTCGCTCCTTTCCGCAGCGCTTCCGCATAGCTTTAGACTTGCAACGCCTGTTATGAGGTTGATGTCTAGACTTTGGATTGTGCCAACAATGTCTCTATTATTCAGCGAATTCATTCTCCATGTTTCTCCAACCTTCTGTGCGCCGAGAATCATATCACCCTCGTCTTCATAGCGTTTTTGGTAGAACGAATAAAGCCGCTGCGCTATCTCTAGGGCATTAGCAGATGAAACGAGCGTTGCGTTTTCGTCGCATAAAATAACATTAGGCTTTGCGTTTGCCGGAAGTTCCGAAGCATACACGCCTACAACGGATGTATTGTCCTCATATTCCTTGCCGGTGATTGTTACCGTGCCCGTTGACGGAACGCTGATGATTGCGTAATTTGCGCCGCTCGCGATAATCGTCGCGCCGCTTGCGGTAAGCTGTGCAAACGGTGAGCCGAAGGTTACCGTGTGCGTTCCTGCCGTGAGTGTATCTTCGTACGCGGAGGACATCTCAGAGCGAAGTGTGTAACGATGGGCGGTTACTTCTACCCCCGTTACTAGACTTGTCATTTTAACTTTGTGCCCGTCGAATTTGTCATCATGCGTGATTGTGCCTTTGGTAGCTGTGCTTTGCGGGAAAATCTTGATTGCTTTACCCCTCGAACAGTCCACAATCGCACCAATCGCAAATGCAACCTGTTGCAACGCTTCGCGGTGAGTACAGATAGGAATGTATCCGCTGACCCGTTTTGTCGATAGCGAAGAATCGAGCGAATATTCGCTACTAAGCATTTCGGCTGAGGTCATAATCTCAGTCACCAATTCGCCCACAAGCTTATTCGAATAAACCCCGCCCATGAAGCTGGTTGTGTCAATAATGCCCACAAAGTCAATGCACTTAAAGGTCGTCGTATCGTCGTCTTCCGATTCGGGCTCATCTAAGAAGAATGTGCCAAAATCTGACCCATCGACCTTCGTTCCGATTGCCTGCCGCTGTTGCAATGCGGCATACACGCCATTAGGGTCTAACAACGCAAAATCTGTTGTATATGCGGTGAATTCCAAAGTGTTAATTGAAAGTTCTGCGCCCGTAGGGTCAACCTCTTCAAGAATTTGCGCGGATATAACAGAATCGTCGTCGAATATCTTCACGGCCCCGAATTTAATCTCTGTAAGCTTTAAATATCGGTTCGGCAGCGAAGTTCCGTAAAATGTGCACACGATTTTTGTGTAGTTCTCTGCTAAGCCGCTCGCGAAGTATGTTGGGCGGTCAGGATAGAAGATTTTTTCCTCCACTGTGCCGTCCGATGAATAATATTCAATCTTTACTTTGTTCGCATGCTCGTAGGAATCCTCACGGAATATGAAAGTAATTCCTACCGTAGTATGTGGCTCGGTAAAATCGCAAATCAGAGTTACCGGCGTGGTGAAATTGCAATCATCGCTGCTCTGTGATAATGACCACAGACCGAATGTTTCATTTTGGGGATTATCAGGGAAAGCCCTTTTGCTTCCGTCTAAAAGCCATTGGTTCGTCTCTAGCGTCGCCCACGGCTTCACTTCCAAATTGTCGAGGTCTGGGGTATTTAATACTGTAACGTCAGCAAACGGCTGAACATCCGTGCAGGTCTGCGTGGAATCATCAGCCGCTGTGACATCAAATAAACCATATTTCAGTTCTACCATTAGAACCTCCTTGCCGGGGCTTTTGCCGTGAAGCTTGCCTTTAATTCCCCGAAGTAGTTCTTGCCCTTGTACTGTGCTAGCATTTTATCGGACACCTTCGTGATGTATGCTTTGAACGAGAAGTCTCCGCCGCTCGCCGGGACAGTTACATTGTGAAATTCCGTCGCTTCGGTTAGTTTGTTGTATAGAGAGTCATATGCTGCCGTATCCGTGGTGAATCCGAAGGAAATTTCGTAGTTAAAATAAACCCCGATTCCTTTCCGCTTTAGGTCACCGTTCTCGGTTCGGTTTGCATATTTGTCCAAAACATCCGCATTTCTTACGACATCACTCACGGGTACATCGTACCTTTTGCCGTCGATGATAATTCTATCTGCTAACGCCATTAGTACGCGCCCCCTTTCACGAACGACTTGCCGGTTCTTCTGTCCTCTCGCTCAACTTCTAGCTTCAACAGCCTTATTAACTGCCCCATTGTGCCTTTTGCGTTGATAACAACATCTCCGCTTCCCGATTCTTCTCTCACAATTTGACGAATCAAATCTTCCGGGGCTTCGAGGTTTCTGCCGTTCCGTTGGTCGCCGAGCATTGCCATAAATTCTCCGTTCGGCGGAATGACAGCACCGCTTGCGAGTTTTGGAACCTTGATTCTGTCTAATGTAACCTTATCCAGTAACGGAATGTTGAATCCAAATCCGCTCATGCCCGTCAGATCTTCCACCCAGTCCGGGACATCTACATGGATTTTGTTCAGCTGCTTAATGCACCAGTTGACCGCTTTGATTACCAAATTCACCGCACCTTCGACTATACTTACAATGGAATTCCATATGCCTGCGAAAATCCTGCACACGCCGTTCCATGCCTTTTTCCAGTCGAGTGTGAACACACCTTTAATGAAGTCGATGAGACCTTGGAAAATCTCAGAAATACCCGTCGTGTAAAGTGATGTCTGTGTGAACCATTCGAGGGCCTTTGTGAGGAAAGCGTCAATTGCTTCGACGCAGTCCTTTCCGAGCACCATAATCAGCGCACCGGTGAGAATTTCGCCAACGCCCTTCCATACCTCTTGCAGTCCAAGACCCATTTGTTCTAGTCCTTCGCTTGCCATGTCAAAATCGCCTGTGATGATTCCAACTAAAACCGTTAATGCACCTGCCACTAAGTCAAGTGCGCCTGCAAGCACATCCAAAAGCCCTGACCATGTCATAAGAACAGACGCGAATGCAGATTCTGCAAGTTCTCCGAGTGTGTCTTTGAGGAATTTCAAAACAGCTTGGACGCCTTTCGAATTTGCGAATCGCTCAAATGCAGCTTTCAGATTATCCCACGAACCTTTGAGCCTATCCACATACGGCTGTAGTGCTGAAAGGCTGTCTTTCATTTTGTCAATGACAGATGTGTCCGCTTCCGGCATTTCAGCTTGCCCGAAGTCAAGCATTCCGCCCGCGCCGCCGGTATCTCCGGCTCCGCTTAATGTGTCTTTTTGCAGAACATCCAGTTTGTCGAAGCTTGCAAGGGCACCGCTCGCGGCCTTTCCTGCTTTCTTGGTTTCGTCCGCCAGTTCTCCCTGCGCGTCGGCGGCACCAATGGCAGATTTCGCCGATGATTTAATCGTGGTATTCAGTCCAAAAAGCTTACCGATCGTGTTTGCAAATGCGTTTGCTAAATTTATCAAGGCTTGCAGAATAGAGTTAATAACCTTTATGACCGGTGTAAAAATGCGAATAAGACCTTTTCCGAGTACGCCGAGAAGTTCTTTCCACCGTTCGGATAATACCCTTGTTTGGTTTGCCCAGGAATCAGATGTCCGCGCGAAGTCGCCCTGTGCGTCAGCCAAAGAATCCATAACGAAGTTGTACCTTAAAGCAACCTTCTCCGCTTGGTTCATTGCACTGTAAGACTTGGTTATCCCATGCTGCAATGCATATTGTTTGAGGTTTACTTCTGTCATTACAACGCCGAGGTCTTTCAGCGTTTCGGTTTCGCCTGTAAAGATAGATTTTAGCTTGACCGAAGCAAGGTCGGTACTGATATTGTAGAACGAAGCCACATCGCCTGTGAGTTTTGCGGTTTCTACTGCCATATCCGAAGCCGCGTCCATCGAAAGCCCCATTGATTTTGCCATTGCCATGTAAGTCGAAGCGGTTTGCTTCGCTGACAGCTTCGACATGCCAAACTGTTCAATAGCGGTGTCTGCGAATGCTTCGCATTTGTATGCCATTTCGCCAAAGGCAGTATCAACGACATTCTGTACTTCGTCTAAATCAGAAGCCAGTTCGATTGCCTGATTTCCGATTCTAATTAAACTTTGAACGACTTGACCGGCGATTTGTGCCGCACCAAAGCCGACCGCCGTACCGAGAGCCGTCGAAAGAAGTCCGCCAATTTTTGACGATTGTTTTGATATTTGCGCCGTGCCCTTGTTAAATCCTGTTGTATCAACCTTCGTGTCAAAATTTAGATACCCGTCAACCATCAGCCCCTCCCCCTTTCAGTAGTGCATTGAATGCGTCTAATATTTCCTGTTCGTTGCTTGTCAGTTCGACTTTCAGCTCTGCAATGTCTCTGTTTTCAGCCCACCATTCCTTATCGGCTTTTGACTGCTTCCCGGTCTTTTTCAGCTTTCTTTGATGTACGATTGTATTAAACACGCATTCGCCAGTCTCAAAAAATGCGCTCATGAATTCCCAAAAATGATAGAATTCTTTTGAGCGAATCGAAAGGCCTGCGGATTTATCCACAGCCGATATGATGAACTTCAAATCCTGTTCCCATGAGAATAGCCGTCCTAAGGACAATGCGCTCTTTTTGCCGTCCGCAGCTTCGCCGAGATTCAAGAACCATACCGCTTGCTCTGCGGCTTCGGTCATTAGCCTGTCGGGAATCTCGTCCTCATAGAGAATCCCCACCATGCACAGAACCTTTTCCGTGTCGCTGAGGTCGGTTCTCTCGAAGATCCTCATAATATTAACGCAGGGTCGCCAGTCTGCGTTAATAGCATACTCTTGACCCTGCACATATAAGGAGGAAGGCAATTTTAAGATATCCATTACTTGTACTGCGCAACAACAGATTTAACCTTCTGCTTGCGCTTCTTTGTTTCTTTCTCGAAGTATGGAAAGAGCGCCATGATTGCATTCGTGAATATAAAATCCCCATTCGCCCCATAGCTGCATACGGACTGGTTCCCGAAGAGTACATCAGCCTGTCCTTCACCGAATGCGCTATCAAAAGCTTCGCGCAGCATTTTGTCTATTTCTGCATAGATTTTCAGCTCTTCCGCTGCTCTTGCGTTGTCGTCCAGCTTTTTCTTTTCTATCTTTTCCGCTTCGCTTGACAATTCGTTAAGCTTTTTAGGCGTTTCCTGCATAAGTGCATAGAACCCCTCGTAAATCTTCGTATCTGTTGGATTAAACGAGAAGATTCTTCCCGTATTATTTACGGCCAAGTTTATAACGCCGTCATCAAATTTTAATACTCCCATCTTGTCACCTTACACCTTTGCTGTAAACGCTTTCGTTGTCGGGTTGAAAGTACCCTCTGTCTTCTTGCCGCTATAATGAATATTGAACGGAATCTGATAGCCCGTAGTGTCTCCACCTGCGGAAACGACTTCGATGAACACCTCTTCTTTTGTAGCTGAATATGCGCCGCTTGTCGCCGACTCGTACAACTTTACGCGCACAACATCTGTTTTGACCTCATCTAAGATCTTTTCGTTATCGACGATGTCCTGTAAAAAACTAAACAAAGCGCTGTCCTTATCCGCAATATACGGCTCAATCGCGGCTTCTTTTTCATAACCTTTCACGCTGATTGATTCCTCGCCGAGAATGTTCTTTTTCTTTTCGATGTCTGCATTCATTTCCACAGATAACTCTTCAAGGTCTGTGCCAAGAACCTCGTAAGATGCTGTGGTTTCGGACGGTGTGCAGTTGATGAAGTCCTGCACTAACTTTCTTGCAATTCTCATTTTTAAACCTCCTTTTTGATGGTAAGCTGAAGCTGCACCTGGTAAAGTCCTGTTCCGTCCTCTTCAATATCCATAAGTAAACAGTTGGACGGTATCAGCTTCTCTGCCTTAAACTTGCCCGGAAGTTCCGGCAGAGGTTGTTCTTCAACCCACCGACTAAAGTCTTCCAAAAAATCCTGCGTGTCAGCGCGGTCCACTTCGTCTCTGGCGCACTCTTTCACGCAGAATACATAGTTGTTGATGTATTGTTTATTTCCCAGAATATCTTCACTCGACTTGTTATTTCCGGATGGCGAAAGCGCATAACCTGACTCTTTGCCTGGAAAGTCTGTTAGGACTTCCAATCCGTCATACTGCGATATGAAGTTTTGTAATGCCTTTAATATGCTCATCGTTACCTCATCATTTTTGCAGCGCCTCTTCGGAGCTGCTCTTTATGGTCCGCTTTCATACGTTCGAACCACAGCTTTCCTCTCTGCGGCTCCCCGTGATAGTGAATCGGTTCCTCAGTTACATGCTTAGGAGCTTTCCCGTAAAAAGCTTTGCCTTCGTTATCTCGCATAACTTTTCCATAGTACATGTGCCGCGCATATGGCGAAGCATATACGATGTGGCCAGTTCCCGGAATTGTTCCCATGATTCCGCTGCGGTTAAGCATTCCTGTTTGAAATGGGATGTACTTAGCATTGAGCTTTAATATCTCATTGTCAAGGTACACTTGCGCTTTGTGGTAGCGGTCATTCCATTCTGCCGCAAAGCTTGGACTCCATTTCAGTTCCACTTTTATGTTTCCGTCCGAAAACGAAATATCACTTGGCTGCTTCACTGTCATTTTGCCGTTACCTCGTAATGCATCATGTCTGCCCCATAGTCCTTTATATCAACAGCGCTTACTCGGTGCGCGTCTTTCAGCTCTTTTGTGCTCTTTGAAATCTCTATAAGGCTTTCCCCTTTCACAATCATATCGCCGTCCGCAATCACGAACTCGCCTGCGCTAGTCGGAATATAGACCGTAATGCCGTCCGCAGAAGTCACTCCGTTTTTACGCATGATACTTCCCTTGTTTTCTTGCCAAAGAACTCCGGATATGACAAAACGGAGCCATTCGGCCCCGTCTTTTTTGTGGTATATGGTTATTGTGTGCGGAAACATTATGCCCACCTCGCTTTTGGAATCAGATCCTGAAGATATTTCTGTGCGGCTTCCAGGAGTCTTTGTGCGTCTGTCTTGCTCGTTTTGCTGTAAGACTTCGACCACGAACCAACCGTTTGACTTATTACATCTCCGCCCTGTTCGTTGATCTGAAATGCTTCGGCTACCGCACAGGCTGCTTTCTTCAGTTTTTCCTCTTCAGCGTTTGCCGCCTGCCCTCGTGTTATCCAATCCAGATATTCACTCGCGCGCTCTGCAAGGCGATTAAACTGTGCTTCGGGCACAGCGTTTCCTAAGTAGGTGTCCGTATAGAACTTGTAATCTACATATGCCATGCCCTTACCTCTTAGCCTAATGCTCTGACTGCCAATTCCGGATACATGGTCTTGTATCCATAAAGGACATCCATCGAAAGCATTTCTTTCTTGTACTTCATGTCATAACCGCGAACAACTCTCAAGGAAATGCCGTTGTATGCGGTTGTGTATGCTTCCACACCTGCCGGCACTACCAACGGTCTTGTTACAAACGCAAATGCATTCGGGTTGAAAGCAAGGTTTGCTGTGTGATCTCCGGTTAGGGTTACAACTGTAGTTGTGGTAACATCATCCTGAAGCGCCGGATAGATATTTACCGTAATTTCGTTGCTGGCTGCGGTTGCATCTTCTGTAACGACATAAGTCTTTTTCAGGATTGTTAAGATGTCTCCCTTAACCAATGTGCCTGTTAAGCTTGTTGCTGCCAGCGTCAACTTTGTTGCTCCTGCCTTGGTCGCTGCTTTTGGCTTTGCATCTGCGCCGAGAGTTCCTTTCTTGTGCTGACGCACCGCCTGAGACATATAGTTATCCAGTCCGAAGATCCTTCCGATAGAACCTTCTCTCAGTGCTGCGGTAGAGCCGGACTTTTCAGCATTCACAATCGCCGGAATTGTGGTAAAGGATGCATCTGCTTCCGTATCCCATACTGCATTTCTTCCTGCTACCGGAACCTTGTTTGTGTTCAGCACGCGTCTAACTGCTGCAAGATCGGTTAGGGAGCTTGGGGTCGTTCCTGCGGTTCCTGCGATATAAGGGATGTCTTTGTATAATACCAGTCCGTCCCTGTTAATTTTTTCAGCTAAAGCAACCGCCGCCGGCTCCAAAAAGAGACGGTTCATATCGTCTACGTTGACAGCTCTCTGAATTGCTCCGAATTCAATGTCTACTGTGGCCAGCTTATCCAGAGTTACTTCTACGGATTCTTCTTTTACATCCTGCGTTTCAACTCCTTCTGCTTCGTTAAATTCTTTTGCCTCTAAAATGACTGGCTTCTTTACCTGAATGGTAGCGCCCTGTCCCTGTACAAAGTCATTGCTGTAGTCTTTGTGAATCAGATTTGGAAATACTAAGTTCTCGAGCAGTCTTGGGAGAACCTGTCTTGCGATGTTTTTTACTGTAATAAATTCATGTGCCATTTTTCTACCTCCTTGGCCTTATTCATTTTTCTTGGTGATAGCTGCATAATACTCTGCGTCTGTCATGCTGTCATAATCAGGTGTATTGCTGCCTCCTCCGTGAGTTCCGCCACTGTTAACTCTTACCGATGAGCCTCCTTCTCCGCCTTTTCCATCCGGTTCTTTAAAAAGATGCGGGCTGGATTCCTTGTATGGCTTTAAGATGTCATCAATACCGATTGGTTTGTCGTCTGTGAATGCAAATTTTCCTACACCGCCATGCTTGTAAATCAGGTAGTCCGGATCCTGAACCCCTGCCGCCTGGAGTGCTTCTTTCAGCGCATAGCCTTTTGCGATGTCACTTGCCTTTTTGCGTTCTGCGTCAATGTCCGTATCGTACTTCTGTTGTAGGTCCTTTAAGTCTTGCTGCAGTTTCTCCGGGTCTTTTCCGTCGAACTTCTTTACTGTTTCCTGCAGCTGTGTGATTGTCTGATTGGCTTTTTCCAGTTCTGACTCTTTGGCTGCTGCCTTTGCTTTTTCAGCCTCAATGTCTTTTCCGTTTTCGGCCATAATCTGATCGACAATACCCTTAAGCTTGTCCTCTGCTACACCGGCTTCTTTGAGTTGTTTCTCGATGGTTTCTCTCTTCATGTTGTTCCTTTCTCTGCTACGCGTTTTACGAGGTTGCATCTCCCGCAGTCCGCTTTGTTACGCTGGCGGTCAGCGAATTTTTTTGTATAACAAAAGACAGCCCGTATGAGCTGCCTTTGGTATCGTGTTTATTTAGTTTTCGTTTTTCATTATTTCTTCGCGCAATTTCTTATCAAGCGCCTTTAATTCTTTTTCCCACGGGCCATCCAAAACACCTTCTTGAGGTCCGTACTTTTCCTTTAGTTTTTGTACATTCCTTTCGTATTCTTCAAAGGCTGCAATATTTCTATCTCTGATCGTCATGTTTAAACCTCTTATACTCAAAATGATATTTTTCGGCCATCTTTTGGCAAATATAATCATACTCATCTGTATCAATATTAATTTTCCCCGTCATGCCTTGTTCCAAGGCCTCGTAGCGAATTTCTGTATTGAATAAATGATATACCTCATCGAATCCTGGGTCAATAGTTTTTGAAGAAGTTCTAAGTTCGTAGATGTATTTCTCATCAATACCCCTAAGCAGTGCGAACTTATGCCTAAGGGCTTCGCTTATATCGAATGCACTGAATGAATAATAGGTTTCTTCGATAGGATGATTATGTGTCATAAAGGCACCGCTGAGGTTGTCTTCGCCAACAGCGTTAATATTTACCCCATTTGACATTCCGTCTACTTTGAATACTTCCCCTCTTCCTGTTACTATAATTGCAGTTTCATATTTTTGCTTTACGATTTCCTTTTCTTGTTCTGCAAAGTATTTCCTTGCTGTTTCTTCGTTTGCTTTCTCTAATTGCCCCACCTTTCGCGCAATGCTTTGCTGTTGATTATTCGTTAATTTATTTCCTGCTGAAAGTCCTGCCTTAGTTTTTACCGTATTTGTTCTTCCAATCAGTTCTCTATCAATCTGCTCTTTCAGCCCGGTTTGACGCAAGAAGTCGTCCATCACTTTGTTCCAGTGCGTGACTTTGCTTGTGGCTTCTTTGTCCGGAAGCCCCGCCGCCTTGAGTACCTGCTGTTTGCGCTTGTATTTCCTGATTTGTCTTTCTATGTAGCGCTGCTGCTGCGTGGCTTCATATTCGGTCATTTCCTGCCCGTTATAAGTATAATCCCTTGCCTCTTCAAAGTTGGTTAATTCCTCTTCCTCATAAGCAGGCTCTGACACTCCTTCAATGAACGGATAGAAGTCATGTCTGCAGTTTACGCCTTTTAGTCCCGTGGCGCTCCCGTACCCGGTCGCCTCCACTAAAGAAGGGTATTTCGGATGTGTTCCGCTTCTGCTGTAGATTTTTCCTTGCCACTCGGCATGGGATGGCCTTGCTCCTGCATGTGCGGTCACTTCAACTAAGTCGCACTCCATCTCTTCTGCTCGTGCTTCTTGCAGCATTCCGCATGTTTGGTTCACGCCGGTTATAACTGCGCGGCGCACCGCTGTTTCGATGGTGTCACTTCTGTTTTTGTAGCGAACACTTGTTAATCCTCGTTCGGCAAGGTCATTGATTGCTCTTCTGATTGCCGTGTTCGCATCAAAAGCACCGGAGGTAACCTGCATGTATGCTCTATCTAATGCCTCTACGAACTGCCTGCTTCCGTTTTTTGCCGTTGTTTTGGTCAAATTGGAAAAAGTGCCCGCTGTCTTTCTTAAACCGACAGAGAGGACTTTCTGGAGGCTCTCGGATGCATCCAGTGGTGTAGGCCTTTTCCCTGCTTTCATATAAACTTCGTCGTCTGCTTTTAAGGTTTTGATTCCTGCATCCTTTAGGAGCTTTTTCAGTTCCGCCCTTGTCTTTCCGGTTAATAAGCTTAGCCTCTTCATAATCTCGTCATAGCTTTCTCCCATCAGCCGGGCCCTTTCCTTTTGCCAGTCCACAGATGCAGAAAAGACATCGTATGATTGAATCTTTCTTGCCATATCCGATAAGATGTCTGTCTCAAGCTGGCTGTACAGCTCAACCATCCGCGCCGGACAGTCTTGTAAATATTTCGGTGTCAGCATTTACTTAGTCCTCGTTAAACCAACTCTCATCCTCGCGCTGTGTTCTTTCTTTTGCGGTTTCTTCGTCTTCACCATACCACTTCATGCGGTATTCCCATTTGTTCATAATTTCGTCTCTGACTTCCTGTAGGTCGTTTGCCCTTTCGGAGTCTTTATCCGAAATAAAACTGTCATCAAACTTGATGTTAATCTTCGTGTCCGGGTTCACCGCCGCACCGACAATCTCTTTTCCTGCCCAAAGAAGGGAGCGGATTAGTCTTTTTAACGCAGTATCCAGCATGATGTACTGCTTGTTGATGTTTTTCATTAAATCCTGCTTTTCGCCCGCATACTGCGTGGCGGTAACTACGGTTCCGCCTGCGTTGAACTGATAGTATTTCGCTCCCAGTCCGCACTTGAAGGATAAATAGTCAAGCTGTGCCTGAATGCCATCTATGTTCTCCTGAACTCTCAGCAGCGGGTTATGTTCCTGAATCAGCATCTTCTCATCGCTGACAACATCATCACCAATCGTAACAAAGAGCTGCTGCGCTACATCATCCGGCGTGATGGTATTTCCATGCTCGTCGGTTTTGGTGAGGCTGTCATTAACAAAAACCTTCTTGCCTCCCAGTTTAAAGTCTCTCAAAAAGTTATTAAATCCAAGATCTACGCCTTTGAGATTATCGATTGCGTTTGCAAATATCGATATTCCCAGTTCCGTCTCTTGGATGTTGTTGCATATGTTCGGTTTGATAATTGTAAACAGCGGCACATTTGCGCCGGTCGTGAAGCTTTCTGCCATTCCCTGCGGCAGGTCTGCAGGCTTTAGCTCGCCTTCCTCTTCAGTGAAATATGTATTCGTGATTCGGTATCCGGTGCTTTCTAAAAGATGCATTTCAAGGTAGATGTAAGTTTCTCCTCTTTGCAGAACCTCCGACACGAACGCCGCTTCCGTAATTTCTCCGCAGGAGACTGAGAGCGGTATGATGTGATCCGCTGTCAGATATTCAATCCTGATTTTGCTTTCTGTACTTTTCTGCACGCTGCCTTCGTCTACCTGCATATTGCGGAACCTTAATACAAACGCGCCTGTTCCTGTTGCAAAGCTTTTTTCGATGAGTTCGTTTCCCTTGATTTCGAAGTGGTTTTCATAAAGGACACCTCCCTCTTCATCTTCCGAGCCGCATATAAAGAGACTGCTCGCCTTATCTTCAATTCCAAAGCGCACTTTTTCATTCAGCAGCAAGGAAGCCCAGTCTTCGCATACCTTCTTTCCCATACGCAAAGTGTACATTTCGCGCTCCGTCTTTTTCCCGGTATAGTCTTTTTCCTGGTAAGTATGAAATGGCTTGTATTTTCCCTTCCACCAGTCTTTCCATCTCGCAATGTTTTCGTAATATGTGCTGTCTAAGTCATAGCCGTATGTTTTATTCAAATAGTCAATCACTGTTCCTATGTTCAATTTGCGCCTCCTACTATTAGTTTTTTCATGAACCGCTCCCAGCTGTATTCAAAAGCGTCCAATATGTCAATATCTGTGCTGAAATTATCCAGGCGGACATCTTTTCCTTGCTCTGCCGCCTTTTCATCCCAAACGGCCGCTTGGAGCCCGTCAATAAGCAGTCTACAATCTTCATGTATCGTCAAACGGCCAGTGTTTAATAAGCTGTTCGCGCATCGAATACGCTCAACAATTTCATTCTTCGCACTATCACCGATTTTAAAGCCGAAGCCTGCTCTCTTTGCAGCCTTGGTGATTCCGTTAATCAGGTATTGTGCTTCACTGTCTGCGAAGACATACCGGATAATCAGTTCGGGATAGTCCCTTCTCACTCCCTCGATAAATTTAACAAACTCGCTGTTCAGTTTCTCCGGATCGATGTCTCCTTTTCTCCCGTCAATGTGATGATCTCGCAGCGCCGTCAATGCGTGGAAGTTTCTGTGTATCGCAGTTGCCACAAAGGTCGTCAGGGACCGATTTCCTCCAAAGTCAATCCCGACCGTCAAGAATGCAACATCGTTACAAAACTTTTTACGTGCCTCTTCATTTGCGAATCTTTTTCGTATGTAGCTTTGCGGGTTATCTGCGAATTGCCCATAAATTACGCCGTCTGCGGCTACCCATTTCCCTAAAATGTATCGCTTGTAAAAAACACCGCTGTACATGCTGCGGTATCGCTCTTTGATTCTCTCTGATAAGGATTTGTTATCCTCCATGGTAAAATGCAGATACAGCAGGTTCTTTTCTTCCCGCTTGTCTATCCACTTGAGTTTGAACCAGTGTGCAGGCGCTCCAGGGTTACAGTTAAACCAAAACTTGGATCCTTCTACAGAACATCTTCCGGTCGCCTGGTTTACAAACGACTCCGGCATAAGCGCAACTTCATCGCAAAACAGTCCCGCTAATGTGATGCCTTGAATCAAGTCTTGACTGCGTTCGTCTTTTCCCCCGAAAATATAAAAATAATTTACTGCATCATCCTTTCGGACTTCCAGTAAATTATCCGCCCTCAAGTCTTTGTATATAAACCCGCGCGCTGTAAGCATTAGTTTGAGCGCAGGCAGCACGTTTCTCCGAAAGGAACCGATTGTCTTTCCGCACATAGCAAAGTTCTGTCCTGTGAAAGAACTCATTGCCCATATGGCAAAAGACAGTGCCATTGAAACTGTCTTTCCGGAACGGATGGCTCCGTCCGCTATAATGCCGTCTTTTTCCGATACCCCTGACTGCGGAAGCCACCATGTGAGGATCTTCTTTTGCTTTATAGAAAACGGCTCAAATTTAAAAGCCGCTTTTATTCGTCTTGCCATACATCAGCAGCTCCTTCTTGCAACGCTTCTATGAAGCCGTCCGATTCAACCTGCAGGTTTTCTTCCGTGCTTACCTTATCACGCCAAACACCCGGCTTTCGATTTTTGAGCCAAAATATTTGAGCAGTTGTGTCTGCCGGAATATGGACCTCTTCAATTCCTTCTTTCAGCTCCTCGATTTCGCCGATGCGCCGTCCTGTTACAGGGTCGTATTCCACCTTCTTGCATTTGAATACTTTACGCACCTGTGCATTGTATCCGGTTGCGCGTTTAAAGAGACTGTTCTCCACGATACGGTCGGCGACCTCTTTACTTTTTTTTAAGGCGTCACCAATGTCACTGTACTTTATCGCCCATTCCTGAAGCGTCTTTCGCGTTATTCCCATGTTGGCCGCGATCTGCTCATTAATCAATCCGTCACGCGCCCAGCCTTCTATTTTCGCTAAGCCTTCCGGCTTCAGCCACTCTTGATATTTGCCTTTTGCCATCCGGCTTTTCTCCTTTCTCCCTAAGAAAAACAGCCGCCATGCTTGGCAGCTGTTGTTTGCGTTTTGGGTATTGTTGTCTGTATAAAGTATAGCATAAAAAAAGCGGTCATAAACGGTCCTTTTTTCGTTCGGCCAAAAATTTCCGAACCATCTTTCGCGCATGGTCTGGTGATATGTAGTTGACCTTTCCGACGTTCTCCCAGTCCATGCAGTCTATAAACCTGCTTCTAAGAAGCTCCCGGAGTTTTGCCTGTTCGACACTTTGAATGAACTGCTCGATTTCTACTGCCATCTTTTCGGCTTTTTCGATATTCGCTTCGATTTCCTGCTTTAAGGTGACAATCATCAGTGGCAGTTCAATGTCCGTTTGTGCGATTCCCTGAATCTTGAGTGGATGTGCCCTGCCCGTGCTGTAGTTGTTGACACTATCGCCTACGATTTCGCCAACGCATTTCAATTTTTTCTCCAGTCTGCTTAGTCGGCCCTTCTGCCTAGTGATTTCATGCTTCAACCAAAAATATTCGTTCAGCTCCTTCTTGGTCATCGTATCTCCTTTCATCGCACTATAAATCAACCTAAAAGTTTTAGGCTGTCAAACATATTCTCTTGGTATTCTTCATAGGCCTCGCAGAGTAGTTTTGCAAATGGCATTCTTTCTCCGGTGGCCATGGTTGTTGCTTTGCTGCTTTTTCTGTAGCGCGGTACTTCTTCAACTGATACCTGTATGTACTCTCTGCACGGCAGTCCGTTTATGAGATTTTCATATCTTTGGACTTCGCCGTCGATGATGTATCCCTTTCTTGGCTTTGGGTCTTCTTCGATGTCGCACCTTGCGAGTTCTTCTTTGTGAGCTTCGGGCTTTATGAGGTTTCTGCTGCTTGAGTATCTCTTCGTGAATGGAATTTCCTCTTCGTCTTTTGCTTTTAGGTCTCGCAGCGCGCGTGCCTCGTGCATCAGGTAAAACGCAAGCTGATAATAATTCGGGTTATCCCACAGGCGTGCTTTTTCGATTGCGTGTCCGGATGTCCATGCTTTTTTGATCAGTGCATACGGCACTTCCTGATTGCAGATTAAGTGAAAATGATATTTTTTGCCCGCCACATGCGGTACGAGGATCCACTTCAGGGTGATGTTTTCTTTTTTGCATAAATCGCGGAGCTTTCTCATGCATTTATCTCTTGCGGCTTTTACTTCTTCAATCGGCAGTTCCTTTTCGAAAGTCAGCTTTATGCTCCAGTCTCCGGGGCGGAAGTTCGTGTTTAATAAGAGCGTCAAATCAAAGATCGCCAGTCTGAGGTTATATTCCCATACCTTTTCAGCAGTAATGCTCATCTTTGGCATTCTCTTTTCACCTTTGACCCTTACCCTTTTTGCTTTTTCCTTTATGAGCAGGGTTCTTCCTGCTCTGTAGATAATTCTCTCGAACTTTCCCATCTTTTGTTCTCCGTCGTTATGTTAATAAGAATAGCAAGTGCTGAATGCTCATACCGAGCGCCATTTTCTTTCTTATATATAATAGTAGGTTTTCCGGCAGTTCCGGAGTCGAACCGGAAAATCCCTTCCGCCGATAGCTATGCCGCAGGGGCTTCCTGCGGCGGGTTTGGTTATTTAATTACCTCGAATTGCGGTTTATGCTTGACCACAGTCGCAAACACATTTCGTCTGTGTTTCTACTCGCCTGCTTTCTTCGAGCTCTTCTCGCGTTATTGCGAATTTGAGTGGCAACAGGTAGAATGGAATATAATAGTTTCTCGCGGTGTCTCGTTCGATATCGCAGCCGGTAAATTCGTAAGAGCCGATTCCGATGAAGTAATCTGCCTGTGCCATGAGTTTGATGCTCTCACCGAGATACCATACTGCTTCGTGGCTGTCTTTCGGTGGATAGTCTTCTATGTAACTTGGAATTACTTCGAGTTCCTGTTCAAATACCACCTCTGCGATTTTGTGCATCTTTTCCATGCTCTTTCTGATATTCTCCTCTGTTCTGCCTTTCATCGGGCAGCTGATAAATAATTTCTTCATTTTGAATCCTCCTCGTATATTTTCTTTAATTTATCCATTACGCGTTCTGCGAATGTTTTGTCTTTTTCGGGTTTTGGCTGGTGGAGTATTGCCATGCGTGCGCCGAGTGCGTATCCGTATTCACGGCATGCGCCGCGGCTGTTTTGCCAGCCGTTTAACATGTAGATGGTGTCACAGTCCGCGAGTTTTTGCATGCAGATCTTCATGTAGTCTTCATGGGTTGCAGTGTCTGGCAGGGTGATGTTTGCCGGATTGAAGATTTCCGGCTCCCAGTCAGATAGTCTTTCGCGTGCTTCTCTTTCCGCTGTTTCAAAATTTTCTTTGTAGTTTTCAACCCCGGTTATGGGGCCTGATAGGTAGATTCTCATAGTTTCTCCTTTTCTTTTAAGACATTGATTGCCATATCCAGTGCTTCTATCTCTTCTCACAAAGCTTTTGCCTCGCCGCTGTTAGGGTCTAATACGCCCAATATCACAATAACGTTCATTACTTTTGAATTTAATATGGCGATTGCTTTTTCTTTCGTCATTCTTCCTCACTCCAATCTATAGCCTGCCCGCATTTGTAACAATATTTATGCGGCATCCGTATGTAATGTTTGCAATTAGGGCACTCTCCCTCGCCCCAAAGCGGCTCATCCGCTCCAAGCATATCAGTTGCGGCTTTCGTAGGCAGCGGTTTCTTTGGAATCTGCTTTTCCAGTGCTTCCCGCGCCATTTGCACAGCGCATGGTTTTTCGTCCGTATGTTTACAAATGCCATCCATGCACCCCCATAGGTTATAGCAAATCTTGCTACTCATGATTTCTATTGCTTCCTCATAGGTCATTCCTGCTCACGCTCCTTTGGGGGCCATCTGAGCACAGCTGCTCCTTTGAAATTCGTTTCTGCTTCTTCCATGGTTCTGCCGATTCCGGCTCCGGTTTCCATGGTGTGAACGATTGTTGCCATTGAAGCAAACCTCGTGTTGCGCACGCCGTATTCATCAACTACCCAAACATACTCACGCGGTTTACAGGGTAATTTGATCAGCCTGCCGTCTTCATCTAAATCCTCATAGTCTCCAAGCTTTTCAATGACTTTCTTGAAATTCTCTGGCGAGTATTCGTTTGGCCAAACGTCTATTGGATCGCACTCAACATATCCGTCAGGTGTAAACATGGTTAATCTTTCGCTCATTCTACTCTACCTCCTTAAAAGTTCATTTTCATTTGTGCGTTAAACTCCTTAATCCGTTCCTCGGCCAGATTATGATAGTGTGGGTCGATTTCAAATCCCAGATACTCAAACCCCATGTCGATGCATGCGATGATGCTGCTCCCAGACCCAACGTGTGTGTCTAAAATCTTGAAGCCGGGTTTTGCATAGGTGGATAGGATCCACTTGTACAGCTCCACTGGCTTCTGTGTCGGATGGATCCGTTTTTCATTCAGGCGTTTGTCACCGCGCTGAACCGTGCCATTTAGCATGGATGAGCCCTGCATCATTCCGTTCCACATATAGCGGAACAGGCGCACGCTGTCATGCATGCTACAATAGGCAATTTCACAATCCGAAAAACTGCTATTACCATTTACCTTGTCCCAGACGATGCGTCCGGGGGCAAAAGGATAATCAAAATAGTTGCAGCCCCATACGATTTGGTCTTTGGACACCCGGATTAGTTCGTCAAAATATTCCGCAGTCGGAATGTTCCAGTTTTCGGATTTTTCGTAATGTCTCTGCACGCCTATCGGGCTGAGCCGTCGGCCGTAAAAACCGCGCCGCTCCGGACCGGAGAAGTATGGCGGATCCACAACCGCAAGGTCGAAATATTTATTCGGAATCTCTTTCATTCCATTCATGCAGTCTTGGTTGTAGATTTTGTTCAGGTTCATGGTTTTCTGCCTTTTTTCTTCTTGCAATATGGATATTTGCAATGCCTGTTATTGCAGTTCATTCCTTCCCTCCGAACTCGGCATCAAAGCCGTTTCTTAAAATTTCCTGGACTAGGTCGTACAGGGCAGGCTGTGCTTCTTTGCCGATGCCTTTCGCTGCGGTTAGGATCCGGTCTATCTGTAGAAGGTAGCTGCGGGTTTCGCGGGATGCCTTTTCTTTTAGTTCTTCCGGTCCTTTTTGCGGTTCTTGTTTTTCCTCGTGTTCTCGGTCTTTTAGGTTATAGACTTTCACTGGGGCAACTGCCAGCTTGTGGAACTTGGTCTTTCCTTCTACAAAATCTTTTTGGCTGATTTTCTCGTTCTTTAGGTTTTCGCGACTTTTTAATGTGATTTCGTCGCCGTTTATGTTAATTACGGCATAGAAGTTCCCTGCGCCGTCACCGACAGTGTCCATCAGCTGCAGTTCCTCTTTCTTGGTTTCTAAAGCTTTTATGATGCGCTGCATCGTTCCGAAACTGACATTGTTTTTGGCCGCTATCGACTGGATGCTTTCTCCACTCTCTCTGCAACGCATGATCTCTTCGTCTGACATTTTTAACTCTATCTTTGCTTTTGCCATTTTTCTCCCTCTGCCTTTCTGGCTTCGCCGGTTAGATAATCGGCTTTTGTGAAGCTTCGTTCCCACCCTTTATCCAGGCGCACTGCTTCAAATATGTGTGGGTAAACTTTTGTAATTCTAAATTTGTGAATTTTTCTTTTGTCGCCGTCGAGCTGACGGTCTGGGCCATAGATGATGTCGCCCGGTTTTAAGTCGAAGTCTTTCATTTTTCCACCTCATACAGCTCACTTGTTCCATCTACCAGTGCCTGCTCTTCCGGTGTGAGTCTCAGGCCGTATTTTTTCAAAATTTCCACAACCTCCTCGCGGTTGTCTGCGTTATTAGTACGCCCGCCGAGGTAACTCATGAACACGAAGTATATCCCGCTGTATCCCGTGCAGGCAATGAGCAGGATCGTGTCAGGGTTCTTTTTAAGTACGTATTCTATCGTGTCACTTTCGTCCATTCCTTCTTTTGATAAGTTACACTTTCTCAGCGTGACCGGTATTGAGTTTTTAAGTTCTCTTGCTCTGTCCAGGGAATAGATAACGAGTGCTTTTCGTTCCTCTTCCGAAAGCGAAAGTTCTGCGGAAGATAGTATGAATTCGGCTACTATCTTGCTTGCCTTGAGTGCGATGTTTTTTTCCAGTTCTGCTGCTCTTTTTCTTTTCTTTTCTCGCTCTTCTCTGGCCTTTTCTTCTTTGATTTCTTCCGGGGTTTTCCCTTGCTCCTCGCTTTCCTCTTCTCTTCCGATTATGACGCTCGAGCCGTCTGTTATGTAGAATTCGCCGCTTTCAATTTGCTCAGGGATTTCTACCATTTCGCCTCTGTAGCGGATCCTTTGCAGTGTCTCGAATCCGGACTCCCAGCCGTGTTTATATTTCTTACTTTTTGGGATGCCTGCAGCTTCTACAACTTCGATGATTCTTTCTTTTGCTTCCTCAGCTTTCTCTTCTTCGGCCGCGTATCCCACTTGATAAGAAAAGCTTGGGCTGTTTCCATAATTTGCTAAAACTTCATTCCTTTTCGTAACAGATTTGATTTTTTCGAGCTCAATTAGCTGCTTCATGCTTACCTGTTTTTGTTCTAAGATATCTCCGTCGAGCTTTGCGATGTTTAATCTGTGGTAGATCGTGGACTTTGCAAAGCCTGTTTTTTCTGAGAGTTCTTCGACGGTCAGGCCGAGGTCCATCATAAGCTGAAAGCCGTCAGCCTGTTCTTTTACAGTTAAATCAACGCGCTGGATGTTTTCTAAGAGCATGGTTTCCATCTGCTCCTTTTCGTCCATGTCGGCAATCACGCACGGAAGGGTTTTAAGACCTGCGGCTTTGGCTGCTTCCATGCGGCGGTTTCCGATTACGACGTAATACTCATCTCCTGCGGGAACGACCGTTAGGTTCTGCAGGATGCCTTTTGCTTTGATGGAATCGGATAATTCTGTGATATCTCCGATGTCTTTTCTTGGGTTTTTCGGGTGGTGGACTAGCTTCTCCACCGGAATGTTTTGTAAGTTCATGGTTCTTATCCTTTCTTTTGACTTAGGGCGGCGTCCATAGGTTTTCTTCCTTTCCCTATTTCTTTGGTTGTGCCCGTACGCCGCCCTTGGTTTATAAAAGCGGAGGGGTTGGGAGGTTTTTCGAGGTTCCCGGCTCGGTATGATTATTTGACGAGGTTTCATCTAAATGAGTTATAACTGAATTCCCTCCGGTTTTACCTTTTCTCCATAACTGCAGTATCCGGAATTTTTCATTCCGATTACCAACAAGCCGCAGACGCATTCTGCGTCTTCTACAAACATATTGCATGCTTCTTGGCAGGAGACTAGGTTTTCTGCAATTGCCTCCTCGAATGACCTTCTGTGCTTACAGGCAGCACAGAAGGTCAGTTCTTCGCCGATAATCTTTTTGACCATCTTTAAATTTCGCTCGACTTGGCGGCCAACGAGCTTGTCCTGCTCATTTCCGTTTTCTTGACGTTTGCGGGCGATTTTTATCAGCCCGTTGATTCTTCTGATTAACTTTTGCATTGTTCTTATCCTCTTTTTGTGATATACTTGTTATAGGTTCTTATCTTGGGCTGCTGCGGCAGTCCTTTTTTTTATCGTCTGAAAAAACTCACCCCGTCGATTTCGCCGAGGTACTGCATGTTTTCCGTCCAGTCCGGCGGGTCGATTAAATGCGATGCGTAAAAGTGTGTCGCCGGGTATTCGAAGGTGCTGTGTCCTTCGTCAAAGGTGAATAACACGGCGTCCTTGATGCGGTCTGTTATCTTGCCCTCGTACGGCTCTGCAAACTGATTTGGCGTGGTCAGCACTTTAATCGGCGACTGCTCACGGGTGATGCAGCGGTCGCGGATTACTTGTGCGACTGCCATCATGCATTCCATGGACTCGCCGCGTGCTTCTGCGGCGACGACTTTTTCGATCAGTTCCCGCTCTTCGTCTGTGATTATGTACACGGGTCCTTGGATGATGTACTCACCAGGTTCCAATTCTTCCGGCTCATAGACTATGTAGGTCGGTTCTGCCTTCGGTGTTTCTTCGGCTGCGGCGTCTCCTGCGATTGCTCCTATTATCAGAAACATCGCCAAGAGCAGTGCTGCACCTATAAGTGCAATGATTCCTGTTCTTTTTCCCATTGTTCTTTTTCCTCCTGTAATTTTCCGAGGCGGTATTTTAGTTTTACAATCTCCGTCTCGGCCTCCTTTGCGAACTTTGGCCAGCTTCGCTCGTAGTAGTAGCTAGCCTTCTTATGCTGCAGTTTAATCTCTTTCTGTAGCTCGTACATCTGCATCGCTTTCGGGAACACCCTCCGCTTTGCTGGTGGGTGGTTGATGTGATACTTGCAAGGGTTTTCGCAAACTGTGTAGTTTTGCTTCTCCCGGTAGTCCTCACAGGCTCTGCAGCAGGCTATGCAGACGATTTTATCTTCTCTTCTTGGGCACATCCGCCCTTCGTGATAAGCGCGTCCGCAGGATACGCACATCTTCTCCTCCTTATCCATAGATAGCGTTTATAATAGCCTTAGCGTTTGCGCCGTTGCTGTTTGCGGTGGCCAGTATCTTCTTGATGCCGCTGCCCTTGAAGATTACGGTTATAACTTCATCGTTCGTTGTCAGATCGTATTCGTAACAGATACTATCCAGTCCGCTGCGCTCTGCATCTGACAGCGGTGCTGATTCTAACTGCGCGATGAATGCAGCCTTTTCGTTCAGCATTACTATTTCGTCTCTTCTCATAAGTAGCTCCTTTTTATTTAGTCTTTTTCTTTCTTGTCGGGCACAATTTCAATTCGCCTTCCAAGTGCTTTTAGCACCGCGTCGGCAAGATCGATTGATAATCCTCTTTCGCCTTTGAATATGTAATCAATTTGTCTTCTCGTGCATCCACTTTGCTTAGCTAATTCGCTTCGTTTCTTTCCTTGAGCTTTTGTTTCTGCGATGATTGTTTTTATGATTTCTTCACTTTTTTTCATTTAACACTTGTCTCCTCTCGATTTTACTTGTATACTATATCTTGTAAGAACTTGCGTTCTTACTCTATAGGTTGTGTCTGTGTATAGTCCACACGAAAGGAGGTGAAAAGTATGGGAAAAAATCAATGGGTGTCTCCAAATGGTGGTAACTGGTCCGTTCATGGTGAAGGAAACGGTCGAGCAACCAAAGTCTTTGATAATAAGCGTGATGCTGTTGAATATGCAAAAGGTATTGCAAAGAATCAGAGAAGCGAGCTTATTATTCAAGGTCGAAACGGTCGTATTCAATCCAAGGATAGTTACGGCAACGATCCTTGTCCCCCTCGTGATAAGGAACACTAATCATATTCCGGTGTAATTCTTACCCTGTAGCCCTCTGCAACTTCAATGTCGTCAGCATTCACAGTTGCTATGGTTGCAGGGCTTTCTTCGTCTGTTTCTACAACTATTTTCGTATATCCTGTGATAGCTTTTTCACTCATAAGTAACTCCTTCCAATCAATTTCAGCCACATTTCCCGTGCTTTCTCCGGCGCAATACCTGCATCAATCAGCTTGTCCTCGTATTCTGTTTGGCATTTCTGCCGAAGTCTGAGGTTTTCCATTTGTGCCCACTCGGTGATGTTTGCCTGCAGTTCTTCGTGAATCTCGTGGCATACGTCAATCTGAAAGCCATAGTCGATACTGATCTGCCGATTTCTTCCGCAAAAGATCTCGTGCCGCTCTGCGTACGGTTTTCCTGTGTAAGCACAGATGCGGCTTGCCTTGTCCTTGTAGCCGTTGCATTTTTTCTTTTTCTTTTTGCTCTGCGGTTTTGAAAACGTGCAGGTATCGTAGTAACCCATTGCTTTCTCCTTTAGCTTCTTGATTATCGCCGCTTCGGGCGGTGTTTTCTTTCCGGTTAATGCTTTGTCGATCTTGGTCGCACGCTCATTCTCAGCTTGCTCTTTTTCCTTTTGTGCCTTTTTCATTTCTAAAAAACACAGCCTCTCTCCAAGATCTTTTTAATTGAGGATTCCTTGAATCGTACCATTTTGCCAATTTTGACTTTTTCAAGCGCTCCCTCGCGAGCCATTCTATACACGGTTACCCTTGACACTTGCAATATCTCTTCGACCTGCTGTGATGTGAGTAATTTGTCTTGCATATTTTACCTCCTTTATTTCAGATCCAAAGTATCTTTTCTCTTGTGTTTTCTCCTCTCTGCGATATAATCTACTTACAGGCTGTGTCAGCAGCTGAGTGTTGCAGAAAGGAGTAATGTAATATGACAGATTCTAAAGTGATCGAAATTTCTGACTTTCTCTTGGAACGCAACATGACACTTTTTACATCTTTTGGTATGATTTCGGGTGAGTTGTTGTCTACCGAATCCATATCCGAGCATTTATTTCTCGTTTTAAAAGATGTTAAGGTTTATTCTCATCCAATATCCAAAGAGAGTTTCACTTCTTGTCCGGAGATTCTTGTGAATCTTGACAACATCGTTGCGTTTGTTCCCGGAGAAGCTCAATAAGTTTTTTCATTTCTCCGGACGGGGTAATCGTGATATTGCCCGGTTTTTCTTCTTTTTCTTTATTCGAAAAAAAATCAAGGGTAACAATCAGGTTTCCGTTCAAATCCCAGTATTGCGTGATTTTGCGTACTGGGTCTTCTTTTGTCCCAACTCCACAGGTTGAGGTTGTCTTTATCATAACGGTCGCTTTTGCTGAGTCTGTTCCTCTTGTTCTCATTTCTCTCTCCCTCTCCAAAGTATCTTTTCTCTTGTCCACCTTCCGATAGCGGTGTATAATTTACTTAATTTCTATGAAAGGTGGTTGTATTATGAGTTCTCCTCAAAATAGTGTAACGGCATTAGCACGTTTTGCCTGTGCACCGTCATCGGACATCGCTAAGCTCAAAGAGCGACTGCGGTCCGTGCAGCAGGCGTATAGCAAACTTTGTTATCCGTTACCGTCCTTAGACGCTTTTGCGAAGCTGTCACAGTCTCTTGAACAGATTAATCAAGTCAATCAAAGGTACAAAGCCGTTCAGAAAAACTTCGCTTTCGCCGAAAACGCATTTACCCGTGTCGCCACGACAACTTGCGGCTATCAAGAAACGCTCGCTTCTTTGTCCGACTCGCTGGATGAGTTGTCAGCTCGTTTATCAAGTCTTGCTGTTGTCCCTGCGGATGACTTCGAGCCGCTTCTCTCCGAACCGCTTACGATGCGTATCATTGACGATTCTGATGCTGTTCTGAACTGTATCGAGCCACTCGATACTTCCGGAGTTGCCGCTACAATGCAAAGTGAATTGCACGAAGTTCGCAATACTCCATTTTTAAAATTGTCTTTTGAACAGATTATTCAGATTATTGCGCTTTTTATTTCTTTAGTAGGCCTTGCTTGTACCTTCTTGCCTAACCAAGAGCTGACGGATATACGCTGCTTGCTCGAAGAAAATTTGTCTGCTATCCATGAACTTATGGATTCACTACCTGCTTCTGATGCTCTTCCCGATTCAGAGGAGCCCGAATGCTACGACTGCTAAAGGCTTGCCTGCCGTATCGCCTGCAAAAGCATGCTGATTACTTCGTTCAGCCTGATAGTAAGCACTAAAACCTGAATGACTGTTATAAGCACGATGAAAGTCAGAATTGTTACAGATTTCTCTACAGAGCTTTTTTCTGTCCACCATCGTGCAATTTTCTTTCTCATATCTCTCCTCCCCTCTCCAAAGTATCTTTTCTTTTGCGTCTTGCTTGTCCTCTCCCTCTGTTTGCCTATGGTTCTTTAACCTTGCTGTCAAGTAAGGTTAAAGAACAAATGTTTCAAACACTTGTTTTTTATATTGATTTAAGTTATAATTAAGGCGAAAGGAGGTGAACGCTTATGCCAAAGAACTCCAAGCAGACTTCTAAAAGAGCAGCAAGTGCTGCATCTAAGGTTCTCAGAGATGGTCGAACCAGCAAAGCTTCCAAAACTGCTGCTGGCAGCGCACTCTCTCAGACGCCTTCACGAAAAACTAAATAACTTTCAGCTGAGCAAGGTTTGTCACAACCTTGCTTTTGCTTATCTTTTAAAGAAGGTTTCTATTATTTCCTCTTCGGTCAATTTGAGTATGCAAGCGATATCTCTTGCTTCCTGTAATGGCATCTTTCCTGCTTGGTTTTTTAGGTGCCTGCTTAAAGTATCTCGATTTGTGCCAAGGTTTTTCGACATGCTTTCTATGTTTTGACCTTTTGAAAGCATGAGTCTTATGACTTTGTTATCTGTCCTGGTGTTCACTTCTCTTCCCCTCTCCAAAGTATCTTTTTACGATACTAAGTTGCTAAAAAAAATTTCATTGAATTCCTCTTCAGATAGTTTATATCTTTTTCGGATAAACACCATTTCCGACTTTGTGAATTCTGTTTTGTTCTCGTTAATTTTGGCGTTTAAGCATGAAGGGCTTATTCCCATGGCTTCCGCCAATACTGCCTGCGTCTTATCGAATTTAACGATAAACGCTTTTAAAAGCTGTTTGTTCATTTCGTCTCCTTTCTGTATCTTTTTAAGATACTCTGATAATAACACACAAAATGTTTCTTGTAAAGATATTTTTCTTGATTTTTAGAAAAAAAATAGTATAATTAAGATACATCAAAGAAAGGACACGATTATAATGGATACAGGCGCAAAAATAAAACAATTACGAGAGTCTTTAGATATGACACAAGAGGATCTGGGAAAGCTTCTTGGTGTAAAGAAGGCTGCAATAAATAAATATGAAACGGGGACTGTGGTCAATCTAAAGCGAAGCACTATTGAAAACCTCTGTAATATTTTCAATGTTACACCTCAGTATCTTCTATCCGATTCTGATCTTTCCCAGCCCTCTTCATCCGCCTCGGAGCTTGAGCTTACGGAGCAGGAGGAAGAATTGCTGAACGGTTTTCGTTCGCTTTCTGACGAGCAAAAAATAAGGGTTATTGCTTATCTTGAAGGCACTCTTGATTCGAGCGGTAATTTGGGTGCTATGCTTAGAAGTGAAGCTGATAAAATTGTCAATAAGGAAAAGGAAAAAGCCACTATGTCGGCGAAGAAAGCGGAGGTGTTTTAAAATGAGATTTTTTAAAAAGGTATTCGGGTATTCGATTGGTTTTATTCGGGATAAAGATGCCCCTCCTATAGAATCCAGTATTAGCGAGAAAAAAGTTTATGTTAATCTTTCGCGCTGGCGTGAGTGGGACTTCTATGATTTCATTTTTTGTGTTTTTCGATTATTTGATGATGGACCACTCCTCAGAATTAATGCCGCAATTTCGGCGGGGAAAAGGCTTGATAAACGAAATACCTTCATAAAATGTATTTTTTTAAATTGGCTTGCGACTGTGTGCTTGTGCCTCCGCGGCTTACCTTTTTACTTGCTTAGTCTTTGTTTCACTGTTTCGAGCTTTTGGCTTATGTGGAAGAATGGCGAATTAAGAGATTTTTGAATTTATGGTTGAGTTTGTTAGAAAAAAGATATAACAGAAGGAGAGATTACATGAGTGCGAGTAAAACAAAGGAGTCCTTGATTCTCCATAAGGAAAAAGCGTTGGAATGCTTAAATACTTATTTAGATAGTCTGATTGGTAGCCCTGACGAGCCGACTCGAAAAAAGGCTGATAAACTTTCATATTGGTTCGAAGATTATGCTAGACTGCTAAACAAAGAGAAAACTTTTAATCCAACCAAGTACATAAAATATCAGCGCGGCGATATTGTAAAAGTGCATCTCGGCTATCGAATCGGTAACGAGGAGGGTGGTTTGCATTTTGGCATAGTACTTGATGCTAACAATGCAAAGAGCAGCGGAACGATTACAATTATTCCACTAACCTCGCTAAAAGAGGGAAAGAAAATTCGCCACTCATCTGTTGCATTAGGTCCTGAACTGTTTCGGCTAATCATTAGTAAGCACACAAGATTGTCGGAGGAAATTAACGCCCGTCTTAACCGGATTGAAGAGCTGATTCACGGCACAGAGAATGACAAACTTGAAGAGTTTGTTCAAACATTATCAGACGAAGAAATAAACCATTTAGAAGCAGAATGTAAATCGCTACAAAAAAAGAGGGATGAGTTAAAAGAAATTCGAAAAAGTATCATACGGATGAAAAATGGAAGCGTCGCACTAGCAGACCAAATCACAACCGTCAGCAAAATCAGAATCTACGATCCGGTTTACTCTAACAATGTGCTATATGGCATACGGCTCTCCGATGCGTCTTTGGATTTAATTGATGAGAAAATTCGAGAACTTTTCTTCAAAAAATAAAAAAAGTTTGCACTTTTTTGAAAATTTGTGGTATACTATATCAGAGTTAATTAAAACCTTGCGCTATACGCGCCTAATTAAAAGACAGTGCTCCTTGCGAGCCTAACTCTGAAAAGAACTCCACAAGTTGGAGTTCTTTTTGTTTGTAAGTCAAAACAGGTTTAAGATATATGAGCAAATGCTGTGTTTGGGCCATTTAGCTATTGCGCCCCTATTAAATACACTGTTATCTGTAGTACATAATTATTCCATCTTGCCCGTCTTTGTTGGTCGTTATGATTAGTAGTTGTAACGAATTAATATATATGGCATAAATTAACGGATTGTGTATGTATTGATATCTTAATATCATATTGCTCTCCTTCCGGGGCGCAATTATGATTATACTTCTGCGAACCGCAGAATACTATTGGTAATATTTAGGAATTTAAGGAGGCTGTAAATGGCATCTTTTAGAGATCGCGGTAACGGCCGCGTGCAGATAATAATTAAACACGGAAAAAAGCCGGACGGGAGTCCTCGTTGTTACTACAAAGAAGTGGATGCGATGTCTAAGCGCCAGCTTGATAAAGCGGCTGCACTGTTCCTCGCCGAAATTGAGGCAGGAGAAATTGAGGCAGGTTCCTCCATGACCGTTGATGAACTTTGGGGAAAGTTCATCACGGATTACGCTGCAGAAGTAGAACTTTCTGCGACAACTTTAGCCGGCTATGAGAAGTCTTATAAGAATCATATTGCGCCGACGTTTCAAAAAAGAAAAGTTACTTCGATAACGAGAAGCGATGTCAGGGAATGGGTAAAGTTTCTCAGGGAAGATTACATAAATCCCCGGACGAAAAAACCTCTTGCGATTAAGACTGTCAAGAACTCTGCCGCGCTTCTTTCCAGTATGTTTGCCTATGCAATGGACGGACTCGAGATTATCAACGCAAACCCTGCTGTGAGAATGAAAGTAAAAACGAAAGCAGCGTATAAGAAAGCTGAGCACCTCGACAATGCGCTCTACACGGAAAGTGAAATTGCCGAACTCATTTCGGCATTGATGGAAGAGAACGAACTTCGGCCGTATAACATCCACATCCCGGTCATACTTTTAATTCTCTTCACCGGCATGCGTACCGGTGAAGTTATGGGTTTAAAGTGGGAAAATGTAGATTTTGAAAAAAATCATCTTTTGATTGATAACTGTCGCTCCTGCGCAAGCAACGGAAGAATCGTCGAAGGAACACCTAAGACCGGATTTTCGGAACGCGAAATTTCCGTTCCGAAATTTATAATGGGCATGCTTAAAAATGTAAAGGAATATCAGACGGAAGCCTTGACGGCTTTCCCCGGAGCGGTACATCAGGGTTATGTTGTTTCGAAGGAGGACGGCAGTCCACATCATCCGTCGAACACGTACAAGTGGTTCGTTTCGTTTCTTGCCAGAAAAGGAATGAAAAAAACCACAGTGCACAATCTTCGTCATACTCATGCTGCAATGCTCTCTCATCTTGGCATAAGTCTTGATGATGCATCGCATCGTCTCGGGCATGCGAATCCGCGAATTACCGCGGAAAGATACTGGTACCTTTTCAAGAATGTCGATGATGAAATATCCTCAGAGCTCAATTCATACTATGCAACTTCGCTGTATCCAGAAGAGCATTAAGAGCAAAAATGGTGTCAAAATGGTGTCAAACATAAAAAACACCTTGAAACTTATTGAAATTTCAAGGTTTAAATGGTGCGCGATGAGGGACTTGAACCCCCACGGTCACCCGCTAGATCCTAAGTCTAGTGCGTCTGCCAATTCCGCCAATCGCGCAAATATGTGAGCTTGCTGAAATAAAAAAGCTCTTGATATGTGAAAAGCTCACTAAATTAGTGAGCTTTTCGATTTGGTGACTCCATCGGGAATCGAACCCGAGTTACCGCCGTGAAAGGGCGGTGTCTTGACCGCTTGACCATGGAGCCTTAAAAAAACCGGCAACGTCCTACTTTCCCAGGCAGCTTCCCACCAAGTATCATCGGCGCTAAGGAGCTTAACTACTGTG
>CAKQVG010000013.1:0-44641 GCA_934277695.1 uncultured Clostridia bacterium
CTGGTAGTTCAGTTGGTTAGAATGCCAGCCTGTCACGCTGGAGGTCGACGGTTCGAGCCCGTTCCAGGTCGCCAACTCTTTTAAAACTGCACGTGCAGTAATGCACACAATTAACAAACTTGTATGCGCAGTAATGCACACAATTAACAAGCATGGTGGGTATCGTCAAGTGGTTAAGACCCAGGGTTGTGGCTCCTGTATACGTGGGTTCGAATCCCACTACCCACCCCATATTTTATCAGAACGCAATGATGTTGGGGTATCGCCAAGCGGTAAGGCAACGGATTCTGATTCCGTCATGCGCAGGTTCGAATCCTGCTACCCTAGCCAATTCGGCGACATAGCCAAGTGGTAAGGCAGAGGTCTGCAAAACCTTTATTCCCCGGTTCAAATCCGGGTGTCGCCTCCATACCATTTACAGAAGACCGTTGAAATTTCAACGGTCTTTTGCTATACGACGGGAATATCATTTTTTTCGTGTATTTTTGTCCGTTTTACGCCTCTTTGACGCAACTAATGTTCGATGCCCAATAAAAGGAAAAATCTTGTTTTTTCGCCGCAAATCAAGTATACTTTTCTATATGAAATACTTATTTATCGCGGAAAAACCAAGCCTTATGCGCGATGTGCAGGCTTGTTACAAAAATCATAAAAACGAAGTGACAGAAAGGGTTGGGGAGATTGATTTCACAGCCCTTTCCGGTCATGTCTGTACAAATTTCATGCCTACGGATTACGAGGAATGGAAGGACAAAAACTGGAAAGCCATCCTTTATCCGATGATTCCAAATCCGTGGCAGATCAAACCGATTGCCGATAAGCGAAAGCAGGATACCATCGACGAAATCCGTCGGCGCGCGGCGGACTACGACGGAATTATCGTAGGCACCGACTCCGATGTGGAGGGCTACGGCATCTACTGGCTTTTGGAGCAGTATCTTGCGCTGAACGAAAAGCCTGCGCTTCGCTTCATCGAGCACTCTCTTACGGACGCGGAAATTTTGAAATCGCTTTTGAGCATGACGGATTATCACACGAATCCAACGCATGTTCATTTCGTGCAGTCCTTTCTCATTCGCTCACGGGCAGACTGGCTGTTTGGCATGAACGCCTCCAGAATGCTGACGAACAAGCGCGGCACTCTCATTAAGGCCGGCAGAGTGAAATCTCCGACAATCAAACTGGTATATGACAATTCCATGGCTATCGATAATTTTGCGAATCGAAAGTATTTTGTGCTGGAAGCGGAGTACGAGACTGCACCGCAGGGCGAAGCCGGTGAAACACAGACTTTCAAGGCAGTCCTTCAGGGCGAGGATGGCGATGTGCAGTTTGAAAATCCGAAGCTTTTTGCGGAGTTCTCTATGGAAGGCACAGTTGAGGAAGTTGAAAAGAAGAAGTCGTCTTCCCATGCGCCGAAGCTCTTTGACTTAGCCGCCATTCAGGCGGAAGCAGGAAGCAAGTACAAATTTAAGCCGGATCATACCTTAGAACTTGTGCAGAGCCTTTACGAGAAGCACAAGGTCATTTCCTATCCGAGAACGCAGTGCCGTTATGTCTCTTCCGAGAAAGCAAAGGAATTTCCCACAATCATGGAAAACATTGCGGTTTTTGAAGACCTCGGAAAAATCGCGGCGGGACTTGACAAGGGCGCGTTTACGATAATTCTGAAGGACAAAGCAGTCGTGAATGACACAGAGGTTTCCAAAGAGTCCCACGATGCGCTTCTGCCGACGCTGAAACGGCCGGACCTTTCGAGGATGACCGAAGAAGAAAAGATTATCTGCAAAATGATATATATGAGGCTTCTCGCGCAGTTTCTGCCGAAGCTTGAGGAAGAGAAAACCACCATTCAGATTCGCCATGCGGAGGCGGACTCCCAAGACGCCGGTGCGGAAAACGAAGCGGGCGGGATTTTCAAAGCAAGCGGAAAGGTAGTCACGGAGCCGGGCTGGTCGATTCTGTATAAGAAAGCGGGCGGCCACGCTCTTCCTCCTTTGAAAAAGGGAGACCGCATTACGGCAAAATCCATGAAACCCGTCGAAAAGGAAACATCGCCGCCGAAGCGGCTGACGCAGGCGACCTTAATCAATGCCATGCGTAACATTGCAACTCAGATTGAGGACAAAGAACTGAAAAAGTCCCTTGCGGACTCGCAGGGCATCGGCACGCCGGCAACCCGTGCGTCGATTATCAAAGACATCATCGAGTCGGGCTATGTGGAGGAGAAAAAGAATGCACTTTACATTACGGGCAAGGGAAAAAACTATATCGAAGCCGTAAAGGATTTTGACATTGCCTATCCCGTCTTTGCGGCAAATATGGATAACAGCATCAAAAAAGTACAGCGCGGGGAAGCGGATTACGAGCAGGTCATGGCGGAAGTGATGCAGAAACTTCGGGAAATGTGCGAGCAAATCGGACAAGACCTGAAAGAAATCGAAGCGGAACTGGCGCCGTTTGAGCCGGTGCAGACGGATATTCATTGCGCAAAGTGCGGAGGCGTTATCGAAGAACAGAAAAAACATTACGAATGCCTCGGCTGCGGCGCGAAGATTTACAAAAATATCAGCGGCACCGAAGTGGATTTGGAATTGCTGCGGAGACTGGAAGCAGGCGAGCAGAGCGGGTACAGGAATTTCACAACACGCACGGGAAAACCGTTTCGCGCGGCGCTGAAGCTGGACGAGAACGGAGAGATCGCAATGGTATTCTTCGAAGAACCGGTGAAATGTCCGAAATGTGGAAAAAAGGCGACGCTCAACCAGTGGGGCGTTTTCTGCGGCATCAAAAAATGCGGACACAAAGTCTTCCGAAGCTTTTGTGGGCATGATTTTTCTTATCCCGAAATGAAACAGCTCCTCGATGGGAAAGCCGTCGCGGCAAATTTCCGCTCGAAGGCCGGGAAGAACTTCCGCGCAGAGGTTCATCTAAATGCGGAGGGCGAATATACTTTTGATTTTCAAGAGGAGGAAAAACCTTGATTTTATTGAATGCAACCGACATATCTAAATCCTATACAGCATCACCGCTTCTTTCGAATCTTTCGTATGCGATAAACGAAGGCGATAAAATCGGGCTCATCGGCGTCAACGGCACAGGAAAGTCCACGCTCCTGCGAATCACGGCAGGAATTGAGGATGCCGATTCAGGCAAAATCATTCTGACCGGAGGCGTGCGAATCGGCTATCTGCCGCAGGCACCTGCATACGACCCGGAAAAGACGGTGCTGGAGCAGGCGGTCAGTTATCTGACTCGGGAAACCGCCGCAGAGGGTGAATATAAATGCAAATCCATGCTGAATCAGCTTGGGATTACGGATTTTGAGAAGAAAATGAACACCTTGTCGGGCGGCGAACGAAAGCGCGTTGCCATGGCAGGGATTTTCACAAATGAGTGTGATATTCTGATTTTGGACGAGCCGACGAACCACATCGACAGCGACACGGTTGAATGGCTGGAAAACTACCTGAAAAAGTTCCGCGGTGCGATTTTCATGGTAACACACGACCGTTACTTCTTGGATAGGGTCACAAATGTGATTTTGGAGCTGACAGGCGGCAGGCTTTACCGCCACGAAGGCAATTACGAGGTCTATCTTGAGAACCGGGCGGCGCGGGAGGAAATGGCACTTGCCACAGAGCGAAAGCGCAGGACGCTGTACCGCAGGGAGCTGGAATGGATGCGCCGAGGCGCACAGGCAAGAACCACCAAAGCGAAGGGGCGGATTGACCGTTTTCATCAATTGGAAGAGAGCAAGCTTGTGGTCAATAATGCGGCTTTGGAGATGAAATCGGTGTCTTCCAGGCTCGGGAAAAAGATTATTGAACTCGAACATGTCTCAAAGGCTTTTGACGGCATTCCGGTGATTTCGGATTTTTCCTATACGGTGCTGCGTAACGACCGCATCGGCATCATCGGCGAAAACGGCTCCGGCAAGTCAACGCTTCTGAAGCTGATTTCGGGCGAGCTTGAACCTGACAGCGGCAGCGTAGAAATCGGCGAAACCGTAAAAATCGGCTATTTTTCGCAGGAAAACGAGCATATGGATAAATCCCGCAGGGTTATCGAATACATCTGCGACATCGCACACAATGTCAAAACGGAGGATGGCTATATCAGTGCCTCGCAAATGCTGGAGCGTTTCTTATTCCCGCCGCATATGCACTCGATCCCGGTAGGAAGGCTTTCCGGCGGCGAGCAGCGAAGGCTCTATCTGCTGGGAATTCTCATGGGCGCGCCGAATGTGCTGCTTTTGGACGAACCGACAAACGACCTGGACATCGACACGCTGTGCATTTTGGAAGACTATTTGGACAGCTTTGCGGGCGCAGTAATCGCCGTATCGCATGACCGTCATTTCATCGACCGCATTGCGGAAAAGACCTTTGTTTACGAAGGCGATGGGCATATTGCGGAATATCCGGGCGGCTACAGCGACTGGGCGGAGCGACGCACGGCGGGTCTGGCAGCCGAAAAAACTGCGGGTAAAGCGGGCGGCAAAACGGCAGCCGCATCAGACGGAAAACGGTCGGACGCCTCCGCACCTCAGACAAGCAGAACGGATGCCGACAGACCGAAAAAGCTGAAATTTTCCTATAAAGAGCAGCGCGAGTTTGAGACGATTGACGAAGACATTGCAGCACTCGAAAGCGCCATAGAAGAGGTGGACGGACGAATCTCCGAAGCGGGCAGCGATTACTGCAAGCTGCAGGAACTGACCGCAAAGCGTGACGAGCTTACCGCAGCCCTTGACGAGAAAATGGAGCGCTGGGTCTATCTGAACGATTTGGCAGAAAAAATTGATGCGCAGAAATTATAGCAGATAAAACGCTTGACAAGTGAACGACCGTTTACTATAATATTGGTAAACGATCGTTTTCTTTTTTTCACAAATTCAAAAAAGGGATATATATGAAAAATACGAAAGAAAAAATTTTGGAGACGGCGCTTGAACTGTTCGCGGCGAAAGGCTACGAAGCAGTTTCCGTCAGCGACATCGCAAGAAAGCTCGGCATGACGAAGGGCGCACTGTACAAGCATTATACAAACAAGCAGGATATTTTGGACAGCATTATCCTGCGGATGGAAGAGATGGATTACGAGCGAGCCAAAGCATTTTACATGCCACAGGATATGGTAACTACACTGCCCCTGACCGTCGAACAAAAAGACAGAAGTCTAAAGCGGCTGATTGAATACAGCAAGGCACAGCTCAGTTACTGGACGGAAGATCCGTTTGCGTCGGCGTTTCGCAGGATGCTGACGATTGAGCAGTACCGCATCCCGGAGATGAGGGAACTCTATCAGCAGTATTTGGCGGGCGGCCCGCTGGAATATGTTGCATATATTTTCACTGAATGCGGCAGCACCGACCCGGAGCTTGCGGCACTGCGGTTCTATGCACCGATGTTTACGCTGTACAGCGTTTTTGACAAGGCAGAAGATGAAGAGTCCCGCAAGGCGGCAAAAGAGCTTGCCGAAAGATTTTTTAAGGAGATGGAAAAATGAATATAAGAAGAGAAGAACCAAAGGATTACAGAGAATCCGAAAATGTCACAAGAGAAGCATTTTGGAACGTATATAAACCGGGATGCATGGAGCATTATGTGCTGCATACATATCGAAACAGAGCGGAATTCGTACCGGAACTTGATTTTGTATTGGAAGAAGACGGTAAAATCATCGGACATGTCATGTTCGTCCGCACCAAAATCGATGCCGACGACGGACGGGAAATTCCGATTATGACCTTCGGGCCAATCAGCATTCTGCCGGAATACAAGCGCAAGGGCTACGGAAAAAAGCTCCTTGACTATGCTTTGGACAAGGCAGCCGGTATGGGAGCAGGAGCAATCTGCATGGAAGGAAACATCGACTTTTACGGCAAATCAGGCTTTGACGTTGCCAGCAAGAGCGGAATTCACTACTATGCAGAACCAAGAGAAAATGTCTGCCCATACTTCCTGATGAAGGAACTCACACCGGGCTATCTCGGCGGCGTTACGGGAACTTACCACACTCCGGAGGGCTATTTTGTGAGCGAAGAAGAGGCCGAGGAGTTCGACAAAACTTTTCCGCCGAAGAAAAAAGAAAAACTGCCGGGGCAGATTTTCTAAGAGTCTGATGTGACGGAGCCTCCGTCGGAATCCGGCTCAACGATGATTGAACCGATGTCGGTCAGCGGATAATCCATAAAATAGACACAGGAGAGACCGCGCGACTCGATGAATGCGGAAATCACATGGAAATCAGGGTGTGACGAGAGGTCTCCGTTAAACACGATTTCATCGCCGATGCGGCCGCTTGTACCGCCGAGAAAACCGTAAGCATATCCGGGCAGCAGAACCTGTCCGGGACGGATTTTGAGCACGGACATGCCCGCAGAAGAACAGGCTTTTTCGATACCGGCGTCGGATGTGATAATAGACTCTTCATCGACACAGACAATATTGCACTTGGTGTACCCTTGCGGAACGGAAACGCGAAGCAGGGGCTTTTTTCTATGCTGAGCAGCCTGCCCTGCGGCTGCAAGGAGCTCAGGCGCGGTATATTTCAGATTATGTATGAAATAGCGTCCCGTGCAGCATGCATTGTACAGGATGTCTGCGGGATAGGCGGATCCGAGTTTCGAAGCATCACCGCGGAAGACAGGGGCCTTATCGTCAATGCCGAGCTTGCACAGGATGAGATCCGGATGATAGGCGATAGGCTCTGCGACAGATGTAAGCGGCTGTGTGAAGCAACTCGCAAAACCTTTCTGCTTGAGATATTCAATTAGCGGCTTGCCGGCAAGCGGCGAAAGGTGGATTTTTTTCATGGGAACCCCCAATCTTAGGATTTATTCGAAAGTTCATATATGACATGGCCGATTTCTGCAATAAAGATGCGTTTCTTGGCGAGATCTTTGAGCGAAAGCATGCCCACAAGTTTATTGTTTTCAACGACAGGCAGCCTGCGGACGCCATTTTGAGCCATAAGCATTGCAGCATCGTGGATATCATCCTTCACATCGGCGCAGAAAACATCCGGTGTCATGACAGACTGAATGTCAGAAGAAGAAAAGCCGGCAGAGACTGAACGCATGAGGATATCTCTGTCCGTAACCACGCCGAGCACATGCTTTTGAATGTCGCACACCGGAACGATTCCGATATTTTCTCCGCGCATGATTTTTACGGCGGTCTCAATTGCATCATCGGGGCGGACCGCAGAAACCGATGTTGTCATCAAATCTTTTACGAGCATAGCTATCATCCTTTTTCTCAAAAATAACCGATTATTCTTAGCATATAAAAAACAGACAGATTTATGCATAAGCCTTGCAAAACTGTCTGTTTTAATACTTCCAATTATATCGAGCTTACACTGTCGATTTTCCAGAAAGACTTCGAGAAAAGCAGCAGAACCGCGTAAATTTCAAGCCTTCCGGCAATCATCATAAAGCACATATAAAATTGTGAGAAACTGTTAAACATACCGAAATAGCCGCTTGCACCTGCTTCGCCGAGCGCCATGCCGGTGTTGGAAAATAGCCCTATTGAGGTTGAAATCGTCGTTTCAAGGTCAAAATTGTTCAAGCCCAGTACCAAGGCAGAGAAAAAGAAAAAGGCGAAGAACAGCAGGATATGCGTCGTGATTGCGGAAACTTTGTCTGCCGGAATCGCTCTGCCGTCGATAACCACCGCTTTGACTGCCCGCGGATGAATCTGCCGAAAGATTCCGCGCTTAATCAGTTTCAGGAAAACGATAACACGCATAATTTTCAGTGAGCCGGAAGTCGACATGCAGCAGCCACCCACGAACAAAAGACTGAAAAGCACGATGACTGCAAAAGTCGGCCACTGCGTATAGTCACAGACAAAATAGCCGGAAGTCGAAATAAAGGCAACCACCTGGCACAGTGCATCCTTAACAGCCTGCCAAAGGGAAGCATAGGTTCCGCTTATTTTTAGTGAAACAGCAATTGCAAGGGTTGCGCCTATAATAATGATTGCGAAAATTTTTGTCTCAACATTTTGCAGAACCGTTTTAAAGTCTCCGCGCAGCATAAAATAGAAAAGCGTGTAGTTCAGAGACGAAAGCAGCGTAAATATCATGATTACCGCCCTCACATAAACGGTATCAAAAGCAGCGGCATTGGCGGGTGTTATTACAAGACCGGCGGTGCTTATGCTGCTGAAAGTGCTGATCAATGCGTCAAAAATACTCAGCGGGCCTAAAGCCAAGAGTACAAATTCCGCGAAAGAAAAGAATAAATACGTCAAGTACAGTACTCGGCCTGTGTCAGAGAATCTTCCTCCGATTTTTTCAAGTGTCGGTCCGGTTGCTTCAGCCGAGGCGATAACCTGCCCGCTGATTCCGAGCGCGGGAAAGATGGAAACCAAAAGTACGAGAATTCCCATTCCGCCCAGCCAGTTGGAAACCGATTTCCATAAGAGCAGTGAGCGCGGCATTGTGGCTAAATCAAAAACCGAGCAGCCCGTCGTCGTAAAGCCCGCAACTGATTCAAAAAAGCTTTGTACCATGGGATAACCCTGTCCGGAAAAATAGAACGGCAATGCACCGATCATCGAGCAGAAAAGCCAGCTCAAACAGGCAATCAGGTAGCCTTCGTGTGAATGCAGCTTAATCTTATCGAAATGATACTGTGTCAGGATAACGAAGCCGATGCAGACACTGAAAATTCCCACCTCAAACAAAGCACCTGCGGAGCCCCATTCCTTGAATACAATTCCCACAGCTGCACACGGCAAAAGAAAGAGACCCTCGATGAGAGTCAAGACACCAAGTATTTTAATTAAAACACGAAAATTTATATTCATCTCTACGTAAACCCCTATAAATTCTGCTCATTATTTGATGGCAGATTTTTATTTTGTTTTATTCGAATTCCAATAATATTTTGAAAACAGGGCCAGTACTGTAATCAGCTCAAGCCTTCCCACAAGCATTAGGAGTGAACATATAACCGTTGAAAAGTCGGAGAGTACAGAAAAATTGCAAGTTGGTCCGACAAGATTAAATCCCGGACCTATATTTCCCACGCAGGTTGCAACTGCAGAAAATGTGCTCATAAAATCCAGGTTATCAACGGAAATAAGAAACATTCCGGCAAAAATTACAGCAATGTAGGTAAAAACAAAGTTTGTAATATTGATGATAACTTCTGACGGAACTTCGCTTTCATTCAGCGTAATCGGCGCAATCCGATTCGGGTGCAGACGGAGGGAAACACTTCTGCGCACCAGCTTCAGACAGACCAGAACACGAACGCATTTGATGCCGCCCGAGGTTGAAGAAGAACAACCGCCGAAGAAAAACAGGCAGAATAAAATCATGCGTGAAAAAGTCGGCCAAAGATCATAGTCATCCGTCATATATCCGGTTGTGGTTAAAATAGACACAACCTGGAAGAAACTATCAAGAAGCGAGCGTGCTGTATCCTTGAAATTTGAGTTGACTTGATTGCAGATAAATATTGCAGTTGATGCAATGCCTATCACAGCAAGATAAAAGCGGAGCTCGTCGTCATGCAAAAACTTTCGAAGCCCTTTTCTCTGTAAAACAAAAAACAGATTGAAATTCATGCCTGCCAAAATCATAAAAATAAGAATGACAATCTGTATATAAGTATTGAAATGTCCTACACTGTCATTATAATTCGAGAAACCTCCGGTGCCGAGCGAACCGAAGGTGTGAAGGAAGGAGTCATAAACACTCATTCCGCCTAGACACAGCAGAACAACCTGCACAAGCGTAAAGACAAGATAGAGTTTATATAAATTCTTCGCAGTATCCGAAAATCGTGCAGTAAGCTTATCCTTAGTCGGACCGGGTGTTTCTGCATTCGCAGTAATTTGTCCATTAATTCCCAATACCGGCATCAATGCCATTACGAAGACGATAATTCCCATGCCTCCCAGCCAGTGCGTAAAAGAACGCCAAAACATGATCGACTTAGGAAGAACTTCAACATCCGTTAAGATTGAGGCACCTGTTGTACTGAAGCCGGAGCAAGATTCAAAAAAAGCATCTGCAGCGGAGGAAATCGCACCGGAAATTAAGAATGGCAGAGCTCCGATTACAGAGCAGACAAGCCATGCTGTCGATACAATCAGAAATCCGTCGCGTACCTTGAACTTTGCGTCAGCAGGTTTCACTCCGAGTCTGATAATTATGCCTGCAAGAGCACAACTACCGCTTACAAGCAAAAAAGCAAATTTGCAATTGTCTTCATCATAGTAAAACGCAAGAAAAAGGGGAATCAAAAGAGAAGCCGCCATCAGCAAAAAAATCGCGCTTTGAATTCGTATAAAGTTTTTAAATACGGCATTCATCGTCTATTGAAAATCCTTTCTATGCTCTTACTTTATATTACATAGTACTCATTTGTACTATAATAAAAATCCACGTTTGGTTGTCATTAATTTTTCCAGTTCACCGATGTCGGAAAGCAGGCAGAAAATTGTGACTTTGTCATCCGCCAGAATTTCCGTGTCCCCATTTGGAATAATCACCTTTGGACCTCTGTGAATTGCAGCAACCAGAACACCGTCCGGAAGTTTGACATGCTTTAGAGGTGTATTTGCCAGCTTCATATCCTCGCATGCGATAATCTCCATAATTTCTGCCTGTCCCTGAATCAGCAGATAGGAGATAATTCTCTTGGAGCCTTGGATGTAGCGCAAAATGTTACTTGCAACGATGTCGAGCGGATTCAGCACCATGTCGACCCCCATGCGTTCAATTAAATCTTTGTAGCTTTGGCGGCTTACCTTAGCGATGACATCCTCGATATCCTGCTGTTTAGCAATTAGAGCAAGGAGAAGATTTTCTTCATCCAGACCCGTCGCAGCGACAAAGGCATCCATTTCATCTAGATTCTCTTCTTCAAGCAAAGTACTGTCTGTAGCATCACCATGCAGCACCATGACATCGTCAAGATGCGTGGAAAGGTAATAGCAGCGCTCCTTGTTTTTTTCAATCAGTTTTACGGATACTCCGAATTCAGAAAGTTTGTCAGCAAGGTAAAAGCCCGTCTTACCGCCGCCGGCAATCATAACCTTCTGTAAATCCGTATATTTTCCTTTTTCGTAAACTTTGCGGTGAAGTTCGGCAATCTGATTTTTTTCCCCAATCAGGTAAACTGTGTCTCCCGCCTCGATTGTCGTCTGACCGTGCGGAATGATGATTTTGCCGTTTCGAGAAAGGGCAACTACCAGCATATTCGGCAGCACTTTGCTGACTTCTACCATGGAGAGGTCAATCAGCCGCGGCAGACGTTTTACCTTGAATTGCACGAGCGAAACCTTTCCGCTGGAGAAAATGCCGTTTGTAAGTGTATATTTTTCAACCAAGTATTTGTAAATTTCAAGTGTAATACCCAAATCCGGGTTGACGATGTGGTCGATATTCATCGTTTCCTTGATGAAATCCATCTGATTCATATGTTCCGGGTCACGGACTCTCGCGATGACCTTCGTGCATCCCAATTTCTTCGCAAAAGAAGCAATCACAATGTTTTTCTCATCGCTGTCCGTGCAGGCAATCAAAAAGTCGAAAGTATGAATCGACTCACGTTTTAAAAGACTGATCTGCTTGGCGTTGCCACAGGCAACAAGCACATCATACTGCTGTGAGATTTTATTCAGTATTGTTTCATTTTTATCGATAACCGTGATGGAGTGATTTCCGCCGACCAATGCATTGACAATTTTCAGCCCGAGTTTTCCGGCGCCGACTACCGCAATTTTCATAAATTACCTCCTAAATTTGTGCGACTACATAATATAGCACAAATATCAGAATATCAAAATAGTGTACTCTATATTTTAGCATATTTTAAACAATTTGCAAGTCCTTGAAATTTATTGTAGAATATATCATAAGAAAAGACTTATGGGGGTTAAAAATGGGTATGTTTATTGCGGAGAGCGTAAGCGATGAAATTCTCAGAAAAAGCAGAGATACCAGACTTATAGCACTGGATCTGGACGGAACAACGCTCACAAGAGAGGGACTTTCCAGGAGAACCAAGGATACACTTGAAACGGCAATTTCAAACGGAATCGATGTTGTGATTGCCACCGGCAGGGTTTTCAGTGCCCTGCCCGAGAGGATACATAAGATTAAAGGAATGAAACGCATCATCACATCAAACGGCGCACACATCACGGATGCAAAGACGGGGACTTTCATATACTCCAACTATGCCGATGAACATGCGATTATGCGCGTGCATGATGTGCTCAGCAAGGAGAAATATCCGGTGGAGGTGTTCACGGAAGGCAGGGCCTATATCGACCGGGCGGTTTACGACGATCTTGCGAAGAACGGTTCTACCTACATGAGCCCCAAATATGTTCTACGTACCAGGACGCCTGTTGACGGCATCTATGATTTTCTCGAAGAGCACAGACACAAAATCGAAAATATAAACATTCATTTTGAATTTTTTGACGAAAAAGATGCAATGTTTGAAACGCTTTCGCAGCTTCCCGGCATTACGGTGACATCCTCTTTCTCACACAATCTCGAAATCGGCGGCGCAACCACGAGCAAGGCTACGGCACTTAGGGAAATCTGTCTTGAAAGCGGAGTTGCCATGGAGAATGTGATGGCATTCGGAGACAGCCCCAACGACAGCAGCATGATAAGCGAAGCCGGAGTGGGCATAGCCATGGCGAATGCAACGGAAGATGTGAAGGCAGCAGCTGACTGTATCACTCTCAGCAACAACGAGGAAGGTGTTGCATATGCCATAAGAAAATTAATTTTCGGAAAGCTCTAAAATCGTTCTCTCGGAGAAATTCGGGAGAATTTTTTTCTTGACACTTTATGTAATATAATGTAAAATAAGTTAAAAATTACAACGGAGAGGCGAAAAATGAATCAAAAGGAAATCGGAGAGGCAGGAGAAAGTCTGGCATGTGAGGTTTTGTGCAGGCAGGGATACCGGATTTTGTGCAGAAATTACAGGTGTCCGTACGGAGAAATCGATATTATCGCAGGCAAAGGCGGAAAATTGATTTTCGCGGAAGTCAAGACGAGGCTTTCCGACGGATTCGGGGCAGGCAGAGATTCTGTAGGGAGTACGAAGCGCAGCCGGATTCGAAGGGCTGCAGGGTATTTTCTCACGCATTCGAAGGGGCATTATGACAGCGTGGATTTTCAGGTTATAGAAATCCATGTGGCGCAAATTTGCGAAAACGAGTTTTAACAGGGGGGACGGATATGCTTTTTACAACCAAAACAGCGGCGCTGCTGGGAATAGAGGGAGTGGCAGTCAATACGGAGATTGATGCGGGCAGAGGGCTGCCGGCATTCCATGTGACGGGGCTTGGCGATACGGCGGTTAAAGAGGCTGCAGACAGGGTGCGAAGTGCCATCCTGAACTGCGGATTTTCTTATCCGAGAGGCAGAATCACGGTTAATCTTTCACCGGCATGGATACACAAAAAAGGAAGCCATTACGATTTTTCCATCGCGGCCGGTCTTCTTGCTGCGGAAGGAATCATAAAAGGAGAAGCGATTGCGAAGAAGGCGTTTATCGGTGAACTGGGGCTTGACGGAAGGATTCTTGCGGTGCGGGGAATTCTGCCCATGGTCAGCGCGCTTTCCGGCAAGGCGGAGGAAATCTATCTTGCAGAGGAAAACTGCCGGGAAGCATGGCTGGCGGCGGACGGAAGCGGTCTGAAAATCTGCCCTGTAAAGAATCTGAACGAGGCAGTGGAAGTGCTGAACGGCACAAAGAAAAAGACATGCTTTGAACTGCAAAGCGGCGAGAAACCGTTGACTGTAGATGTGCCGAACTTTTCGGAGGTCAAAGGACATTGGGCGGCGAAGGAAGCGATTGTTACTGCGGTGGCGGGCGGACACGGGCTTCTCATGTGTGGGCCGCCGGGAACCGGAAAAAGCATGCTTGCCCGCAGAATCCCCGGAATTCTGCCGCCGATGACGAAGAAAGAAGCTTTGGAGACGGCGATGGTATATTCGCTGCTCGGAAGACTGGATGAAACAAGGCCTTTTCTTTCGGAAAGACCGTTCAGGCAGATTGATAAACAAGCAAGCCGTGCGGTCATTTTGGGAGGCGGAGTGCAGCCGCTTCCGGGTGAAGTTTCGCTTGCACACAACGGCATTCTTTTTATGGATGAATTTTTGGAGTTTTCCCGCAGCCAAATCGAACTGCTGCGCCTGCCGATAGAAGAAGGCAGGGTGACCATCCATCGCAGAGGAAACAACTATGTTTTTCCTTCGCGATTTACGCTTGTTGCAGCAACAAACCCCTGCAAATGCGGATATTGGGGTGACCCGGACAAGGCGTGCAGCTGTACGCAGACGGAAATCGAAAAATACAGGGGAAGACTTTCGGGACCGATTGCGGACAGAATCGACATGTTTCTGGAAATAAACCGGGTTGATTACCGGGCATTAACCGGAACAGCGTCGGAGTCCACGGAGGAAATGGCAGAGCGTGTTTTGCGCGCAAGGGAGATTCAAGAAAAGCGGTTTTGCGGCCGCAGGCTCAGTCTCAACGCACAGATGCAGGAAAGCGATTTAAAGGAGTTTTGCAAGCTCGGCAGGAAAGAGACCGCATTTATGAAAAAAATCTATGAAAGGCAGCATTTGAGCCCGAGACGGTATCATAAAATACTGAAAACCGCAAGAACCATTGCGGATGTCAGGGGAAGCAGCGAAATTGAAGTCTCGCATCTTTCGGCGGCGCTTGGATATACGAATTTTTAAATTACGAAAACGGGGAATAATTATGGAGGAAATTAATAAGATAATTACTGTAAAAAAAGGGGACAGGAATTACCCGGAAAGTTTAAACACGCTTGAGGACGCTCCGGAAACGCTTTACTGCATCGGAAATATATCGCTGATGAAGAAAACCTGCATCGCTGTGGTAGGCTCAAGAAAATGTACCGAATACGGAAAGCAGACAGCCATGAATATAGGAAAGACGGCGGCACAGAACGGGATTGTGACCGTGAGCGGCATGGCGAAGGGAATAGACTCTTTTGCACACATCGGTGCGCTGCGAAACGACGGGGAAACGATTGCCGTCCTCGGATGCGGACCGGATGTCTGCTACCCGGCATCAAACCGAAATTTATATGAAGAAATAAAAGAAAAAGGGCTGATCGTTTCCGAAATCGAGCCGGGGAAGGCGCCCATGCCGTATATGTTTCCACGCAGGAACCGGATTGTATCCGGTCTTTCTCAAGCCGTGGTGGTGGCGGAAGCAGGAACCGGAAGCGGTGCGCTTATAACCGCAGAACTCGCCGCATCGCAGGGCAGAGAAGTTTTCGCCGTGCCCGGAAACATAAACAGCTTCTGCAGCCTGGGAAGCAATAAACTGCTTATGGACGGTGCAAGGCCTATCGCGGTGATCGATGATATTTTTACGGAACTGGGAATACCGCTCAAAAGCACGCCGGAGGAGATGGAAACTCTGGGCAGGGACGAGGCGATGGTATTTGAAATTGTGAAAGCAAACGGAGAAACAACCGTCGATTTTTTGTGCCGGAAATTGCAGAAGGATGCCTTTTACATAAACGGAATTGTGGGTGTTTTGGAAATAAAAGGACTGGTTACTTACAGTTTCGGGAAAATTTTTGTTGCAAAATTTTAAATTTCATACTATTATATGTTTTTATAAGAAAAGAAATTTTGGAGGAAAAATGGCAACTGCAAAAACGACTGCAAAAACGCAGACAAAAAAAGCCACACCGGGGAAAACTCTCGTGATTGTGGAATCGCCGTCCAAGGCAAAGACAATCGGCAAATATTTAGGTTCATCATATAAGGTAATCGCATCAGTGGGGCACATACGGGATCTGCCCAAAAGCAAACTCGGAATCGACATTGAAAACGATTTTGAGCCGAATTACATTCCGATCAGAGGCAAAGGTGACTTAATCAAGGAATTGAAGAAAGAAGCAAAGGCTGCTAAGAAAGTCTATCTTGCAACTGACCCGGACCGCGAAGGAGAAGCAATTTCATGGCATTTGGCATATCTGCTCGGAATCGACGCAAACACGCCGTGCAGAATCGTGTTCAATGAAATTACAAAAGACGCAATCAAGAATGCGGTAAAGAATCCAAGACCGATCGATTTGCGGCTGGTTGATGCACAGCAGGCAAGGAGAGTTTTGGACAGACTTGTAGGCTATCAGATAAGCCCGCTCCTTTGGCGCAAGATAAAGCGGGGACTGAGTGCCGGAAGAGTTCAATCCGCGGCGCTCAAGATTATATGCGACAGGGAAAACCAAATTAAGGCTTTCGAGCCGAAAGAATACTGGAACATAAACGTTGCTTTCAAGAAAGGGAAGACTTTTACGGCAAAGCTTGCTGAATACAAGGGAAAGAAAATCGCAATCGGAAGCAGAGAAGAGTCCGACCGCATACTGTCGGATTTGGCAGCAGGAAGATACATCGCATCCGAGATAACCAAAAAACAGCGAAGCCGCAAGCCTTTTGCGCCGTTTACGACGAGCAGCCTGCAGCAGGATGCTGCCAACAAATTGGGCTTTACCACCAAAAAGACAATGATGGTTTCCCAGCAGCTTTATGAAGGTGTTGAAGTAAAAGGACAGGGCACGGTGGGTCTTGTAACCTACATCAGAACGGACTCCGTAAGAATTTCCGCCGAAGCCAAGGAAATGGCAAAACAGTATATCGAAGACAACTTCGGAAGCAGATATGCGGCGAATAATATATACACAAATAAGAAAAAGGACATCCAGGATGCACACGAAGCCATAAGGCCAAGCAGAATTACGCTGGATCCGGAAAGCATCAAAGATTCCTTGACAAAGGAACAGTACAGTCTTTACAAGCTCATATGGACGCGATTCCTTGCCAGCCAGATGGCAGCTGCGGTGTTTGACGGCATGCAGGTTAATATCACAAACGGTGACTATTGCCTCAAGGCATCCGGCTCGAAGCTCGTATTTGACGGTTATCAAAAGATTTACGCACCGAACCTCGAGGAAGATAAGGATAAGCTTCTTCCTGAAATCGAAGAGGGAGAAGAACTGAAAGCAGAGAAGGCGGAAGGGGAACAGAAGTTTACGGAACCGCCGGCAAGATTTACCGAGGCAAGTCTTGTAAAAGAGTTGGAAGAGCGAAATATCGGAAGGCCGAGTACCTATGCACCGATTATTGCCACAATCCTCGAGCGCAAGTATATCGTTCGTGAGAAAAAAGTATTGGTTCCGACGGATCTCGGATTTGTTGTTACGGGTCTGATGGAAGAATACTTCAAGGAAATCGTTGATGCAGGCTTCACCGCCGAAATGGAAGACAAGCTGGACGATGTGGAAGCCAAGGATCTTGACTGGAAGAAAATTATCAGAGACTTTTACGGACCGTTCAAAGAAGAGCTCGACATTGCGGATAAAGCAATTGAACGCGTTGAAATCCCGGACAGACCGAGCGATGAAGTGTGTGAAGTATGTGGAAAGCCGATGGTAATCAAATCAGGCAGATTCGGGGACTTCCTCGCCTGCAGCGGCTATCCGGAATGCAAAAACACCAAGGCAATCGTGAAGTCCATCAATGTGAAATGTCCGGACTGCGGAAGAGATATCGTTGCGAAGAGAGGTCGTTCGGGAAAGATTTTCTACGGCTGCAGCGGTTATCCGGAATGTACCAGAGCATATTGGTATAAGCCGACAAACAAAAAATGTCCCGAATGTGGAGAACTTTTACTGGAAAAACACACAAAGACCACGAAATACGCATGTTCAAATGCTAAATGTGGATATAAAGAGTGATAGGGGAGGTAACGAAATGATAGAGTTTCATGCAACCACAATCTGTGCGGTAAGACGCGGACCGGATGACATCTGCATCGGCGGCGACGGACAGGTCACAATGGGTGAACATACAATTATGAAAAACGGCGCGAAGAAAGTCAGAAAGATTTATAAAAATACGGTAGTGACAGGCTTTGCGGGTTCGGTAGCGGACGCTTTTGCGCTTACCGATAAATTTGAAAAGAAGCTGGACGAACATTCGGGCAATCTCAAAAGAGCAGCGGTTGATTTAGCTCAAATCTGGCGCTCCGATAAAGGAATGAGGAGTTTGGAAGCTTTGATGATCGTGGCGGATAAGGATAATCTGCTTGTAATTTCCGGAAATGGAGAGGTCATCGAGCCGGACCAGGATTTCGTGGCAATCGGCTCGGGCGGCAATTTCGCATATTCGGCGGCAAACGCTTTGTTCAACAACACCGAAATGGACGCAGAAGCAATCGTGAGAGAATCGCTGCGTATCGCAAGTTCCATCTGTGTATACACGAACAGCAATATTTCGGTAGAAAAGTTATAAGGGGGATGAAAGATGGCAAGTAAATTGTATAGTATGACTCCCAAGGAAATCGTTGCGGAGCTTGACAAATATATCATCGGGCAGAATGAAGCGAAGAAGTCCGTTGCAATCGCCCTCAGAAACAGATACAGAAGAAGCCTTCTCTCGGAGGAAATGAGAGAAGAAATCACACCGAAGAATATTTTGATGATGGGTCCTACGGGCTGCGGTAAAACGGAAATCGCAAGGAGACTCGCAAAACTCATGGACGCGCCTTTTGTTAAGGTTGAGGCTACCAAGTTCACGGAAGTCGGCTATGTCGGCAGAGATGTGGATTCCATGGTCAGAGACCTTGTGGAAGCTTCCATGCGTGTGACGAAGCAGAGCAAACTCGAAGAAAAATATTCGGTTGCGGATAAGATTGTAGAAGAAAAACTGGTAGAAGCAATCATTCCGGGCAAAAACAAGAAAAAGCCGGGACAGCCGAAGAATCCGTTTGATTTTCTGATGAACAGCGGCGGATATACGAGCCAGAAGCAGCAGTATCTTGACAGCCAGGCGGCGAAAGAGGAAGCTGCACCTGAAGACAACAGCGTGGAAATGGCAAGAGAGCAGGTCAGAGAACAGCTTAGACAGGGCTTGCTTGAAGAGCAGTATGTGGAAATCGAAGTGACCGATGCGCCGAAAGGAAACCAGCTTGACATGAGCAATGAAGGCATGAGCATCGCCATCGGCAATATTTTCGGCGATATGATGCCGGAAAAGACAAAGAAAAAGAATTGCAAGGTTAAGGATGCAAGAAAGATTCTTCGCGAGCAGGAAGCGCAGAAGCTTATCGATATGGATCTTGTAACCGACGAAGCAATCGCAAATGCAGAGCAGAACGGGATTATCTTCATCGACGAAATCGACAAGATTGCGTCGGGCTCCCGCATGACTTCCGGAGCAGATGTCTCCAGAGAAGGCGTGCAGAGAGATATTCTTCCGATCGTGGAAGGAAGCGTAATCAATACGAAATACGGTCCGGTTCGTACCGACCACATCCTTTTCATCGGTGCGGGTGCATTCCACATCGCAAAGCCGACAGACTTGATTCCGGAGCTTCAGGGTCGTTTCCCGATTCGCGTTACGCTTGACAGCCTTACGAAAGAGGATTTCGTAGAGATTCTTACGAAGCCTGAAAACGCTCTGATCAAGCAGCACAAGGCTTTGCTGGAAACGGAAGGAATCGAAGTGGAATTTACCGAAGGCGCAATCGACCAGCTTGCAACGATTTCCTATGTTATGAACGAACAGACGGAAAACATCGGCGCAAGAAGACTGCACACGGTGCTCGAAAAGCTTTTGGAAGACATTTCGTTCAACATTCCGGAGATGGAAGAAGAAAAACTCGTCATCGACCAGAAATACGTAGAGGATAAATTCCAGGAAACAATTCATGCCGAAGACTTGGATAAATATATTTTATAGTTGTGTAAATTTTAAGACCCGGGCTTATGCTCGGGTCGCCGTTTAACAAAGATGAAAAAAGATTTTTTGGAGAAAATTAGAAAACTCAACTGGGTTCTGAGTGAAAGCACCACAGGAAAGCTGTCCTATGGGGAACTTTGCAGAATTCTCAGTGAAATCATAAATGCAAACATATATGTAATTGACCGAAAGGGGTTTGTGCTTGGCGTCGCATACACAGAGGCTTCGGACACTTCGACTTTCGAAGATGAACTCGGATTTGAGAAGATTACCGACAGCGACAATCTCAGTCTGCTCGAAATTGAAGCGACTTCCGCTAATGTCATCGGAGACGACTTGATGTATATGTTCGGAAAAAGCTATAAAATGACGGACAAGTATCATACCTTTGTGCCTTCAATATGCGGAGGGGAGCGCCTGGGAACCATTTTGCTGGCAAAATACCATAAGCCTTTTGACGAAGAGGAAATCGTTCTGGCAGAATACGGCGCGGCGGTTGTCGGGCTGGAAATTCAGAGAAATGACCGAATCAAAAAGGAACACGAGCAGAATCTGAAAACCGCGGTTGAAATGGCCTTTTGTACACTTTCTCATTCCGAAAAAGACGCGCTCGATAAGATTTTGCGCGAAACGAAGGAAGACGAAGGTAATATCGTGGCAAGCAAAATCGCGGTGAAATACGGGCTGACCAATTCGGTCATCGTGAGCGCGCTTAAGAAGCTTGAGAGTGCGGGGATTCTCGAGACGAAATCACTCGGGATGAAGGGAACCTATATTAAGATTCTGAATCCGCATGTAAGAAGTTTGATATGAGTGTGTCCGGGCTTTCGGATAAATTTGTGGCTGCTCCACAGGCTGGCACGAACGCTCGGATGCCGTATGGAGAATTTAATAGAATATAATACTTTTTAGGATGCCGGATGGATAGATTTCAGCAGAAAGCGAGAGAAAATATGTATACAATCAGAAAAGGGACAAAAGACGACATTTCGCAGATTGCGCAGATTTACGACCATATTCTGACGGAAGAGGAGAGCGGCAGAACGGTCATCGGCTGGGTGCGCGGAATTTACCCTACAGCAGCAACCGCAGAAGAAGCCTTGCACGAGGATGAACTGTTTGTGTTGGAAGATGAAGGCGTGGTGCAGGCTGCGGCAAGAATTAACCGCGTGCAAGTGCCGGAGTATGCGAATGCAGACTGGGAATGCAGCGATGCGCCGGAAGACCAAATCATGGTGCTGCATACGCTTGTGGTCGAGCCGAAGAGTGGCGGATGCGGATACGGAAGCGCATTTGTGGAATTCTATGAAAAATACGCCCTAGAGCAGGGCTGTCCGTACCTGCGTATGGATACAAATGTAAAAAACGCAGCGGCACGCAGACTTTATGCGCGTTTAGGCTATAAAGAAATCGGCATTGTGGACTGCGAATTTAACGGAATCGCAGGGGTGCATCTCGTGTGCCTTGAGAAGTCACTATTGACATAATACATAAAAAAATGTATTATAAATATGGATTTTGCAGAGAATATAAGCAAAATACATATGTAAAAGCGTGAGGTGGTGCACAATGGAACGGGAATTAATCAAAAGTCTGATTAAGTGGAAAGCAAGCCAAAGCAGGAAACCTTTAATTTTAAAGGGCGTAAGGCAGTGTGGAAAAACCTATCTTTTGAAGGAGTTCGGTGCGCGCTGCTATCAGGACACCGCTTATTTTAATTTTGAAGAAAACGAAGCACTAAAAACCGTGTTTGAGAAAGATTACGATATTAAGCGGATTATTTTTGAACTTGAACTGCAGCACGGAAAGAAAATACAAACCGAAAACACTCTGATCATTTTTGACGAAATACAGGAGTGCGGAAGAGCACTCACTTCGCTGAAATATTTTTGTGAAAACGCACCGGAGTATCATATCGTATGTGCAGGCTCACTTCTTGGCATCGCATTACGAAAACAGCTTTCTTTTCCGGTGGGCAAGGTTGATTTCATGACCCTTTATCCCATGAGTTATGTCGAATTTCTGCGGGCATGCGGGGAAGAGAGCCTTGCGGATTTCATACAAAACTTTAAAAAAGGAGATGCAATTCCGGAAATTGCGGCAAATAAGCTTGAATCATTTCTCAGACAGTACTATATCATCGGCGGAATGCCGGAGGCTGTCCGGAGCTGGAGCCTGGCACATGACATTGAGGCAGCCGAGCAGATTCAGCAAAATATAATAAACAGTTATGAGCTTGATTTCGCAAAACATGCGCCGGTAAATGAATTTCCGAAGCTTCAGGCAATTTGGCGCTCGATTCCGGAGCAGCTTGCAAAAGAAAATACCAAGTTTATTTTCAGCCATGTGAAAAAAGGCTGGCGGGCAAAAGACCTTGAGGATGCGTTGGAATGGCTGATCGGAGCCGGACTTGTTTACGAAGTACGCCGAATCGAAAAACCTTTTATCCCGCTTTCTTCGTATGCGGACGATACCGCATTCAAGCTATATATGGCGGATGTCGGAATTCTTCGAAAGCTTTCAAAACTGCCATACAATATTGTTTTGAACTCGAACACAAGCTATAAAGAGTTCAAGGGATCGCTTACCGAAAATTATGTGCTCGGGGAACTGGTTAAATCCGTGGATGATACCGCATATTACTGGACAAGCGGCAATACAGCTGAAGTCGATTTTGTAATACAGTGTAAAGATGAAATTATACCGATTGAGGTCAAGGCCGAGCAGCATCTCAAATCGCGTTCCCTTAGCGAATACAGAAAGAGATATGAGCCAAAACATGCCGTAAAAACCTCTATGCTCGGCGAAGCAGCAGGTGAGGATGTTCTGAAAATCCCTCTTTATATGATTTGCACGATGCCGGCATGTATCAAATAGAAAACAGGAGCCGCCTATGCAGTTGATGGAATCCATCGACTCACAGGCGGCTTTGTTCTTTTCCGGTCTTTGTATTGTTATTTCATGCTGCCGGTCTTTTCAAACCGTGAGTGCCACGAAAGGGCTTCATCGAGGATGTGTGGCGTCTGGCAAGGAGCCTCGGCACACGCCCTGTTAAAGTAGTCCATGAGGGCATCCCGATAGTCCGGGTGCGCACAGTTTTCAATGATTGCGACGGCTCTTTCCTTCGGGGTCAGGCCGCGGAGATCCGCATAGCCCTGCTCAGTTACGATAACCATGACTTCATGCTCGGTGTGATCCACATGCGGACACATCGGAACGATGGAAGAAATCGCGCCGTCCTTTGCAACCGATGAAGTTGTAAAAATGACAAGCGATGCGGAACGCGAGAAGTCGCCGGAGCCGCCGATGCCGTTCATGATTTTTTTGCCCTGCACATGCGTCGAGTTGACATTACCGTAAATATCGACTTCAAGCGCAGTATTCATGGCAATCAGTCCAAGTCTGTGGGAAACCTCAATGGAATTGGAAATTTCCTGCGGACGGAAAATAATATGCTCTTTATAAAAATCAATATCTTTAAAGAATTCAACCTGCGCTTCCGGAGAAGGTGCAAGAGCCGTGCAGGAAGCCACGGAGGCTTTTCCGCATTTTACGAGGTCGAGCATGGAGTCCTGAATCACTTCTGTATAGCAGGTCAGGTCTTCAAACTCCGAATCACGCAGTCCGTAGAGCACGGCATTCGCAACCGATCCGACACCGGACTGAATCGGAAGAAGCGACTTACCGAGACGGCCTTCGGCAACTTCGTGCTCGAAGAACTTGATAATGTTTTCGCCGATTTTCTTGGAATCCTCGGAAATTGCGGCAAGCGGGCGGGTGAGGTCAGTCTTGTCGGAAAGGACGATAGCCTTAATCTTATCCCAGCCGCATTTTATGTAAGGCGTTCCGATGCGCTGCCCTGGATGTGTGAGGGGAATCGGTTTGCGGTGAGGCGGCTTTTCGCACATGTATACATCCGCCATTCCTTCTAAATGCAAAGGCTTCGCCATCGCAATTTCAACGATGACGCTGTCAGCTTCTGCCACATATGCAGGCGTATTACCGACGGAGGTCGTAGGAACAAGGTCGCCCTCCGCTGTAATCGCAAGTGCTTCCACAAGCGCAATATCAGGCTTTCTGACATGGCCGCCTGCGACAAATTCAGGAGAGCGTCCGAGGTGCATGTCGATATAGCCGACATCGCCTGCGTTGATGGATTTTCTGAGAACGGAATTGGTCTGATAAGGAATCCGCTTTCCTATAACGCCTGCTTCGGTCAGTTCTGTATCCACCTCGGGGCCGACGGAAGCACCGGAATAGAGGTCGATTTTAACCGTTCTTCCTGCCTTTGCCTGCTCGGCGAGCGCATGCGGAACCGCTTTCGGATAACCTGCATTGGTAAAACCGCTGATTCCGACCGCCATTCCGTCTTCGATCATATTTGCAGCATCTTCCGCAGAGCAGATAAGGGAAAGTGCACATTCGTTTCGTAATCTTTTGTTCATGTTTTCATCTTTCATAATACAATATCCTCGTATGTCCCATATTTTACGACGTTTGTCGTATACATATAGAAGTATATACCATTTTGCGCAAAATCGGCAATAGGCTGATTGCATTATTTTTGCACATGAGGTAGAATAGAAGCAGATATTGTTAGCAGGAAAGTAAATTCATGAACGGAGGAATATGCCATGAGAAAAACAAAAATAATCTGTACTTTGGGTCCGGCTTCCATCAACGAAGAGACGATAAAGAAAATGCTTGAGGCCGGGATGGATGTTGCACGAGTGAATTTTTCGCATGGCGACAGAGAAGGACACGGAAAGACCATTGACCTTTTCCGAAAAGTGCGTGACGGACTCGGAATGTCGGCGTCTGTCATGCTCGACACGAAAGGACCGGAGATAAGAACAAGAGATTTTGAGGGAGGCAGAGCCGTTCTCCAAGCGGGTGAAACCTTCACTTTGACGACCGAAGAAATCATGGGGGATGCTTCCCGTACGTCGGTGACTTACAAGAGTCTGCCGCAGGAACTCAAAGAAGGAGACGAAGTTCTTATCGATGACGGCAAACTCAGACTGAAGGTTATCGAAACCACGCAGACAGAAATTGCATGTAAAGTCATAATCGGCGGGGAAATCAGCAATCACAAGGGAATCAACGTACCGAATGTTGCGCTTTCCATGGAATATCTGAGCCCGGTAGACAGAGAAGACCTGCTTTTCGGAATCAAAAAGGATGTGGATTATGTCGCGGCGTCTTTTGTAAGAAGAGCCGATGATGTAATTGCATTGCGGAAATTCCTGACCGAAAACGGTGGCGGTGATATTAAAATTATTTCGAAAATTGAGAACATAGAAGGAATTGATAATTTCGAGGAAATTCTGGAGGCTTCCGACGGCATAATGGTCGCAAGAGGCGATATGGGCGTGGAAGTGAATTTTGCAAGGCTTCCGGGCATTCAAAAAAGATTTATCAAGCGCTGCCAGCAGAGTGGAAAAATCGTAATCACCGCAACGCAGATGCTGGAGTCCATGATAAAAAGCCCGCTTCCGACGCGTGCGGAAATCACGGATGTGGCAAATGCCGTGTTTGACGGAACCTCTGCGGTAATGCTTTCGGGAGAAACCGCAATGGGTGCGTACCCTGTGGAGGCGGTTGCGGCGATGGCAAAGATTGCAATGCAGGCGGAGCAGGATGACCCGAGATTCCTGCCGGGAGGCAATATGTGGTATGAGATGGATTCCTCCGATACGACAAATGCCGTGGGGCATGCGGCATGCACGCTTGCCCGCGATATAAACGCAAAAGCAATCATGAGCATCACCAAATCCGGGTACACTGCACTCAGAATGAGCAAGTTCCGTCCGGCTACGATGCTGATTGCCGCTACTCCACATGAAAAAACCTATCATCAGATGGCACTCATCTGGGGCGTATATCCGCTCATGGTCGAGAATCTTCAGAATGTGGATGTCCTTGTTTATCGCTGCCTGGAAGAGGGGCGCAAGGCCGGATTGCTTGCCTCCGGCGACAAGGTCGTAATTAGTGCCGGGGTTCCGCTCGATATAACGGGCAAGACAAATATGATTCGCGTTGAATTCGCATAAAACGAAATGAAAAACCCGCCGTAAGGCGGGTTTTAAAGTATAAGTCCGTTTTAACCGATTAAACTGCAGGTTCAATATCTGCTTCAGGAGCAGGAGCCTTTTCATATTCTTCGAAAATGGCATCTCTGATCTTGTTGCGTGTTTCGGATGAAAGAGGGTGAGCAACATCTCTGAACTCTCCGTTTCCGATTTTCCTGCTTGGCATAGCGATGAATAAACCGTTCTGACCGTCAATCACTTTAATGTCGTGAACTACAAATTCATCATCAAATGTAACAGAAGCTATAGCTTTCAATTTCCCTTCTTCGCCGACCTTTCTGAGTCTGACATCTGTAATGTTCATTTTGTACCACCTTTCCAGCATAGTTTTCAGCGCTTATGCTTAACTTATATTATATTACATTGTTAAAAAAGTTACAACATAATTTTCCAAATGATAGAATTTCATACAAAGAATATACAAAATCTATACATTAAAGCAATGAAGAGGGTACTGCATTTTCTCTTGTCAGAAAATGTTTTCGCTTGGTTTAAGAGGGATTTCCTTTCCATCGGTCGGAATATCGTCGATATATACAAGGCATGTATAGTCCTCCACTTTTTTTTGCTCAGGCTTGAGTGACGCGATGGCAACACCTACGCCGACCACAGAGGCATTAAACTCTGCCGTCATCTCGGAGATTCCGATAACGCTGCCGCCTCCGCGCATAAAATCATCAATAATGAGAACTCTGCTGCCGCTTGCAATTGCACGTTTTGACATCGACATGCGCTGAATCCGATCGTACGAGCCGCTGAAATAGTTGATGCTCACGGTTGAGCCTTCGGAAACTTTCGCTTCTCTGCGGACAACGACCAAAGGAATATTCATCAGGTGTGCTACACGGGAAGCAAGCGGGATGCCTTTCGTTTCAACGGTAGCGACATAGTCTGCACCGCAGTCCCTGAACTTGCGTGCGAAAACGCAGGCGATTTGCTGAATAAGCTGAGAATCGTAAAACAAGTCGGAAGTGTAAATAAAATTCCCGCCCAGGATTCTCCCGGGATCGGACAATCTCACGCAGAATTCTTTTTGAAGAGCTTTTACCGCTTCATCGGATATATCCGGAACAAACTTTACGCCGCCTTTCGCCCCGGCAGATGTTTCGAGGTATCCGCCGCCGGTAAACAACAGGGCTTCGCTCGCGGATTTTATATCCTCACTGATGCTTGATTTTGCAGCTCCGAACAAATCACAAAAATATTGCAAGGTGTAACTTTTATTCGGTGCATCCGTCAATATTTTAATAATCGCGCCGACTCTTTCCGTACGTTTCATAAGAAAATCCTCCAATTATTCAGCATATATAGAATATTATATTTACATTTTGTTTTTTTGTCAACAAAAGAAACGCTATGCTGCATGTTGTCAGAATTTGCTTGCTTTTATATTTGAGCTGTGATAGAATACCGTCATATGACTTCAATAATTTATTAAACTAAAGTGAGGTATTACTTATGACTAACGAAAAAAGAACGCCACGGCAGCCAAGCTTCATCGTGGCATTGATTCCGATTGTTGTAATGATCGGCCTGATGCTTTATTGCTTCCTCGGCGGATCGGAATCCGGCTACCACGATGCACACATGCCGTTGGTATTATCAATTATTGTAGCTTGTATCGTAGGTGTTTCCTGCGGACACAGCTTCAAGGAAATGCTTACGGGCATGATTGAACGTCTGAGCGCTTCCATGGAAGCAGTTCTGATTCTCTGCACGGTTGGTTTCCTGGTATCGAGCTTCATGGCTTCCGGAGCGATTCCGTCGCTTATCGTTTACGGACTGGATCTGCTCACACCGAAGCTGTTCCTTCCAATCGGCTGTATCCTTTGTGCAATCGTAGGTCTTGCCTGCGGTTCCTCTTGGACAACCACAGCGACTATCGGTCTTGCATTCCTTGGCATTGGTGCCGGTCTTGGCATCAATCCTGCAATCACAGCAGGCATGATTATCTCCGGCGCATATGTAGGAGACAAGTTCTCACCGCTGTCCGACACGACAAACCTTGCTGCAGCTGTTGCTGAAACAGGTTTATTCGATCACGTAACCGCAATGGTTTCAACGACCGGACCGACGATGATTATTGCACTTGTGCTTTACACGGTTCTTGGTCTGAATATCGATGAAAGCGCTTATGATCCGACAGTTGCTGCAAACATTCAGGAAGCATTCGGAAGTGCATTCAATATCAGCCCAATCCTGCTGATTCCGATTATTGTCGTAATCATTATGTGTATTCTCCGCGTGCCGGGACTTGTTGGCATTGCCGTTTCCGTTGCAGTTGCGACGCTTTTCATGATTATCTTCCAGCCGGTTGATATCTATGGAAGCCGTGCGCTCGGTGACATATTCAACATGCTGCACTACGGTATCGAAGTAGAAACAGGAAATGAAGTTGCAGACTCCATCCTGGGCAAAGCAGGCGGTATGGATGGAACGATGTGGACAATCAACCTGATTCTCGTAGCACTCGCTTACGGCGGCGCGCTTGAACGCTGCGGATGCATTGAGCGTCTGTTCGGCGGCCTCAAGCACAAGATTAAATCTGTCGGAAGCTTGATTCTGGCAACACTTCTTACATCCATCTTCTGTGATGCAACCATGTGTGACCAGTTCCTCGGAATCGGTGTTCCGGCTCCGATTTATGCCGACAAGTTTGACGAACTCGGACTTGGACGTAATATGCTTTCCCGTACTCTGGAAGATGCCGGTACTCTTTGGGCGGTTATGTTCCCTTGGACAGGATGCGGTGCATACCAGACCGGAGTACTCGGAATGAGCCCGCTCGTATTCTTCCCATATGCATTCGTAAATCTCATCAATCCGATTTACGCATACATAACAGCATTGCTCGGACGTAACATTTTCTGGGCAGACGGTTCTTACACGAATCTGCTTGGAAAGACACGTAAAGGCAAAGTTGCGGGAGCTCCTGAAGAAGCACACCGTAAAGCTTTGGAATGCCTGGAAGCACGCCGTGCAGAAGGCAAGGCCCCGAAGATTAACGCTTAATTTTCAGCAAAATTTGGGCGCGCCGGGAAACTGACGCGCCCCTTTTAAGAAAGGAAGTCATAGTTATGAAAAAAATGCTCCCTTGGGATTCCCTGCCGCCGCCGATTTATACGGCACGCGCAAACAAACCACGGAAAAAATGGGTGAAAATCGGAGGATGGGTTTTGGTGGTTGTTTTACTGCTCTTCGGAGTATCCTCCTTTGACAGAAACCTGCCGCTTGCGGTGATTTCGATGATTTTTTCAATCCTTTATTCCATCACGATGGTAACGGTAAAGGATGCTGCAATCACCTGCCGCGGACTTGAAATCTTCTATAACATGCAGATCACGACGCAGTACGATTTTTTTGCGTGGGAAGACATCAATTCCATTGTAATTGAGGATCGCGGAGATGATGAGTATGTGCGCCTGCACATCGGTTACAGCAGCCTCGAAAAAGCGCTGTTCTTTAAACGCAGCGAGGTGAATGCCATTTATAAATACGCAAAAGAGCAAAACCCGGATATCCGTGTACTCAGACACGAAGCGGGAAAGGGAAAACCAACCGCAAAACGAAAATAAGAATGCCAAGCACAGAGAAAAGGCAGTGTCTTGGCTTTTTCATTTTTTTTGCTATTTAGTATATAACAAACGAAGAATTTGTGTTATACTAATACAGGTATAAGACTGACACGAAATTTGGAGGCTTTTTATGCTGGATTTAAATAAATACAGAAACATACACTGCATAGGCATCGGAGGGATCGGTCTCTCCGCCATTGCAGAGATTTTGCTGTCCAGAGGGTACAGCGTGTCCGGCTCGGATATGAAAGAGTCCGAGATGACGGATAAACTTGCCAAGGCAGGTGCGAGAATCTTTATCGGTCACAGAGCAGAGAACGTGGAAAATGCGGATCTGCTTGTATACTCGGCAGCAGTCGGCAAAGACAACCCGGAACTTGTGCGCGCGCAGGAGCGAGGAATTCCTGTGATGAGCCGTGCAGAGATGCTGGGACTTCTCATGGATGAATACAAGAACAGCATTGCAATTTCGGGAACACACGGAAAAACGACAACGACTTCGATGGTATCTTTGATCCTCGACCGCGCGAAACTTTCACCGACAATTCTGGTCGGAGGGAATCTTTCCGAAATCGGCGGCAATGTGAAGGTCGGGGACAGTCCGTATTTTGTAACCGAGGCGTGCGAATACATGGACAGTTTCCTGAGCCTGAAACCGAAGATGGAAATTATTCTGAATATCGATTCGGATCATTTGGACTATTTTAAGGACATTGATCATATTGTCAGCTCCTTCGACCGCTTCGCACATCTGGTGCCGGAAGCGGGAACGATTATTGCCTATGATGCGAATCCGTTTGTGAACCGCGTCATCCAGGGACTTGACAATGTTGTGACTTTCGGTTTGAACGAAAATTGCGACTACTGTGCAAAAAATATTTTATTCGACGAAAATGGAATGCCGTCTTTTGATGTTTTTCACAAGGGGGAGAAACTGAACCGGGTGCAGCTTAGAATTCCGGGAGAGCATAATATTCTGAACGCGCTTGCGGCTTATGCCTGCGGACATACGCTGGGCGTAGACAGCGGGATCATAAAGGAAACTCTGGAAAGCTACCACGGGACGCAGAGAAGGTTCGACATCGTCGGAACGACTTCCAAGGGTGTTAAAATCGTGGATGACTATGCACATCACCCGACAGAGATTAAGGCGACTTTGGACGCATCGCAGAACGTTCCTCACAACAAACTGTGGTGTCTTTTCCAGCCGCATACTTATACGAGAACGATGGCTCTCTTTGATGACTTTGCGGAGGCCTTTAACAAAGCCGACAAACTCATTCTTGCAGAAATTTATGCAGCAAGAGAGAAGAATATCTACAAAATTTCATCCGCACAGCTCGCAGAGCGCATTCAGCAAACGCATCCGAATAAGGAAGTTCTGTTTATGGAAAGCTTTGATGCGATTGCCGATTATGTGGACCGAAATGCACAGCCGGGCGACATGGTGATTACAATGGGCGCAGGAGACATTTACAAAGTAGGCGAAATGCTTTTGGAAAAGTAGAAGGAGAATCATGGACGAAAAGGAAAGAAATGCTTTGCTCGAAGCATACAGCAAGTCAGTGGAAACACGCATGAATACCGTGCTCAAACATATGCAGGCAGGAGTGAAATTTGTGGATGCATCCTCTGCCTATATCGATGAAAGCGTGGAAATCGGCGCAGGAACCGTAATCGGTCCTTGCGTTACACTGGAAGGGAATACAAGAATCGGAGAGAACTGTGTAATCAGACAGAACACCAGAATTACCGATTCCGAAGTTGCCGGCGGAGTTGAAATCGAAAATTCCGTCATAGTGGAAAGCACGATAGGTGAAGGAACAAAAGTCGGTCCTTTCGCATATATGCGGCCCGGAAGCAGGGTCGGAGCACACTGCAAGGTGGGGGATTTCGTTGAAATCAAGAACTCGACCTTCGGAGACGGCTCGAAAGCAGCGCACCTCACATATATAGGGGATTCGGATGTGGGACGCGATGTAAATTTAGGCTGCGGCGTGGTTTTTGTAAATTACGACGGCACGGCTAAATACCGTTCAACGGTTTCCGACGGAGCGTTTATCGGATGCAACAGCAACCTCGTATCACCGGTCAATGTGGGTGAGGGCGCTTATATCGCAGCCGGAAGCACCGTTACGGAAGACGTGGAAGGCGATGCCCTCTATATCGCAAGGGCACGCGGTACAAAGAAACAGGGATGGGTTTCTGCAAAAGGTATTTTGAAGAGAAAAAAATAACAAAAGTACACAAAAAGAAAGACGAGGTAAAAAACAGTGAGAAGCGGAGTATTTTCTGACTACAAAATTTTTACGGGCAATTCGCACATTGAATTAGCCAAGGAAATCGCAGACATCATGGGCAAGCCACTTGGAAAGGCGACCGTTACCAAGTTCAGCGACGGTGAAATTTCAGTTAACATTTGGGAATCGGTAAGAGGCATTGACGTGTACATAATTCAGTCAACCTGCAGCCCCGTAAACGATAACCTGATGGAACTTCTTATCATGATTGATGCGATGAAGAGAGCTTCTGCGGGAAGAATCAACGCGATTATCCCTTACTACGGATATGCACGCCAGGACAGAAAAGCAAAGGCAAGAGATCCGATTACAGCAAAACTTGTTGCGGACTTAATCATGGCTGCCGGAGCTGACAGAGTCCTCACCATGGATTTACATGCAAACCAGATTCAGGGATACTTTGATATTCCGGTTGACCATCTTCTCGGAATGCCGATCATTGCGAAATATTTCAAAGAGAAACAGATGGAAGACCTCGTTGTCGTTTCTCCTGACCACGGCAGCGTTACAAGAGCAAGAAATCTTGCGGAATTCCTCAATTGCCCGATTGCGATTATCGATAAGAGAAGACCGGAACCGAACAAGAGCGAAATCATGAATATCATCGGTAACATCGACGGCAAGAACTGCATCATTATTGACGATATGATTGATACGGCAGGAACCATCTGCAACGCCGCAAACGCAATCAAAGACTTGGGAGCAAAAGCCGTATTTGCAGCAGCAACGCACCCGATTCTTTCCGGCCCTGCGGTTGAAAGGCTTGAAGCCTCCGCAATCGAAGAACTTGTTCTGCTTAATACCGTTCCGCTTGCAGAAGAAAAGAAACTTGAAAAGATGACATTCCTGTCCGTAGCACCTCTGTTCGCAGAAGCAATGACAAGAGTATTTACCAACGGATCAATTAGTGTACTGTTTGATTAAAAAATATAAGGAAAGGACCGTAATCTCATGTATATAATCGTAGGTCTGGGCAATCCCGGAAAAAAATACGAGAATACCCGTCACAATATGGGATTCATAGCCGTAGACCTGCTTGCAGAGAAGTACGGCATCAAAGTCGATAAAATTAAATTCAAAGCCTTGGTCGGCGAGGGAAGAATCGCCGGCCAGAAGGTTTTGCTTGTCAAACCGCAGACCTATATGAATCTGAGCGGCCAAAGCGTGATGGAAGTGATGAATTTCTACAAGGAAGACATCGAAAACCTCATCGTGATTTACGATGACATCGACATTCCGACGGGAACCATCCGCCTCCGCAAGAAAGGAAGCGCCGGAACGCATAACGGAATGCGAAATATCGTCTATCTCCTGCAGGAGGACGGTTTTCCGCGAATCCGAGTGGGCATAGGAAGTGAAAGCAAAGTGGATTTGATTCACTATGTTACAAGCGGTGTGACAAAAAAAGAAAAAGACCTTTTGGAAGATGCGCTTACACGTGCGGCGGATGCTGCGGCATGCATCGTTGAAAAGGGAATAGAGAAAGCGATGAACGAGTATAATATAAGGCCAAAGAAGGAAGAAAAAAATGATTAACATTTCAGGAATATCCGAAAGCCGCGTAGCTCCGGTCAGCGCCTATCTTGCAAAAGAAAAGAATCAGAGCATTATCATCGTTTCCACGGATGTGAGAGCGAAGAGACTTGCCTTGGATCTTTCTTTTTTTGTCAGGGACAAAGAAATTATCGTTCTTCCATCGGAAGAACAGTTCCTGCTGAGATATGCGGCAAAAGACCACGATCTGCTCATACAAAGATTAAAAGCCTTAAAAGCCCTGCGCACTGGAAAACCGGTTGTGGTGATTGCGCCTGTTTCGGCTGCCATTAAAAAGATTACTCCGCATCGCTTCTTTGAAGAAACCTCTTTAAAAATACAGCTCGGCGACGAACTTGAAATCGCCGAGATTAACAAGCGTCTTGCCAAACTCGGCTACGAGCGTATGGAAATCGTTGACGCAAAAGGCGGGTACAGCATACGCGGAGGCATCGTGGACGTGTTCACACCGGATGCGGAATATCCATACAGAATTGAATTTTTCGGAAATGAGGTGGATTCGATCCGAACCTTCGATACGGAGAGCCAGCGTTCGGTCGAAAACCTCAAATTCGTTGAAATATACCCTGCGGAGCAGATCATAACGGATGAGGATGTTTTTAAGAAGGCATCGAAAAAACTCCGAAGCGAATATACCCGTGCTGCAAAGGAAATAGCAAAGAAGGACGAAGAGGCTGCCCAAAATCTGATGAAAACCTGCGATGAAATCTGCGAGTACATCGAGCAGGTCTCAAACCTTCAGCTGCTGGAAAACTACATCCGCTATTTTTATGATGAGACGGAATACCTGTGGGACTATATGACCGATGGGATGCTGATGATTGATGACCCGGACAGAATTGAGGAAATGCTCAGCCACAGGACTCTCGAATTGAAAGAGGACTTTAAAGTTCTCCTTGCAAGGGGTCAGGCAATCCCAAAAGACGCCTCCGTAATTTCGGACGAAAACGATTTCCGTACCGCATACAAATATCCGAATGTTACGGTATTTACGCCTTTTCCTAAGAGGATAGCAGGCGCGGATACCTTTGATAAGGTTTACAACTTAAACACCCGGCAGGTGCTTTCGTTCGGCGGCAAGATGAATGTTCTTGAAACCGAGCTCAAGGCATACGCAAAGAAAGGCTACAGAATCACAATTGTATGTTCATCGGACGAGCGCATAGAAAATCTCCGCGAATTCGTGCAGCGAATCGGACTGGAAGACAAGGTGAACTTCGAAAAGGGAAGCCTTACTTCGGGCATTGATTTTCCGACCGAAAAATTCTGCTACATTTGCGAGGCGGATATTTTTGCGAGCCATAAAACCTCAAAACGGAAAAAGTTTAAGAACAAAGGCTCCAAAATTCAGTCCTTCGCCGACATGCGCGAGGGAGACTATGTTGTGCACGAAAACCACGGCATCGGTAAATTCGTGGGCATAGAACAGCTGAACGTACAAGGGGAAAAGAAAGATTACATCAAAATAAAATACGCAGGCAACGATATGCTCTATGTTCCCGTGGAGCAGATGGATATCGTTCAGAAATATATAGGCTCGGACGGAGCCGTGCCGAAGATAAACAAACTCAGCGGCGGAGAATGGAAAGCAACCAAAGCAAAGGCAAAGGCCGCAATCGCGGTAATGGCAAAGGATCTCATAGATCTCTACGCACAGCGCAAAATGCAGCCGGGGCACAGTTTTCCACAGGATACCGTCTGGCAGAAAGAATTCGAAGACGCCTTTCCTTACGAGGAAACGGGTGATCAACTCAGGGCTGTAGAGGAAATCAAAGGTGACATGGAAAAACCGTTTTCCATGGATCGACTGCTTTGCGGAGATGTAGGCTTCGGCAAAACCGAAGTTGCTGCAAGAGCACTTTTTAAATGTGTTTCCGACGGAAAACAGGCAGCGGTGCTTGTGCCGACGACGATCCTCGCCAACCAGCATTATTACACACTGAAGGAAAGATTCGAGAAATTCCCGTTTAAGGTCGAAGTCCTATCCAGATTCCGAACTCCGGCGCAGCAAAAGAAAATTATCGGCGAACTCGAAAAAGGGCAGGTTGACCTCATCATCGGCACCCACAGACTTCTGTCAAAGGACATAAAGTTCAAGGACCTGGGTCTCCTTGTCGTGGACGAAGAACAGCGCTTCGGAGTGGAAGACAAGGAAAGCATTAAAAAAATGAAGAAAAACGTGGATGTTCTGACACTTTCGGCAACCCCGATTCCGAGGACACTAAATATGTCGATGACGGGAATCAAGGACATGAGCGTAATTGAGGAACCGCCGGAAGACCGCTACCCGGTGCAGACCTATGTGCTCGAGCAAGATGACATGCTCATAAGAGATATTGTCGAGCGGGAACTCGGCCGAGGCGGTCAGGTCTATGTCGTATTCAACCGCGTAAAGGGCATCCAGAAAATCGCTGAAAAAATAGAGGAACTCGTGCCGGAAGCCGTCGTTGCGGTCGGACACGGGCAGATGAACGAACATGCGCTTGAAGATGTGATGGTCGGATTCATAAACGGCGAAAGCAATGTGCTTGTGGCGACGACGATCATCGAATCAGGAATTGACATCCCGAACGCAAACACTATGATAATCATGGATTCAGACCGATATGGTCTTTCCCAGCTTTATCAGCTCCGAGGCAGAGTCGGCCGATCAAACAGAATCGCCTATGCTTACCTGATGTACCAAAAGGACAAAGTCCTTACGGAAGTCTCCGAGAAGCGGCTCAAGGCAATCAGAGAGTTCACCGAATTCGGAGCAGGCTTCAAAGTTGCAATGCGTGACCTCGAAATCAGAGGTGCGGGCAACATGCTCGGAACTGCGCAGCACGGGCACATGATGAACGTCGGATATGAACTTTACTGCAAGATGATCGACAACGCAGTCAGAGCACTTCAAGGCGAAATCATAAACGAAGATAAAGAAGAGGCAAGCATTGAATTTCCGGTATCTGCATACATTCCGAAGCAGTATATCGAAAACGAATCGCTCAAGCTTTCCATGTATAAGAAAATCGCATCAGTCAGAAGCGAAGAGGATGAAGATGAAATCATCGACGAAATGCTTGACCGTTTCGGCGATGTGCCGCAGGCGGCGATCAATCTCGTAAAGGTGTCCCATGCACGCTTCCTTGCGGGAGAACTTTCGATTGTCCGAATTCATCCGGAAGCCAAGGAAACGGTTCCTGCACAGAAACTGACCGGAAAAGACAATGCGGCGGTTAAACTCGTGTTTGACTTTGCGGAGAAGAATCCTCTGAGTGGATATGCACTGTTCAACCTGACGGAAAAATTCGGAAGGAAAGTTTTCATACACGGAGGAACACAGCCGTTTATAAGGCTTTCCACCGACCGCACACACATGCTTTCCGACAGCATAGAACTACTCGAAACTTTATACGAAGACAAAAAAACGGCAGGCGCTCAGAAATAGAGCGCATGCCGTTTTCTGCATGACGGGATATATGCCAAAAGAGCGGGAATCAGTTTTCCATCTGTCGCGCGAGAAAGTTCGCACCGATTTCGGCTGCCTTAAGCTCCGTATCACCGAGAACCTTGCCGCTCTTCGGCAAGATGGTAATAGAGCCGATCGGGTCGCCCTGGGAAATAATGGGGACCACAATTTTCGAATCGTTTAAGTAGCGATTTTTGCTTTGGATGATTTTATCAAGCTCATTGTCCACCTTTTTATCCGCAAATTCCTTCTTGCCTGCGCCCCATGCCGAAATTACCTGATCGGTGTCGGAAACAACAATGGTTGTCCCAAGAACCTGAGAGACACTTTCCGCATATTCGTCGGCGAACTGTCCAAGTTCGCTTATGGGTGAGTATTTTTTGAGAATGACCTCGCCGGAATTGCCTGTGTATATTTCCAAAGGGTCACCTTCCCTGATTCTGAGAACGCGCCTGATTTCCTTCGGAACAACGACTCTTCCCAAATCATCAATTCTTCTTACGATACCTGTAGCTTTCATTTGGTTTTCCTCCGTTTTGTCTGGTAAAAATAGTATCTGTAATTAGATTGAAAATATACCCTGTGAAAAAAATATAGTTGCTCTTTTTTTACCTATTATTCTTGGAAACAACACACAATGTGTGTTATACTAATAAGATAAAATGTTTTGTTTTAATATAATGACAATTTGAGGGGGAGAAAATGCTCTTTAAAAACATAAGCATACTTGATGAAAATTTTGAAGTCAGACAGAATGTGTATGTCGGCGTGGACGCAGGAATCATAGAATATATTGGTACCGAAGCACCGGAAAAGGATTACGGGAGAACATACGAAGGCAGAGGCAGACTGCTTATGAGCGGATTTTACAATTCGCACGGACATTCACCGATGTCACTCATGCGAGGCTACGGAGAGAATATGGCCTTGCAGGACTGGCTGAATAAGAAGATATTTCCGTTTGAGGATAAACTCACGAGTGATGCGGTATACTGGGCAACCTTGCTTACCATGGCCGAATCCATGCGGTTTGGCATCGTATCGACAAGTGATATGTACTATTTCATAGATGACATGGTCAGAGCAACATCCAAAGCCGGGATGAAAGCTAATATTTCAAGGGCGATCGTAAACTTCGGAGACGAAGATGTGTGGAAGCTGCCTTCCATGCAGGAAATGAAAAGAACTTTCGAAGCATATCATAATACCGAAGAAGGAAGAATAAAAATGGATGTGAGCATTCATGCCGAATACACATCAAATCCTCTCGCGGTAAGAGAAGTTTCCTTATACGGAAAAGAAGTGGGAGCCAGAATGCACATTCATGTTTCGGAAACAGAGTCCGAGCATGTGGAGTGCAAACGCAAATATTCGTTGACACCGCTTCAGTATTTTGACAGCCTGGGTGCACTGGATATCCCGGCTACGGCTGCTCATTGCGTGTGGATTGAGGGAGATGATTTTGATGTTCTGAAAGAAAAAAATGTTACGGTTGCATCAAACCCGGTAAGCAATATGAAACTTGCGAGCGGGGTGTGCAATGTGCCGGAGCTTCTTAAGAGAGATATCAATGTCGCAATCGGAACCGACAGTGTTGCCAGCAACAACAGCCTGAACTTCTTTGAGGAAATGAAGGTTTTTGCCATGGCTTCCAAGATGATGTACCGTGACCCGACTGCGGTTACACCTACGCAGACGTTAAGAGCCGCAACGCGGGGAGGAGCGCTCGGACAGGGAAGAGAGGACTGCGGATTGATCAAGGAAGGGTTTAAAGCTGACCTCATAGTTCTTGACATCGACACACCGAATATGTATCCGGTGCATGACATGAAAAATAATCTCGTATACTCTGCATCCGGTACGGATGTTCTGCTTACCATGGTGGACGGAAAGGTTCTTTATGAGAACGGAGAGTATATGACGATTGATATAGAAAAAACTGTCAGAGAAGCAGAAATTCATACACGAAAGATATTGGAATCTCTTTAAGAAAACCAAAGCTATTAAGAAAGGCTAAATATATATGGCAGGAAATAAATTTTTAAAAGGCGCTGCGATTTTGGGCATTGCCGGAATTTTGGTCAAAGTTATGGGGGTTTTCTTCCGGCTGCCTTTGACCAACTGGATCGGCGCAGAGGGAATTTCATATTACAGTTCGGTATATCCGATTTATGTATTCTTTCTGACCCTTTCAACAGCGGGAATCCCGGTTGCAATTTCCAAAATGGTATCCGAGAGGGTGGTCGTGAAGAATTACGGCGGTGCGCACAAAGTATTCCACACCTCACTTTGGCTCATGGCGGCATTCGGATTTGTCTCCTTTATGATGGTACATTTCGGAGCCGGCTTCATCGAGGAAACCGTACTAAAAAACCCGGGCACCAGTCTATCGCTTCAGGCAATCGCCCCATCCCTGTTTTTCGTTCCGATCATGTCGGCATACAGGGGATATTTTCAGGGACGCCAAAATATGAATCCCACGGCGCTGTCTCAGTTCTTTGAACAGCTTTTCAGAGTGGTTGTCGGGCTTTCGCTTGCATACTACCTGATTCCGACAGGTCTTGAAGCAACAAACGCCGGGGCTACGTTCGGGTGTACGGCGGGAGCCGTGGCGGGACTTGTCGTAGTGATAGGAATCTATCTTCTGAACCTTCCGGCGATAAGAAGTAAAATACACAGAAACAAATCAAACGAAAGACTCGAAAGCACGGCGGCAATCGTAAAACGGCTTTTGATTATTGCGGTTCCGATTACGATCGGTGCTTCGATTCTTCCTTTGATGGAAACCATAGACAGTGCAGTTGTCATGAGAAGACTTCAGGCAAGCGGATGGAGCCTTGTGGAATCAAAAGTACTGTGGGGAAGACTCGGTGGATACTGCAATTCACTTATCGGCCTCCCACAGGCGTTCACTCAAGCGGTTGTAATGAGCCTTGTGCCTGCAATTGCGGCAGGGTTCAGCCTCGGAAATTTGGACGATGTCAAGGAAACTAGCAAACTCGGAATGAGAGCGGCGATGCTGATAAGTTTTCCGTGTGCAGTCGGCATGTTTTCCCTTGCGGAACCGATTCTGCATCTTTTGTATCCGAGTCAGCTTGCGGAAGCTACCGCATCCGTACCGACACTTCGCATCATGTGCATCGGAATTATTTTCATGTCCGCACTCCAGACGCTTACGGGTGCACTTCAAGGTGTAGACAGACAGACGATTCCTGTAAGAAATCTTGCAATCGGTTCACTTGTGAAGCTTGTTTTAACCTATGTGCTTGTCGGACTGCGGCCGATTAACGTAAACGGAGGACCGATCGGAACCATTGCGGCATATGTGATAGCAACGGCGCTGAATGCAGCATACTTGAAAAAAGACATAAACATCAAGTTTGACTATTCGATGACATATTTTAAACCGGCACTCGCATCTGTTTTGATGGGAATAGCCGCGTTTGCGGGATATAAGCTGCTGTTTCTTATAACGGCGAGCAATACGATTTCCACGCTTCTGGCAATTGCGCTCGGAGCGGTGGTATATGTTGTTCTGATTTTCATGATTAAAGCTATAACCAAAGAAGAGCTTGCAAAACTTCCGAAAGGAGATAAGCTCGTAAAAATTATTGATAAATTTATAAAGTAGGTAACACTATGAGTATCAGGGAAGAATATCTGTATTTGACGGACTCCGGGAAGGACAATAAAGAGGCGATTGAAAGGCTTGCGGAAATTATTGCCCTCCTCAGACGCGAATGTCCGTGGGACAAAGTTCAGACGCACGAGACTCTGCGCAAAGGCATGATAGAAGAAGCATATGAAGTTGTTGAAGCCATAAACAACAAGGATATGGCAAACCTCAGAGAGGAACTCGGCGATGTGCTGCTGCAGATTGTATTTCATGCAGATCTTGCAAAGGAAGAAGGAGAATTTGACCTAAAGGATATAATAAACGAAGAATGCGAGAAAATGATACGCAGGCATCCTCATGTTTTTTTGCAGGAAACGCAAAATAATAGCGCAAAATCTATTGACAAAGTGCTTGAAAAATGGGAAAATATCAAGGTAGAAGAGAAGCATGAGAAGTCATGTGCTTCTCGACTCGAGAGAGTGCCTAAAGCCTTGCCGGCACTGGTGCGAGCATTCAAGGTTCAGAAAAAAGCCGCAGATGTCGGCTTTGACTGGGAGGATGTTTCCGGCGCATTTGATAAGGTGGCAGAGGAATACGCGGAATTTATGGAGCAATATACAGAGGCGGTCTCTTCGAAGCAGAGGCTTGAGGAGGAAATGGGCGATTTGCTTTTTTCTTGCGTGAATGTTGCCAGATTTTTGGATATTGACCCTGAAAGTGCATTGAACTATACTAGCGATAAGTTCACGAGAAGGTTTCGCTATATTGAAGAAAGAGCGAACGCAGACGGCCGACGTCTTGAAGATATGTCATTGGAAGAGATGGACAAGCTTTGGGAAGAAGCCAAAGGGTTGGAGCATACGGTGTAGGCATTATTTTATTTATTATTATTTATCATTTAAAAGGAGGACTTAAAATGAACAAGGCTGAATTAGTTGCTGCAGTTGCAGAGAAGACCGGTTTCACTAAAAAGGACGCAGAGGTTGCTATCAATGCAATGGTTGCAAGCATTGAAGATGCATTGGTAAACGGAGATAAGGTACAGTTAATCGGATTCGGTACTTTTGAAACAAGAGAAAGAAAAGCTAGACAGGGAAGAAACCCTAGAAAACCTGAAGAAGTTATCAAGATTGAAGCATCCAAGGCTCCTGTATTCAAAGCAGGCAAAGCATTAAAGGACGCTGTAAACAAATAAGAATAACCGAATTGCCGGCATTGACAGCCGGCGGATATGACTATGATAATTTAGACGAGAAATCGTCTTTATTATAAAACTATTTCAAACCTAATAGCTCATTAGAGGGTTAGGGAAAGGCACTTATGAGAATCGACAAGTTTTTAAAAAACTCAAGATTGATACGCAGGCGAACCGTCGCGAAAGAAGCTTGTGATCAGGGGCGCATTTCGATAAACGGCAAACCGGCCAAGGCAGGAACCGAAGTCAAAGTGGGTGATATCATCCACATCGAATTCGGCAACAGCTCGGTATCCGCGAGGATTTTGGAAATAAGCGAATCTTGTAAGAAGGAAGCCGCAACAAAAATGTATGAAATAATTCAGTAAAAAAGACCGTTTCGGTCTTTTTTACTTTTCTGTCAGAAAATATTGCCCCAGTTCACCTCGTCATTTGTGCAAAGGAAGGCGAGCTGCTCGACCATAGCGTTGAGTTCCCCGGAGGAATTCGACACATCTTCTGCCTTGACATACTTGACAGACTTCGCCATCGAGTAGTCGATTTCGTTTATTGTCTGGGTGTCAAGAAAGAAAATCGCCACTTTCTTATACTCGTGCCAGTCTTTGTTCAGCTTTTTCATTTTTTTATTTGAATCCTGCCAGTCGGAAGCTTCGACGGAGGTTAGGATATCATCCTTGATGAATTGATTGAAACCATCGATTTTTTCCTGCGAATAATGGGCGAATATGAGCCAGCCGCCAATCAGGAGAGCGACCGCACAGATGGATACGATCACATTCTTCATAATTTCACCTCCGCTGTGAACGGAACGGTTTTGTCCGACGCAAGATAAAGATGAATCTGCTTGTTTTCGTCATAGAAACCAAGAAAAATATTTTCATAGCCCTTTACATTCGCGGCTTTGAGTTTTGCGTCGAGAGCCTCTTTGCTGATTCCCAGTGAAAGAAGATTTTTTTCGTAAAGTTTTCCGTCGGAAAAAATAAGCTTCGGAAGCGTACCTTCCGTTACGGCAAGTTCAATGTCCTTCGGAGTGACCGGCTTGTTCTCGGCTTTCGGAATTACAGTAAGCTGGCCGTTTGACTCCATAATGGCGTATTCCACATCCGCCAAAGAGGGACAATTCTCAAGGCGGAGCTGCTCCATGAGGTCGGTGTTTGTGATACGGAGCTTCTTCAGTTCTTTGATATTGATCCTGCCTTTTTCGATAAGGACGGACGGTTTGTCCGTGACAAAATTCTTGAACCACTCAAATTTTGTGGAGAGAAAAGAAATCATGATCTGCAAAAACATGAGCGTGAAGATTGCCATGACACCGTTCACGAGCGAGGCCGATGTCGAATCGATCGGAATTGCCGCAAGTTCGGCAATCATGAAAAGCACGACCATTTGAAAGGGTGACATTTTCGAAAGCTCTGATTTTCCCATCATCCTTACGGCAAACAACACCGCTGCATATAAAATAAGTGTACGAATTGCAACAATTAACAAAATATTACCTCCTGCGTTTTGCCCAAGAAAATAATTCCGGCAAAATATCTACATATTATTGTGCACTGAAATAAGATTTGATATACTGTGCTTTATCTGAAGGAGAGATTTTCATGAAAAAAACCACAAAAGATTTTAAAAGCCATGCATTGTACTTTTTTCTCTATTGCCCACTCGGCGCGATGACACCGCTTATCGGGCAGTACTTAAATTCAATCGGGTTCAGCGGAACTCAGGTCGGAGTTGTAACTTCCATGGGGACGGCCTCCGCCGTTTTATTTGGTCTTCTATGGGGACGTGTCTATTCAAACACGCAGAGCAAGCGGAAGCTCATAGCGGCAATGTTTCTTGCAGCGGGCGTTTTTTCAATTCTGACATTAAGCACAAAAGTGTTCTTTATATATGTCACAATTTATGCCGCCATGTATGCATTCCAGGGACCGGTGTACGGACTGTGCGATTCGCTTGTGATTGCAAACGGAGATAACTTTTCCAAAGTGAGATCCTTCGGAGCGATCGGATTTTCGGCAGCGGTTTATATCACCGGCAGCTATGCGGATGCACACGGACTGAAATCCATTTTCTACATATATGCAATGACGTTCGCTGTTGCAGCCATCATTGTGCTGCGCATGAAAGAACCGCCTCATTACAAAAATGATGACGGAAGCAGAAAAAATTCCGCGAAAGAACTTTTTCGAGATAAGAAATATGTTCATCTGCTGGTCTGCTCTTTCTTCGTGTTCGGATGCGCAATCGCAAACAGTACCTATTTCGGATACCTTTACCGAGAAGGGGGCGGGACCATTTACGGAATCGGCGTTGCCTTTCTGCTTATGGCGGGCAGCGAGGCTGTCTTCATGCTGCTGGTGCCGCGCATTAACAAAGTGCTCCCGACGGAGAAACTTACCGTAATCGCTGTAGGGCTTTGTGCACTCCGTTTTGCGTTTTATGCATTCGGTCCGGGATATAAACTCCTGCTGGCGACCTTCTTCCTGCAGGGAATGTCAAACGGCATCATTTGGGTCGAATTCATCAAGTACTTCGGAAAGATACCGGAACCAAGGCTCGCGAGTCTCGGAATATCCACCTTCCATGCCATCGGCAACAATTTCAGTTCCATCGTCTGCAGCCTGCTTGGAGGGATACTCCTTGACGCATTCGGGGCAAGAGGCTGTTATTTATTCTTTGCAATTTGGAACGGACTTGCGTTTGTGCTTTACCTGCTTTGGGGCCTGCAGAAGGGTGGAGAAACATCCGGGAAATAAGTCGTAAAAATAAAAACCAAAAAAATGAAAAAAGGCTATTGACAACGGTGGAGGATAGTGGTAATATAGGTAAGCTGTCAGAAATGCACAGCACACTTTTTCAAACGAAATAAGAAGCAAATCGGCACGGAAGTGAGCACGAAAAACCTCGAGAAAAGTTTTAAAAAAGTGTTGACAAGATTAGCAAGATGTGCTAAGATATTAAATGTTCGACACCTTGTCGAGCGGCGGTTAAAAAAACCGCACTGAACCTTGAAAACTTCATAGTGTAGAAATTTAGTCAAATAAATTTTGAAACAATCAGCTAAATT
>CAKQVG010000014.1:0-29380 GCA_934277695.1 uncultured Clostridia bacterium
CCGAGCGCACTCGACACCTAATCCGGTATGCGGCCTGCAAGGCTTGCGCCTTACGATCCCCGAGCGTTACGACGCTTTACCTCCGGTGACATAAATATGAATCAGCCGGATTCCGGAATAACCGGGATCCGGCTGACTGTTTGGCGGAAGCGGTGGGATTCGAACCCACGTGCCCTTGCGGACAACCGCATTTCGAGTGCGGCTCGTTATGACCACTTCGATACGCTTCCGTATCCTATAAAACTGCCGTGCCGCCCGGGATTCCGCCGACACCTTGAAAAGTATACCACAAAACCGTCTGCAATTCAAGCCAAAAAAAGTTTTAAAATCCTATTGACAGCCTGCATTTTTTATAGTATAGTTAGCATATGCTAACCGAATAGACGAAAAAGTCTTCACTCCTACTTTCGTCGGTTAGCTGTATTTAAACCATCGAGTTAGCTTGTGCTAACCCGGCCGATATAAACTCATTTTATGCCACTTAAACAATTTTAATAGTCATCACTATTTGGTCTGCGGCGGGTGCCGAGCGTGCCCGCCCGTTACAGACTCCCATATCTACGGAGGAATCCCAAATGGAACAGTATTTGATTGAACATTGCTCACCGACATTGGCATCGCTTAAGACAGCCAATCTTTTTAATTATACATTTTGTTCGGAGGACGAACTTGAGAAACATCTGGAAGTGCTGGCGGCCACGCTTGAGCCGAAAGGCGTCAGCATAACCGTATTGAGAAAAAAAGCCCGGAGTGCTCTCATCTATGTGTACAGAGAGAAAAAGCTCCGGACCGATTTGAATCATCCAAATGCCTGTAAAATTTTGCGAAGAAACGGTTACGCCGACACTTCCGTTGATGCTGCGCTTGCACATCTGAAAATGCGCTTTGCAAGCTGCGGCGGAAGCAAGGAATTTCCGCATGAAATAGGTCTGTTTTTAGGCTATCCGCCTGCCGACGTTGCAGGCTACATTCTGAACAGCGGAAAGAACTGCAAATGCTGCGGCTGCTGGAAGGTTTACTGCAACGAATGCGAGACCGCGAAAACTTTCGCAAAATTCGCAAAATGCAAGGAAGCCTACAAGTCCATGTTTTTCCAGAAAGGCAAAACGCTTCACCAACTCACGATTGCGGTTTAGCGGCGATTTTCAGCCGTCTTGCCACAGTCTTCCACTTCGCAAACTCCGCGCGGTCTGCAAAAGCCGCGCACTTTATATTTCTACCGTCACTTCCACCGGCTCGGCGATTTCGACCGGGCCTTCTATGTATGTGGTTTGAACCTTGCCGCCCCGGACTTCAACCGACGCGTCAATTGTGCCCGCAGGCTGCGGGAATGTGAAGGTATAGTCACCGTCCGGTTTTTCGGAGCCGAACGCGATGGCGCACGATGCGGTGCCGCTGGCGCATGAGCCTTCGAAGTAAGTGCTGTCCACATCCTTCACGTAAACAATCGGAGCCAGCGTTTCGTTCTTCGTGTCATAGAACATCGCGCCCATTGCCGGCGGGTTGAATCTGTCATATACAAACTTCTTTACGCGCTCAAAATTTTCGAGATTTGCCGAAATGTCCGGTATAATCAAGTGGAGAATTCCGCCGAAATCAACTGCCTTTACCTCTTTGAGGGCGGCATCTTCCACGGCAGCGCCCGGTGCACCTGCCGCCGTCGATGCTTCCGGCATGCCGCCCGCTGCACCGGTGCTCTCAGAGCCTCCTGCTGTGTCGAAAATGCCCGAAATGTCGAATCGTTTAATGTCGATATACGCAGGCATTTTCACCTTTGTGTAATTCGTATCAGTGTTGACTTCAACGGTGAGGATTTCATCGACGCCGCTGACATCGACGAACACTTTGCCGCTGCCGGAAATCCCGAGCTGCTTTGCAACCATCAGCCCGAAAGTACGGGTTGCATTTCCGCAGAACTCCAGTCCGCACATTTCCATCTTTCCCTCTGCGCGCCCGCATTCAGGCGCATCCAAAATAAAGGCGACCTGCTCTGCTGCGAACTCTTCCATTCCGAGCAGCTGCTCGGCGACCTTCGCATAGTCCGCCCTTTCAAATTTGTCGTGCACGAAAATTGTTTTGTTTCCCGCGGGATTTGCCACGGTTATTTTAATGTTCTTTTCCATCGTTTATTACCTATTTTATCCCTACAAGTCCTGAATGATTTTTCATAATTATTTTGCCGCTGTGCTGAGTGCCTTGCCCCATGCGCCGTACGAACGGCCGTATTTGGAATCCGTGTAGGAACGAATTTTTACAAAATATTTCACGCCGCTCGCCGCTTCTGTGAATGCCATGGAGTTGAACTTATCCGCAGGAACTGTAAAATTGTATGTTTTTTCTGCCTCAAAGTTCTCGGATTCGCTTATCAGGATGTTGTATCCGCTTGCATATTTCTGCCCCTTCCATTTGAGGATGAGTTCTCCCTTTTTCTGGGAAGTCAGGGATGTCAATGCCATTTTTTTCGGGGCGATGCGGAAATACATCGTCGTTTGACCTTCGTATTTGCCTTTTGCTTTCTTCCCCGCCTTAATCGTCATCTTCGCGATTCCCGGCTTCGTGTTGTAGGAATATTTAACGGTTATAAGACCCTTCTTTACGAGGTCCGCCTGTTTGAGTTTCCCGATCTTGAGCACAGGCTTTTTTGCCTTTCCGTTATAGGTAGTCTTGCTGTAGGAAAGCTTCATGACCTTCGAGTCAAGACGCGGCGAGTCAGCCGCCGGGTACCTGCCCATAAAGCTTACCTTAACCTCTGCACCTCCCGGTATTCCGTCAGCTCTCACATGCTCCAGATCAGACTGGTCGAACTCCAAAGTACCTTCGTTTCCGTTATAGTTCATGATTACATCGCAGACTTCCGTGTCCGAACCGGCAAAAACTTCAAGAATCCAGCCGTACCGCGAATCGTAATTAAGCGTATAAAATTCACTTCCCCTCGCGTTTTGGTCAAATGTAACCGTTGGCGGCACATCGTCCGGTTCCCCGCCATAGCCGAAAGCTGCTTCCACACCAAACGGAATCATTGTAAATACAAGGCAGAGTGCCACGCCAAGTGTCCATAATTTCTTCTTCATTTCTTCCTCCTGAATAAAAATTTTTGTTCGTTTTATCCACTTTTTTCCTATAAGTGTATCATAACATTTCTGCGCTTTACGTGTCAAGACAGCATGGTTTTTTGGCGATTTTTGGGGTATAATAAAGTCAGAAAAACACAAGGAGAGAGAAATCATGGATCAGAGAATTATCAAACTTTCGGATATGCTTACAAGTTACTCCTGCGACCTCCAAAAAGGCGACAGGGTTTTAATCGATTACGAGGGCGAAGCCACCCGGCCGCTTGTCTGCCAGCTTATCAAGGACTGCTACAAGCTCGGCGCAAAGCCTTATGTGACTTCCCGGGACAGCCGCCTGATGCGCGAAATGCTGCTGGGCTGCGACGAGGAGCAGCTGGAGTTCCTCAACGATTGCCAGCTTTATCAGATGAAGGGAATGGACGCGTACATTGCCATCCGCGGAAATGAAAACACCGCAGAGCTCAGCGATGTGCCTTCCGAAAAACTCAATCTTTACTACAAGATGACACGCCCGACGCTCGACTACCGCGTAAACCGCACAAAATGGGTGATTCTGCGCTATCCGAACCCTTCGATGGCACAGCTTGCGAACATGTCGCAGGAAGCATTCGAGGAATTTTTCTTCAATGTCTGCACGCTCGACTATAAAAAAATGAGCCGCGCAATGGACAGCCTCGTCGACCTTATGAACCGCACGGACAAGGTTCATCTCGTGGGTCCGGGCACCGACCTCAAGTTCTCCATCAAGGACATTCCGGCGGTCAAGTGCGACGGTCTTCGCAACATCCCGGACGGTGAGGTCTACACGGCCCCTGTCCGCGAGTCGATGAACGGTGTGATTTCCTACAACACCCCGAGTGAGGAGCAGGGCTACACCTACGAAAGCATCCGCTTTGAAATCAAAAAGGGCAAAATCGTCAAGGCGACTGCCAACAACGACGAAAAAATCAACGCCCTTCTCGACACCGACGAAGGTGCCCGCTACTTCGGCGAATTCGCCATCGGTGTCAATCCGTATGTGATGACGCCTATGAAGGACACCCTTTTCGACGAAAAAATCTGCGGAAGCTTCCATCTTACGCCGGGCATGTGCTACGAGGATGCACCGAACGGCAACGAATCCGCGGTTCACTGGGATCTGGTGATGATTCAGCGTCCGGAATACGGCGGCGGCGAAATCTGGTTCGACGATGTCCTGATTCGCAAAGACGGCCTTTTTGTGGTTGACGAGCTGAAGTGCCTGAACCCGGAGAATCTGAAATAGAAATGTGCACTGCGGCTTGTGCGCCTGCGCCCGCCCGTGTGTCGGGCGGCCCTGGGGCCGCCGTGCATAAAATGCCGGAATCTTCTATCTTTTTGACGTTTTGGCCGAAAAGATAGAAGATTCCCCCTCTTTTACCGGATATTTTTCGGGTGACGAAAAGACTGTTTCAAATCGTCAAAATTCGCATTTGTATGAAATCGTTGAAATTTCAACGATTTCATTTTAAAGCGATTTTATACGCATAATCTCGTGGTTCGGGACTATGCCTTTTTTATAGGTCGGGAGCCCTCCGCGGGGCTCCCGGCTTCTATTTTTGAGGCGGTTTGGGCAAAAAGATATGACTTTATGCATAATTATCCATTTTCTTACAATTTGCCATGGCCGCACAGGCGAACATCAGGCGGGCTGCACCAAGTGTGTAAGCCGGCGGCTAACGGCTCGTGGGCCTGCGGGCGCATGGCGGGCGTATGGCAGGGCGCACAAAAAGCGGCCCTCTTGAGCCGCTTGTCATCTCTGCGATGTCAGCAGTCGGGATATTTTTCGCCTTCATGCTTTTCGCAATTTCGCGCTGTTTCTGTGCAGCGCCTTTTTCCAGCCCAATGGCTTCGCCTTCGGCAAGTCCCTCGGCATGTCCCTCGGCAAGCCCTTGTGTTCGACCTTCTGCAAGACCAGCCTTTCGTGCGTCTTCGCGCATAGAGGCCATATCGTGCTGATACATCATGCGGCATTCTGCCCATGCAGCCTCTCTTTCTTCCTTCGTTACCGTCCGATATAAGTTTTCAGCCATGAAGATTCCCTCCTCGCTCTCGCATATTTCCTGTACGGAGTCTTTGTAGTTTTCATCGTCGGCATATCTTAAATAAACCGCAAGACGTTCTATTTGGCTCATCTCTTCAATTGGCTTATTTGGGTCGACTTTTCCAAGCCCAAGGAAATGAAACTCAAGAAGGTCCGACAAGAGATATCCTGTTTTTTTGCTCCCCGACGGAGAAAATGCTGTGACAGCCGATTGCCTTCGGAAAGAGCTTGCTTTCTATGATGGAAATTACATCATAGAAAATTCCGACATATTTCGATAAAAATCGACAGTTTGTCTGACAGTAAAAAAGCGCGTCTTCGGTTAGAGTTGTAACCGAAGGCACGCTTTGTCATCAAAGTGTTTTTAAATTGTCAGCAGTTCTTAGTATCTCTGCATCCTTTTATGCGCCTTTAATCTCAAACAATACATGTGAAGTTGCAAGCTGCTCCGGCGTCGGGTCGAAATAGATGTAGTTCGTCAGGCCTGTGTAAGTCCACTTGTTGGTGTTTCTGTTCCACTTATTGCTGTTGCCCGGCGTTGCATCGACAGTAATCCAGCGTCCGTCCACATAGCATTCGTTCCACCAGTGGTCAAGTTCCGTAATATTCTTTTCGGTCGACCATGTGTTGAAACCGCTGTTATTCAGGCTGATATGGTGTCCGTTTACAATTCTGGTCGGAATACCCTGTGCTCTGGCAAGTGCGCATACAGCAGCCGAATAGCCCACGCAGGTTGTTGCAACCTTGCCGCCCTGGCTGTTTGCACTCTTCTTCTTGTTTCTCATATTGTAGAGATTGCGGTACGGATCGACATACTGCTTCGTTCCGCTGGAAAATGCAATGTCATCATAGTAGAAATTCTCTGCTACATACTCATAAATCTTCAAAAGCTTTTCGTAGTCCGTGCTTGCTCCCTTTACAACCTGATTTGAAACAGTCTTAAAGTATTTCACTTTCTTCGTTGTCACGGAAGCTACCTTTTTCGTCACCGGGTCACGGAAACAGATGGATTTCACATCGCTCATGTTGGTTTTCTTAAAGTTAGAAACCTTTTTCTTGTTTGCTTTCGTATCCAGTCTTGCATTTTCTTTGATGATTTTATCGTACTGCAAAATCGAGAACTGTCCGTTTGTTACACGGAAAGCGCAGTTTTTATAGAAAACATCACTTGTGCCGTTTCCTTTTTGCATCGTGATAATCAGCACATAGTCACCGCTGAGCGCTCCGCCTGCTCTCGGTACATAGTTCGGCAGACTGAATTCAAAGCGATAATAGTCGCCGGCATTCGTCGGATAAACGCGGGTATACCATGCGCTTGAGCCGCCGGACTTCACTTTTCTGACAGATACATTGAACTCTGATGCCTGGATCGGAGTTTCCGCTTCTACATATAAGGAAGTTCCGTTTGCCGTAACATTCACAAAATTATGCTCTAAATTTTCGCTTGAAGTCAGACTCTGCACTTCTGTCGGAGTTCCTGCGCTTTTTACAACCGCAGATGCCTGTGCCGGGATCATGGATATTACCAAAGAAAGTGCTAAGAGCAAAACTAAGCTTTTCTTTTTGTTCATTTTTGTTTTCCCCCTCTGTTTTGTTAGTTTCTTTGCTGATTGTATGCTATCTGAATCTTGACACACGGATAGCAATTATATATAATGATTATATCTTGCACATCGGTGTGCAAGTCAAGTGTTTTCTGAAAAAAATTTTAAAAAAATTTCAAAAGTTTTTATAGATGTAAAAGGGTAGGTACGATATGCATAACGAAAATAAGAATCTTTTTCAAATGGGCGAGGTAACTAAAGCCTTGGGAATTACACGCCGAATGCTTATAAATTACGAAGATTTAGGCTTAGTGCAACCTGCGTTAAAGGAAGGCAACCGCGGATTCCGTTACTACAGCGCCGACAACATTGTGCACATTCGCCTGATTCGCACGCTTCAGAATTTAGGCTTGTCGCTCACTGAGATCCGAAGCTATTTTGATGATACAACACATTTGGACGAGCAAATCGATCGTCTCGTTCGTCTCCGGAGCCAGCTTGACCAGTATATCGCTCAGCTTCAGCTTCGTCAGACGCATGCAAGTATTGAGGAAATGGAGGTCCGCAATGTAACACTTCCGGGCTTCACCGGATTTTTTCGTGAATTCCACAATGCGGATTTAGCGCAGAAGACCGCAGATTTACGGCAGGCCTATATCGATACCATGCACCAATATCGTTTGGACAACGAGCATAAAATGTGCATCCAGGTATCTGCGGATTCCGATTGTGACGGGCTGTACATCATTCCGGTCGCATCGGATAGCGCCGGCCCTTGCATCCGTAAATTCCCGCAGACCTCTGCAATCTGCATCTATTACCGCGGTGCTTACGAGAACTTCCCGCAGGTGCACAAGCATCTTCTGGACTATGCTGCCGAAAACGGCTTAACGCCACACGGCTACTTCCGCAATATTTATATGGAAGGTCCACCGACGCACGGTGTGAACAAAGATGCTTATGTCACGCAGATTGCTTTGCCGATTAAGTTCGCGAGAACAGAATAACCGAATATAACAGCTGAGGCAGTTCGCATTGAACTGCCTCATTATTTTTCAAGAATTTTTTATTCTATTTGATGGTTCTCCAAGCTTTGTTGGACCACTGTGTATAGTACTTCTGTCCGTCGATGACGCGAACGCCGCGAACTTTATAATAGTAAGTCTTTCCTGCTTTGAGACCTGTAAGTTCTGTTACCGTTCCCTGGGAAACGCCGTTTAACAAAACATCTGAAAGTTCATATCCGTCTTTCGCAGTGATTGTAAGCTTCGTGCCGTTGAATGTCAGCAGCGTGTCTGCGCCTTCATCCGCAATGATTGTCGGTCTCTGCGTGTAGGAATGTCCACCGCCTGAAGCCGGCTTTTCGCTGATTGCCAAAGTTCCTGCTCCAAACTCGATGCCTTTGTAATTGTTTGATACAGTAAGTCCGGAAACCGTAATCTTATATGTTCCTGCCTTGCTCATATCCGGTGCTTTCAGTTCCTCGCCGTAATTACCGTCAGCATCTTTAAGCTGATATTTGTAAACGGCTGCTCCACCGATTATCTCACCCTCGAGAAGTCCGCTTACTGAATAATCAGGAGTCGGAGCTTCATCACCGACATATGCAGTCATGTCGTCTACTGTTTCTTTAACTTTATCTGCAGGCGCGATGCTCCATTCGATTGTTGCAGGCTCTGTTGAATGATCGCTCCATTGATATCCTTCGGCTAATGTAGCCGTTGCTGTGTAGGTTCCAGCATTCGTTGCTTTAGCGGTGCCTTCCAAAGTATAACCTATACCCGCTTTAACACCTGTCTTCTCTCCTCCGTCATATTTAAGTCCGGGCTTCGCGGTAGGTTTCGTAGCAGTATTTTCTGCAGGTGGGTTGCCTACCGTTGCAGCTTCAAGGGTAATCGTTGCATTATCTGACGGTGTGCCGTAAACCGTTATCTGCTTTGCGCTGTCACGGCGAACCATGATTCCGTTTACAGTTTTAACAGCGTAGTCCTGCGGGAAGTGGTATCCGTCATCTGCAGTGTAGACTATCGGGGTCATGCCGGTAGTAAGTTCTTCTTGTGTCTCCGCTCCCGATTCAGCAGTTTTCGTCATATGTGCGCCCGGTGTTACTGTGACATTATATGCGTCCTTGCTTTCAATAGCTGCAAGCTTACTGCTGTCATATGTATTACGCCCTTCGCCATCTGCCGCAGCATACAGCACCTGACCATCCTTAACACTGATTGCACATACCAAATGATCCGGGTAATATTTGGTGCCCCATAATGTCCATATATAAACATAGTAATATGCATTTTTACTAAGCGGAATGTCAGTATTGTCTAAGTTCAATACCTCTGTAAGTCTGCCTCCTTGGTATTGTTGTAAGTTAGAACTTTTTATCAATCCAAAAACTCCTGTGGCTTCATCATACTTTTTTATGTCGTCATAACCTGTGAATTTAAAGTTCTTTCCATAAGTCCCCAAATTTGTAAAGTCATCCTCAGTGATGTAGTCTGTGCCTCCATAAAGTTTATTCTTCATCAGCACAAGTTGTACTTCAACATCGGTTGCACCGCTCCAACCAAAGCTTGCCTCAATGGATTTCAGAGCGCCGTTGGCATAAAAAGTTGCATTGTCTACTGTTAGACTGCTAGGCCCTGCTGCCCATGCTGTCTCAGCCTGAAATACCCCCCCCAGGTATCATTGTGAAGACCATGCACAGCGCAATCGCTATCGTGAATAGTTTTTTCTTCATTTATATATCCTCCTTGCATTTGTTTGTGGATTCTTCTTAAGTTTAGCATAATGACCATGAATGTTCAATCTTTGCGGAACGAAGGAGCAAATAGCGTGCCCAAAAGTCGACTTTCGATAAATATGCTCAATACTTATGTAATCAGCATACATCGCACATCAATATTCAAGTCAAGCTTTTTTAAAAATTTTATAAAAATAAGTCGAATTTTGGGGATTGTATGACTGTTCTGCCGAGAAAGGCCGACAAAAAAAGCGACAAAATGAATAAGCGTGCATAAAGGAAGTCTTTAAAAATAGCTTTTTAGATATTTTTGCAAAAAATCCACTTTGTGTTCTAAATTTTCGCAGGTGTTTTTAGATATTAAACGAAAAAAGCGAGTTTGCGTTCTAAATTCTGAATCGCCTTTTTCTTCCATTTAGCGTACATTTTTCCTCTTTTGTTTCTTTTTTTCTACTATTGCTCTGATGATGGTAATTAATTCCACTTTATCCGGTGAAATCTTGAATTTTTTACATATTAATGCATGAATTTCTATACGGGTGTCTGCATACTCATCCACATAGTGCGTAAATTTAGAATGCAAACTTAATTTCAGCGAAAACATTCTAAAAAACGTCCCTTCGAATTAGAACGCAAAGTCAAAAACGCATGTATTGTTCTAAATTTCACAATTCGGGCTGAAGGTTTCGCCCTCACCCCTTGACAAATTCAGTTGAGTTTTGTATGATTATTATGGCGTGTACATTGATGTATACTTATGTGTGTGTAGAAAGGCAGCATTATGAAAAAGAATCTTGACGCTAAACAGAAAAAAATGCAGACGGCAGAAGATGATACAAAGCTTTTTAAAATCGGCGAGGTTGCCGACGCACTCGGGCTGACACGAAGAATTTTGATAAATTATGAGGACCTCGGTTTGGTTACGCCGACTGTGCGCAACGAGGGAAAGGGCTTTCGTTACTACTCGGCAGACAATATTGTTCACATTCGTCTGATTCGCGCTTTGCAGAATCTTGGGCTTTCACTTCCGGAAATTCGCAGCTACATTGAAGATAATGGACATTTAGGCGATCAAATCGATCATATGATGCTTCTGCGAGACCAGCTTGACCGTTATATCGCTCAGCTCAGGCTTCGTCAGGCAAGCACGCTCAAGCATGAGGTAGTTTCGACGACACTTCCCGGTTTTACAGCATTTTGCAGAGATTTTGAGAGTGCGGATGTTGCTGAAAAGGCGACACAGCTTAGACAGACTTATGTCGACGCACTAAAGCATTATCCGGTTGACAGTATTAATAAAATGTGTACGCAGATTCCAATTCAGTCTTCGTATCTAACCGGGCACGGCAATCAAAATGCAGCGAATGGAGATAGTGGCTGTGTCGGAGAACCTATCAAAGAAAGCGGTACCTTTATCATTCCCGTGACTCCAACATGCACGGGTCCCGATATCCGCAAATTTCCGTCGGTTGCAGCGATTTGTATTTATTACCGTGGTCCTTATGAAAGCTTTCCGAAAATCCATGAGCAGCTTTCGGAGTATGCCCGGAGCCACGACCTGACGCCGCAAGGCTTCTTCCGCAATATCTACATGGAGGGTCCGCCTACGCACGGCGCCAACAAAGACGCCTACATAACGCAGGTCGCCATGCCGATTAAATTTGCTTCGGCTTAGCGTGTAAACGTAAAACGGGCACGGAGTTCTCGGTTTTATCGAGGCTCCATGCCCGTTTGTTATTTTTGTCGTTTTCGTCAATCGAACCCGGGCTTTACCAGGCCCCGCCGCCACCGCCGCCGAAGCCGCCGCCGCTGAAACCGCCGCCGCCGGAACTGAAGCCGCCGCCGCCCGAGTCAATCGAGTCGGTGCTGATTTGGATGTTCTTGGCAACTGCGGTGCTGCAGTTTCGCATCATGGATGAGTAGAACCATGCATCCATGAACATTCCGTCCGCGGTATTGCCGTAGTACCATGAAGGCGGCTGAATATTGATCTTCTCAAAATTCTTTGCCCACTTGTCGGTAACGCCGAGCACGTACGCATACGGAAGAATATTGTAGTAATAGCTTGGATCCTGCTCGACGAGCGCGTTGATTCTGTCAGCCTCGGCCGTTTCGATGAAGTTTCTGAGACCGAGAATTTTACCCATGAGCTCAACGCTGTAATCCGTACGCTTGCCCATCATGCATGCCGAAAGTTCGCAGGCTGCCATGCATACCGCAAAAATCGCAGCGCAGGCAATGCTTGTCGTATCAAGATAAATCATAAACGCGCAGACGAACACCATCGCGAGGTTGATTACCCCGAAGATTATAAAGCGTCTTATTTTCTTTGCTTTGCTGAAGACATACTCTTTATCTTTCGTCAGCAGAATCATGATAAGCGTTACGAGTATCACCGGAGTTCCGAATGCACCTCCGACGATCAGCGAATAGAAGTCACCGTTGTAAAGCCCTGCAAAAGTACCGATAACAGCCGGCATTGCCACGGAAATCACCAACGCAATGATACGGCAGATGGTTGAAGAAAGCGTCGTCTGACGATTCTTTGATTTTCGGTACGTTGCCGAAAGAGCCGCGTAAGATGCCATGTAGGCCTCGCCGAATTCTTCGCCAAGGTCATCCATCTCCACATAATCACGGTTTTCAAAGATTCCGTCATACAAAATCTTTGCAAATTTCTTTTCCGAGGCGTCAATATCGTTCGCCTTGCGGAAAGCAAACTTTTTCTTGCCGGTCTGCTCGATGGTGAGATATCCTTTGTCCGCAAAATAGATAATCAGCGATACCAGGTCGCTCTTGTCGAGTGTGCCGTCCGCAATCAAGCCGACTTCCGCAGGGGTAAGGCCCGCCGGCGGATAAAATTCAACCGTCGGAACAATCTGCTTATCTCTGCCGAAGATCATCCACAGTGCAAGGAGCACAGCCGCAAGCACGATGCAGATAATCGGAATCAGGGTAAGGACGCTGTCGTAATTGAGCTGATCCTGCCAGTAGCCTTCCGGGAGCTCCGCAAAAATCGTGATGCCCTGCCCTTTTGCAAGGTTTTTGCCTGTAATGGTAATGTTCTGTCCGGTCTCGTCGCAGTCCCAGCTGACATTCGAAACCATGTCATTTGAGCCGTAGGTGTCGGCATAGACCTGAATCTTGGAAGAGTCCACGGCTTTTGGCATCGTCACATGAATCGTGGTGTTCTTGATTGCTGTTTCCCAGCCTGTCGGAAGCAGGTCCAGGTACATGAAGTCCTTCGTCGTGTCTCGGTCATCGATTATTGTCATGCGGTATCCGAATTCAAAAGTCTGGCGTCCGGTGACGGTTTCATCTGCATCTCCGATCTGGAAGACTTTGTTTCCGTTTTCGCTGTAAACTTCATAGTTCCAGTCTTTCACCCATTCGTTATCGATTTCAGGGTCACGCTGGTCCGGAATTTTGAAGTCCGGAAGGTCGATTCCTTCTATACCTGCCTCCGGTATGTATACATAAATTCCGTGTTGTTGCTTATCAAAATTGACTTTGACCTTTTCGCTCACCTCGTAGCTGTTGTTTTCCGCAACCACAACATCAACATCGAATGCCTCCGTTGTGTATGCGAAAGCGGACGCGGTGCTCATTATCACCAAAGCCAAAGAAAATACCGATACCGGTATTTTCTTCGCAAGTCTATTCAAAAAATTAGAATTTAACCTGAACATTCTGTCTCTCCTCTGCGCTTTCCACTTCAAACATAGGCTTTCTTTCGAAATGGAATATAGACGCGATGATGTTCGACGGGAACATTTCGCACTTCGTATTGAACTGCTTAACAACCGCATTGTAATATTTTCTCGAGTTTGCAATGTCATCTTCAAGCTGTTTGAGCTGGTTCTGAAGGTCAAGGAAGTTCGTGTTCGCTTTGAGGTCAGGATAGCCTTCCGCAACCGCAAAGAGAGTTTTCAAAGTGCCCTGGAGTACATTTTCGCCTGCAATCTTGTCTTCGATGGTTGCAGCGCCCTGTGCCATGTTTCTTGCTGCGATGACTTTTTCGAGCGTATCTTTCTCGTGAGTCGCATAACCCTTTACCGTTTCAACGAGGTTCGGGATGAGGTCATATCTTTTCTTGAGATATACATCCATCGTTGCGAAACCTTCTTCGCATTTGTTTTTGAGTTTAATGAAACCGTTGTATCCTGCGATAACATAAATCACGAGAATTGCAACGATTACGCCGATAATAATACCAACCATGTTTTTTTCCTCCCAGTCAATATGTAATGTAGTTTAATTATCTGAAACAGAGGCCCAGTTAATGGGCTCCTGATTTTCCAGCTCAAGGAAGCGGTTTGCGCGGCTGAAGTATGCGCCGCCGAAAAAACCCGTATGTGCCGACAGGGGACTCGGATGCGTTCCGGTCAGAATCAGATGACGATTTGCCGTAATCAGCTCCTCTTTCGCCTTGGCGTTTGCGCCCCACAGTATGAAGGCCATGGGTTTCTCTCTTTCGTTAAGTTTTCGAATAATTGCGTCGGTAAAGGTTTCCCATCCCTTGCCCTTGTGCGAGTTCGGCATGCTGTCTCTCACCGTCAGTACCGTATTCAGAAGCAGCACTCCCTGCGACGCCCAGGATGAAAGGCACCCGTGGCTCGGAATTTCCATTCCGATGTCGTCTTTCAGTTCCTTATAGATATTGAGAAGTGACGGCGGGATTTTCACGCCGCGGTTGACCGAAAAGCAAAGCCCATGTGCCTGCCCCTCCTGATGATAAGGATCCTGCCCCAAAATCACGACCTTCGTATCTTCATATGAGCAGCACGAAAGTGCGTTGAAAATGTCAGCTTCCGGAGGATAAACGCGATGGTTTTCGTATTCGCTTCTGACAAACTCTCGCAGTTTAATGTAATATTCTTTTGTAAATTCTCCGGACAGAATGTCGTCCCAATCATTTCCGATTTGCATTGCAGCCCTCCTCGCTTATGATTTTATCACAAAACTTCGCGGAATACCATTTTATTCTTTTATTTTTATGTTTTTTTCTCGTATTTCGTGTATAATGAGGGTATTATGAAAAAACATGCGATTATTCCGGTGTTTATTTCGCACAGGGGCTGTCCGAACGACTGCGTTTTCTGCAATCAAAAACGCATCACCGCACGTACCGGCGATGTGACGGCTGCGGACGCAAGGCGGACCATCGAGGAACACCTTTCCACACTTGAAAAAATGAATCTTGAGACGGTTGAGCTTGCTTTTTTCGGGGGCTCTTTTACGGGCATTGCGCTTGAAGAGCAGTGCGCTTTTCTTTCGCTTGCGAAGGAATACAAGGACGCGGGCAGGATTGACAAAATCCATCTTTCGACACGCCCGGACTACATAAACCGCGAAATTCTCGATAATCTTAAGGCTTATGGCGTCGATGTCATCGAGCTTGGCGTCCAGTCGTTTGATGAAGAAGTTCTCGCACTGTCAGGCAGAGGGCACGACGCGTGCGTGGTCTTCGAGAGTTCCGCACTCATCAAGGATTACGGCTTCACGCTGGGCATCCAGCTGATGGTGGGTCTTCCGGGCGACACACTTGAAAAATGTATTTTTTCCGCCCGCCAGACGGTCCGCATCGCGCCTGCCATCGCGCGCATCTATCCTACGGTTGTGCTTCGTGACACGGCGCTGCATGACCGGATGCTCGCAGGCCTCTACACCCCGCTTTCTGAGGAAGAGGCTGTGCTTCGTTCAAAGGCGATGTACGAAATCCTCGACGATGCCGGTATCAACATCATCCGCGTCGGCCTGAAATCCAGCGACATCATGGCTTCGGAGACCGCCTTCCACCCGGCGTTCCGCCAGCTCGTGGAAGGCCGCATTGCCCGCGAGCGCCTGGAGGCCGCGCTCGCAGCCGAGCTTGGGGCTTCGGGCGGCCTTGGGGCTCCGGGTCCGGGTCTTGGGGGACTTGGGACTCTCGGCGGCCGGCCCTCAGGACAACCGGGCAGCCGGCTGGGGGGTTCGGGCGGCCTTGGGGATCTTGGCGGCCTTGGGGACGGTTTGGGAGCCGCTGCGGCCTCGGAGGTTCTACCGCCTCCCGCACCCGGCATGTCGGAAGTCCTTTTCTTTTCGAACGAAAAATGCTATAATAACATGTTCGGTCATAAGGCCTGCAATCGTGCGTATTTCGAGGCGAAATACCCTCAGCTGCGATTCCGGTACGCTGTTGACCCGACGCTCAAAAACAATGAATACAAGGTGCGGCTTTCCTCCGCGGAACCCGTGCCGGAAAATAAAAAGGAGATAAAAAATGAAAGCAGTTGTAACAGTTATAGGTAAAGATATGGTCGGCATTCTCGCCCGCGTTGCTGCGGCGTGCGCGGACAAGAGTGCCAATGTGCTTGAAGTTACTCAGTCCATCCTCGACGGATATTTCTGCATGGTAATGGTCATCGATATCAGCAAAATGACCTGCGAAATCGAGGCACTTCAAAAGAGCCTGAAAGAATCCGTTCCCGACATGGTAGTACACGTTATGCATGAGGATATTTTCAATTCCATGCACAGAATTTAGGCTGTTCGGACTTTCTGGGCATTGGGCGGCTTGGGCTCCCCTTGGGCGAAATATAGCGTTTACACGAAGAGTAGCCCCCTGAGGGGTACACTTCGTGTCTTTCGGGGACATATGGTGGAAATTTTACCTTTGGTATGCAAGTGCCTGCGAAACGGACATCGCGTGAACGTTGAAATTTCAACACCCCAAAATTTTACATCCTTTCGGGCAGAAAGGGAACCCTATAAAACCATTGCGAATTTGGTAGAATATGGGTGAAAATACACGAAACAGGGGGGATTTTAGGGCATTTTTCGTGTTTTGCCTAATTTTTACAAAAATGGGAATGCGCCTTTAGGACCGGCGAAAGCGGCTTGCGCGAGCGGTCGGTCAAGCCGTGCAAATGCGGCCGACATCGCCCCGCAATAAATTTTGATACAAAGCAATTTAAGAATATGGAGGCTTTTTAATATGTTAAATTTTAATGACATCATGGAAACCATAACCATGATTCAGGAGGAAAATCTCGACATCCGGACAATCACGATGGGCATCTCGCTCCTCGACTGTGCGGACAGCGACATCGACCGTTCCTGCGAAAAAATATACAACAAAATTTACTCACATGCCAAAGATCTTGTGGCTACAGGTGAGTTCATCGAGAAAAAATACGGCATTCCCATCGTAAATAAGCGAATCAGCGTTACGCCTATTGCGATGCTCGTTGCGGTAAGCGGCGGCGATCCTGTAAAATACGCAAAAACACTTGACCGTGCTGCTAAGGCGGTCGGCGTGAACTTTATCGGCGGCTACAGTGCGCTCGTCCAGAAAGGTTTCAGTGCGGGCGATCGTGAGCTCATCGAATCCATTCCTCGCGCTCTCGCAGAGACGGATTTTGTCTGCTCGTCGGTAAACATCGGCTCGACAAAGGCCGGAATCAACATGGATGCCGTTCGCATGATGGGCGGCGTAATCAAAGAAGCTGCGGCTTTGACGAGCGACCGCCAGTGCATCGGCGCTGCAAAGCTTGTGGTATTCTGCAATGCGCCGGAAGACAACCCGTTCATGGCAGGTGCTTTTCACGGCGTGGGAGAACCGGATGTTGTTCTCAATGTCGGCGTTTCGGGCCCGGGCGTTGTTCGCGCGGCGCTTACAAAACTCCCTGCTGATGCGCCTCTCAATGAGGTTGCCGAGCTCATCAAAAAAACCGCTTTCAAAATCACCCGTATGGGACAGCTTGTCGGAACCGAGGCATCCCGCATGCTCGGCGTTCCTTTCGGCATCATAGATTTGTCGCTTGCACCGACTCCTGCAGTCGGCGACTCCGTTGCCTATATTCTTGAAGAAATCGGGCTTGAGCAGTGCGGAACGCACGGCACAACTGCCGCTTTGGCAATGCTCAACGACGCAGTCAAGAAGGGCGGCGTCATGGCATCTTCGTCCGTTGGCGGACTTTCCGGAGCTTTTATTCCGGTTACGGAAGATGCCGGCATGATTGCAGCGGCCAGAACCGGCTGTCTCGCAATCGAAAAGCTGGAAGCTATGACTGCGGTCTGCTCCGTTGGTCTTGATATGATCGTTGTTCCGGGCGAGACTGAGCCGGAAACACTTGCTGCCATCATTGCCGATGAGGCGGCAATCGGCATGGTCAACTCCAAAACAACGGCAGTCCGCCTCATCCCGGCCATCGGCCTCGCCGAGGGCGAAGAACTTGACTTCGGCGGTCTGCTCGGCCGCGGCCCGGTAATGAAGCTGCACAGCGAATCCTCTGCCAAGATGATTCGCCGCGGCGGCCGCATTCCGGCACCGATGCAGAGCTTGAAGAACTAGGCGTCCTGCGGCACATGCGCGCACAAACGGCGGCTCAATTGAGCCGCCGTTTTTCGTGCTTATAGTTGTGCGCGCCGTCGCAGTGCCCCAGCGCCCGGCGCCCGTGCAGGTTGGCTGGGCGGCCGGGCTGGGGCGTCTGTGTGGGTTGGCTGGGGCGCCCGTGCATAAAACTGCCGATTCTTCCTATCTTTTTGCCCTTTGAGCCGAAAAGATAGAAAATCCTTGCGGTTTCGACGGACAAAAAGCACTATCTCAAACTACACAAAAAACCGCTTCATCTTGAAAACGTTGGAATTTCAACAATTGAGTTTTTGGGTAGAATTTCAAGCATGATCTCGCAATGCGAGGTTATGCTTTTTTATAGGTCGGGAGCCCCGCTTGGGGGCTCCCGGCTTCTATTTTTGAGGCGGTTTGGGCAAAAAGATATGACTTTATGCATAATTATCCTTTTTTCCCCAATTCAGCATAGCCGCACAGGCGAACATCAGGCGGGCCGCACCAAGTGCGTGAGGCGGGCCGCACCAAGTGGCTGAGCCGGGCTGCAGCAAGTGTGCGAGGCGGGCCGCAGCAAGTGTGCGAGGCGGGCCGCACCAAGTGGCTGAGCCGTCGAGCAGATGGTGCACGGCCGCTGGCCGTGCTGTGGCGGCAGGGACGGAGCGCCCGGGCGGTGCGGCGGCGGGCCGGCGGGCGGTGGCGCGTGAGCCGGCGGCAGCAAAAAGCCGCGGTGCCCGTGTGAGAGAGCGGCCGCGGCCTTTGTAGGTGATTAGAATTTGTAGCCCTCCGATTTCATGTATTGGAGGACATTGTTTGCGACCGGGCCGGCGACGGAGGAACCGTAGCCGCCGTTTTCGACGCAGACGATGAAGGCATAGTCGCCGGCAAAGCCGCAGAACCAGCTGTGCGGGGCTTTGCCGGTTCCGACTTCGGCGGTTCCGGATTTTGCGTGGAGTGAAAGTCCCGGATAATTGCCGTCGCCGTATGTGACTTTTACGTTGTTTCGCATCATATCGGACAGCTCGCGTGCGGTTTCCGAACTGAGAAGACGCACGCTTCCGGCTGCCGCGCCCGCCGCGGAATCGCTCCCGATAAGTTCTGCGCCCTTTTTGATGAGCGATTCATCCGAAAGCAGCACAGGCAGCGCGGCCTTGCCCTCGCCCGCGATTGCGCCCATGTACACCATCATCGAAAGCGGGTTCAGCTGATCCTCAAACTGGCCGATTCCCGCCCAGCCGATGTTCACATCCGCAGAATCAAAATTAAACATGCCCGCGGCCGACTTTATCCCGTCAATATCATAGGATTTGGTGAGCTGCAGCGAATCCGCGTACTCCGCCAGAACATCGCCTCCAAGCTCCATCGCAAGCGTTGCGTAAGCACAGTTGCAGGAGTTTGCCAGAGCACCGTATATGTCCATCGTGCCGTGAACCTTCGGGCAGGTGATTTTGTCTCCGCCCACTGCAAGACTTCCGGTACATTTGTAAGTCCACTTGTTGATGCCGTCGATCTGCTCGATGGCGGCCGCCGTGGTCACCAGCTTAAACGTCGAGCCCGGCGTCAGTGTGCCCGAAATCAGCTTGTTCATGTAGGTGCCCGGCAGCGGGTTTGAAAGCGTGTTCCGGCCGTTTTCGCCCGGGTCGTAGCTCGGTGTGCTGACCATGCAGACAATCTTCCCGGTCTTGTAATTGTAAACGCCGACCAAACCGTTCCTGCCCGAAAGTGCCTCGTACGCGCTGCGATTTACCTTCGCATCCACGGTCAGGTAAACCTTTGAGCCGCCCATCTTGAGCAGGCCGCCCGTGCCGGTCACAAAATTATATCCGACCATGCGGCTCTTAAAAGCCACATTTGCACCCGTGGCAATGTTTGCCGCAGGATCACCGGAAGAATGAAGATTCGCTCTGCGAATCAGTTCGTCCGAATTGTATCTCATGCCCTTTGAAGTATTTTTCAGAAGAAGCTTGCCATTGCGGTCGTACACGCTGCCCACGCTGAGTTTTCCGTTTGCATAGATGTGCGTGTTGGCATAGAATGTCGCCCAGTCCGCACCGTTTGCCTCAATGCGCACGATGAAGAACACAAGGCCGGCAAGGAGCACTGCAACAAGTGCCAGACAAAGAAATGCCCGTCTTTCGAGTTTTTTCATCCGCGCCTTCCCCCTTTCACCGCAAGGCTCGCATTTTCGCGAGTGTCAGCCGACTTGAGAAATGCAAGAAGTGCCCACGACACAATCATGCTCGTCCCGCCGTTTGAAACGAACGGGAAAGTTACGCCCGTAAAAGGCAGGATGTCCGTACAGCCGAAGATGTTGAGCATGGTCTGGAAAATAAACATGCTCATCGCCCCGCACGCACCAATCGTGTAGTAAGTCGAGCGGCCCGCCATGATGGATCGCACCGCAAAAATCGAAAGGGTCACAATCGAAAGCACCGCAAGCACGGCAATGATGAGCCCCCATTCTTCGATCAAAATTCCGAAAACCATATCCGTGTCCGCAGCAGGCAGAGTGTCAAGCCAGCCGTTTCCGGCACCCGTGCCCACCAGACCGCCGCTTGCCGCAGCCGAAAGCGTCCGACTCTGCTGATAGCCGGCAGCGTCAACAACCGCCGGATCCCAGATATGTCCCCAAGTCTGAAAACGCGCGGCAATATACGGTTTGAACTGCAATATCATAAACCCGCCCGCAGCGGCCGCGCCCACCATCAGTATGAGCTTCGAAAAATCACCGCTTCGCAGGAAGGAAATTATCAAGAAAGTAACGAAAAAGATGATGGCAGTTCCGAAATCCCCCATCAGACCGAGGCACCCGAAACAAAATGCTGAAAACCCCATAAAAATCCAGAGATTTTTTTTCTGAAAAAGTTCGTCGAGAGTCGCCGCACCGATCCATATAAACGCAACCTTCACCAGTTCGGACGGCTGGAACGTCATCGAGCCGACCTGAATCCAGTTTTTTGCGCCGAAACCGAAAGTTCCGATCGTCAGGTTTGCAATCAAAAGGAGAACCGCTCCGCCGAACATTACATAGCGAAGTGCTTTTGAGCGTTCGAGATTACGCAGAATCACGCACATCACAAACATAAGAAAAACCCCGATTGCGATCGCGATAAACTGCTTCATCAGCTTGTCCGGTGCGGAAGTCGCCACGACCGCCAGATTCAGCGTTGACAGGAAAAACGCGATGGTCTCCATCTCAACCGCATTCCTGCCGAGGGTCCGCAGCAGTGCCATGTAGATCCACATACATGCGCAAAGCCCGCCGAATGCAAGCAGTATCGAGCCGAGGTGTTCGGTTCCGACCGTAAACCAAAGCTGAAAAACCGTCAAAATCTGAAAAAGCGTAAGGGCTGCGAGTCCCGGCCCCGCGCTCATGACTTTCGTGTCGGATTTTCGCATTGCGAGGTTGTTGTTTTTTTCTTCGAGGCTGATCGGAAGAAGGGTAAACTCCGTAAAGCCCGCTCGGATCACATCGCCGTATTCGAGCTTGATTTCCGGCCCCATCTCGCCGACGCGGCTCACCTGAATATCGTTGATATATGTACCGTTCTTGGAGCCGAGGTCACGGTAGCTCCAGACCCCCTCCGGATCCACCGTGTCGCGCATCAGGATGCCGTGGTTCCTGGAAAGTGCCGGGTCTTCTGCCGTAATGTCGCAGCTTGTCGCCCTGCCGATGACGTTTTCCCAATGCGTAACCGGCTCATTGATCTCCGATGCAAGCTCCCACGAGCCGTACCGATCCTGCCTGTATGTCTTCGCATTCACGTATGCCCAGACCTCCGCCGGGTTTTTTGCCCGTATCAGCGAGAGAATTGAGCGCACCAAAATATACAAGGCGAGCATGACAAAAATCCATCGCGTCAGCCCTGTGTAAAGCATCTCAAAGCTGAAATTTTCAAAAAAATCATTCATATCCCATATCCCCCTTGGGCACCGTGCGGGCGGCGAGCGTCCGGCTTCGGCGCGGCAAAGACGAACGTGCGGCGCGCCTGTGCTATTTTCTGAGTGTCAAAACGCCCTTGACGATGTCATCCTTCGTCATGCCGTATTTTTTCTTAAGTTCATCAGGTTTTCCGGATTCGCCGAAAGTATCCTGCTGTCCCACCATGTACATCTTAACCGGGCAGTGGGTCGTCACCACTTCCGCAACTGCCGAGCCGAGCCCGCCGATTACCGAATGTTCCTCTGCGGTCACGATTGCGCCTGTCTCTTCTGCTGCCTTGACGATTGCTTCTGCGTCAAGCGGCTTGATGGTGTGCATATCGATTACGCGGGCCTCGATGCCGTGCTCTGCCGCAAGTTCCTCTGCCGCCTGCATCGCCTCGCTCACCATGATTCCGGTCGCGATGATTGTGATGTCTGCATATCTGCCGTCAGCCTTCGCGCCCTCTCTGAGCGTTGCCGCCTTTCCGATGCGGATTTCTTTTGCTGCTTCTTTCGTATAGAAAGTCGGAACCGCCGCACGGCCCAGTCTCACATATGCCGGGCCCTCAAAAGCCGTCGCCTGCCGGATGAGCTCCGCTGCGCTCGCGCCGTCGGACGGGTTGATTACCGTCATTCCCGGAATCGTTCTCATCAGCGCAATGTCCTCGAAAGTCTGGTGGCTCGCACCGTCTTCGCCTACCGTGATTCCCGCGTGGGTCGCGCAAATTTTCACATTTGCATGCGTGTATCCGATGGAGTTTCTGATAATTTCAAAAGCTCTTCCTGCCGCAAACATCGCAAACGTGCTAGCGCATACGACTTTTCCCGAGAGAGCCAGACCGCATGCCGCCGCATAGAGGTTTTGTTCTGCGATTCCCATGTTGAAAAATCTGTCCGGGTATGCCTTCGCAAAATCCGCCGTCATCGTGGATTTCGAAAGGTCTGCGTCCATAACCACGAGGTTCGGGTTTTCCGCACCGAGTTCTACCAAAGTTTTTCCGTATGCCTGGCGTGTCGCCATTTTTTCCGCTGCCGCTTCGATTGCTGTTCTGAGTGCCATTACCATTCACCTCCGAGTTCTGCTACTGCCTGTTTTGCTTCGTCTTCTTTCGGCGCTTTGCCGTGCCAGCCCGGGTTGTCCTGCATGAAGGAAACCCCTCTGCCCTTGTTGGTTTTTGCGATAATCACGGTCGGCTTGCCCTTGCAGTCCGCCGCCTTGTCAAACGCTTCGAAAATCTGTCCGAAGTCGTGTCCATCTATCATCAAAACATGAAAACCGAACGCCTTAAACTTTTCGTCAATCGGCGTTACCGTCATAACGTCTTCATTTTTGCCGTCAATCTGCAGGCCGTTCCAGTCTACGATTGCGCAAAGGTTGTCCAGCTTATAGTGTGCCGCCGCCATTGCAGCTTCCCACACGAGGCCTTCCTGAAGCTCGCCGTCTCCGAGGAGCACATACACTCTGCCCGATTTCTTTCCGGCTTTTTCGTCCATTTTGCCAGCCATCGCCATTCCCACGGAAACCGCAAAGCCCTGACCGAGCGATCCTGTGGACATCTCGATTCCCGGAACTTTGTCTCTGTTCGGGTGACCTTGGAAACGGCTTCCGAGCTTACGCAGGCTCATCATGTCTTCCACATCGTAGTAACCTCTCTCCGCCAATGCTGCGTACTGCACCGGGCCTGCGTGCCCTTTGGACAAAATGAATTTGTCTCTGCCTTCCATTCTCGGATCCGCCGGGTCTATGTTCATAACTTTGAAATACAGCGCGGTCACGATGTCCGCCGCCGAAAGCGATCCGCCCGGATGCCCCGAGCCTGCTTTATGTACTGCTTTGATAATGTCGATTCGAATCCGGGATGCGATGTCCTCGTATTTCTTAAAATCCATTTTTGTCCTCCTGGTATGTATGATATAAATTTATTTGAATTTCGGGAAGGTGCGGCGGGGTCGCTTTGGGTGGCCGCCCGGGTCGGGCTTTTGGGGCCGCCGCTTTGGGTGGTCGCCCTGGTCCGGGCTTCTGGGGCCGCCGCTTTGGGTGGTCGCCCTGGTCCGGGCTTTTGGGGCCGCCGCTTTGGGTGGTCGCCCGGATGAATGCGGGTGCCCGAGCATCGGGGCACCGGGGCACCGGGTTTGGGTTGCCGGCCCTTGGGCGCAAATCCCGTGCCGGCCGCCGCACGCTTCTCGAAAAAATCTTACACTAACATTTTAATGGTTTTCGTTCAAATTGGCAATGCCTAAACTTACACTTAATGCCTCGTCAACCGAAGGAATTTGTGCTTCGCTGAGCGTGCCGATTCGTTCTTTTAGCCTTTGTTTGTCGATGGTTCTTAGCTGTTCCAGCAAAACCACCGAATTTTTGCTGAGTCCCCCCTGTGTGGCTGCCAACTCAACATGCGTCGGCAGTTTGGATTTTCCTGTCTGCGAAGTAACAGCCGCTACGATGATTGTCGGGCTGTATCGGTTTCCTACATCGTTCTGTACCACGAGTACAGGTCTTACTCCCCCTTGTTCTGAGCCTACAACGGGACTTAAATCAGCAAAATAAAGATCTCCTTTTTTTACTATCAAAGTCCAACACTCCTTTTGTGGGAATTTTGCCCGTTTTTTCCCGGCAAAATTCCTTCCTTTCAGTTCGGGTATCCAAAATTAGTTGTGGAGGTGCGCGCCTCGGGGTGCCTGCGGTTGCTTGGAAGCCTTGCGGCGCTTTGCGGTTGCTTGGAAGCCTTGCGTTTGCTGGAAAAATTAGGCAATTCCCACCAACCGCCTAAAATTGACCCCCTTTTCGTGTATTTTGACCTGTTTTTCACCTCTTTGGGCCTATTTCGTGCCGGATTTGCATCGAGGTTCTAGCCTTCGCAAAAATGTCAAGTTTTGGGAGGTTGAAATTCCAACGTTTCTACGGGACGACTTTTTTGTAATTTTTTTCCAACTACGATTTTTCCCTCCCGTAAGGCCTCGGATACACGAAGCACCCCTTCATAGAGGCCCCTCTTCGTGTAAACGCTATCTCCGGCCTAGGGAGCCGCGCCATGTAAACGCTATCTCCGGCTCCGTGGGGCTGCGCTTATCATCGACCCAGTAGTTTGCCACAACTAATTTTGGATACCCTTAATTCTCTTTCGTGCTTATACTTCGCTCAAAATCTTTTTCATTGCATACGCTGTATAAAGCGCCAGGTCCCCGGCTGTCACGCCGTATTCGCCAAACTCGCGGGCCGCCAAATCCCCGGCAAGTCCGTGGATATATACGCCGGCCAAGGCTGCCTCGAAGGCACCTATGCGTGCCGGCTTTGCGGCTTGGCTCGCTGACACCTCAGTGCCGGGTGCTGTGGTTCCGTCGGGTGCAAGGTCCGCGCGGGGTGCTGCACCGGCCGAATTGTCGGGTGCAAGGTCTGTGCCAATCTGGCTGCGCTGCCCCGCCAAGCCGGTGATGATTCCTGAAAGCACATCACCGGAGCCTGCGGTCGCCATGCCGGGATTCCCTGTAGTATTAGTATATGTCTGTCTGCCCTCGGCGGCTACTAGAGTGCCTGCCCCTTTCAGCACGATTATCGCACGGGTTTTCCGAACCAAAGCGGCCGCAATGCCCCCGCGCGTGGCCGCTGAAGCTGCGGGGCCAGCACCGGAAGCCGCTGAAATTGCCGGGGCGGCCGGTGCCTCCGTGCAAGCTGGATCCTCTGCTTCGAGCAGGCGGCGTGCTTCTCCCATGTGCGGCGTAAGTATCGTCCGTTCCGGGTAAAGGTCCGCACGGCGTCTGAGCAGATCGAATAGGCCGCAGTGCGCAATTATATTCAGACCGTCAGCATCGACAATCAGCGTTTTTTCGTATGAAATTAAAAGTTCTTTCACAAAGTCGATGCTTTCCTCTTCTTCTCCAAGTCCCGGACCTGCGCAGACTGCATCAAAATCCGCAAGGTTCTGTATTGGAAGTCTTCTCTCTATGCAGGTGGCTTCCGGAACGCCGACCTGAACGATAGGAAACAGGCCCTTAGGGATGGCCGTCCGGACGAGTCCGGAGCCGGCGCGCAGCGCCGACCGGGCCGCGAGAATCCCGGCCCCGGCCATCCCCTCGGAGCCGGCGGCGATCATGATTCGACCGCAATCGCCCTTATGTATTTCCTTATTTCGCCTTCCAATTATATTTTGGACCGTTTTTTCCGTAATCATACATGCCATTTTAAAATCCTCTCATTTTGTTTCGTGCCGCAGCGAGCCCAGCGATTCCGATGCGAACTGGCGCAAGGTGCCGCAGCGAGCCCGGCGATTCCGATGCGAGCAGGCGCAAGGTGCCGCGGCGAGCCCGGCGATTCCGATGCGAGCAGGCGCAAGGTGCCGTGGCGAGCCCGGCGATTCCGATGCGAACTGGCGCAAGGTGCCGCGGCGAGCCCGTGCGCAGGCGCGTGCTTACTCACTCAGTACGCGGAGTAAGTCTCCGAATATTCCGTATGCGGTCTGCTCGATTTCCGGCTCATGCTCCACGACGGAAATCTTTTTCATTAAATCCGTGGTTATGGACACCACCGAGGTGGTGCTGTTCACCGATGCCAGCATGTCCGTCAGCGGTATTTCCTGCGGCTGCACGCTTGCCTTAACCGTCCCGTCCTGCCCGCGGCTTCCTTTGCACAAAAGCTTGATTACACAGCCTCTGCTGCGTGCCGCCTCGATATCAGCCAAAGTGATGTCCTCGATGCCTTTGCGCTCCACCTTATCCGGCGTTATGCCCGCATCCATGAGAACGTTGAGCAGCGCGGTGATTTTTGCGGCTGCATCGTAGCCCTCTATGTCCATGGCAGGATCCGCCTCAATAAAGCCCATCGCCTGCCCGTTTTTTATAATTTCGTCATAGGATTTTCCTGCCGCCATTTCTTCAAGAACGTAGTTGGTCGTGCTGTTGAGAATGCCCGAAACTTCGGTAACCTCCGCAAGCTTGAGCGTTTTTTCAACCAAATTGAACACCGGCGTACCATCCATAACCGTCGTTTCATAAAAAAACCTGCATCCGTTTCGTACGGCCATATCGCGCAGTTTCGCAAATTTCCAAGCGATCGGCCCTTTGTTGGCGGTGATCACATCCTTGCCGCGTGCAAAAGCTGTCTCGATATGCGTGATAGCCGGCTCACCCGTAAAAATGTTCAGCGGCGTCATTTCAACGAGTACATCATAGTCCGCATTGGATGCGATTTCCATGGTGCTCATTTGTGAAAGCGGCATCTGCGGCGAAAAAGCCCCCTCCGTCTCAACATCATGAAGTGCTGCAGCGAGATCAACCCCTGTCGAATTCACGAGATTCCCGCGCGAGCCCGTCGCAATTGCCGTTACGATGACATTGTATCCGTATTTTTCTTCTATCTGCTTGTGCTTCTCGATCAGGAGCTTCGCGAATGCTCTGCCGGCATTGCCAAAGCCCATGAGTGCAAGCTTCTTCGTTTTTTGTGTTGGCATTATCGTATTCATTGCTGTCTTCTCCTTCGTTTTTCCGGTTAAATTTTATTAATATGCAAAAAAATTGTCCGCCTGGAGCATTCACCCGCATTTCGGACAATCTTTCAATGTATACACCATATCTTGCATATATGTTTTTTTGCATTTGGTGATTTTGTAAACGGGCGTTTACATTTTTGCGTTTTTCAAAAAACACATATATATACTCTCATGTATGCAAAACCGTACATGCCGGCCATGCGATTGGCACGCGTCTTGCGCCAAAGGCCAAGGTCTGCCAAACGGTCAAGGTCTGCCAAAGGCCAAGGTCTGCCAAACGGTCAAGGTCTGCCAAAGGCCAAGGTCTGCCAAACGACCAAGGGCTGCAAAATGGCCAAGGGCTGCCTACAGGCCGAGGAACAGGCTTGCCATCGCGAAGTAAATGCTGAGAGCCACCGCGTCGGAGATTGACGAGATAGCCGGATTTGCAATGAGCGCCGGGTCGAGTTTCGCTTTTTTTACAAGAAGCGGAACCATACTGCCGAGAACTTTGGCGAAAATTACGATTAACAGCATTGCACTGCAGACCGTGAGTGCAATCGAAATTTCGTAGCCGTCCAAAAGGCAGATTCTCAGAAAGTTGAAGGCGCTCAGAATTGCTCCGATGACAACGCCGATTCGGATTTCTTTCCACAGAATTCTGAGCGTATCGGAGGTGTCAACCTCGCCGGTTGCAAGACCGCGGATGATCAGTGTCGCCGCCTGGGAGCCGGTGTTTCCGCCTGTGCCCATCAGCATCGGCATGTAGGCAACCAAGCAGATGATTTCCGAAAGTTTTGCCTCAAAATTCGTGATGATCATTCCCGTGAAAATATATGCGACCATGAGGATGAGCAGCCACGGGAGCCTGCTGAGCGCGTGTTTCCACACGGAAATATCCAGATAGTCTTTGTCCGGGTCGTCAAAATTGATGACGCCGTTCATTCTTTCGATGTCCTCCGTCGCTTCCTCTTCCATTACGTCGAGGATATCATCGACGGTGATGATGCCGACCAAGCGGTGCTCTTTGTCAACAACAGGCATCGCCAAAAAGTCGTATTTTTTGAACTCTTCGGCAACCTCTTCCTGGTCATCGTATACATTCAGCCACACATAGTCGGTGTGCATGATGTCCTTGATTTTGACGCTGTCATCGGTTATGACAAGCGTGCTCAGCGAAACGATACCGATGAGTTTTCTGCCTGCGTCCTTGACATAGCAGGTGTAAATCGTCTCGGCATCCATTCCTTCTTTTTTAATGTGCGCCAAAGCCTCGCCCACGGTCATTTCCTTCTGAAGGCTGATGTATTCAGGCGTCATAAGGCTTCCCGCGCAAGTGTCCGGGTAGTTCAAAAAGTTATTGATGAGCTGCCGCTCGTTCTTTGGCGTTTTTTCGAGAATCTTATCGACCAGATTGGCCGGAAGTTCCTCCAAAATATCGATTTTGTCGTCGAAGTCAAGTTCTCCTACGATATAGCTTAATTCCTTATCCGTTATGCCGTCAACGATTTTGAGCTGGTCGTCGGACGGAAGGTAGGAAAAAACCTCAACCGAAACATCTTTCGGCAGGAGTCTGTAGACGACGATGATTTTTTCGATGTCATCCGGATCCTCCAAAAGTTCTTCGAACATTTCGGCGATATCCGCATCGTTGAACTTCAAAAGTTCATCCTTCACCATGAAGTATTTTTTTTCATCAAGAAGCTGGTAGATTCGCTCCATGGATTCCTTCACGATGTCGTCAGGGTTTCTCAATGTATTCTGATCCATTGGAATCATCTCCTCTCTCGTGCGCCCTGCCGCCGCCGCATCCCAATGCTTAGAGGAGAATTACAGACTGAGCAGCGATAGGGCTATGCAATTTTAAAACGTTGTTCTTCCCATCGGGGACACTATCCATATCTCTGCTCCTTTCTTTGCGTTTTGTTTAACAATCTATTATATCTCTTTTTGCCCTTCATTGGCAAGAGAAATATTCACGATTCTTGCAGGATCAAGGCCTGCTTCGAGTGCGCGTCTGAGCGGTCCTTCAAACGAGCCGACTTTTTCCGGCACATGCGCATCGCTTCCGATGATAAAGCTGACATCGAATTTTGCGGCAATTTTAATCTCGTCCACCGTAAGGTGTGCGTGCTTGTCGTTGATTTCGATAAGCGTTCCCGTGTCCGCGCAGGCGGGAGTTTGACAGTTGCATAAGCAAAAAACCGCTGCAAGCCTTGTAACGGCTTAATTTTTTTGTCAAATTTTTTCA
>CAKQVG010000015.1:0-28130 GCA_934277695.1 uncultured Clostridia bacterium
TTCAATTTGAATTCATAACTATACTGCATAATTTTTCCTCCTTACTGGTGTCCAGTAAAGGGGGTACATATCACCTTGATAGAAGCTGCCCTTCGTGTAAACGCTATTTCCGGCTCCGTAAATAGTTATATACTAAATTCCAAAAAACACAATCCTGTACAAAAGGGGCTGTGCCCTAACGGTTATTTTCCGTTAATACAGGCAGCCCCTTTTCTTTTGCCTAAAACAGAACGGTGCAAACTGCTGGCTTTAAATTGCCTGAAAACCGGTCATTTACACGGAAAAAGTATTTACAAATAAAAGAAAATATGTTAAAATGTGGGAAACAGAAAACACCGGCCATAATCCGCAAACCCTCAGACCACTGTAAAGGAGCAAGCACAAATGGGATTCATAGACATTGTAAAGCAGAACCGTGAACAGGACAAAAAGACGTTGGAAAAAGTAAAAAAGATGCCCTATCCGAGGATAAAAGGCACTCTTAAACTTCGAGAAAAGGGAAATTCCAAGCAAATTTACATGAAACTCCAGGGAGAATCCAAATATACATATGTATCCAAAACAGACGACAGCAATAGGGAAAAGGTGAATCGGCTGAGACAGAAAAGTTTTATTGATACCAGCCGCAGGATTTTGGAGTCCAACATTGCGCTGCAAGAGTATTTCATAGAGAACTATATTCCATATACCACTGAAAACATCTGCAAGCATCAGCCGCATGCGTATAGGCAGGACGAACCCAAAGCAAATTTCAAGCAGGCAGATCGGCAGTCGCAGAACCCGTACAAAAGGGAGCAGCTGATACATGGCACACTTGCCGGAATCAAGGTTCGCAGCAAAGGCGAGGTTCTGATTGCAGACGCTTTGACGCAGATAGGTGTGGACTACTATTATGAAAAGGAACTCCGCCTTACCGATGAGGATGGCGTGCAGCATACCGTCTATCCTGACTTCACGATTCCTCTCAAAAATGCGGAAGCCTTTTATTGGGAGCACGAAGGCTTGTACGGCGACCCGGAATATTGCAAGCGAAGCAACGATAAAAAGAAGCTATATTTCGCAAATTGCATTTACGCACCCAAAAATCTAATCATAACAATGGACGGTCCGGACGGCAGCATTGATTCAGAAGGAATATTGCGTGTGATTCAAGGAATTATCCTTCCGCTCTTGTGATTCAAGCGGCCCGCAGGCCATGCGGTTTCTCCGTTTCGGCGTCCTGCGAGCCCGCCTCCGCAGCATCCGCCCTTGCAGTTTACCCAAAACGCAGGGTCTGCCGCCCAATCCGCACTCCCAAATAGCAAAAACACGAACAGCCCTTGATATCAGAGGGGGTGTTCGTGTACCGACCATTGCAGAAGGGCGATATAATGGAGCTTTTTACTTCCGGCAAAAAGCTTCCTAAAAATGGAAACCTCCAAAAGGTTGAAATTTCAACCTACCAAAACTTGACATTTTTGCATCGGGAAAAACTTTAATGCAAATCCGGCGAAAAACAGGTCCAAAGAGGTGCTAAACAAGCCCAAATACACGAAAAGGGGGTCATTTTGAGGCGGTTGGTGGGAAATGCCTAATTTTTCCAGTCGGCCGCCAAGCGCCAAACGCCAGTCACCGCCGCCCCGACCACGGCACAAGTCGGCCGTCAAGCGCCAAACGCCAGTCACCGCCGAGCGCCAAGTGCCCGCCGCCCCGACCGCGGCGGCCGTCAGGCAACGCGGCCTCCGCACAAACCGACTGCCAGCCGGCTGCCGACTCATGCGTAGCGGACATTCAGTTCAATGGTATCCGGCAGACCCTTGAGGTCGGTGGATGCGACGGCATATGGGTAAGTGATTACGCGGGATACGGTTTTGCCTTGCGGAGGGTCGGTGAATTTGGCGGTAACGACCAGATTGGAACCGTCACCGGTCTTTTCGAGGTTGACCTTTTCGATGGAAAGATCGTAGCCGGCCGTCGGTTTTTCGCCGCGCGTTACAACGATGTAGACCTTGCCGTCCACGACGCAGCCGAGGGCACGCTCGAGTTCGCGATATTCAGGGATAACATCCTTTTCGATGGCACGAGGAATATCTTTGGCATCAAGCGGAGTGAAACTGACGTTTCCGGAGCCGAAAATCCGGCCGGCAATACCGGAGGAGACAAGGACGAACGCTATCGCGGCTAGTGCAAGAACACAAAGGATTGCGATTATTGTTTTTTTCGAGGGCTTTCCGGGCATATGAAACAGTTTGTTGCTTTTATGTTCAGACATTTGATTACTCCCTTCATACATACATTTCAAAACATTTTATGAAAGGACGGGCGAAAATATGCGAATAGGGCTCAAGGCATCTCAAACGAAAAACATGTTCGAATTCCCAAAACAATTCGGACAGAGCGGCGGTACGGAGTGGAACCCGCTCAGAGAAGGCGTTTTTGAGGACGCTGCGAAAATCAAAATAGGTGTGGTGGGAGTTTCGCCGGGGGCGGGTGCGACATTTGTGGCCTCCCGCCTTGCGTACGAGCTTGCCAGGCAGGCAGACGGCGTGTGCTATGTGGAAGCTTCGCAGAGCCCAAGGCTGAGCAGCCACAGCCTGTCGCTGAGCAGGATTTTTAAGGAGCAGCGGTTTGCAGATTACTTTGGAAACTGGGAACAGGGGCTGAGCGCAGGGTGCAGGACGAATCTCTTTGAAAATGTGAACTGGGTTTTGCGAAACCCGTACGCGCCAAATGCCCAAAGAGTCCCCAATGCCCCAAGCCGCTTAAACGCCCCGGGTATCCCCGGTGGCGGCATTCCCTACGAAAGAATCCCGGGAAGATACATGGTTGTCGACATGCCGCCGCTTGCCAGCCTGAGCAGCATGGATTTGGTCGTATGCGTGATCGATCCGCTGCCGTCGAGCCTGCTTGCGGCGGAGGGAATCATCCGGTCGATAAGAGAAAACCGTATCAAAACAAAAAGGGGATTTGCACCTGCCATGAATCATCCGACCCCATGCCTTTGGGTGCTCAACAAAGATAATCCGAAAGTGAGCCACCGCGAGCTCGAACGATTCATGAAAATCAAATTCGACTTCGCAGTTCCGATGATGAATCCGGAGGAGTTTTATCGTGCGGAGTATAATAACATGCCGGTTTTCAAAGCAATCATGCGCCCCGGCGGTGAGGAGGCAGACGCCCGTAAAACTGCGGTTTTAGAGACGCAGGCATTAGCGCAGGAAATTAGGAAACTTCTTCCAATATTGTGAAATTAATTATTTTGCTATTTAAAAACCTGACGATATGTAGTATAATAATTACATATATGTAGAAAAAAAGTGATAAATGTTGAATTAGAAACAACAAAGGGGATAAGATGATTACATTTGACCATGTTACGAAAAGATATCGTACGAATATAGGACTTGATGATGTCAGCGTGGATATAAAAAAAGGTGATTTTGTGTTTTTGGTTGGACCAAGCGGTGCCGGCAAATCAACATTCATCAAGCTGATTCTCAAGGAAATCGATGCGGATGAGGGAACGATAACCGCATGCGGATACGAAGTGACGAGCCTCTCGAACCGGGAAATTCCGCTTTTCAGAAGAAAAGTCGGAACCGTCTTTCAGGACTTCAGGCTTTTGCCGAAAAAAACGGTCTTTGAGAATGTGGCTTTTGCGATGGAGGTTCTGCACAAGACACCGAGACAAATCAGAAAGCAGGTGCCGCAGATTCTCAGTCTTGTGGGAATCAGTGACAAGGCGCACAAATACCCGGATGAGCTGAGTGCGGGCGAGCAGCAGAGAGTGGCGATAGCAAGGGCGATTGTCAATAACCCGACCGTTCTGATTGCGGACGAGCCTACGGGAAACCTTGACCCGAATACCGCGTGGGAAATCATGGATCTGCTCGAACAAATCAATCTCAGAGGAACCACGATCGTTATGGTTACGCACGCGAAGGACATCGTAGACAGAATGAAAAAACGTGTCATCGCGATTGAGCGAGGCAAGATTGTCAGAGACGAAGAGGGTCAATACGGATATAAGGAGGATACATATTTTGCTGAATAGTTTGGTATACAACATAAAACAAGGCTTCCTCCAGATTTTCAGAAACAGGGGCATGAGCCTTGCGTCGATTTTTTCAATTTTGGCGATGCTGCTGATTTTGGGAATGTTTTTCGTGATAACGGTAAATATCAATCTTTTTACGGAGGTAGTGAAGCAGGATTACGACCAGATTGAGGTGTTCCTGCTTGATGATACGGACAAGGCACAGGCGGAGCAGCTCATGGCGCAGATTCGCACGCATGAAGGCGTTACGGATGTGCAGTACCGAAGCAAAGCCGAGGCACTTAAAATTTTGAAAGAAAGATGGGGCGAAAGCGGGTATCTGCTTGACTCTTTAGGCAAGAACCCACTTCCGGCTTCGATTTTGATAAGCGTCGAATCGCTGGACAATGCCGGTGAAGTCGCGGCTTATGCCGGGACGCTGGATGGGATAGAAGACGTTCAATACTACCAGGAGACGGTTGAGAAACTTACGAAGATTACAAACTTCCTGCAGATCGGCGCGCTGATCATAATGGCATTTTTGGTTGTGGTTTCGGTGGTTGTCGTGTCGAACACGGTAAAACTTACGGTGTTCGCAAGAGCCAAGGAAATCCGGATTATGAAATACGTGGGGGCGACAAACTGGTTTATCCGGGGGCCGTTCCTCGCAGAAGGAATTATTATCGGAATGCTTGCGGCGCTGATTTCGACGGGGCTTATCGCACTGATTTACAAAGAACTGATTGCAGCAATCGGGCCGCAGGTTCTGGCAATCGTTTCGATGCCGCTGATTTCCACACAGTATATGACAGGGAATATGCTGATCATATTCCTTGCGCTGGGAATGAGCATCGGGGCATGCGGAAGTATTGTATCGATGCGTAAATTCCTGGATGCGTAAAGAAAAGGGGTAACTATGAAGAGATTAGGGAAGAAGAGCTTTGTGCTTTTGATGTGCGTGATTCTCACTACGGTTTTCTGCTGTTCGGGGCTTGCTTTTGCCGCGACGGAAAGTGAACTGAGAAACGATTTAAGCGATGTAAAGCAGGAACAGGATGAGCTCAGCAAGAAAATGACACAGGTTGAGCAGGATGTCAAGGAAGTCCAGGCTAAAGTTGACGCCCTTACATATCAGATAAATAAATCGGCAGATGAGATCGCCAACACCGAAAAAAAGATTAAAGCCAAAGAAAAGGAAATGAAGGAACGCGAGGAGAACCTCAATGCGCGCCTCAAGGTGATGTATAAGAACGGTTCGCTCGGTTTTGTCGATGTGCTTCTCGGATCGGGCAGCATTTCGGAGTTTGTATCGAATCTCGAAATCATACAGAAAATTTACAAGAACGACGTGGATGTTTTGGACACGCTTGACAAAGAGCATAAGGAACTTCAGGCGATAAAGAAACAGCTCAAAGAAAAACGCGCAAAGCTTGCGACCCAAAAGGATGAGCTTGCGGTCGAGAAAGCGGACCTTGATGAAAAGAAGAAGGCGCTGAAGAAAGAGGAAGACGCTCTGAAAGCAGAGGCGGACAGGCTCACATCCGAAATTCTCAGCATGATCGATAAAAACAGTCAATATATCGGCGGTGAGTTCACATGGCCGTGTCCTGCGAGCACTTATATCACAAGTTCGTTCGGAAACAGACTGCATCCGATTCTGAAATCATGGATTTTCCACACGGGTCTTGATATCGGATGTTCGAGCGGCAAAGATATTTTGGCGGCGGCTTCCGGAAAGGTTATCATGGCACAGGTATACGGCGGGTACGGCAACTGCGTAATGATTGACCACGGCGGCGGAATCGTAACGCTTTACGGTCACGCATCGAAGCTTTGCGTAAGCAAGGGTGATGTTGTGAAACGCGGACAAGTTGTAGCCAAGGTCGGTTCGACGGGACGCTCGACGGGTCCTCACCTTCACTTTGAGGTTCGTAAGAACGGAGAATACGTAAACCCTATGAAGTACTTTAAGTAGACAGGCGTTTCAATGGTAAATTATAATCAGATTATAACCGAATTACTGAATAAGAGAGGAATTGTCACAGACGAAGAAATCGAAGAATTTCTTTCGGATAAGCCTCAAAAAACATACGACCCATCCCTTCTTGCCGATGCGCAGGCAGGGGTGGATTTCATATTGTCCGAAATCGCGGCAGGCTCGAAAATCTGCATTTACGGCGACTACGACGCGGACGGAATCACATCCACGGCATTGATGCTCAGCGTGCTCGGAAAACTTATGCCGAAGGAAAAGCTCGACTACTATATACCGTCAAGATTTGAAGAGGGCTATGGTCTCAATAAAGAGGCAGTCAAGCAGATTGCAGGCAGAGGCTTTCAGATGATCATAACGGTTGACTGCGGAAGCGTTTCGGCCGATGAGGTGGAATATGCCAAAAGCCTCGGGATGAAGATTGTAGTCACGGATCATCACAATATTACGGATGCAATGGCAGACTGCCTGCTTATCAATCCCAAGAGACCGGGCGGCGTGTATCCGTTCAAAGAACTTTCGGGATGCGGCGTGGCTTTTAAGACGGCACAGCTGATCCAAAAGAAAGCAGGACTTCCGAAATCGGTGCTTTCCGAAGTTTTGGATCTTGTTGCAATCGGAACGGTCGGTGACATCATGCCTTTGCTGGACGAAAACCGGACCATGGTGAAGTTCGGCCTGAAGATGATAAACACGGGGCACAGATACGGCCTGCGGAAACTGATAGAAGGCGCGGGACTTTCCTGCGGCGATATCACCGCGGAAAATGTCGGCTTTGTCATAGTGCCTCATCTGAATGCTTCAGGCAGAATCGAGGATGCTTCACAGGCGGTAAAGCTCCTTCTCGAGCCCGAAGGCAGCGAGGAAGCGGATGCAATCGTGCAGGATCTTCTTCTCAAAAACCGCGAGCGCCGCAGACTTCAGCAGCAGACCTTCGACAACTGTACACAGAACCTTACGAGAATCGATGATTTTCTTCTTTTGAAACTGGATGATGCGCACGAAGGAATCACCGGAATCGTAGCGGGTAAAATCAAAGACAAATACAACCGTCCGACGGTTTTGGTAACGCCGTCGGGTGATGAGAAGCAATATCTCAAGGGAACCGGCAGGAGCATCGAAGGCGTGAATCTTTACAACCTGCTCAAGCACCACGAAGAATGCTTCGAAAAATTCGGCGGGCATGCCGGGGCATGCGGTTTCCTTATGCCGGCGGAAAATTTGACGAGGCTCAGGGAAGGGCTTCTTGCAGACATGGCACAGATCAGGCAGGAAAGTCCGGATATATTTGAAAAAAAACGTCCGTATGATATGGACATCGAACCGGAAGATGCGACGATTGAACTTGCGGAGGCAATCGAAAAACTTGCACCGTTCGGAAACAGAAATCCCAAACCGGTATTTCGACTGCGCGATGTGCAGATTTCGGATGTCAGATACATGGGTGAGGACGGGCAGCATGTGCGTTTCAAGGCTTCGCAGGGCGGCGGACCCGGGGACGGCATTACTTGCGTGCTGTTCGGAAGAGCGAAGGATTATGCTTCGCTGCTGGAAGAACGAAGGCATGCGGATGAACTCGCAGGAACGCTGGACTGTCAGCTATGGCAAGGAATGAAGCGTCTTCAGCTGATGGTTTCGTGGATGGATGAGCGGTAAGAGACTGCCGGCCGGGCAGCACACAAATGGCGATTGAAGACCTCAAATTTCAATTTGACTATTGATGTTTTTAATGATATAATTTTCACTAGCAAAGATTGGAAGGAGAGTTCTTATGGCATACGAATCAAAATTCAAAAGAGCTGACATTGATGAATTGTTCGAAGCAGTGCTTACCCTTAAGGACAGCGAAGACTGTTACCGTTTTTTCGAAGATATTTGCACAATCAACGAAATCCATGCAATTGCACAGAGACTCCAAGTTGCCAAGCTGCTCTCCGAGAAGAAAACATATAACGAAATTGAGAGCATGACCAGTGCGTCAACGGCGACGATCAGCAGAATCAATAAATGTTTGGTGTACGGTGCGGACGGATATAAGAGAGTGCTCGCAAGACTAAAGGAAAAGAATAGACAATTCTAGAGAGGACGCCCGCCGGGCGTTCTGTTCTTTTAGATAAGGGGTGAGACAAAATGAAATACGGAATTTACATCTACGAAGGAAATATGGATTCGCCGGAATTCAGGGAAAGACTGATTCTTGATGCGGCGTGCGCATACTGTATGTCGCACGAAATCGACTGCAGCGGCATAGAACTTGTCCGCACGGAAAAAGGCAAGCCGTACATCTACGGTACCGGAAGAGATGTTTACTGCAATGTTTCTCACAGCGAAAACATGTGGATCTGCATTGTGGGAGAGGCTGAGTGCGGAATCGATCTTCAAGTGGTCAAGGACTGTAAGTATGAGCAGATCAGCAGGCGCTACTTTACGCAGGATGAGCAGAATTATATCCGCAAATACGGAATTTCCGGATTTTTCAGACTTTGGGTAAGAAGAGAAGCTTTTGGGAAATATACAGGTGACGGCTTCTACGGCGAAAAACCGGCTTTTGTCGATGCGGAGGGCAGGCTGATTGATTCCGTATGGGACGGATTCCTCAAGGATCTGCCGATTGCGGACGATATTATCTGCACTTACTGCACCGGCGGGGAGGATGACGACATTGAAATCTGCTTATGATGCGGCATGCGGCAAGCTTGCTTACCGAATGCGTACGGAGAAAGAAATACGGGATTTTCTGGAGAAGGCGGGATACGCGACCGACGAAATCGCGGAAGCAGTCGCAGACCTCAAAAGTTTTGGCTATATAGACGATGCGAGATTTTGTGAGGAATATTTCCGGTACGCAAAGCAGAAAGCAAAGGCAGACGCAAGGATTATCAGGGAGCTTTCGCAGAAAGGCATTACAGCGGAGTTTGCACGCAATGTAATTGAAGATGTGCGGGTCGATGCCGAAGCGGAATTCGAGGATGACGAAACCTCCGCTATGAAAACAGCTGCACAGATGCTGAGAAATTTGACGGAGGACGGAAAGAAAGCAGACGAAAAGTTTTTTGCAAAGGTGGGCAGGAGACTTTTTCAGCTTGGATTTGATTCGTCCGTGATTTACGGCGTGATTGGGGATCTCAGGAGGAAACAATGATTCAGACAAATACGCAGGATGCGGCACCCGATCGCTTCCAAAGGACGAGAATGCTCATAGGTGATGAGGCCGTGCAGGCACTCGGAAGGGCAAAAGTTCTCGTTTTCGGTGTCGGCGGGGTCGGCGGCTATGTGTGCGAAGCACTTATAAGAGCCGGGATCGGCAGAATCGATGTGGTGGATAAGGATGTGGTGGACATCACCAATATCAATCGCCAGATTATCGCAACCACCGATACAATCGGCATGCCGAAAGTGGATGTGTGCAGGGCGAGACTGCAGGCAATTAATCCCGCTGTCGAGTGCGAAGCGAGGAAGTGCTTCTACCTTCCGGAGACTTCGGCCAGCTTTGACTTCAAAAAATACGATTATATTGTAGATGCCGTTGACAACGTTACGGCAAAGATTGATATCATCTGTAAAGCGAAGGAGGCAGGAACTCCCGTGATTTCATCCATGGGAACCGGGAATAAGCTGGACCCGACCGCTTTTCGCATTGCGGACATCGAAAAGACAAAAGTATGCCCTCTTGCAAAGGTCGTAAGAAAGGAACTCAGGAATCGCGGCGTGCGCGGCGTGAAGGTGCTTTATTCGGAGGAAGAGCCGCTTAAGAGCGGAAACAGAACGCCGGCAAGCATAAGCTTCGTGCCTTCTTGTGCAGGGCTTATCATCGCCGGCGAGGTAATCAAGGATCTCATTAAAAAAATTTAAGATCGGACAAATCGAGAGGAGCCTTGTGCTCCTCTTCCAAATAGGTGAGGAGTTTTTCGGAGTCATCGAACACGCCGCAGATGGTAAGACATGCGCTCCGCATGAAGCCTTCGCGTGCGGTCTTTTCGAGAAGCTCGGAAATCGGGTTGAAGTAGCCGTTGACATTAAAAAGCCCAATCGGTTTATTGAGCCGGTTCAGCTGCTTGAGCGTCAGCACCTGAAAGAATTCTTCATAGGTGCCGATTCCTCCGGGAACCACCAGAAAGGCATCTGCCATATCTTCCATAATCTGCTTGCGCTCAGCCATGGTATCCGTGAAGATGAATTCCTCACAATTTTCGTACAGGATGCCCGGATGCTTGAAAAATTCAGGGGCAACGCCTGTGATTCTGCCGCCGCATGCGGACATTCCTCTGGCTGCCGCGCCCATCAGACCGTTTGCGCCACCGCCGTAAACCATGCTGTGCCCGCGCCTTGCCATCCGGCTGCCGAGTTCTTCGACAGCTTCTATATAACTTTGATCGATATCGGGGCTGCTGGCTCCGTAAAGACAAATTTTCATGCATACACCTCCGTGTGGGAATAATACTGACATAATTATATTGGAAAAGAGCGGAAATTACAATGAAAACAAACGAAAAAAAGAGCAAAACTCAAACATTTTCGGCGAAGAAAAAAGTCATCTGCATCCTCTTGTGTGCGGTGATTTTGTTTGTACTTTCGCCTTTTTCGGATTTCGTGCTGAGCCTTGGAGTAATGTCGGTCTACAGCGGCATGCACGAGCGTGACAGCCTGCTTGCAAAGCATGGATTGACTCTTGACATGCCGTCGGGTGAGGGCTGGTATCCTTTTGTTATGACCTTCAACCCGAACGAAAAACTGACGATTTTATACAATTTTCCGGAGTTCGACTTCCGGTGGGGAAAGGGCTGCAGCAGGCTCTACGACCCGGAATCGCCTTACTATTCTGCTTTTTACGGTGCGTATGTGCTTGAGGGAAACCGGGTAAGTCCCGAAGCGGCGGCAGCTGTTGCCAAGTACGATTTCCAGCAGCTGGTTCTCAGCGACTTCGGAATCAAAAGGAGCGAGATGGTATTCGACTGGGAGGAAACGGAGCCGCCGCATGCGGAGCGTCTTCTTGGAGAAGATGGCTGGACCGAGTTTAATGCAAAACTCACGGTAAACGGCACCGAACACGAGCCTGACGGATTCAAACGCTCGTATTTGCAATACGGAACGCCTAAATACGATTTGACAGGCACACAAAAACCCTTCGCACCGCTGGAGCAGAAGGGCCGTGTTTATGCCAAATATTTTGAAGAGGCGGATATCAGCATTTTCTTCTATGTCATTGCACCCGAGGATGAGATTATTGAAACATGCGACGAAGAAATTCTCAGACAGAGCCGTCTTCTGACAGGCTCTTGACCGCCTGCCGGATGAGCTAAAGATAAGCTCTCAGCCCCTGCGCAAGATCGGATTCGCATGCGATAAGCTGTTTTGCAATATTCTTGGACTCTTCATCGGCGGCCTCGTATTTGTTAAGATAGCGGCTCAGTGATTTAACGCCCATGTTGCAGCCGTCGGTAATGAGGTCAGCGATAGTGTTGTCGCCTGCGTCGACCGCCATCATGACATTGGTTTTGATCCACGACATGCTTTTGGCAAGCGGATTGGGATCTTTGCCTTCATCGCCGTAGCGGTTTAAGAGCCGATGTGTCTCGGAACCCAGACGTTTGTGTTCATCCATGGTTTCCCGGAGCATTTTTATGAGCTTGCGGTCTGTGGTTTCGTCAAGGATTTCGTCAATGGAGTCCACGCCCATTTTTATTCCCGCATTGCATTCCCGCAAAAGTTTGATGGTATCTTCTTGAATCATTTCTTTGATTCTCCCCTCGTTTGATTTAGATATGGTGTAGTTTGTGCATTTTTTCGAATTGTAAACCGGATTTTTGGAAAAGCCTGTTGCAGACTTTGCCGGCGCGTATTAAAATAGAAACGATAATATGAAAAAGAGAAGGAGACTGAAATGCAGCAATATTTATATGCCGCAGCACCGTTTGCGGCCGTTATCGCATACTTGATTATTTTCTTTTTGGATAAGCAGAAAAGAGACGAGAGAAAAGAGCAGAGAAAATACGGAAAGAAGCCGCAGGGTCGTGTTTCGTATCTGACCGAAGGTGCAACCGCCGGAATGCTTGTGGGAATCGTCCTTTCCTCCATGAAACTTGTGAACTCTGCACTTGCTCTTTGGGCGGGACTTGCTTTGGGAGTGGTGATAGGCGCGATCATAACCAAGAAAGAGGACTGATATGAGTGCAGCAGATAAGCATGTCAAAGAAATCAGACAAGGTCTCTTCGCGCTGAAAGACGAAAAGTACAGAGAATTTCATAAAAAATTAATTCCCACGGTTGATGAAAACACGGTAATCGGAATCCGCACGCCCGCACTTCGCAAATACGCGAAGGAGGTTTCGGGGACACCGGGGGCGGAAGTTTTCATGCAGATACTTCCACATGAGTATTATGAGGAAAACAACCTGCACGGGATGCTCATAGAAACGATGAAGGACTATGACGAATGCATCGCATATCTTGATGAATTCCTGCCTTATGTCGATAACTGGGCAACCTGCGACCTCATAAGCCCGAAAGTGTTCAAAAAACACAAGGACGAGCTTCTTGTCAAAATCAAGGAATGGATGGCATCAGACAGGGTTTACACGATTCGCTTCGGCATGGAAATGCTGATGACTCATTTTCTTGATGAGGATTTCAAGCCGGAATATCTCGGCATGGTGGCGGATGTGCACTCGGAAGAATACTATGTAAACATGATGATTGCATGGTTTTTTGCAACGGCACTTGCGAAGCAGTATGAGGCGAGCCTGCCGTACATAGAGAACCGCCGCATGGAGCGGTGGACGCACAACAAGACCATCCAAAAGGCAATCGAAAGCTATCGCATAACCGACGAGCAGAAACAATATCTGAGAAGCCTGAAAATCAAATAAAAAGTGACACTAAAAAAACTGCCGCATCCGCTTCACGCCGGTGCAGGCAGTCTTTTTGTCTATACGATTCGGTTGAGTGTGCCGGTTTGTCAGTTTTACATCCCTTTGAGACCTTTTCATTCCGAATTTGCGCCTCGGATCCTGCGATTTGCCAAAAGAAAATTAAGATTCCTGAAGGTTCATGCATACATCGAAAGGTGTGCATGACTTTTTTTGCTTTTTTGCAGCAGGATGAAGCATTTGTTTGTGTGACTTTTCGGAAATATGCTTGTTACTTTGGCTATCTCTGCAAGAAATTATGCAATACGGGGGTGTATTCATTACTTATGCTTCCAAGATTTGGTTTAGTACTACATGTGTACAGCAGAAGTGGAGATTTTTTGCCATGTGTATAAAATAGGTTGGCTAAATTTAGATAATTGAAAGATTATAAAAAGCTGATACAATGAAGAGGTATCTTGAAAAAAGGCTAGGAGGGGAATAACCATGATGTTCAAAACAGATATAGAAATCGCACAAGGGTGTGAAAAGAAAAAGATTGCAGAAATTGCAAAGGCAGCAGGAATCGATGAGAAATACATCGAACAATATGGTAAGTATAAAGCAAAGATTGATTACAGTCTTTTAAAAGATAAGGCGGATGCTCCGGATGGCAAACTGGTACTCGTAACCGCCATCTCTCCGACACCTGCAGGCGAAGGAAAGACAACCACTACAGTAGGTCTTGCAGATGCGCTTCACAAACTCGGCAAGAATGTATTTGCGGCATTAAGAGAACCTTCCCTTGGTCCTGTATTCGGGGTAAAGGGCGGTGCAGCAGGCGGCGGATATGCACAGGTTGTTCCGATGGAGGACATTAATCTCCACTTTACAGGTGATATGCACGCAATCGGCATTGCAAACAACCTCATTGCAGCATGCCTCGACAACCACATTCAGCAGGGCAATCAGCTCGGCATCGATGTTAAGAAAATCACTTGGAAGAGAGTTGTTGACATGAACGACAGACAGCTCAGAAACATCGTTGACGGACTCGGCGGCAGAATGCAGGGTGTACCGCGTGAAGACGGATTTGAAATCACGGTTGCAAGTGAAATCATGGCAATCCTCTGCCTTGCCAATGACATTGCAGACTTAAAAGCAAAAGTTGCACAGATTATCGTGGGCTACACTTATGACGACAAGCCTGTAACCGTTGCGGACCTTAAAATTCAGGGCGCAGTAGCCGCTGTTCTTAAAGATGCGCTCAAACCAAACCTTGTACAGACACTGGAGCATACTCCGGCATTTATACACGGCGGACCTTTTGCGAATATTGCACACGGATGCAACTCTGTTATGGCCACAAAGATGGCATTAAAACTCGGAGACATCGTTATCACGGAAGCAGGATTCGCTGCTGACCTCGGAGCAGAAAAATTCGTCGACATCAAGTGCAGAAAAGCAGGTCTCAGACCGGATGCGGCTGTTGTTGTTGCAACCGTAAGAGCACTGAAATATCACGGCGGCGTTGCAAAGGCTGACCTCAATAATGAAAACCTCGAAGCACTCGAAAAGGGTATTCCAAACCTTCTGCAGCATGTGGAAAACGTAACGCAGAACTACGGACTCCCATGCGTAGTTGCAATCAACAGATTCCCTACCGACACAGAAGCAGAGCTTGAACTCGTCAGAGAAAAGTGCAAAGAACTCGGTGTTAATGTTGCGCTCTCCGAAGTATGGGGAAAGGGCAGCGAAGGCGGAATCGAGCTTGCGGAAGAAGTTCTCAGACTTGTGGAAGGTGAAAACAACTTCCACTTTGTATACGAAGATGAGCTCAGCATTCAGCAGAAGGTTGAAACGATTGCAGAGAAGATTTACAGAGCAGACGGCGTTGAATTTACGGCAGCCGCAAAGAAGCAGCTTGCTACAATCGAAGGACTCGGATTCGGAAATCTCCCTGTATGTATGGCGAAGACACAATTCAGCTTCTCCGACAATGCTTCCCTTCTCGGTGCACCGAGAGGATTCAAGATTTCCATCAAGGATGTTAAGGTATGTGCGGGAGCAGGCTTCGTAGTTGTAAAAACAGGCGACATCATGACACTTCCGGGACTTCCTAAAGTTCCGTCCGCAGAAAAGATTGACATCGACGAAAACGGCGTCATCACTGGATTGTTCTAAGATAGAAATGCTGTCGAAAAGGAGATGTGTATATGAAAGATAAAAATTTGGATATATTCCTCATGCAGCTTGCCTCTGCAGCTCCAGTTCCTGGGGGCGGTGGCGCATCGGCTCTTGCTGCTGCGCTTGCCGTTGCACTTGGAAACATGGTAGGAAGTTTTACGCAAGGAAAGAAAAAGTATGCAGATGTGGAAGAGGATATTCTTTTTTTGAATAGTAAGGCTGTAAAATTGAGAAATGATCTCATTGCACTTATCGAAAAGGACGCAGAAGTATTCGAGCCTCTTTCTAGGGCATATGCCATAAATAAAGATGACCCGCACAGAAGAGAGGTTATGGCAAAGTGCTTAAAAGATGCAGCCGAAGTGCCTCTTGAAATAATGAAAAAGTGCTGCACAATCATAGATATGTTAGCAGAGTATGCGAAAAAAGGAAGTAAACTTCTTATTTCAGATGCAGGATGTGGTGCGGCAATGGCAAAAAGTGCTCTTGAGAGTGCGGCATTAAATGTGATGATTAATACGAAATCTATGGAGGATAGAAATCTTGCAGATTCCATGAACAAAAAGACATGCACAATGTTGGATGAATACGGAAAAAAAGCAGAAAAAATATATTCTCAAGTGTTGAAAGGATTAATAAATGGCTGAAATATTAAAAGGGGCTCCCGTAACAAGTGCCATCAATGAAAGAATGAAGGAAGAAATAATATCCTTAAAAGAAAAGGGAATATGGCCAACCCTTGCAATATTGAGAGTCGGCGAACGTCCTGATGATATTGCATATGAGAGGGGTGCCATGAAAAGATGTGCATCTGTTGGTGCAAATGTAAAAAACTTTGTACTCACTTCGGATGTGTCAAGTGAATCTTTTTTTGCAACATTACAGAAGCTCAATCTTGATCCCGCCATACATGGCATCCTCATGTTTAGACCTCTCCCGCCGCATATAGATGGGGAGAAAGCAAGAAAAATGCTCAAACCGGAGAAGGACGTTGATGGATGTACGGATGGATCGCTCGCAGGGGTATTTACGAATACTCCGACTGGATTTGCACCATGCACGGCACAGGCTGCTATTGAGATATTGGATTACTACGGCGTGGAGTGTGCTGGAAAGAAGGCGGCTGTTATAGGGCGCTCTCTTGTAGTGGGTCGACCTGTATCCATTATGCTTATGCATAAAAATGCAACTGTTGTCACATGCCACACTAAAACTGAGAATATACCTGAAATAACCAGGCAAGCAGATATTATCGTAACATGTGCTGGAAAGATGGAGAGTATAGGAAGAGAATACCTAAGAGAAGGGCAGGTAGTGATAGATGTAGGTATAGGCTGGAATGAGGAAAAAGGAAAGCTTTGCGGAGATATAAAATTTGATGAAGCAGAGAAAATTGTTAGTGCAATAACTCCTGTACCGGGAGGTGTGGGAGCCGTAACAACTAGCGTTTTGGCATCACATGTGGTGGAAGCTGCCAAAAGAGTATTATGTGATGAAATCGGTGATAACAAAACTTAAGAGACGAAGCTCCTTTTGTGGTAAAGCGGGCATAAAAGGAGTTTTATTATACTCATTCCTCAATATAGTTGATCTCAAAGGAAAAGAGATATGTTTATACTGGCAAATATTCGCCAGTATAAACATAATGGCGAATATTTGCCAGTGTGTTTTCGCCAATTGTAACTTTTTGGAAGATTACGACGGCTGTAACTATTGAAAAACCACAAGTTTAATAAGATATACACTTGGCACAGATATTGCTATTAAAATAAAATAACATAGAAAAAGAGAAAGGAGGCGATTGCTGAAATGAAGGAGGACAATACACGTAAGGAGTTTTATCCGTCTATATTTAATGATGTATTAGCACCCGCAACACAGGGACCGTCCAGTTCCAATACTGTTGGACCGTATCGTATAGCAACGATTGCGAGAGCCATTCTAGATGGAAAGCCAGAATATCTGAAGATAGAAATGAGCAATGGAGGTGGTTTCTTTGATACATTTTATGGAATGGAAAGTGATAAGGCTTTTTTGGCAGGAATATTGGGAAAGGATTTAATCAAATTTGATATTGCAAAAGTTTATGATGCTGCGAAAAATGAAGGGCTGAAATATGAATTTGCATTTACAGATAAGATTGCCTGCCAGCCGACTGAGATGGGAGTATTAACGGTAAAATCCGCAAAAGAAACCATTACCCTTACTGGAATTACAATGGGGGGAGGAGAAATATTAATATGCGATATTAATGGGGAACCGTGTGAGTTAAAAGGAATACATCCAGAGGTTATTAAGATATCTGGCTCAGATTTGCAAAGACATATTCCCTCAGTGTACCCATTAAAAACAATAGAGGGTGCAGTACCCCCATTTACAACTAGTGATGGCATGCTGAAATATGCAAATGAGAGGGGAATACCTTTATGGCAAGCTGCTATTGACTACGAACGCAGTTTAACAGGTTTGAGTGAACAGGATGTGTGGAAGGTTGCAGAAGATACCTTGGGTTTATCATATGCCTCTATAGACGCAGGATATGCGGAAGGAATAAAGTTTGAAGGTATAACTGTTGCGAAGGCATCAATAATGTCGAAAAAGAAGAATATGAACCTTATTCCGATGGGGGCTTCGAATCAGGGTGCCCTCGATGCATTAGCGGTTATGGAATATAGTAATTCACACGGAATTATAGTTTGTATGCCTACGGGCGGCGCCTCAGGAATAATTCCTGCAGCAATTAGAAACACATCAAAAGCATTGGGAAAAGCAAGAAATGATGAAATTAAGGCACTGCTCGTTTCAGGACTGCTGGGGGTATTTTATTTTCCTACACATTACCATGGAGCTCTTGGCTGTCAGGCCGAAGTGGGTGTTGCTACTTCAATGGCGGCAGGCGCGTTGGCATCACTTTTAGATGATGAACCAGAAACGGCGGAAAGGGCCGCAGTAATGGCAATGCAGTATATAATAGGGCAGGTTTGCGATCCAGTCGAGGGTTATGCTCAGATTCCGTGCTTTATTAGAAATATTGCTTCTGTTCCAATTGCAATGACCTGTGCCAATTTTGCAGTACTAGGTTTAGATACAGCAGTTAACTTGGACGGAATGGCAGCTGCTGTAATGAGAGTAGGAGAAAAGCTGCGTGGGAGCAGAATAAATGATTTAGGTACATGTATGAGTGATTATGAAGCAAATCCATGCAGTACATGCGTAAAACATAAAAAACAGGAAGGAGTAGAAAAATGAGAAAAACAATTTTAGATTTTAAAAAAATGTCGGAAATGAAAGAGAAAATAACTTTTTTAACTGCTTATGATTATCTGACAGCAAAGTATGAGGAACGGGCAGGAATCGATATGATTCTTGTGGGAGATTCGGTTGGTATGGTTTGCTTAGGGTACGACAAAACCTTCCCTGTAACCATGGATGAAATGATAAGCCATAGCAAAGCTGTAAGAAAGGGTGCGCCTGATACATTTATTGTCGGGGATATGCCGTATATGTCATATCAAATTTCAGACGATGAGGCAATCAAGAATGCGGGGAGATTTATTAAAGAAGCAGATTGCGATTGTGTAAAACTTGAAGTAGCTGGTCCGGGAACGGTAAGACGAATTAAAGCCGTTGTAGATGCAGGAATTCCGGTAATGGGCCATATTGGATTGACACCTCAATTCGCTGGGATGATTGGGGGATATAAAGCACAAGGGAAGTCTGCGGAAGCGGCAAAAAAACTTCTTAAACTTGCAGAATCTGTTCAGGAAGCAGGTGCTTTCAGCATACTTGTTGAAGGCGTTCCGGCTATTGTTGGAAAACTTATTTCCGAGAAGCTGGATATAGTTGTTCTTGGAATTGGCGCTGGGTCTCATGTTGATGGACAACTTTTGATATATGCCGATATGTTGGGTATGTATGATGATTTTACACCAAAATTTGTTAAGAAATATGCTGAAGTTGGGATGCAAATGGAAAAAGCTTTTTCCGAGTATGTTTACGAAGTAAGGAATGGTGTTTTCCCATGTGATGAGACATATGCTTACAAGATACCTGAAGCAGAAGCAAAAAAAATAATAAAAGAATTTGACTTAATTTAGCAGAATATCGCGGAGATAATCTTGAAATATACTCTAAAGTAGCAAAGGAGAATGATAATGCTTAGTATTGGTAGCTTGCTGATAGACAGCCTTGATTACATCATGATTGTAGATAAAGAGTTTAACATAATATACAACACTAGATATGATCATACCATTGGAGATCCTGATGGAGGGAAAAAAAGCAAGGCATATACTGCTAGAAATTATTTTGAAGTATACCCAAATTTGAAAAAAGAAGAAAGCAGTGTTTATCGTTGTATCAAAACAGGTGAAGTCATTGTACAGAAAAACCAGAGATATGAAGATTATGTTGGAGGAGTGTATGTTACAAATAACGTAACACTGCCATTAAAAAGAAAAGGCAAATTGATAGCAGCGGTTGAAATTACACTTGACATGAATTTGGAAGAAGAAAGTAAGCAGTTGGCTGAAAGCCGCTTTGATGAATTTGTAAAAAGAGTGAGAGAGGCATCCGGAAAAATAACTTTTGACACAATATTGACTGAAAATGCTGAAATGAAGAGAAATATTGAAAAAGCGAAGGTTTTATCCCAAATAGCAAACCCCGTTTTAATATATGGAGAGACAGGCACGGGAAAAGAACTATTTGCTCAGGCAATGATTGAATATAGCGGGATTCCGAGTGACAATGTGGTAATACAAAATTGCGCGGCAGTCCCTGAAAATCTAATTGAATCAATATTGTTTGGAACTGTTAGAGGTGCTTATACTGGAGCTGAAAATCACAAAGGCTTGTTTGATGTCGCTGATGGAGGAATAATTTTCCTTGACGAATTAAATACAATGCCGTTTAATGTGCAGGCTAAGTTGCTGAGAGTTTTGCAGGATGGCACATTTAGGCCTTTAGGAAGTAATTTTGAAAAAAAAGTAAATGTAAAAGTTATAGCGGCAATGAATATTGACCCTATCATAGCCATCGAAAAAAATATACTGAGAAGGGACCTTTTTTACAGATTTTCCAGTGGACTGATAACATTGACTCCACTTCGCGAGAGAAAGGAGGATATACGACTGTTTTTACAATACTATATGAAATATTTCTCAGATGCATACGGGAAAAATATAAAAGGTATTGATCCTGCACTGCAAGAGAGTTTCATAGATTATACTTGGGACGGGAATGTACGTGAATTGATGAATACAATTGAATATATGGTTACATCTGCCGGGAATGGCAGCACATTATGCAGGGAACTTTTGCCGGAGTATCTTTGCAATAAATTCCCCGTTCAGGTAATTAGTATTAGTAAATTGATGGAAAAAGATCAAAAAGAACAAAAAGAATATTTTTCGGATGGTCCTATACCATATTACCTCGTTATGGAAAAAATAGAAAGAGAAATGATTATAGGAGCATTACGGCAGGCCAAAGGAAATAAGAGTCAGGCGGCGGATATTCTTGGGCTGCCAAGACAAACAATGAAGTATCGTATGAAAATTTTAGATATTAAAGGTACAGAAGGAGACATAAGATGAAAATTGGAATTGTTAAAGAAATAAAAAATAATGAGAACAGAGTTGCTGTAATTCCATCGGCTGTAAGAGAAATCATAAGACATGGGCATGAGGTCTATATCGAGAGTAATGCAGGTATAGGAAGCGGATTCAAAGATGAGGATTATAGTTCTGCCGGAGCAGTCATAGAAAGGCAAGCAGAAAATGTATGGAAAAAAGTCGATTTATTGTACAAAGTAAAAGAGATACTTCCTCAGGAATATCAGTACCTTCGCGAGGACTTAATTATCATGACATATATACACTCCAATGCACATAGAAACGAAACTGAAGCCCTACTCTCATCAAAATGTACAAGCATTGCTTTTGAAGATGTATCATCGGATATTCCCGGTCGTAAATGGCCGCTGGTAGCCAATATGGGAGAACTGGCAGGAAAAGGAGGCTTCATTGCAGCACTGTTTTATGCCCAGTCTGTTCACGGAGGAGCAGGATTACTTCTTAATAATGTGTGCGGAACAGATACACCTGTGATATCAATTATTGGATGTGGGCACACAGGGATGGGGGCAGCGGAACTGGCATCGGCGTTTGGAAATACTGTAAAAATGATGGATGTAGATTACGAAGCGATGGATAGAGCAAAATCAAGATTGCCTCAAAATGTCTCATTTATGTATTCAAATAGAGATAATATATTGGAATGCTTAAAAGTGTCAGATGTAGTAATAAATTGTGTTTTATGGCCTAAGACAAGAAAGGATCACCTTATTTACAAGGATGATTTAAAACTAATGAAGGCGGGTGCAATGATAATTGATGTTGCATGCGATGATGGCGGTGCAGTGGAAACATGTAAAAGTACAACGCATGACAATCCCGTTTATTACGAAGAGGGTATTTTGCACTATTGCGTGGATAATATTCCTTCGGCCTTTTCGAAAAGCGCAACTACAAGATTCTGTAACGATAGTTTGCAACTGGTACTTGAGGTTGCCGATAAAGGAATTGTACAGGCACTAAAAGATAATAAACATTTAAGACGCGGGTTAACCACTTATAATGGGAAGCTATGTATGATGGAGACCGCAGAGAAGCTTGGGATTCCTGGAACAAATCCTGAAAGCCTTGTAAATAATATATAGTTTAGATAGGGAAAAAGAATTACAGAATTTATCTAATGAAATGTTATTTGCTAGTAAAATCCTATGTAAACGAGAAGCAAAAATAAAGAAATACAAAAAGAAAAAAGGAGGATTAAAATGGAATATGGAATTTTATGTCTTGCGCCTGTAGTTATTGCACTTGTATTATCATTTGTTACAAGAGATGCATTACTTTCAATACTAATTGGCGTAATTGTTGGTGTTGTTATTCAGGGCCAAAATCCGATTTTTGGTATGGCATCAATTTTTCAGTCGGCGTTAGGGAATGCAGATTTCATCTGGGTTGCCTGTATTGAAATTTTTATCGGCGTTATGATTGCCTTTTTTCAGAAATCTGGGGCCATCAAAGCGTTTGCAGATAAAATTGGAAGCTTTAATCTTAGTAGAAGAATGACATCCGGAGTGGCTACAATTCTAGGTCTTATCATTTTCTTCTCAGATTATTTTTCACCGTTATATGTTGGGAATGTAATGAGACCGTTAACAGATAGAGCAAAAATATCTAGAGAAAAGTTAGCATTTATTTGCGACTGTACTTCAGCTCCTGTAGCATGTATGCTTGGACCATTTTCCGCATGGGGTACATATATGGCTGGTCTACTTGTAGGAATCGGAGCAATCACCGATGCACAGATGGGAATGAATGTGGTTATGAAAGCTGTTCCTCTTAATTTCTACTGCATTCTCATGTTCATATTCTGCTTATTGAATGCGTTCCAAATTATTCCGGATTTCGGACCTATGAAAAAGGCTGAAAGAAGAGCTTTGGAGGAAGGCAAAGTAATAGGAGATAAAGCACAGCCTATGCTCAGCAGAGAACTCACCAGCATCCATCCGAATGAAGGTGTTCAGGCAAATTTACTACTTGACTTCTTAGTTCCCGCTATTATTGTTCTTGGAATGATACTTGGAACATACTTTATTATGGGTTCAGGGAAGGTTCTTGAAGCATTCATTACTGTAGTCGTGTATCAGTTTATTCTTATGTGGGCAAGGAAAATGGCAACGCTGAAAGAATTAATGAGCACTGCTATTGAAGGTATTAAGGCGGTGCTAAACGCAATTCTAATTCTTGCTATGGCTTACTGTATCAACAGTATAACAAAAGGACTTGGAACCGCAGATTATATAATAAATTTAACAGAAGAATTTATGACGCCTGCATTGTTAGTCACTATTACATTCCTTGTATGTGCAGTGATTTCATTTTTAACAGGGTCATCATGGGGAACATTCGCTATAGTTACGCCTATTGTTGTACCTCTTGCATTTACAATTTCAGGCGGAGAGGTTACAACTCTGATATTAGCTACGGTAGGAGCAATTCAAGGTGGAGGAACATTTGGAGATCATTGTTCACCTATGTCTGACACGACGATTCTTTCCTCACTTGCAGCAGGTTCTGACCATGTAGATCATAATACCACGCAGATACCTTATGCTGTTTTTGTTGCTGCGATAGCGTGCATTATTACACTTGTTATGGGTATGACTGTGCTGGCATAGTTGCGGGGTATCCGAAAATAATTAGAATTTTATAATCTTATTGCGAGGCACGCATCGCGAAGTGCCTCGCAAACTGCTTCTCTTTTTATGGACATGATTTTAGTGTATTTTCCTGCTATGAGGATTAGGGCCCATAGCAGGAAAAGCACGACATTGCTTTAGCATCTGTTTGACATCGACACACGAGTTTATACGATTCGGTTGAGTGTGCCGCCTTCGAGGAAGCTCTTCAGGTTGGCCGCACTAATTTTAATAACCGCTTCTCGTGATTCTTTACTGGAACAAGCAACATGCGATGTAATATAAAAATGAGGCTGACCGACGAAAGGATGACCACTGCGCGGCGGTTCACCATCCAGCACATCTACAGCAACAGCAGCAAGTTTGCCGGAATTCACCGCGGTCAAAACATCGCTTTCGTTGAGAAGCGCGCCTCTTGCGGTGTTGATGAGAATGGCGCCGTCTTTCATGCGGGAAATGAATTCGCTGTTCACAAATCCCTTGTTTTCAGGGGTTGCCGGGCAGTGCAGCGTGAGAATATCGGATTTGACCGCCGCTTCCGGATCGCGGCTGTAAATATTGACCGTCATGCCGAACGCCTTTGCGATTTCAGCAACGCGCTTGCCGATTGTTCCGTATCCGACGATTCCAAGCGAACGTCCGGAAAGCTGCAGAATCGGTTTTTCTATGAAAGCATAATCTTGGGAATTTTCCCATCTGTGCTCGTGAACCAGGCGGGTATAGAGTCCGACATTGTCCGCCACTTCAAGTATGAGTGCAAAGGTATGCTGAGCCACGGATTCCGTCGAGTAGGCAGGGACATTGCAGACCGCAATGCCTTTTTCCTTGGCGGCGGCGATATCGATGTTGTCGTAACCGGTAGCCGTTACGCCGATAAATTTGAGATTCGGGCAGGCATCCATGATTTTACGCGTAATTTTTACCTTCGAGGTAAAAAGCGCAACCTCTGCGGTGCCGATTGCATCGATGACATCTTCCTGTGCGATTCTGTCATAAGTTGTCAAATCACCAAGCTTCGCAAGATCTGTCCAATGCAGATCGTCAAGGTGAATGGTATAAGCATCTAAATTAACTATCTTCATTTTTCTACCTCCGTATCACATAAGTATATCATAAATCGCAGAAACACCAAACGATTTCTTTGTATTTTTTTGAATTATGTGGTAGAATATAGTACACATCAGGCAAAAATCAAATCGGAGAGATATCATATGACAATAAATAAGCAGGATGCGGGCACAATCGTTGCCGCATCGAGAAACAAACACAAAATCGAAGAAATCGAGGCCATCACTTCCAAATTCGGAATGAAGCTCATATCGAGAGACGATGCGGGAATTCCAAAATTCGAGATTGAGGAAGACGGCGAGACATTTGAAGAAAATTCTTTTAAAAAAGCAAATGAAATCATGAAGGTGTGCGGGACCGCAACGCTTGCGGATGATTCCGGGCTGATGACGGATTACCTCGGCGGGGCACCCGGCGTTTATTCCGCACGTTTTGCAGGTGAGAACGCAGACGATGAGGCAAACAACTGCAAACTTCTCAAACTCCTGGAGAATGCGGAAGGCGCAGAACGCGCCGCCAAGTTTGTATCGGTAATCACCATGGTATTTCCTGACGGAAGCAGCATCGTTGCAAGAGGCGAATGTCACGGAAGAATCCTGAAAACACCGGCGGGGGAAAACGGCTTTGGCTATGACCCGCTTTTTGTGCCGGACGGATATGACAAGTCGTTCGCACAGCTTTCTTCCGAGGAAAAAAACCGGATCAGCCACAGGGCGGCGGCGCTCTGCGAGCTGGAAAGACTTTTAAAGGAAAGGGCAGAGGCGAATGATTGAAAAAATCAAGATCGGTAACCGAAATATCGTAATCAGGGTCAAAAAAATGATCGTGCTGGGCATTCAGCAGTTTCAGGATCCGTATTATCAGGGCGTTGCTGCACAGCTTGCCTTCTTCATGTTTTTATCGATATTGCCGACCTTCATACTTTTGTCGCAGGTGCTCGGATTTTTTTCCCTTTCGCTTTCAAGTATTGAAAACTGGGTGGATATCAACATCAGCGGTACGGGAGCCGATACGCTGCGAAGGATGCTCAATTACCATCCTTCGGGAATCAACAGTGTGTTCCTGGCATTCACAGCGGTATGGGCAGCCTCCAGAGTGCAGTTTGCGATGATACGGGTTACCAACTATACGCTGACGGACGGCGGCATGACGGGCGAGGGGTATGTCAAGGACCGAATCCGTTCCATCAAAACCATTTTGATAACAGTGTTTACGGTTGCCTTTGCACTCGTGGCGCTGGTATACGGACCGCTGCTTCTCAAACTCATATTCGGCAAAGTTTTGGGAAGTGAAATCACGGAAGCTGCATGGATGGCGCTTCGCTGGCCGCTCGCTGCAGCAATGTATTTCCTGATGATTTCATATAACTACTATGTGCTTCCGAGTTTCAAAGTGCGGTACCGTGACATCGTGCCGGGAAGCGTTTTCGCGTCGGCGGGATTTTTGATTGTGACGTATGTGTACAATTTATATACGCAGGTGAGCCAGAACTACAACATTCTGTACGGTTCCTTTTCGAACATCGTAGTGCTGATGTTTTGGTTTTGGTTTGTTTCGTGGGTGATGTGCCTGGGAGTTACCTTAAACCGCGTATGGTGGGCAACGAGAAAAGAGGGTGCGGTTCCGATTGCACCTGAGGCAATGGCAAAGCGGAAACCGATTAATATCTTTTAGGGGGAAAAATTATGGCAAAAAAGGTTCTGATCATCATGAATCCGTGTTCGGGGACGATGAAAGCAAACAAATATCTTACCGACATTGTAAACGTTTTTACGGTCAACGATTATGTTTCGACGGTTCTTACGACAACCAAGCGGGGTGACGGCAGGATTTATGCAAAAAATTATGCGAAAAAAGTGGATTTGATCGTGTGCATCGGCGGCGACGGAACATTCAACGAGGTTGTTTCGGGCGTGATGCAGAGCGGAGTAAGAGTGCCGATCGGATATATTCCGGCGGGAAGCACCAACGATTTTGCAAACAGTCTTCACCTGTCGAAAGGCATTGTAAAGGCCGCACGCGACATCGTTCAAGGAGAGCCTGTATCGCTTGATATAGGAAACTTCAACGGCAGAAACTTTTCTTATGTGGCATCGTTTGGAGCATTTACGAAGACCTCTTACGCAACGCCGCAGAATGTCAAGAACGCACTCGGTCATCTGGCATATGTGCTCGGAGGAATCAACAGCATAGCGTCGATTCGCGCAGAGCATATGGCATTTGAAGTCAACGGAATGAAATACGAAGATGACTACATTTTCGGAGCCATCAGCAATTCAACCTCGGTTGGGGGGATTTTGACGCTGAAACCGGAGCTTGTGGACATGAGTGACGGTGAATTTGAACTTCTTCTCGTAAAGGCACCGCACGACCTTGTGGAGCTGGGAGCAATCATACACCTGCTCACGACGCAGAATTACGAGGACGAAATGATAACTTTCATTAACGCTTCGGAGTTCAACATCCATGCGAGCAAGGAAACCTCTTGGACGCTTGACGGGGAATATCAAGAAGGTATGGAAGAAATAAAAGTGGTAAATATGCACCACGCAATCGACCTTATAATGAATGGCAAATTTAACGGGAGAAAATAGATGAGTGAAGCTTTAATTTTGGCATTTCTGTTCTTCATGGGCTGCATCATAGGCTGGGGAATCGAAGTGATTTTCAGAAGATTTAAAAAAGAAAACGTAAGCAGAAAATGGGTCAACCCGGGGTTCCTGGTCGGGCCTTATCTGCCGCTTTACGGATTCGGGCTCTGCGGGCTGTATCTTCTTGCAAGTCTTGAAAATACAAGCCTCATCGAAGAGGTAACCGCGGGAAGCAAAATCGTTTTGTTTCTCATAATGGCAATCGTGATGACGCTCTTTGAATACATAGCTGGACTGATTTTTATTAAAGGCATGCACGTGCAGCTTTGGGACTACAGCAAGGAAAAATTCAATATCCAAGGGATCATCTGCCTGAAATTTTCAATCTTTTGGGCAATCCTGGGTGCGATATACTATTTTCTGATTCATCCGCATATTCTAGATGCGCTCCAGTGGCTGTCGCATAATCTGCAGTTTTCGTTCTTTATCGGAGCCTTCTTCGGAGTGTTCATGGTGGATGTTGTATATTCTCTGAACATCGTTACGAAGGTAAGGGCATTCGCGAAGGAAAAACAGATTCTTGTCAAGTACGAAGAACTGCGTGCACAGATACGCGAAAATGCGGAGCAGCAACGCGAAAAACTGCACTGGTTCCTGCGTTTCAAGTCCGGCACGCCTCTCAAGGAGCATTTGCTGAAATATGCAGAACTGAATGCATCTGATATCAAAGATTTCGTACGCAACAATCCGGTGAAATAGTTAAAAGGGGGCTGTAGCATTAACGATTCCTGTTAATGCTACAGCCTATTTGTATCTGAGGGTTCAGGTAAGTGAACTTTCACTCTGGGAAAATTAGTCAATTCCCACCAAGTGCCTCATAGAGACCCCCTTTTCGTGTATTTTCGCCTGTTTAACACCTCTTTGCCCACGTTTTCCGCCGGATTTATGGCATGCTTTTGCCCTTTTCAAAACTGTCATATTTTGGAACGTTGAAATTTCAACGTTTTTCCACGGTGCCATTTTGTTATTATTTTACAGCAGCATCTTTTCCCATCTAAAATTTCCTCAGATACACGAATCGCCCTTTGATATGTACCCAGAATTCTGGACACATTGGTATCGTGTTTAAGTTGAACACATGGATGTTTGCCTATATAGCGTA
>CAKQVG010000016.1:0-23746 GCA_934277695.1 uncultured Clostridia bacterium
ACATCCATGTGTTCAACTTAAACACGATACCAATGTGTCCAGAATTCTGGGTACATATCAAGGGGTGCTTCGTGTATCCGAGGGATTCTTGGAGGGGAAAAGATGCTTCTGTAAAATAATAACAAAGATGACACCACAGAAAAATGTTGAAATTTCAACATCCCAAAATATTACATTTTCGAAAAGAGTAAGAGCATGCCATAAATCCGGAGAAAAACAGAATCGAAAGGGGTGTTAAATAGGCGAAAATACACGAAAAGGTGGTCTATACGAGGCGCTTGGTGGGAATTGCCTAATTTTTCCAGCACAAAAACTTGCTTAACCGAACGCACGATAGAAAGGGGCTGCCTGCATTAATGGAAAGCAAGCATTAATGCAGGCAGCCCCTTGCAAATTTATCGTTTTGGATGGCACCGAGGTCACAGGCAGCATATAATCGGAAGACCCATGTAGCCGCCGCCGCTGCAGCACATGCTCGCGCACAGAGCGGTGCCGCAGAGCTGCATGCAGTAGTTGCTGCCCTGCATGGACGGATTGCCGCCGTAGCCGGCACTGCGCTTCTGATAGCGGTCTTCACCACCGGTGAGCCGGCTGAGAAGCGAGCGATAGTACGGATTGTCCGGGTCGAGTGCACAGGCGGTCTTCGCATGGTCGAGAGCGATTGCGTTGTTGCCTACCTTATAGTTTGCGATTGCGCTGTAGTAGTACCACAGGCCGCGCCTGTCCTCGACCTCTTCAAGGACATTCAGACCCTCGCGGTAGTAACCGTTTTGAATATAGTTCAGGGCGGCGCGCATGTACTGCTCATCTTTCGTTTCGTCCTGAGCACCGGGGCCGCCTGCCCCGTAGGCACCGTATCCCCGGCCGCCACTGCCGCTGAACGGACCGTTCGAGCCGCCGAAGCCCCAAAAATCTCCGAAGCCTCCAAAGCCGCCAAACGGATCACCATAACCGCCCGTACCGTAGCCTCCGGAACCGCCGAAGCCCTGCTGGGTCTGGGTCTTGCCTTGGAGCTGGTCCATGATCATGCTGTATGCCTGCTGAACTTCTTTGAACTTTTCTTCGAGTTCCTTTTGATTCGGCTTGCCGACATTGGCATCCGGATGATACTTGCGGCTGAGCGCTCTATATGCTTTTTTAATTTCATACTCTGTGGCGTCGTACGAAACGCCAAGAACCTTATATGGATCCATGAACTATTTTTTCTCGCTTTCCTTTTTGATTTTGTCGGCTTTGGTTTTGCCGTAACGCACCCAAACGCCCGAATACAAAATATTTCTCAGTATTTCCGTATTTTCGACAAGCGGCAGACGCTCGAATGCGTCGGTCGCCTCGCCTATCATAAGCAGGAGCAGGTTCAGCACCTGATCGTCGAAGCCGAGCTTTGCGTAAAATTCCTTGAATGGGTTGTAATCACCGGTTTTCATGTCTTTTTCAACATCTTCGTAGGCATCAAGCAGATAAATGAATTTGCCCAGATAAAAGCCGAGCTTGTACAAGTCGTCTTTCCAGAAATCGTCCCGGTAGACGAAAACCTCCGCCATGATTTCGCCGAAAACCTTCGCAACCTTGTCAATCGGCAGATTCTTTGCGTTCTCAACGATGTCGAGCATGTTCATTTTTTTCTCAATAAAAGCCGCCTTCTCGGGATAACGCTCCGCCACGCGCTTTGCCTTTCTCGACAGCACCGCCATCGCAAGACGCGCCTTCAGCTTATGCTCATCCTTCCAGTCATCCCTGCATTTGTAATACGCGAGCAAAACGCACATGTCCGCGCAGTAATCGGTCGCCTCGGTCCGAACAGAGCAGTGCTTTTCGAGTGGGTGAACGATACACCTTGCACAGGCGCACTCGTGCTTTTCGTCGTAAAGATCCGCCAAAATCATGATCAAAAATGTCATATCGTAGTTGAGCGTCAAGCGCCCCGCCAGCCCGTGCCTCTTGTTGAGGGTGCGGCAGAGGCCGCAGTACCAGCTTCTGTATGTCTCAAATTCTTTTATTTTCAGTTCCGGTTTATTCACCAGTACATAGCCGAACATTGTCAAAATTCCTTTCGTTTCACTTCAACACTTATCTTAAACCGAAAAAGCACACGGTGTGTGTGCTTTTGATGAATTTTGCATATGTTAATCGACATACGATGTTCGTCCGCCTATTGGCGGCTTCCGCAGCCGTCCACACCGCAGCTGCTGCAGTCGTGCGTGCAGCCTTCCGGTGCCTGCGGCATTCCGTCGTGCTTGTTCGGGTTATCAGCAGCAAGGCATGCTTCGACCATGTTGTCCAGCCAGTCACCTTCAAAGAGTTCAATCATGCCCTTGTCGCAGGCAGCCGCAATTTTCTGATTGATAGGAATCTCAGAAATTGTACCGATTTCGTACTTTGCAGCGACCTCGTTCACATGACCGTCGCCGAAGATTTTGTGGTTTTTACCGCAGTCCGGACAGGTGAAGAATGACATGTTTTCAACGATTCCGATTACCGGAACATTCATGAGCTGTGCCATTTTCACTGCCTTTTCGACGATCATGGAAACCAGTTCCTGCGGAGATGTCACGATTACGATTCCGTCAAGCGGCAGCGACTGGAATACCGTCAGTGCCACATCGCCTGTGCCCGGCGGCATGTCCACATACATCACATCGATGTCTCCCCAGACAACATTATCCCAAAACTGCTGAATTACGCCGGAAAGCACCGGACCTCTCCAAACAACCGGATCGGTCTCGTCTTCCAAAAGCGCGTTCACCGAAATTGCTTTGATTCCGGTCTTGGATTCAACCGGGAAAATTTCTTCATCTGTACCCTGTGCTTTTGCCTTGATGCCAAAGGCCTGCGGAATCGACGGCCCCGTAATATCTGCATCCAAAACGGCCACTTTATATCCCAATCTCTGTGTTGCAACGGCAAGCATGGAGGTTACGGAAGATTTTCCGACGCCGCCTTTGCCCGATACAACACCGATTACTTTTTTTACATTTGATTGTCCATTCATTTTTCTGCACCTCCTGCATTCTGTACCAATATCTACTTTACTCTCATTATGCCCCGAATGTCAAGGGAAAAACACCTCCATTCAAAACACTATTGACAAAAATGATTAAATAGCATAAACTTATACCATAACAATAAAAATAGGTAACAAATTTACACTTACAATTTTTAAATTTACTTTTTAAAATTACAAATTTACCCTTACAAAATTTTTAGGGGCATATCACCATGATATGCCCCATATTTTTATATTTTTTTCACACTTTTCTTATTTTACGGTGCGCCATGCTTTGTTCGACCACTGCGTATAATATTTCTTATCATCAATCGTGCGAACGCCGCGAAGTTTGTAATAGTAGGTTTTGCCTGTTCTCAGATTCTTCGTATTCAGATAGGTTGAAACCTCTCCGTTCTTGGTCGCAAAGAATGCCTTCTTGCCGTAACCGCTGTTTTTCTTCACGGAACGGTAAATTTGAAAACGGTCAACTTTATATCCTTTCGACTTCGTCCATGACAAAAGAATCTTTTTGTTCTTTGTGAGCTTGGACTTCAATGTGATTCTTGTGTTTTCAACCCCTTCTTTGATATTTCTTATGGATTCGTCCGTCGAAGGGTTTGTCGGGTCAGTTGGATTACTTGGTTCAGCCGGCTCCGCCTTCTTCGCCGTCTTGATTTCGACTTTGTCGCCGGTCTTTAATCCGCTAAGTTCTGTCACAGAGCCTTTGGACGTACCGTTCAGCAAAACATCCGTAATTTCGTAACCATCTGCCGCGGTGATTGTGAGCTTCGTTCCGTCCGAGCTGATCGTCGTGTGGGAGCCTTCCCCTGCCAAAATCACCGGCTTCTGAACCGGCACATAACCGCCACCACCGCCGGAGCTGCTGTTTCTTGTGACGGTGAATTTGAGCGTTACTTCTGCTTCCGCCGTTTGCGTACCCTTTCCTGTCTTGATTGTGAGCTTTTCGTTGTATTCCCCAGGTTCGAGCCCCGCGTTCGGCTGTACAGTGAAAATTTCCATAGTTTCGTTCGGCGCAATCGCCTGACCGATTGTAACCAAGCTTACGTTATACTTACTGTCATTTTCCTGAAGCACTTCATCTAACAAAATCGATTCATTTCCTGTATTTGTTATCGACACTGTCTTTGCATCGGGCTGTGCATAGCCTGTCTTAACAGTTCCAAAATCTATCACAGAAGGAGTCGCTGCAATAGCATACATAGGCTCGCTTGTTTGAATTTTAACCCAACGGTTTGCATAGGTTCCCTCACTTGCCGCATCGGCGGATACCGCAGCAGCTTCGGATGCTCCTGCTTTTACTGTAGGGGTTAAACCTTCTGCGTATGTTGGCTGCGGGGATATTGCTTCAATGCTGCCTTGCTGTGCCTGCGTTTCCGCACTCGCGATGACGGTGCCGCCGTTGATATGAATATTCATGAATCGGATACCAATGCATTTACAATATTCATTCTTCAAACTCTCTTTGGCTGCCGCTTCCAGATATGCATTTTCAGAAACTGTCAGGGTTGGGGTTCTATTCGGGTCAGGGCGTGCGGCTATTCCAAAATTGTTGTGATCTGATATGCTCCCTTCCGCATGCAGGAATGCATTGTCTGACAAGTTTGCAGATAAATTTGATTTGACGGTTCCATCAAGATATATGCCTGCACTATATTCTGCCTGATTTAGTGATTCTCCTCCGAATGCATACACGCATGCATCGGCAGAAAGCGAAATTTTCGGTGTGTGAATTCCCGCACTGCGGCTGTATTCTGTAGCACGGTTACCTTGTTTGGTTACAGTTCCGCCATAGCTTTTCACGATGGCGTTCCCGTCAATAACTAAGTCGGTAGATACTCTCATTCCATAGCTGTGCCTATTTGCGAACCCGCAGACAGCACCCCCTCTTGCTGTAATCTTCGCATCGTCTGTTATCTTTACCATTTGGCTTATAATGCCTCCACTGTATGCACCGCCGAAAGAGCTCCTGCTTTCGCCGCCGTATGCTTCTACGACAGCATTTTCTTTTATAACGATTCCCTTAGGTGCAAAGAAAGATATTCCGGCACTTGTTCGCTGACCTTCCTCAAGTTGGTTCGAATTATCAACTTGTCCACCTTTTGCAATCAGCCTGCCGCTTCCGCATATCGTAAGCTGTCCGTCATAGGCATATTGATTTCCTATACCGTTAGAGGAATAAATTGTTCCGCCGATCTCTTCCCCCACAGCGTCCCCTGCTTGTACGAAGCTTTCCGTTCCTTCCTCTAAAACAATTGTAACTGAATCGCCCGGCACGAATATGCCATAGCAGTTTCTTAGCACATTGTCTGTTCCTTTCACCACAATCCTCGCGCCGGAAAGCGTCAAGGTTTTCGTCTCATGGTTCCACGACCAGCCTTCGGCGCTGTCGGTTACGGACTTTTTTGTAAAGTTAACTGTCTTTTCCGTTCCGTCCGTCGCCTTGTATTTTCCGTCCGTACTTGTCAAGTCGAGCATGGTCGTTCTGGTTACAACAGCGTTCGCGGCGGTTCCGTCCGCAGCATGCGCCACCCCCCCACTTCCGGTAAGCGGCATCATTGTAAAGGTCACGCACAATGCCAGCAAAATCGCAAATAATCTTTTTTTCTTCTTCATCTTTTCCTCCTATCTCACGCGGCAGGCGTATTTGCACTGTTTCAGCTTTGTCTGTGCAACTAACTTGCCATTCTTGTCATAGACCATGATTCGCGCCTTGTAGTAGTAGCGCACGCCTTTCTTGCCGCTCGTGTTGATATAGGTCTTGGCCTTTTTTGTAATCTTTGCTTTGTATGCGGAAGATTTCTTCGTGCTTCTGTAGAATTTATACTTCACCGTGTAACCGAGTTTTTTCAAGGTTTCAATCGAAGCTGCCGTCTTTTCATCCATCTTCAAAACAACCTTGATGTTTTTGTTCGGAGTTCTGGATGAACGCGCATACAGCAGCATTTTGGAAACGCTGTTCTTAACGGATGACAGATTTGCGTCATCGCCTGACGGATTGTCGGTCGGGTTGTCTGACGGGTTGTCTGACGGGTCGGTTGGGGTTGTCGGTGTCGTTCCGCCGCTCGAGCCGCCTGAACTTGCCCTTCCTTCCTCTACGGACACACTGATTTGTGTTCTTCCCGGCTCAGCATTTGGGTCAATCGTGCTTAAATCTACTGTACCCTGCATCTCGAAATTTTGACTTTTGCGGCTGCTTCTATTGTAGTCTGCCGTATCCTCCAACCATTTTACAGGTGCCTGCGCGATTTTGCTGTCATCACCGTTCAGCTTAACCATAACGCTTGCCGGAAGCGTCTCTATAATCTTTTTCAGCGATGTTCCGTTTTCAACCCCTTCTACAGCTTCCGGATGAATAATTTCGTGGCTGTTGATTTTCTCAAAGGTCGCTGTAATGATGCTTCCGCCCTGTGGCTGCTCATAGCTGTACTCTTCACCAACTTTCGTCACCGGAACATCCTTACCGGAATTATCGGTTACCTGAGTGCTCGCCGGTGTATATCCTGCTTCGCCTTCAAGACGGAATACAATGGTTTCGCCCTCATACGCCTTCAGACCGGAGTCAGTCATTGGTCTGTCGACGAGAGATACTCTGCCATGCGAAATCTCTCCCATTGAGATACTATAGGTTTGGGCAGCGGCAATCTTGAATCCTGCATAGGTGTGCAGAGAACGTTCTCCTCCCTCGCGAATAAAAATCTGTGGATTTTGTCCTGAAATATCGAGCGTTCCGTAAATGCGAAGACGCTGTGCCTTTTTGGAAGTCTTATCATACGCCGTACTTTCTTTATCCCAGTTTACCGGCACCTCAAGATACTCCGCAACGGTAGCGTTCAGTGACTCGCGCAGTGACTTCGTTGTAATAATCCACACATTGTCATCAAGCGGCAGCTTAGAGATATCTGTTCCGTTTGGATAGGAATAAATGCTTTCCATCGACGTGCCTGCTTCCAGGTAATTGATTAGCACCTTAATGTTAGTATAGGTAGTCGTGTTCCCACAGCTGTCTGTGAGGACAATGGTATGTGGAGGGTCTTTATAATCCTGCTTTCCCGAAACTCTTGGCTCCGGTTCATCCGCTGCAATCGTGTACACACCGTTCGCGTCCGGTAGTAAAATTTCATTGTTATCCCTTACGATTACCGGGCTTCCGTCCGCATCTTCTACCGTAAATTTGAGTCCGTTCCAGTAATATGCCCCATTATTCAGCTCCTTCTCGTCCACTTTAGCAATCGGCGCAGAGCTGTCTATCACAATTTTCGAGGAGGAAACATAGGTCGTTCCCGTTGTATTTGTTGCCTTCGCATAAATGTAAAAAGTTCCTAAGCCTTCTGTTTCAATTTTTCCGTCTGAGCCGATCTCGTTCCACCTAATTGTGTTGTCTGTCTTCAATGCATCCTGCGTTAACTGCTGGTCCGAAACAAAATATTTAGGATTAGCTGCGTCCGTTGTCACGATAAACTGTATGCTGCCATCTTTCGGCAAGTAGACTGTTTCACCATTATTCGCCTCGTAGGAAGTCCAGCTTCTTTCGCCCTTACCGCTTTGCGTGATGGTTACTCTCGGACATGCGGTCGAATACTCAAGCTCAAATGTGCGATTTCCCCGAATTGGTTTCGTTATAGAGAAAATTCCGTTATTCCAAGGATATATTTCATCTTTATTCTCCACATTTGTAATCCTTGCCTTGCTTCCCTCCGGCAGACCGATTGGAATATCAGGAGTGCTCGTATCGGAAAACTCACCGCTGTAAATTGTTTTGCCAGTGCTGTCTATAATCTTTAAAAGATGTTTTTGATACACTACGATATCCGTTATCGTTGTTTTGTTTCCGGCATAGTCCTCCACAACAACGGTATGGCTTCTTTGTGTTGAACCATCCGCCGGGATTTGATAAGCTCCGTCCGGATTCAGTCGTAGTTCGTCACCATCCAGCTTTACCGACTTGATTCCGGAAGCCACTTCTCCTGCTGTGGCTTCATCCACTGCATGGAAGATTTTTGATCCTAACTTTCCGTCCGGCAGGTTGGATATCCAATAAGCCGTGCGGTCTGCAAGTTCTTTAACAGTCGGAGGATTGCTATCTCTTTCAATTGCCTCCTGACAGCTTACGCAAAACTTTTCATGCTCCCTAACTGTGTTCCATTCAAGATTATCGTGTCGGCTGCTTGCCGCGGTAAGCTTGTAGAACATCCGCGCGTCGCAGGTTTGGCAGACATATATATGATATCTCCCCATATTTTTGGTACGCGCTGCAGGTACGCATTGATGCTTTGCTACTTTCGTTTTAAAGTTAAGCTCTGCCGAAATTGTAATTTTGCCGTACCCCTGCGCATTCGGAAGGGATAATTCAGTAAAATCAATTTTAGCTTGTGATGTGCCATATATGTTAGTAATACTGTCGTTAAATGTCTGATATCCCCTGATGCCGTCCAAAGACAGGCATTCTGCGGTAATCTTCATATCTACAAAATTATCCTTGGTCAGGACAATTTTGATATCGGTTTCCGGAGCCTTCCCGCCATTGATAATTTCGTCTGACTTCTGGTAATTTGCTCCATTTCCGAAAGCTACCGGGGAGTTTCCGATATTCTTTCCGCATTCAGCTTTGATATGTCCGCCGCTGAGATGGATACTATCGCCGGAAGCGTCGATACCGCCGCCGATTCCTGCACCGCCGTAGGATTTCGCATGGACATCACCGCCGGAAATTTTGATATTCTGTCCGATGGCCTCTGAGCCGCCACCGATACCGGCACCGCCGTAAGTGCTGTTTGCCTCCACGGTTCCTCCGGTAATTGTAATCTTCTCCGCTCTGACAAGCTGCCCGCCGCCGATTCCCGCGCCGCTGGTAACGCCAGTTGCAGTAACACGGCCGCCTGAAATTTCAATATCGGAGACGCTGATGTTTTTCGCTTCTTCTTCCGTATTCACAGAGCCGCTGCCGATGCCCGCACCGCCCATTCCGGCCTTAGCCTTAACCGTACCGCCTATAATCCGGATATCTTCCGCACTCTGCGTGAAGCCGCTGCCGATTCCTGCTGCAAAGTCACCGCCGGTCGCAGTAATATCTCCTCCGTAGATATTGATACGATTCCCGTTGCCCCTTCTTCCGCCGCCGATGCCGGCTCCATAAGGGCCGCCTTTTGCGATAATTGTACCGGACATAAAGTCGATATATTCGCCGGTTCCGTACCGGCCGCCGCCGATGCCGGCGCCGTTCTTGCCACCCCACGCGTTAATTTCTCCGTTCCACTTGGTATTCGGCTCGCTTGAGCCGAAGTGAAGGCGTACGCCGTGTCCATACATATCAATGTTATACCAGTTCGTGTTGCGGTCCGCCGATCCGCCGATTCCTGCCGCATACAGACCCCCATAGCAATACAAGTCTGTGCCGCCGGCTACCAGAATATGCAGATCACCTTCGCTGCGGTTTTTCTGAATTGCCGCGCGATAATCTGCGCCGTGAAGGTCAGAGTCTCCTCTGTAAAAATACAGATATGCCGATGCTTTGTTGTTGATCTCGATTGCCGGGCATTTGCTTCCCGCGTCCATGCTGATGGAAATGCCGTCGATAAAAACATGCGGGTTGATGCTTTTGAATGCCGGTTTCTGTATTTTGATTTTATGCCTGGACACAAACCTATTCTCCGAGCTGTAGATCCGATAGGTTTTGCTGTCCTTTATGACAATGTCTCCGGTCACTTTGCTGATGTCGATTTCCTGATCAAACTTGGTGGGAACGTCCAGATATTCCTTTTCCGCACCCTTGCCTTCCTCCGCATACGCCGTCATTCCTTCAATTCCTGCAAGGGGCATCATCGTGAATGCCACGCACAATGTCAGCAAAATCGCCAAAACCCGCCTGTGCAGTCTCATTTTCATTCCTTAGTCCTCCTTCTTTCCATGCTCGATGTGAATGCTCTTCTCACGAATTTTTATGCAAAGCAAAGTAAGGCACACCGCCGCAAGAAACGAAACAACCGCAACGAAAACATAGCCGCCGGCGCTTTCCGACAGCAGCGTTGCTCCGTTCATGCCCTGTACCAAAGCTTCCTTGCCTGTACCGCTTGAAAGTTCCGCAATCGCACCCACAAGCAGGCACGAAAACATCACGCACAGTGCGGACAAGCATCGGATTGCCCGTTTTTCTTTCTTTTCAATCATGTGAGCCGCGCGCAGTTTCGCCTCGCTGACTCGTTTTTTTGTCTCGTACATGCTGAATTCCTCCCTCTTATCTATATAGGGACGAAAAAAGGAAAAACTACGCAGACTTAAAGATGTTTTTTTTGAGGAACAAAACCAACAAAAGAGTGGTTACCGGTATGAAATACGCGATAACCTGCAGCGTCCCGCCGACGCTGACAAGAAGATTGTAAATGGCATGATAGACGATTGCAACGAACAGAATGCCCGGAAGGCAGACCGACCGGAGCATGCGGTTTTCCCACACGAGAAGAAGCCCTTCGGAGTAGGCGCCTCCGCAGACCACATGCATCGCACCCGCGCCGAAACCGCGAATAAGCAGAAATCCAATCTGCTCCGCACCGTTTCCCGTCAGATAGCAGATATTTTCGAATGTCGCAAAGCTTACCGCCGTTATAATCGCCGCAAGCCTGAATTTTTCAATCTTAGGCTCGAAGATTACCATAAAAAACAGCAGAGGAAGAAGCTTCATAACCTCTTCAACCACAGGCGCAATCTGCGTGGTCGCATTCATATTGTCAACCCCATAGAAGGCGCAGAAGAACGTGTTCAGATATGCCGAAAGCAGACACATCGTCATGCCTGCGAAACAGAAACAAAACGCCGCCCTGTATTTTTTATCAGTGGAGAGCATCGCGATGAAAAGCGGTGCCGCTATGCAGACGTAAATATTTTCTATATTTGTCATTTCCCCACCGCCTTTCTCGTCGCCGGAAGCATCGCAAAAATCGCACCGGACAGCAGAAAATCAAACCAGAAATATGGATTGGAAAGCGTGTCGCTCACCCAGAAGCACGAACTTGTCCATAGTGCATATTCGAGCACAACGAAACAAAGTACCGTGATGTGAAAGAATCGCATGCCGTGCATGCTGCTGCCCTCCGCTTTTTCCTTCCGTCTGCAGAACGCAAGCCCGCGAATTGCGAGCCATGCGGCCGCAGCCGTTGCCGAACACATGAGAATATTAAAAAATACATCACCGTGTGTGATGTACAGGATAAACTGAGGCACGCAGAAAACCGGGACAAGCCGGCAGAGCTTCGTGCGGAAATTTTTTTCTTCGTCGGAAGGCAGAGTCAGTTCGATTGTAAGCAGAAAGACATAGCTTGCAATCCACCCGAGTTCCGACACATAAAAAACCTGCGGCGTAGTACCGAGAAGCAGCACATGCAGCGTCCAGTACAGTGTCCCCAGGCTGTAGGTTCCGAAAAAGCAGGCAAGTAAAAAATACGGCTGTCTGCGCATCTTTGCATACAAAACCGATGCCATCACGCAGCCGATAGCCGAAACAACGAACTGTAGGAGATAATCCCAGAATTCAATCATACTTGCCACGAAGTTACGCCCTCCCTTTCCAGATGCCCGCGCAGGGATTTTCGCCCGCGGTAAACAAGGTCTGCAATCTGTTTCTCGCTCTTTCGCATGACCGCTGCCGCTTCCGCATGCTTCATGCCCTCGAAATACACAAGATACAAAGCCTCGCGGTAGTCCGGGCTGAGTCTGCCCATGCACAGGTGAAGAATTTCTCTTCGTTCTTCCGTCTGCACGACCGCCTCCACCAGAATGTCGCTTTCCGGCTCACTCTGCAGTTCTTCAAAACTGAACGCATGATTCTGCCGCCGCTTCTGCGCGCAGCGAATGGCAAGATTCCTTGCCGCTTTGTATAGGTAGGCCTTGACGCCGCCCTCACGGATTCGCGGTCTTTTTGCAATTAAATACGCAAAGAGATCTATCATAAGATCCTCTGCTTCGTGGACATCATGAATATAGCCGTCTATATAGAGGGTGAGGCTGCTGCCGAAACGTTCAACCAAAGCCTCAAGTGCGTCCTCATCCCCTTCACGAAAGCTTCCATACACTTCATAATCACTTTTATCCGTAAAAATACTCTTTCCCATATGGGTATTATACACCAACCATGGTGCCCATGAAAACAGGAATTTGTGTATTTTCGTCAATTATCGCATAAATATACGGTCTGTCGAGGCGTACCGTGTATTCGTTAAGCGGAACCGGCATGGAGGTTGCTTTTAGAATTACGCCCGTTACCGCCGCGGCTTTCGTGCCTTCGCGGTCCACTTCAATAAAGGTTTTGTGTATAATATCGCCGACAAACAGGTTCTCGCCGTTTGCCGTGCCCATTTTGCTGAGATCTGCGTCCGCGGAGCTGAAAACATCTTTGATTCCCATTTTCTTGAGTATGCTGACCATGGCATCCGTGGAGTATTCACTCTTAAAGGACGGCATCACCGCATGCACAGTCGCCTCTTCACCGGAGTTCAGGAAGGCGGCAAAGCTGTCCCCATCCATCTGCGCAAGATACTCTTTCACGCTGACGCCTTCGTTCGGCAGAATCGCCACAAAACGATAGCCTGATTGGTACGGCTTGCTAAATCCTGTTGCCAGCTTGTCACTTAAATACGTATCCTCGGTCGAATACATCATGTTCATTTTCTTCTTTTTGCCGTTTTCGAGCGTGAAGTTTTCCTTCTTTACCTGAAATTTCTCGTACGGCTCAGCCCATTTATCCTGAAAAGCCACTGCATTCGCAAGAACCGTCATATCGCTTGGATTCAAGCGGTCTACGAGTTTCTTAATCATGCCGTCGGTCTGCTTGTCAACCCATTTATTGATTTGGTTGACGGTTGTATCATCGAAGTTTCCGCCCTTTATATCCGCATCAAACGATTTTTTCAGGAGTTTCTTGTAAGCGGAGTTCGGTTTGAATCCCGCTGCTTCGTTGTACCAAAAAGCGTTTGCGATGTTAATCTTGGTTTTGCGGTTATCGCTCTTGCTCTCCTGCGCCGCCGACCACTCCTTGACCCACGCGTTCATGTCGTCCGTCTTCATGCCGAAGGCCTTTTCCATCTGGCTCTTCGTATCGCCCGCAGCTCCGTTTTCGACCATTCCCATTGCCATGATCACGGAAATCGGCGAAACCATCGAGTTCTTCTTGCTGCTTGCCGCTTGTTTAAAAATTTCTACTGAAACATTCTGCATTTTCTCGCTCCCGTAAATGTATGAATCATACGCACCGTTGTGTTTGATGCTCTTGCTCGGCACAGCTCCCCAATCGTCGTCACAGAGTTCGTGTGTCGCCGGAGCCTCGGCAGTGAGATCTCCCACTTCGTTTCCCGCTCCGTTTCCGTTTCCGGCCTTCTTGCCGGTTTCTTTCGCTTCCCCGGCCGCATCCCCGACCGCATCCGCGTCATAAGGTGCGTCAACCATCGGCAGTGCAACGAATTCGCCCGAAGGCTCAAAGGTTCCGGCAATGATTTCGTCGAGCACGCCGCTTGAGCCGACTGCAATCATCACGCATGCCGCCGCTGCTGCAATTCCCCCTGCAATCTTAAACAGCTTCCTGCGGAAAGGCGGTGCTGATTTTGCTCCTGTGCCGGCGGCTGCCGCCGCGGTTTCTTCCGCTTTCCGCTTCTCAGCCTTTGCAAAAACGCTCTTTATGAACTCCTCTCTCGTCTTCAATTAAAACTCCTCCTTTTCGCCGAGTATGTCCCGGAGTGCTTTCTTGCCCCGATACACCAGATTCTCAATCTGTTTTCGGCTTCTCCCCATGATTTTTCCGGCATCGTCGTACGACATTTCCTCCAGATAAACAAGGTGAATCGCAATTCGGTACTCGTCTTTGATCTGTTCCAGTGCCTCGCTGAGCCTCCGTTTTCGGTCTTCTGCCGCCACCGCCTGCTCAAGTGTCCGCAAATCGGCGATTTCCCCTACCTCATCAAGCGGCACCGGCTTCATCCTCTTATGCTTCCTAAGCCAATCGACCGCTTTGTTGCGCGCAATCGCAAACAAAAAAGTCTTAAGTGAGCTTTTTCCCTCGAAGCGCTGCGGATGAACGATGAGCTCGACAAACGCATCCTCTGCCAAGTCCTCTGCCGTATCCAAATCATTTACATATCTGTGGATAAAGAAAATCAAATTTTCCCTGTAAAGATCCACGATTTCTCCAAAAGCCTCCTGGTCCCCGTCAATAAAACGGCGGTAGCTTGCTGCCCCGTTATCCATTCGTGCCTCCTGTCCCTTTTCATATATTTAGTCGCAGGTTTTGCTGTAAACCCTCACTGATAATTTCATTTATCATTCAACCTCTTACCGAATATTTTACTTGTGCCGCCGCATGCTGTCAACCGTACAAAAAAAGGACTTTTCAGCCCTTTTTCAAAAAATCGTCTGCAATTGTTGCCAGCACCAAAAGAAACATGGCGAAGATAAAAATCATTTTTGCCGCTGCATTCACAAGCTTGATTACATTTTGCGCAACTAGTTCGGATGGAACGATGAAAAGCGATATCCACTCGCAGTCCTCGATATTGTACAGGGAATAAAAATATTCCGTGCCGTCCGAAACGATGTTTGAATAGGCAATTCCCTCGTTTTCAAGTTCCTGTTTTGCTTTCGAAAAAGTTTCTCCGTGCATGTGGCGCATTTTTGCGAGGGCGGAATACGCATTATAACCGAAGATTTTCCCGTCACCGCAGCAGAAAAGCCTTTCACCGTCTTCGTTCAGCACATAGACGCTGTGCTTGTTCTCATAGGTTTCACATTCATAGTATCTGTGAATTTCATCCGTGCTGCAGGAAAACCCGTAATAGTTGACGGTACATGTCTTGTCCGCCGTTTTGAGCTTGAGCGGCTCGTCCAAATGCTGCAGGAAACATATGCAGCTTTGATCCCTCGTCACATCTTTGGAGACAAAGCTTACCTTTTGGGGTCTGCCCTTGAGAAAATCCATTTCTTTGAGCGTTCCCTTGAAACCGTTCTTCGTAAGGCATCTGCCGGTTTCATCCACGGCAATGAGATGGCGGTTTTCTTCTCCCATTTCGTTCATTCCCTCCTGCAGCTTCATGTGTTCCTGCATTTCATCGATGGACGCCGGTTCTGCCTGCAGAAGAAAGTTGCAATATATGTTGGTGCTTTTCCATCCTCGCTGCACATAATCGTCCAAGGTATTGAAAATCTGCGTTGTAACTTCTTTCATCTGCAGCTGGCGTTCGCGGTAAACGTCCTTGTCCATGTAGGAAGTGTAATAGACCATGAATGCGCCTGAACCGACCGTTATGAGCAGTGCGATTATGGAAAGGCTCCGGACGAAAGGTCTTTTTATCTTGCTCTTTAATCCGAAAATTCTCGCTCTGAATTCTTCTTTCATTTTCCCTGCCTCCAAACAAGATCACTCTTGGAAAACGACTCATATTGACGCAGAAAATCCCTCGCAGCATCCAGCCCCAAAATTCCGGTGTCCTGCAGTCTGCCTTTTGCGGCGATTTCCTCACTCGCTCCGCAGATAGCTACTTTGTATGTTTTGTCCGCTTCGAGCTTCATCCCCTCCGGGGTAACCATTTCGTACGGGTAACACACGCCGGAATCCGGGTGGCGGTATCCCTCTGCGTAAAGCTTCTTGATTTCAGCTCCGGTAAGGGTGACTGTTTGGATGTTGTCGCGCCAGCCGGTCGGCAGGATTGCCGTGAGTTCCTGGTCGGTCACCGGCAGAGCAAAAAGTTCACCCGACACGCCTCTGTTGTTCTGCACCGTTTTTCCATTGACCGTGCAGAATCGGTTCTTGGAAACAAGGGCAAGGTCTGCGTCTGCCGCCTTTGCAAAGCAGATTCCCACAAGTCTTGCACATTCGTCGGTATTCAGCCTCTCGGTAATCGTTGTATATTCGCCGTCCGCGTTGTTCAAAAGCAAATATTGATTCTCGTCAAACGCCCGCTTCACATCATCAAGCGATGCCCTGTCGCGTATAAAATCGATTGCGACATTGCCAATCGGAACAATGATATTCTCCCATCCGTTGTACAGGAACGGTGCCGTCATCCCGGCATCCAGCTCGCTTTCCACTTGTTTGTAATAGCTGTCTTCCGGGATTTTGTACTCTTTAAGTGGAAGCATGCAGATAGGCTCATAGGATTCGTTCAATGTCGACATTCCTTCGACAGTGGACAAAACTTCCAAAACATGGAGTGCATCTTCGAGTTTCTGTTTGTTCTCCGGCTTTTGCAGCTTCTTATTAATCCCCACGTAGCGGCCGATTTGAAGGATGAGCGCATTTTTGGTTCCGTCCTCGGACAGGTACGGCATAATTCCGAATTCATCCTCGGTATCCTCCTCTTCGAAGTTGTTCGTCCCGCCCAGCATGAACAAGGTGTTTCCTTCTGCCATCTTCTTCTTGGTCACAACATCATTCGTAAAATCCGCATCGCCGTTCAGCATCCCGATGTCCTTCCACTTCTGAAGGATTTCAAATGACTCCGACATCTGCGGAGAGTCTGCAAGCGTGGTCTTGCCGCTCAGGAAGTCCTTCTGCCATTTGCGGCCTTCCGGGGTATTCAGATACCCGGTATCCAAAATATTGCAAAGGTACTGAAATCCGTATCCCGGAAGGGCATACTGATCCAGTGCCAGGTTTACTCCTGCCGCTTTTGCTTTTGCGGCCAGTTCCTCAAGCTCATCCAAAGTCTCCGGGAGACTCCAGCCGTGCTTGTCCAGCAATGTTTTGTTATATGTAATTCCGATGGCTGAGAAAAATGTGGGCAGCAGATAAAGTGCCCCTTTGTCAGAAATGTTTTGCAGATGTGCCTCAGAAAAGTTGTTTGTAAATTCATATCCCGATAAGTCGATCAATCGGTCGCTCAGGTCTTCATATTCAGGCATATAGTTGGTTGTAATAAAAATGTCCGGCATGTCTCCCGATTTGAGCTGTGCCCCGATATACGCACTTGTATTTGCTCCGCCGTATGCGGTCAGTTCGATATTGATTTCCGGGTACTTCTCATGCACCTTGTCAACAAAGGCAGCTGTATCAGGGAATAAAGCCATCATTGTGATAGGCTCGTGCTCCTCGCTTCCGCTCTTCGCACAGCCTGTAAGAAGTGTTACAGTAAGACAAATAATAAGGACAAAAGTAAATATGCGCCTGCTATGCATTCTATTATATTCCTCCTTTTGAGAGTATTGAATTTACACTTTACACACTATCAAAAGTCTACTACTTTCGATTATACTTGTCAAAATTGTTTCGGGAATCTTAGCGGTATTTTGGCACTGGGCCGGGCGCTGGGGTTAGCCTTGGCCCTGGGGTTGGCCTTGGCACTGGCCCTGGGGCTTGGGGTTGGCCTTGGCACTGGTGCTGGCCTTGGCGCTGGGGTTGGCCCTGGCACTGGGGCTAGGGTTGGCACTGGCGCTGGGGTTGGCCTTGGCACTGGCCCTGGGGCTTGGGGTTGGCCTTGGCCTTGGGGTTGGGGCCGGGCGCTGGGGCCGGGTGCTGGGACTGGCCTTGGCACTGGTGCTGGCACTGGCGCTGGCGCCTATGCATAAAATGGTCGATTTTTCTATCTTTTGGGGCATCGGGCCGAAAAGATAGAAAATCGAGCTTCCGCCCCCGGATGAACCAGGGGTTCGCATTTGCCGCATGCACATCCTTTTTTGGGGTTTTTCGAATGCGAACCGTCTATAACGTTGAAATTCCAATGATTCTCTGAATCATTGGAATTTTTCTTTTTATATGGCCCGGCGGCTTGCCGGGCGCCACCTGCCTGACAGGTCTGCGGCGCCTGCCTGTTCGGAGGTGTTTTTGCCGTTTTTGGGGCATTAGCAGGCCGCCGGTTTCTATTTTTGAGGCGCTTAGGCCAAAAAGATATTACTTTATGCATGATTATCCATTTTTTGACATTCGACCTCTGCGAGCATGCAAAAAAGACCATTCTCTGACATTTAGCCTCTGCGGACATGCAAAAAAGACCGCTGTGCGGTCTTTTGGGTTCTTGGCGGAAGCGGTGGGATTCGAACCCACGTGCCCTTGCGGACAACCGCATTTCGAGTCAAGTGGTAAAAACCGAACTTAGCGGAATTTGACGGAAGATAACGGCAGATGTGAGAACCCCGAAAATGCCGTGTTTTCAAGGCTTTCCGCACCTCTTGAATCGAAAACACAGTAAAAATCCGAGTCCGAAAGTCTCCTCCGCTTTTGCCGAGTTCTAACGGATTTTCGGAAAAGCCTATTAGAATTTTTGATAGAACCGAGCGTTTTTTTGCTACAAAATCACGCTTTTGGCAGTGCGTGAAAAGCACCGGTTATGCCGGACTGCACCAAAGTCGTGTAGGAAAATGCGGGGGCGGAATCAAAACTGCCGTTATCGGCAAAAATATAAGTGGAAACAGATTTTTGTTTGATTGATTTTTGCCGATAATGTGGTATACTGATAACAGAAACTTCGGAGGGCAAAATGATGAAATATTTATCCGTGAAAGAGATAGCGGCGCTTTGGAACACATCCGAGCGCAGCGTTCGCAACTACTGCGCGGCAGGCCGCATCCCCGGCGCTTTTCTGACGGGCAAGACCTGGAACATTCCCGAAAATGCCGAGAAACCCGAACGGAGCAATAAAAGCAAGCCCGCACCGCAGACTTTGGCGGATATTTTCAAAGAAGAAAAGCGCAGCCGGATCCACGGCGGAATTTATCATAAGGTGCAGGTGGAGCTGACCTACAACTCCAATCACATGGAGGGCAGCCGCCTGACTCACGAGCAGACGCGTTTTATTTTTGAAACCAACACCGTCGGCATCACCGAGGAAGGCGTGCGGGTGGACGATATCATCGAAACCGCCAATCACTTCCTTTGTATCGACGAGGTCATTCAAAGCGCAAAATCGCAGCTCAGCGAGAAATTCATCAAGCACCTGCATTTTATCCTGAAAACCGGAACAAGCGACGCAAAAAAAGATTGGTTTGCCGTCGGCGATTACAAAAAACTGCCGAATGAGGTCGGCGGGCGGGAAACGACCTTGCCCGAAGAAGTGTCGGTGGAAATGAAAAGATTGCTCGATGAGTATAACGGCAAGGAAACGGTGACGCTTGAAGATATCCTTGCGTTCCATGTGCGGTTTGAGCGCATCCACCCCTTCCAGGACGGCAACGGACGAATCGGACGGCTGATCCTGTTCAAGGAATGCCTGAAACACAATATCGTGCCGTTTATTATTGAGGACAGCATAAAAATGTTCTATTACCGCGGACTGCAGGAGTGGGATCGGGAAAAAGGCTACCTGACCGACACCTGCCTGTCGGCACAGGATACCTTCAAGAAATACCTGAATTATTTCAGAATCCCGTATGAAAACTGAAAACCTCACGCACGGCTTTGAATGAACCGTGTGTAAGGTTTTTGTCCAAAAGCTGGAGCATGAACTCCTTGTCTAAAATCACAAGTTTTTTATTATGAACTTTTGCTTCGTGGAATAGCAAGTGTTTAAGCTGGTCATCAATTATATCAGGATAGATTACACCAATTATTTCTGCTCTGTTATCATTAAATGCGTCAATAAATTGTACATCATTTATATCGCATATTTGCTTATTCTTGCACAAACTACATTCATCATTAGTCGGATGAGAACACTTCTCTTTAATTGAACTATGAGAACAGAAAAGATTCCCTTATTTTGAACCTTTTTTAATCGTCCTCATATTCATCTTCCCATGACGAAATAATGTGAAGTTCTCCGCTGTCCATGTCCATAGCCATATTGTCGCCCATGCGTATCAGCATATTACCGTCGGAGTCAATTGCCACATTATCGGAAACGGTATACGCAAAATCGCCGTCGTCATAGTCGAAGAAATGCTTACTCATAGAGATTCCTCCTCAATCTTCAATAATCTCGTATTCCACACGGGAGCCTTTGACTCTGCGGGCGTGATAATGGGCACCGTTCGCTTTCCAGTGTGGGAAGTGATCTGCTTTTTCCTCGTTGGTATCACGATGGCAAATGATGATGTTTTCCGGGACATCGCAGCCTCCGGCGGAAAGCGGGCGGATGTGGTCGAGTGTCGGGTGATAAGCACTGTTCGGATTCCCGCAGGCGGATTTTTTCATCAGCCGTCCCGCGTAATCATACGCCTCCTGCTTTGTATCGAAAACCCTGTTCCACACATCAATAGTCTTATACTTTGACATTTTGAGTACCTCATTTCAATGATTCTGCCTACATTATAGCGAACCGATGAAAGGAGCGACAGGGTACAGTTGTACCCTCGGCGATATATTAAAGCAATTCTTTTGGCGAAACGGCAATTGTATTTGCTATATTTATGACATTTTCAAATGGTGTTCCGCGCCTTTTCTTTTTCCATGATTCAATGGTATCGTAACCAAACGGCACATTCACTGATGCCTTTTCAATTGAACCGTACTTTTTCACCAATGCTTTATAGCAATTGTGTGCAGCTCCAACGGCCCCGCATTTTTGGTATCGTTCCAAAAGCTCCTGCAAGTCAAAGATATCTCCGCCGGTGACTTGCTTCAGAGCATCGTATTTGTCTTCCTGCGTGACGGTTGTTCCGCTATCCGTCATCGCAACAAAGTGCACGCTTTTCCAATCACTTGGAATAAGATATGGGCTGTGCGTTGAATAAATTACCCTGATGCCTCGACTTTCAAGCTGGAGCAGCTCTTTCAGAACCTCTTTTTGCGCAAGGGGGTGAAGCATGGCGGCAGGTTCGTCAATAATAAACAGGTCGCCGTTTTCAAATTCGGGAATGTGTTCATTGAGGTATTCTTCAAATTCATTCAATGCGGCTTCGGACAGCGAAAAATCTTTATTTTCGCTGATCTGCTTTTGAATTTCATCTTTATCGGGTCCGGTATAAACTCGGTTTAGATATGTTTGTAAGATTATACGGGAGATATCGTTCCGAAAATATTCGCGCTCCTGTTTCTCTGTTTTGAAAATGACCTCGCTGCTTTCATTCCGCAGGAAAGCACATTTTGTGCCGACGCAGTTTCGGACTTCGCGGATAAAATTATAAAACACACTTCTGTTGTCGGGAATTGTTTGATCGTCGGACATGGCGGCTTTCAATCGTTTTGCCTGTTCATCCAGCTCATGCAGCAAGGCAGTGATTTTCTCGCAGGATGCTCTTGTTGCCTTGTTGATTTTTGTGATTTCCCGCTTTATCGCCGTTTCGTTGATTGTAATGAATTTTTCCTCAAAAGGTGCTAAATCGGGTTTTACAAACATAAGTTTGAAGCAAAGTCTTTCTAAATCGCCTAACTGATAATAATCGGGAATATATCCGAATTTGAAAGAACACTCCTCAATGCAAAAGTTTTGTATGACTGATTTTATCAGTTTTTCGGTTTGTTCCAAAACAAATTCCACTTGGAATTTGATAGTGTCATAGTTGGTTGTTGAATCGTGAAAGTCAGTAATCCGGTATCCTCGCAATGGTTGTTCATTGCTTTCACTGTACGCAATTTTGTTCAGCTGCTTTGTATATGTATCGAGAGCGTCTTTCAATTCGCCTGCAAGTTCGGAGATTTCGTCGATTTCCGATCTCAAAAGCGGAACCAGATACTCCGATTCGATTCGGTTTATCTTGCAGTCTTCTCCGGAACAGGCAGCAAATTCGCATTTTTCGTCAATGCTTTTGCCGGGGAAAAGCCTCTCGGCATCCTCCTTTTCAAGGCGGATATGCACTTTATATTTCAGCGGCAGTTCTTTGCGCAGCCCGAAGTAATTGCCGTTTGCTTCCGCAACGGCACTCAGTGCTTCCAAAATATTGGTTTTTCCGCTTCCGTTCTTGCCGATCAGCACGGTCGGCAATCCGTTATAATAGTTTATTTCAACCGGTTCTTTTATCGACTTGTAATTTGTAATTTCGATTTTCGTTATTCTCATATAAACCTCCGTAAGCAATTGAGGCGTGTTTTCGTTCTTACCACAGATATAACTTTGGGGAACAAATTCGCAATTCACATCTAAATTTGCTCCCCAATATTGGTGCTTAGTGCCCTATGGTTTTCCAACAGCGTTCTTTCATAAAGCCCGCAATAACAGAGGAGTCTTCGCCTTCATAATACTTCACGAGCAGTTTCTTGAACTCCGGCACTTCGCTTTCGGGAATGACCAAAAAACCTCCGCCGTGAGCAATAAGATAATGATTTGCAAAGATAACAGAAGCGCGTTTATTGCCATCCAGGAATATCTGGGTCTTCATGCAGTAAAGACAAAGTCTGATGGCGATATTAACGGCATCGTCCTCTTTCTCGGTGATTTCAAGAATTTTGTCTTTCACATCCGATTCATTCGGCAGGGGCGGAACATAAGACGAACCGCCTATGGTAACCGGAACACCGCGGATTCGACCGCCTTCCGCAAAAAAGCCTTCATTGACAAGCCTTGCAATATGACTGAGCATATAATAGTCAGAACGGCTGGCAATTACATCACGGTCCAAAATAAACTCCCATGCGTGTTTCAAATTCAAAATTTTCTGCACGTCGGTAGCCGTCATACCGGATACTTTTCCGTTCTCTAAGATCTCTTCCGTCTGAGGGAAAGATGTTGCAACACCCTCCAAAACGGCCTGATCATAGATGTTCGTTTTCATATTGGCACGCGCAAAGGCAATGTTGTTTATAACATCGGCGGAAAGGTCATCCTCGGAATAACCGGCTGCGGCAAGCTGCTTTTCAATGCTGCGAAGTGACTTTCTGATTTCACGGGCTTCTCTGGCATTGCGCAAAAGCAGATTATACAGTTCTTCGGTATATGTGCCTACATAAGTAGATGTCTGTTTTCCTGCTACACGCTTTCTCACATAAAGGTATTTCCCATCGCCGCGCTCTTTGATTTCGGGCGTGCCGTCATAGGGCATTAAGCTCAGTCTGGCATTGAGGTCAGCGCGACTTCTGAGCAATTCCTGTATTTCACTATATTGTACGGCCATTGCAGCACCTCCTTTTGGGGAACAAATCTTTTAAACATTATATCAGAATGTTCCCCAACAGTCAATAAGCATTGGGGAACAATTTTGAAAGATAATCTTTAACTTTTCTCCCCAATCTTGCAAATACACAATATAGTATGCCCTGATTTCGGAAGCAGCAGAAAATATGATTCTGTTTAGCAGTTCTAAAACTTTTTGCAGTTTTCCAACGAGGACTTCTTCGGCAGAAACAAAGTATTCCGCGTTTCATTTCATGATCTTTTCAAAGCGGAACATTTCACCCGGCCCCTCGCCGGGGAATGATTGTTCGTCTTTCTCCGGCGGATTCGGCTCCGGGTGCATAGCGGAGAAAACCTCGACGGCGTGAAAGCCGCATTTGTTGATATAAAAATGAATATTGCGCTTTTCAAAATAGGGCGTGCAGGTCGCCCAGACCTTGGTTTCGGGGTGCAGAGCCTCCACGGCAAGCCAAGTGCCGTAGCCAATGCCTTTGCTGTGTTCCTTCGGCGAAACGAAAAGAAGCTCCATCTCGTTATGATGTGTTTCTTTGTTGATTTTCAGCACTACACCGCCAACCTTTCTGCCATCATACAGAATCCGATATGTCTCGCTGTCGGGTGCATCAATGCTTTGCTCAATCGTCGCACGGGAAATGATTTCGCCGTGCTCCTCAAAATGATCGTCCCGCAGCCCGAATTCTTCAATCGCACCATACTTGAAAGACTCCTGATTATCAAGAATGAACTGCTCACGATCTTCCGCTTCCAGCGGTGCAAGGGTTAC
>CAKQVG010000017.1:0-22489 GCA_934277695.1 uncultured Clostridia bacterium
TAAAGAACTCCGATTCCTACTGTTTCCAATAGGTTTCGGAGTTTTTCCATTCTTCAACTGTCAAAGACGGGATTATATCTCTTTTTGTCCTTCATTGGCAAGAGAAATATTCACGATTCTTGCAGGATCAAGGCCTGCTTCGAGTGCGCGTCTGAGCGGTCCTTCAAACGAGCCGACTTTTTCCGGCACATGCGCATCGCTTCCGATGATAAAGCTGACATCGAATTTTGCGGCAATTTTAATCTCGTCCACCGTAAGGTGTGCGTGCTTGTCGTTGATTTCGATAAGCGTTCCCGTGTCCGCGCAGGCTTTTGCGATATCCTCAATGTCAAACGGCCCCTTGTCGCCCGGGTGCGTGAGCACATCAATGTGGTTGCCCGCCTCTTCATTGAAATACAGGCAGTCCAGGATCATTGCCGTGTTTGCAACCTTCAGCGAAGAGTCCTCTCCCCTAAAAAATCCCGCATGCTTATATGCGTAATTTGCAATCATTCCCGCGTGCCTGATTCCGTAGTGGTATCCCGCCAGCAAAATGTCGTACTCCCCGCGCTCCGAAGCCGGAACGTCGATGTACGGCTTAATGCGCATCGTGTTGGCCTCCACTCCGAGCAAAATCTCCATATTCGGAAATTCTTCCTTGAGCGCCGCAATTTCCGCACGCATCTGTGGGATTTTTGTCTTGTCAAGCCCGTAGGTCATGTGTCCCGGGCCGTGATCGGTAATCGCAATCGACTGCAGGCCCTTTGCCGCAGCAACGCGCACATTGTCTGCAATGCTTCCTTTTCCGTGCGAGTAAGTCGTATGTGTATGGTGGTCGTAAACCATCCTGTATTTTGCTATTATTTCGTCAAATCTATCCATAAAATCTCCGTTTCTTCGTGCCTTCGTGCCGTCCGGGCGCATCCATGTCCGCACCGGCCCGGCATCGGTTTTGCTGTGCCGTCCGGGCGTTAAATAATCCGGACTTCCGGTTCCAGCATCACTCCGAACTTGTCATATACCGTGTTCCTTACAAGGTCAATGAGCAAAAGAATGTCCGTGGCCGTCGCACCGCCTTTGTTGATGATAAATCCGCTGTGCAGCGTCGAAACCTGTGCACCGCCGACGCTGACGCCTTTCAAGTCCGCGTCCTCGATGAGTTTTCCCGCAAAAAATCCCTCCGGGCGCTTAAAGGTGCTCCCTGCGGAAGGATACTGCACCGGCTGTTTCGTATTTCGTTTTGCAGCAAGCTCGCGCATTTTCCCGCCGATTTCGTGCGGCTGGCCCTTTTCGAGCTTAAGTTCCGCCTCGACTGCGATGAATCCGTTTTGCTGGAGAATGCTGCTGCGGTATCCGAACTGCATTTCCTCTCTGCTGAAAACCCGCTCTTCCTCACCGTCCGGCGAAACTGCACGAACGCTCATAACGATATCTTTGAGTTCTCCGCCGTATGCGCCGGCATTCATAAAAAGCCCTCCGCCGAGCGTTCCGGGGATTCCGCTTGCAAATTCAAATCCCGCAAGTCCTTCGTTCATCAAAATTTTTGCGAGGGATGACATGTAAATTCCCGTTTGGCAGACCACGCGGTCCTCATTCACGGCAACATCCGCGAAATCCTGCATTTTGATAACCGCACCCGCATAGCCTTCGTCCCTGAAAAGAACATTCGAGCCGTTTCCGAGGAACAGGTGCGGGATTTCCTGGCTTGCCAAAGCTTTCAGGACCTCTTTCAGTGCTTCCGCAGAACCAACTTTTATCAGTGCCGCCGCATGTCCGCCTGCCTTAAACGATGTGTAGTTCTTCATGTCGGCATTTTCTTCGATTTCGATTTTATTCGATGCCGGCATCCTCGCCGCATCCAGCGCCGCCCTTATTTTCTCCTGTATTTGGAGGGTCAAACATTTTTCTGAGCTTTTCGCCTCGTCTGCTGTCCCCATCTTTGTTAATTCTGTCTTCACAAAAAATTTCCTCCTTGTCAACGTTGTATTTGCTGAAATCCTCGTACGCAATCGTGCATGTGTCCAGCATTTTGCTCTCGAGCTTCGCGTTGACGCCTCTGCTCAGGTAGGTATACAAGATTGCGAAAACAGGCACGCCCAAAATCATTCCCGGGAATCCAAAGAGTCCGCCGCCCACGATAATCGCAAACATTACCCAAAAGCTTGCGAGTTTGGTGGTTTTTCCGAGAATCTTCGGCCCGATGATATTTCCGTCGAGCTGCTGAATGATGAGGATGATAATTCCGAACTTCAGTGCCGCAATCGGTTCCACTATGAGCAAAATGATAATGGAAGGAATCGCTCCGATAAAAGGTCCGAAAAACGGGATGATGTTCGTCACTCCCACGACAACGCTTATGAGCATCGTCATTGGTATTTCAAATATCGTAAGCACGACGAAGCAAAGGATTCCGATAATCGCCGAGTCGATGATTTTTCCGTTGATAAAGCCGCCGAAGGTTTGATTGCTCAGTCTCCCGAGCTCGAAGAATTTTTCGGCTCTTTCCTGCTTAAATGTCGCAAGTATCAGTTTACGCGTCTGCGCTGCAAAAAGTTCCTTGCTGTTCAGTATATATACGCAGATAATCAGCGCCACGAATATGTCGAGCACCGTTCCGAGCGTTCCCACAACCCCCGTCAGAATGGCTTCGGCTCCCGGCAGCACCTTGTCCTGCGCCCATAGGATTACCGTGTCGGACATGTTCTCCAGCTTTCCCTGCAAAAGCGCTGCAAGTTCCGGGTTTTGGTCCACGTTCGCGCTGATCCAGTCTTGGGCTCTTGCCGCAATTTCGGGTGCTCCCATTGCCAGTCCCATAATGCTGTCCCAAAGGTCCGGAATTACAAGCATCATCAGTCCCGCAACCACAACGATGAGCAGCGCCAAGGCCGACAAGGTTCCGAAAAACCTCGCAAATTTAAAGTCTCTGGCCGGTTTCTTGAATCTGCCTTTGTTGAGTTTATATACCAGCCTTACCGTAGCATTGTAAATCGGACAAAGCAGATACGCCATAACGATTCCTATGTAAAAAGGCATCAGAATGTCGTTGAGTTTCGCAAAGCCTTCTTTGATTACCGGCATGTGATTCACCACGTAATACGCAATAATCAGAATAACCCCGACCAAAAGCAGCATGAGCGTTTGTTGAAGATATTTGTTTTTTAACTTAATCTTTTTCTCGTTCATTTTTTTCTCCGTATATGTTATACTTAATTATATTATACAACAAATAAAGGAATTGTAAAATGAGAATTTTAGTAATAAGCGACACTCACGGAAAAAATGAGCGCGTTTACGATGTATACAACAAACTCGCTTCCGCAGGCGGCCCGGCAGCCCGCCTTGGCGGCTCTTCAAGCGGCCTTTCCGGCGGCTCTTCAAGCGGCCTTTCCGGCGGGCTTTCCGGCGAACATTCCGACTGCCTCTTCGGCGGCCGACCCGCGGCACAGCCCGGCTCACACCGCACCCCGCCCGTTGACATGATTGTACACTGCGGTGACTACTACGCCGACGCGCAGGAAATCCGTGCCCGCCTTGGCATCCCGGTTCTGGCAGTCAAGGGCAACTGCGACGGCTGCTTCGACTTTGAAGCCTGCTCCCTGCTTGAAACCGAGTGCGGCGACATCCTTATTACCCACGGTCACATGGAGGATGTCGGATTCAGCATGCAGAAGCTCTACTACAAAGCTCTTGAATCCGGCTGTATCGGCGCATTTTTCGGTCACACCCACAGAAGCGTTTTCGTTGAAACCGGAGGTGTGTACCTGCTGAATCCCGGCAGCCTTTCGCAGCCGCGCGACGGCTCCGGCGGTACTTTTGCTCTGGTCACAACCTCGGAAGCCGGCCTGCAGGCCAAAATTTATTATTACGAAGACTTCATGCTGCCCGCAGGCGGCGTCTCACGCACAGCTGCAGGCCCTGCGGCCGGTGGTCCAGCCGGCGGGGCGGCGTGTATGCCCGCAGCCAGAGCCGCACAGCCCGCTGCCGGCGATTCGGCTGCCGTTGGTTCAGCCGGCGGGGCGGCGTGTATGCCCGGGGCCGGAGCCGCACAGCCCGCTGCCGGCGATTCGGCTGCCGTTGGTTCAGCCGGCGGTGGGGCGGATGCACCAGACAACTCAGCACCTGACAAATCGGCCGCCGGTGGCACCGATCCTGCGCCCGAGACTACGGCCTCTTCGGTGGATCCGGCCGTGCAGAAGCCGAAACAGAAGCCCAAAGCTGCGGCAGCCGACCCTGCGCCAAAGCGTAAGCCCAAGGTCAAAGGCGGCCATCTGCGCAGCCTCATAAACTATAGCGACAGATTCTAGCCGCGTGGGACAAGCGGCCGGCTGCGTGCCTAGAGGTGCCAGCTGCGTGGGACAAGCGGCCGGCTGCGCGGGCGGCCGAATGGCGGCGCGGGCGGCACGGACGGTTATGCGGCGGCGCAAACGGTTACGCGGCGGCGCGAACGCTAGCATTTTCACGAAAAGGTGCCTTTTTGAGGGGGTGTTTCGTGTATTTGGAGCCGGTTAGTACCGGCTTACTCCGACCGTGGCAAATTGCGCTGAGAGGCATCCCTTTAAAAACGTTGGAATTTCAACCTTCAAAAAAATTACATTTTTTTGGCGCCTGCGTGGTGTCGTCCTAACAGGCTTGAAATTCCCTCAAAACATGATAAAAGACACGAAAAGGGGGTCTTTTTTGGGCAGTTGGTGGGAATTGCCTAATTATTTCAAAAATGTAAATTTTTCCAAAGTGCAAAATTTTAAAATCATTATACCTTCGGAGGTCAACATTATGAACACTAAAATGGATATGAGTAAGCTCAAAGCGGATTTTCCGCCGGTCGCTCAGATGGCGGATTATAAGGAAATCTTCTGGATCAATCCGGACAGCGGCAAAGGCATCCGCACAAAGGCTGCCTGCGAAGTCGCGCCCGGAAGCGACGCCGCAGCGGCTGAGGGCACTGCCCGGTGCGTTTCCGGCGAAGGCGTCCCGCAGCGGCCGGAAGCACAGCGGCCGGAAGCACAGCGGCCGGAAACGCAGCGGCCGAAAGCGCAGCAGCCGGCACTCGGCATGAGAGATATTGAGGACGCAGCGGCAAGGCTTGCACGCTTTGCGCCTTACCTCGCCAAAGCTTTCCCGGAAACCGCCAAATCCGGCGGCATCATCGAATCGGATTTGGTGGAAATCGCCCGCATGAAACCTGCACTCGAGCACATGAGCGGGCCGATTTCCGGCAGGCTCTTCCTGAAACGCGACAGCCACCTGCCGGTTTCCGGCTCGATTAAGGCAAGAGGCGGCATTTATGAAGTTTTGAAATTTGCCGAAGAAGTCGCGATGAAGGCAGGCATGCTGAAAGAGACGGACGATTACAGCATGCTGACAGAGGACAGATTCCGCGAGCTCTTTTCAAAATATTCGGTTGCGGTCGGCTCCACCGGCAACCTTGGCCTGTCGATCGGCATTATCAGTGCCAAGCTCGGCTTCAAGGTTACAGTTCACATGTCCGCCGACGCGCGTCAGTGGAAAAAGGATCTCCTCCGCTCCAAAGGCGTTACCGTCATCGAATATCCGGACGATTATCAGGCAGCGGTTGCACAGGGACGCCGAGAAGCGGCGGATGATCCGACCTGTCACTTTGTTGATGACGAAGGTTCGGTTGACCTTTTCCTCGGTTATGCGGTTGCCGCTCTCAGAATCGGCGCGCAGTTTGAGGACGCCGGAATCACCGTTGACGAAAATCATCCGCTCTTTGTGTACATTCCGTGCGGAGTCGGCGGAGCTCCGGGCGGCGTTACATTTGGGCTTAAGCAGATTTACGGCGATAATGTGCATGTATTTTTTGCAGAGCCGACACATGCGCCTTGCATGACCCTTGGTCTCATCACGGGACTTCACGACGGGATTTCGTGCCGCGACATCGGAATTGACGGAATTACCGATGCGGACGGTCTTGCGGTTGGCAGAGCCTCATATCTTGTGTCTTCCTTTATGCAGACGCTCCTTGACGGCTGCTACACGATTGACGACGAAAAACTTTATCCGTTCCTGACGCAGCTTGCCGACAGGGAAAAAATCTACATTGAGCCGTCTTCCTGCGCTTCGTTCACAGGTCCTGCGCTCGTATCCGCCGCTGCGGAATACCTCGAAGCGAAGGGGCTTACGGACAAAATGCAGAATGCCTCCCACATCTTATGGGCAACAGGCGGAAGCATGGTGCCTGACGGCGAAATGAAGCTGTATTATGAAAGAGGAAAATAAGGAAAGCCGGTAGATTACAATGATGAACCACATTTCAAAAGAGTTAATAGGAAGCGCCGCGGCATTTTTTAAGGTGCTCGGCGATGAAACGAGGATGAAAATTCTCTGCACGATAGCCGACAGCGAGGTCTGCGTCAACGACATCGCAGAGGCCGTTGACATGACAAAGTCGGCAGTTTCCCACCAGCTCAAGCTGCTCAAGGATGACGACCTCGTAAAAAGCCGCCGGGAGGGCAAAAATATCTTCTACTCTCTCGACGACCAGCATGTCATGGATATTCTGGATATTGCTTTCGTGCATATCACGCACAAAAATCACGCAGCGGGCTGCACCTGCTCCTGCTGCCACGACACACATAACTAATATAAAAGTTGGCTCTTTCGGAAGCTTATTCTGAAAAAGCCAACTTTTCTTCTTTTTATGATCGTCGAAAAATCCAACTTTCGACATGTTTCGACACCGCCGCCTATTTCACCTTCAGTGCGCGCATTGCGTTGATAATCGCAATTACCGATACGCCGACATCAGCAAATACCGCTGCCCACATGTTCGCCAGACCGATTGCACTGAGTACCAATACGATTAATTTAACCGCAAGTGCAAATACCACATTCTGTTTTGCGATGCCAAGCGTCTTCCTTGCGATGTCCATCAGGCTCAGGAGCTTCGACGGTTCATCTGTCATGATGACGACATCCGCCGCCTCGATAGCTGCGTCCGAACCCAGTCCGCCCATCGCAGCTCCGACATCGGCTCTTGCAAGCACAGGAGCATCGTTGATGCCGTCGCCGACGAACATAAGCTTTCCTTTCGGCGATTTCGCCGAAAGCAGTTTTTCGACTTCTTCTACCTTATTTTCCGGCAGAAGTTCTGCATGGATTTCATCGATTCCGAGTTTTGCGCCGACGCTTTCTGCAACCGCTCTGCTGTCCCCTGTCAGCATAACCGTCTTGATTCCCCTTGCCTTCAAGCCGCGGATTGCATCTGCCGCGTCGTCCTTAATCTGGTCGGCAATCGTGATATAGCCTTCATATTTTCCGTCTACCGCGATGTGAACCACGGTTCCCGCAGCGGACGCCTCTTCATAAGCAATCTGCTCACGCTTCATCAGCTTGGCATTTCCCGCCAGAACCATATGGCCTTCGATCACAGCCTGCACGCCGTGACCTGCGATTTCCATTACATCGCCAATTTGCGATTTATCGACTTTTTCCCCGCTTTTCTCCTCAAAATCCTCTCTCAAGGATACTGAAATCGGATGGCTGGAGTTTGCCTCTGCATAAGCCGCATAACGCAGCAGTTTGTCTTCCGTAAACTCTCCGCAGGTGTGAACCTCTTCCACCTTGAAAACGCCTTTTGTCAGGGTTCCGGTTTTGTCCATAACCACGCATTCGGTATGCGCTGCGGCTTCCAGATAGTTGCTGCCTTTTACGAGCAGGCCGATTTTCGATGCGCCGCCGATTCCGCCGAAGAAACTCAGAGGAACCGAAATTACCAAAGCGCATGGACACGATACTACGAGGAAGTTCAGTGCTCTGTAAACCCAGTCCTTAAACAAAGCCCCGGTGAAGCCCGGCGCGCTGCCGACAATTCCTCCGCCGATCAAAAGCGGTGGAACGAGTGCCAGAACCACAGCCGCTCCTACGACTGCCGGTGTGTAAACAGCCGCAAATCTTGTGATGAAGTTTTCCATCTTTGCCTTCTGGCTGGTCGCATTCTCTACCAGTTCCAGGATCTTGCTGACCGTGGATTCGCCGAATTCCTTGGTTACCTCAACTTCCAAAAGTCCGCTTTCGTTGATGCAGCCGCTGAGGATCTCACTTCCCGCCTCTACATTGCGCGGAACCGATTCTCCGGTCAGTGCCGCAGTATCCAGCATCGAAGTGCCGCTCAAAACTTTTCCGTCCAAAGGAACCTTTTCTCCCGGCTTAATCACGATGACATCACCGATTTTGACCTCTTCGGGATCAACCTTTTTCGTGTCGCCGCCTTCAAGCTTTAAGTTCGCATAATCCGGGCGGATATTCATAAGCTCCGTAATGGATTTTCTGGATTTGCCGACTGCATAATCCTCGAAAAGTTCCCCGACCTGATAGAAAAGCATAACCGCAACTGCTTCCGGAAGTTCGCCCGTTGCGAAGGCCCCGACCGAAGCAACCGCCATCAGGAAGTTCTCGTCGAACACCTTGCCCCGGCTGATGTTGCGAATCGCTTTCCATAAAACCTTATATCCAATTTCCAGATAAGCTGCGAGATATACCGCAAGCTTCAAAAGATACGGCTCCGCCGGAACCATAATTGCAATCGCGAACAAAACCGCTCCGATCGCAAGTCTGACTATCGTCTTCTTCATCTCAAGCCACTCCCTTCCGAAAAATTCTAGAGCTCCTTGATTACTACGTCAGGTTCTGTTTTCTTTACTGTCTTTGCAATCTTCTTATAGGTTTCATCAAAACCTTCTTCTTCCACATCCAGCACCATCTTCAAAGTAAGAAAGTTTACGGAAGCACTGTTTACGCCGTCAAGCTTTGCTACGTTTCTTTCAACCTCTGCTGCACAGTTTGCACAATCAAGTCCTTCAAGTAAATATGTCTTTTTCATTTTATGTTCCTCCTGTTTTGTATCATTTTTATCATTCTCATAAAGTTGAACGCTTATTCAACTGTTGTCTATATTATAGTTGAACGATTATTCAATTGTCAATACCTTTTTTGAAAATTTTTTTACTTTTTTTCCCGCCCTGTTTTTCGCATAATAAAAAGGTGTCTGAAATTGCTGACACCTCATAAACCGTAACATTGATACAATATATCTATCATTCTCTTCTTATCTGTTATTTGCATACCCAGTGATTTCAAATCCACATCTTCGTCTTCTATTTCAGATAAAAATGTTTTCATGTCATTTACTACCTCTGGGCTGAGTAATTGTCTGGTATCGACTGTAATCAGTTGAGCGAGCCGAAACACATCATTTTTATGTTTTCTGATATTTTTGCTGTCGATATGCTCTCCGTCAGACTTGCGTTTTTTCAAATCAAGCCACGCTTTTGCTTTAAACGGGATTAAACAGGTTGGACTTAGCACCGGAATACCGTCAATAACCTCATGCCCGCTTTTCAATAATTCGTAATAGGATTCATTTAAAAGAATTGCTGACAGGCTCGATATTTCGTCATCTATCGGGATTGGGGTGAGAATTGCATCTTCTTCCAATGCGATAAAACTCGGATTTCTTGAAAAAAGCTCTATCATATATGGGTACTCCTTGCTTCTTGGAACAGAAAAGCGGTAAAACTGTGCATTTCCACTGCTTTTATTCAAATGTTCATATCCGGCTTCTTTGACATACTCCCAGAATCGTCTGCCGAACTCAGCCGTTACAGCTTCAATAATCAACACAATGTCAATATCCTTTGTGGCACGAAACGGCAACTCCTCGTTTTCCATAATTAAATCACATGCAGTTCCGCCGATTATGACATATTGATTTTCAAAACCTTGGAACGCTTCTTTGAATTTTACAATTCCATTGACCATTATTCCTGTAACCTTCTTTCTATCAAGTCTTCTACTGCTTCTTCAATTCTTTCGTCGGTAGTCCCGCTGAAAGATAATGCGACCGAAATATCATCCGCGTTATTGTCAGATGAGAATTGTGTTGGGTCATACGCCCATAGCTCAAGCCTTACCTGTTCATCCGGGTCTACCAGCTCTTCCATCAACATCACTGCTTCTTTTTTTCGCTCCACTGCATATGTTATAACACGCGGCGGATTGAGCATGGTTTTCGTGGAAAGTGCCGTTTCTCCTGCAAACACCATATCATCTGTGACTTGAGACTTATCTATATATCCCGTCTTGAAAACAGGACTTGACAAATATGCTTTTGCTTTTTCAAACAATTCCGTTCTGTCGTATTTTGATTCGATAACCTTGTTTACACCATCTTTTGATACAATAAACAAGTCCGTGCCCTCCAACTGCTTTGCCGCCCTGCTTAGTGTCATCGCTGTAAAAGGAAGCACTTTTCCTGCTTCTGAAATATAAAGCCGTTTTTTCTTGCTATAGAGATAGAACAAGAATAATTGCTGGGTTGAAAAAACAAATTTTCCATTCAGTTCTTCAACCTGTTTTTCTTCTGTGAGCAAAGTTCCTATAAATGGTAAAAAAATCTGCTTTCGGGTTATAAACGGAATTCTGTTCTCTATAAGGCTTTCCCTTCGGTAGGCGGATAATGCTGCAAGTTTAAGTACAATCGGTACATTATCGATTTGACGTATTTGGGCTATTTGTTTTTTCAATGCCGGAACAGTAGCAGGTGCGCCTTTCGGTGTGAGAATTATACAGCGTTTATCCGCAATATATGCTGTATTGAAATTATAGCTGTCTGAAATGTAAACAGGCAAAGAGTCTTGATGATTCCAGTCCTCAACGCTTATTGCAATTCCGAATACGTTTGTTAGCATATTCCCATTCTCCTTTTTAACTTAATATATTTATATTTTAACTTTATAGATGTTAGAAGTCAAGTTTTTAAGTTATTTTAATTTTTTTTTTTTACTTTTTTCCCACCCTATGATATAATTTTCTCATATAAGAAAGGACCGCTTATGAAATATGAAATTTTGACCATCAGCCGTTTTGAGGCGGCGTACCCGGAAATTTACAAAAGATGTTTTTCGTACAACAGCATCCGTCACCCGTTCTGCAAGGCAGAGGTGACCGGCGACGCCCTTGCGGGTACTTTTGCTGTCCCGAAAAAGCCCGAAGTTACACTGAAAAAGCAAATTTTCGGCTACTGTATCATCGAAAGCCGTCTCCTCTTTATCGACGATACGGACTATGTTTCGACACTCCTTGCCGCACTTGAAACCGCAGAGCCGCACGCAGGCGATTCGCCGATTCTGCTTCTCTATGATCTCATGGAGTACATGATTAAAGACGATATGCTTTTCCTGCAGGGTTATGAGGACGAACTTGAAGACCTCGAGGATATCATAACCGGCGAAAAAGAGGATAGCGATGTGGATTTTGAAAAGACAATCCTTGCAATACGAAAAAATCTTTCGGCGCTCGGCATGTACTATGACCGGCTTTCCGACGCAAGCGACACGATTCAGCAGTGGGCGGCGGAGCAGCACATGAAGGCGAAGCCGCTCCCGGAAATTTACGACAACAAGATAAAGAGACTCGGCGCACTGGTTGCAAGCCTCAAAGAATATTCGATCCAGCTGCGCGAATTGCGCCAGTCCCGCATTGACATCCGGCAGAATCAGATTATGCAGCTTCTGACGATTATCACGACGATTTTCATGCCGCTGACGCTGATTACAGGCTGGTACGGAATGAACTTCCGCAATATGCCTGAACTTTCGCACCCGTATGCCTACGGCTGCGTGGCGGTTTTTTCCGCCGTTGTGGTGCTCATCGAAATCCTGCTCTTCAAGAGGAAAAAATGGTTCAAATAAAAAAATCCCAAGCGGTGCGCCGCCGAGTGCACCCAAAAAAGCCCCGAAAGGCGGGATTTCCTTTCGGGGCTTTTCAGATAATTTTTATGTAATCCTTCCGGATTTATCTGCTCTTTATGTAATTTTCGATAATGCGGATGCATTCCTCCTGCGACAGCTTGGAAGTGTCCAGCGACAAGTCGTAATTGCGTACATCCGTCCACTCCGTTCCGGTGTAATGCTTGTGATAATCCGCACGGTTTTTGTCCGTTTTCTCGCGCAGAGCCATCGCTTCTGCCTTGTCAATTCCGTATCGCTGCATGAGTTTTTCGATGCAGTAGTCCCTGTCCGCATGAATGAACACGCGCACAAGGTTCGGATGATCGCGCAGAATATACTGCCCGCATCTTCCGATGATGATGCAGGATTCGTCCTGATCCGCCACTCTGCGGATAATCTCGGACTGAAATTTAAAAAGTTCTTCTTTCGTCAGTTTGTTTTCAGGGTGCGGCTGTGAAACCAGCGCCCCTTTGGAGATTCCGTGTTTACGCAGGAATTTGTCCTCGAGTTTTTCGTCGGTAAGATTAAACAGTGCTTCACTGATTCCGCTGTCCTCAGACGCCATGCGAATCAGCTCCTTGTCATAATATCTTATGCCTAGAGCCTCTGCCAGACGATGTGCGATTCCTCTTCCGCCGCTTCCGTATTCACGGGCGATTGTAATTACATATTTCTCCATATCATTCTCCTAACTTTTACTCGCCTAAGTAAGCTTTCTTTACTGCTTCGTCATTCATCAAATCCTTTGCATCCCCACTGAGAACGATTTTCCCTGTTTCCAGTACGTAAGCCCGATCCGCAACTTCCAGCGCCTTCTTCGCATTCTGCTCAACCAGCAAAACGGTCGTTCCGCTCTTCTTAATCTCCCGGATGATTTTGAAAACCTCACCCACAAAAAGAGGCGACAGACCCATCGAAGGTTCATCCATCAGAATGATTTTCGGGCTGGACATCAGTGCCCTGCCCATCGCAAGCATCTGCTGCTCGCCGCCTGACAAAGTTCCCGCAATCTGACTTTTTCTTTCTTCAAGCCTCGGAAATTTCTCATAAACCATTTCCAGATTCTTCGCATATTCCTGCTTGTCTTTGCGCGTATATGCACCCAAATCCAGATTTTTATATACCGAAAGCTGCTGAAAAATTCTTCTGCCTTCCGGTACATGCGCCATACCCATCTCTACGATTTTATGCGGCGGCATCTTCGTTAATTCCCTGCCCTCAAACTTCACACTGCCGGATTTCGCCTTGAGAAGGCCTGTAATCGTGTGCAGCGTCGTCGTCTTGCCGGCACCGTTTGCGCCAATCAGAGCGATAACTTCGCCCTCGTTGACATCGAATGAAATCTTTTTGATAGCGTTGATGGCGCCATAATTGACTTCTAAATCTCTTATTTCTAACATTGCCATATGCGCGCCCTCCTTATTCGCCCAAATATGCCTTGATAACTTCCGGATTGTTCAAAACATCCTTCGTTTTGCCCTGTGCCAGAACCGTTCCGAAGTTCAGAACCGTAAGTTCTTCGCAAATTCCCGCAACCAGTCTCATGTCATGTTCGATGAGGAGTACCGTCATGTCGAAGTTTGCTCTTACAAACTCAATGGTATCCATCAGTTCCTGTGTTTCGTTCGGGTTCATGCCGGCAGCCGGTTCGTCCAGCAGAAGAAGCTTCGGAGATGTCGCAAGTGCTCTTGCAATCTCGAGTTTTCTCTGCTTGCCGTAAGGCAGATTCGCCGAGATATAGTCCTTTTCATCCGCAAGTCCGAAAACTTCCAACAGTTCCTCCGCCCTTTCATTCATCGCCTTTTCGGTTTTGTAGTAGGACGGAAGACGGAAGATTCCGCCTATCGTTGAGTACTTATAATCATTATGAAGCCCCAGCTTGACATTGTCAAGTACCGAGAGTTGTTTAAACAGACGGATATTCTGGAAGGTTCTGGCGATTCCTTTTTTGTTAATTTCGATTGTGCTGCTGCCTGTCAGCTTTTCGCCGTTGAGGAAAAAGTTTCCCTCGGTCGGTTTGTATACACCGGTGAGCAGGTTGAACGCCGTCGTTTTTCCTGCGCCGTTTGGCCCGATTAATCCGTATAACTGTCCCTTTTGGATCGTCATCGTGAGCTCATCAACTGCCTTCAGCCCGCCGAAAGAGATTCCTAAGTTTTTCGTTTCAAGCATAGCTGTCATGCGCTCACCTCCTGACTTTCCTCAGCACCGGCTTTCTTTCCGCCCTTGCCGATGTGCAGATATGATTTGAATCTTTCTTTATACATAGCCATGTTTTCGTTGTTGTTTACCAGCATCATTACGATCAAGAGGATTGCGTAGATGAGCATACGGTAGTCACTGAACGAGCCTCTGAGAAGTTCCGGAAGTGCAGTCAGGATTACCGCTGCGATGATGGAGCCTCTCATGCTTCCGATACCGCCCAGTACGACGAATACCAGTACCAAAATGGAAAGGTTATAGTCGAATTTTACCGCAACCAAGCTGGAAAGATTATGTCCGTAAAGCACGCCCGCCATGCCCGCAAACATTGCGGAAGTCGAGAACGCGATGAGCTTGTATTTTGTTATGTTGATACCGATGGACTCTGCTGCGATGCGGTTGTCTCTGATTGCCATGATAGCTCTGCCGGCTCTTGACTGAACCAGATTCAGGATTACAACCAATGTTATGGCCACGAGTATAAATCCAACGATATAGTTTGAATCCCGTGGTGCACCGGTGATTCCCATGGCACCGTTTATGATGTTTTCGGACGTGAGGTCATCGATTTCCATGTTGTTGTAAGCGTCTACGCCGATTGCAAAATGAACTCCCGCCGCATCTTTTACAAGGTAAACATTGTTTACGATGTTTTTGATGATCTCTCCGAATGCCAGCGTAACGATTGCAAGGTAGTCGCCTCTGAGTCTGAGAACCGGGATACCGATTAAAACCCCGGCAACCGCTGCAACCAGTCCTCCCAGCAAAATCGCAAGAGGGAACCGGATCCATACGGAAGTAAGGCTTTCCTGCGTCAGCATGCTGAATGTGCTTCCGACAAAAGCGCCCAGACACATGAAGCCTGCGTGTCCCAGGCTGAGTTCGCCGAGTATGCCTACGGTGAGGTTCAGGGAGACTGCCATGATTACATAAGCACAAATCGGAACAAAAAGTCCTTTAATCAGGCTGGATCCGCCCGGCAGTCCGCTGTATATAATGCAGAATACAAAGAACGCAAGGACGATGCCGTAGGTTATCATATTCTGTTTGCTTGTATTATTCAAATTCGTAGTAAATTTCTTCATGCTGCTTCACCTACACTTTCTCACGCATTGCTTTGCCCAAAATGCCTGTTGGTTTTACTAACAGAACGATAATCAGCACGCCGAATACGATTGCATCCGAAAGCTGCGTGGAGATGTACGCTTTGCTCAGGTTCTCGATAACGCCGAGCAGGATTCCGCCGATCATAGCACCCGGAATCGAGCCGATTCCGCCAAATACTGCAGCTACGAAAGCTTTGATTCCCGGCATTGCTCCGGTGTACGGTCCGATAAGCGGATACGAGGAGCAAAGAAGCAGACTTGCAATAGCCGCAAGTGCAGAACCGATGGCAAAGGTAACGCTGATTGTGCTGTTTACGTTAACGCCCATAAGCTGAGCCGCTCCGCGGTCCTCGGAAACTGCCTGCATGGCAGCACCGATTCTCGTGTGGTTGATGAAAGTGGTCAGTGCGATCATGATGATGACCGTAGCAGCAATTGTGATAATCGTCTCGCCTGTGATTGTAAGGCCCTGTGCAACATGCCAGTCATTTACCTTGAGCACATCCGGGAAATTCCTTGCAGCGGAGCCGAAAATCAAAAGTGCCACATTCTGAAGAAAATAGCTTACACCGATGGCTGTGATTAAAACAGCCAGAGGTGATGCGTTTCTCAACGGCTTGTAAGCGATTTTTTCAATCGCAACGCCCAGTACCGTACATACGATAATTGCTGCGATGATTGCAACCGCAGGCGAAGTATGCGCGGAGGAAACCGCTGTGAAAATTACAAAACCCCCGATCATGATTACATCACCATGAGCGAAGTTTAACATTTTTGCAATTCCGTATACCATTGTATACCCGAGTGCGATCAGTGCATATACGCTTCCCAGGCTGATGCCGCTGATCAAATACGATAAAAAGTTCATAAAAATTACCTCGTTCAAAATTCGGAATCGGGGACGGCATTGCCGTCCCCTTTATCATCTTTCTATTTTATATTTTCAAAATCTGTAAAAAATTACATAGCCTTGTATGCGCCATCCTTGATTACCATAGCCATCGGTGTCTTGGTAGGTTCACCGTCTGCAGACCATGTCATTGTGCCGGTTGCACCTGTGAATTCGATTTCTGTCATAGCTGTCTTCATTGCATCGCAGATGTCGGAAACGCTCATATCAGGAGTTACGCCTGCTGTTTCTGCTGCTTTCTTGATGATGTACATTGCATCGTAAGCATCTGCTGCGAACTGTGTCGGAACTTCACCGTCGTATTTTGCTTTGTAAGCTTCCGTGAACTTCTTGGATGCTTCATTATCGGAGTCTGCTGCGTATGGAGTTAACAGCATTACGCCTTCTGCAAGCTGTGCGTTGCTTCCAAGCTGTTTGATTAATCCGTCAAGGCCGTCGCATCCGAAGAACTGTGCGTCAAGACCTGCTTTGTCTGCCTGTGTTAAGAACAGGGATGCTTCCTGTGCATAGAACGGAAGGAATACCAAGTCAGCGCCGGATTCTTTCATCTTCTGGATCTGTACCGTGAAGTCCTGTGCCGAATCCTTTGTGAATGCTTCTGTTGCAACAACGTTTACACCCTTGGCTGCAGCTTCTTTCTTGAATGTCTTGAAGATGCCGTTGGAATATACGTCGGATGAGTTGTAAACTACGCCAACCTTAGCATCCGGGAAGTTTTCTGCGAAGTAGTCTGCAGAACCTACGCCCTGATTCGGGTCGGAGAAGCAAACTCTGAATGCGTTGTCGCCTTTGATGGATTCAACAGCCGAACCTGACGGTGTAAGCTGGAACATATTGTCTTCTTCTGTAAGAGCAACAACTGCTGTGCATGGTGCGGAAGTAACCGTACCCATTAACATCTGCATGCCTTGGTCTTTTAATGAGTTGTATGCGTTTACGGCTTTTTCTGTGTCGTGAACGTCATCCTGCCAAAGGAACTCAACCTGATATCCGTTGATTCCACCGTTAGCGTTGATTTCTTCCACTGCCATTTCAGCTGCGTTCTTAACGCCCTGTCCGTATACTGCTGCGTCGCCGGTTGTCGGCCCGATGCCGCCGATTACGAATTTTGCTGTGCCGTCTCCGGTGCTTGTTCCGGAATCATTTCCGCATCCTGCAAAAGCCACTGTCATTACGACTGCCATTGATACAGCCGCGAATTTCTTCATAAATTTTTTCATGTTCATTTCAATTCCTCCTTTGAAAATAAAAAACCTGCCGACCAATGCCTGCAGGTTAAAGTTCTGTTTCAACTTAAGTTTCGGATTCATGCCTGAGCTAAATATCTGCTCCGGCAAATTCGATTGAACTTGCTTCATTACCCGCAATGCAAATATCACTATTCATTCTGATGCTCATAATGACGAGGACCAGTAAAATAATGCTAATGAGTATAATGCTGATAATGAGTGCCATGTAGTTCATCGTTTTTCTCCTTTCCTTAACTGATATACGCAGTTTAGCACAGAAAAAAAAGGATGTCAACCCCTTTTTTGTGTTTTTTCATTATTTTTTTTTATTTTTTTGTTTTCCCCCACAATCACTTGTTTGCATAAAGTTCTGCATATTCCGATGCAAGCATTGACATGAGGTGCACGTCGTAGAGTTTGCCGTTCTTGCGGCAGTTGTCCCTCAAGACACCCTCATACTTGAACCCAAGGCTTTGATACAAGAAGGAAGCCGGGTTTCCCGTGTAATGGTCGAGATAAAGTCTCTTCAGCTTGAGCTCCTCGAAGCAGTATTTCATCATGGCAAGCATGGCTTCCCTGCCAAGACCCCTGCCTCTGAGCCCCGTGTCCGCTATGTAAATTCTCCAGACTTCGGCCTTCCATTCGTCCTCGATGTCCGCAAGCACGATTCTGCCAATCATCTTCTCGCTGGATTCCGGCGTGCTCGGTGCGCCCTGTGCACCCTGCGCGCCTGCTGCCTCCGGGATGCCCGGCGTGTCCGGTACATCTGCCGCCCCGGCCTTGAGGCAGATAGTAAACTGCCGTGCCTTCGGATCGTCGCTGTCCGCCACATATTTACGGACGACATCCTCCTTGCTCTGGTTGTCACGAATGCTGAAAAACTTCGTAACCTCAGGCAAAAGCTCCCACTCATAAAAGGTATCGAGGTCTTCCCATCTCGACGGTCTGATCACTAGGCGTTCTGTTTCTATCGTTTTGCTGTTGACGTTGTTCTTATTGTCCATGTCGTTCCTCCCCGCTGCCGCTCTTCTGCGCGCTTTTGCTTCTGCTCATATTTCCTACATTATATCACTCCCGCGGCGCATTTTCAATTTGACTTTATGTTGACTTTTGCGTTGACTTTTGCGTTGACTTTTGCGTTGACTTTGCGTCGTTTCGGCGGTACAATTCACATAACGACAAAAATGACAAAGGTGGATATATGGATATTTTCATTTTGGTATTGGAGCTTATCGGAGCCGCTGCGTTTGCGGTTTCCGGCGCAATGACAGGAATCAGAAAAAACATGGATATTTTTGGCGCGTTCGTACTTGCGCTCACCGTGGCAGTCGGCGGCGGTATCATCCGAGACATCATCCTCGGTGCATTCCCGCCGGCAATGTTTCAAAATCCGATTTACGCACTGACGGCATTTCTCACATGTCTCATCGTGTTCATTCCGCAGGTTCGAGACCTTCTCGAGCGCAGCAGCCGTGTTATGCTGCTTGCCGACTCAATCGGTCTTGGTATTTTCACCGTTTCCGGTGCCATGCGCGCATTTGAGGTTTCCGAAAACCCGACCGTATTCCTTGCCGTCTTCGTCGGTGTCATTACAGGGGTCGGCGGCGGTCTTCTCCGCGATGTGATGGCAGGCGACATGCCATATATATTCGTACGCCACATCTACGCGACCGCCTCTATCGCAGGCGCCCTGCTGTTTTGCATCCTTATGCCTTACACCAACGGCTATGTCGCGATGCTTTCGGGCGCGGTTCTCATCGTTCTGATCCGCCTGCTCGCTTCGCACTACAGGTGGAGCCTGCCAAAACCGGGCAGCCGCAGCGGCGGCCGCTAGCGGCCGCCGCTGCGCTTTTTGGCCGCGCGTGCGCCGGCCGCCTGTGCTGTCTGGGCGCGCGTGTGTCGGCCGCCCGTGCTGTCTGGGCGCGCGTGTGTCGGCTGCCCGTGCTGGCTGGGCGCGCGTGTGTCGGCTGCCCGTGCATAAAATGCCGGTTTTTTCTATCTTTTTGCCGTTTGAGCCGAAAAGATAGACGTCCCTTGCGGTTTTGACTCGCAAAAGGAATTTGGGTCAAATTACAAAAGGAATCGCACCATTGCAAAAATGTTGAAATTTCAACGTTTTGATTTTTGAGTGGTTTTTACGCATAATCTCGCGGCGCGGGATTATGCTTTTTTTATATGCCGGAAGCCCATTGCAGGGCTCCCGGTTTCTATTTTTGAGGGCCTTTGCCCAAAAAGATATTACTTTATGCATAATTATCCTTTTTTTGACATTTTCCAGCCTGAGGGTATTTACATTTAAGTCCTTTTATGGTATTATTTGTAATACGAAGGGAGGTATGCTGCATGAGCTTTTTGAATAGTATAAGCGCGAATTTGGATTTTGAGAAACGAATGCTTGCGAAGATTAAAGCGCTGAATGTTTCCAAGCCTGACGGGCGTCTTGTTTGCCAGAAAAAAGGCAATCGTCTTGTCTATGCGCGCAAGCACAAAAACGACGCTGCGCTTAAGTATGTTAAAAAGGAAGATTTAAACATTGTTAACGATATGAAGGTGGCGCGTTTTGTGGCGGAAACGGAGAATCGTCTGAAGTCGAACATCGTGCTGCAGGAAAAATTTTTGGCGGCGTATCGTCCTGCAGATTTTGCAGCGGTAAATGCGTCGCTGCCCAAGGCCTATCAATTTCATTTTGATGAGCGCATGCCTTACGAAGGGCGGATTCGCAAAAAAGGCAGCTATACTCCGAAGGGTGTCAAGCCTTGGCTTCGGCAGTCTGAGAATCCCTACATGCGTGAGAATCTCGTTCATAAAACTTCTTTCGGTCTCCTCGTGCGCTCGAAGGGTGAGTTGATGCTTGCCGAAAGCTTTTTTTCTGCGGGGGTTGAATTTGTGTACGAAAAAGCCTTGGTTTTGCGTGATCGCCACGGCAGGCCCATGACAGTTTATCCGGATTTTACGATTTATCTTGCGAGCGGGAAGATTTTGTATTGGGAGCATAAAGGTATGTTCGGCGATGATGTGTACTTTTTGCGTGACCGAGAAAAAATGCAGTTGTATTATCTGAACGACATCTATCAGCCCAAGAATCTGATTGTAACCTGCGACGGGCCGGACGGCGGTTTTGATTCTGAGGAGGTCGGCCGCATAATTGCCGGCATACTGCTCCCGCAGATGTAGCCCCTGGGCGTGCGCCGGGGTGGCCGGGTGGCGGGTGCGGCCGGGTGGCGGGTGCGGCCGGGTGGCGGGTGCGGCCGGGTGGCGGGTGCGGCCGGGCGTGCATAAAATGATCGATTTTTCTATCTTTTGGGACATCGGACCGAAAAGATAGAAAATCGAGCTTCCGTCTCCGGCTGAACCAAAGGTTCGCATTTGCCGCATACACATTCTTTTTTTCGATCTTTCAAATGCGAACAGCCTACAACGTTGAAATTCCAATGATTCTCAGAATCATTGGAATTTCTCTTTTTATATAGCTCGGCGGCTTGCCGGGCGGCATCTGCCGGGCGGGTCTGCGACAGCAGCCTGTTCTGAGGCTTTTTTGCTGTTCTGGGAGCTTCTGCAGGCTGCCGGTTTCTATTTTTGAGGCGCTTTGGCCAAAAAGATATTACTTTATGCATGATTATCCATTTTTTGACATTTCGCCTCTGCTCAAGAGGGAGAAGAATTCGCCCTCCAGGAAGGTGCCGCATCCCTGACTGCCGCCCGGAAAGGTCTGGCATCTCTGCTTCCGCCCCTGCGAAGTCCCTGCAGTGCCGAGATGCTGCGCATGCCGCCGAGCCGCTCGCGCAGCAGGCGGCCGCGGGGTGCCAGGCACGGGGTGGTTAGTCCCGCACGCGGCCGTGCCTGCTGCCGCTGATTCATCACCGGACTGCAATCTGCAGTTCGGTGATGAATTCGTTCTCCTTGTTTGTGTCGTGGTCGTCGATAAGGTAGAGTTCGACGCCGCTGCCGCAGACGCTGAACCCTTCCCGCCGTGCATAGTCCAAAAGCTTGCTCCACTCCTCGCGCATCTGTGCATAAGAACCTTTGACCGTCATGCAAAGATAGTCTGCGGCGGGAAGCACGGCGTCGAACTCTTCGTCGGGCGCTACGATGTAGAATGCTGCTTCGAAGCGCCCGTATTCACCCTCGAGCAGGCAGTCGCTGTCAATCAGCGCTCCGATTTCACCGTTTCCTACGATGTAAAGCTGGTCCTCGTACTCTGACTGCAGTTTCTTAAGGACGAAATCGATGTCGGTCTCACGGAGCGCTTTTTCGCTGAGTTTGAGGATGTGGCGTTCGGGCAGCGACTGCACGGAAATGCTCTCGTGTGTGTTTTTTTCGCGTAAATAGTAATTGATCTCGTCGATGCGTTCGGAAACATTTTTCTTGAGCAATTCGAGTTCTTCCTGCCGCCGGTTGATTCTTTCGATGGCCTCGGCGAACATGTCCAGCGTCTGCTGCACGTCGAAGTCCTTGAGGTGGGCTTTGATGTCTTTCATCGGGAAGCCGATGCTGCGGAGTTCGCGCAGAACGTTCAGGGTTCGGATGTCGCCAACGCTGTACATGCGGTAGCCGTTTTCGTCGCGCCGCGGCCGCAGTATGCCGATTTCTTCGTAGTAACGGAGCGAATCCGTACCGATATTGTAAAGTTTTGAAATTTCGCCTATCTTGTAATATTCCTTCATTATCTGCTCCTTTCGCATGCCCGTGTGGACGCACCGGTGCCTATCGGGGCGCATTCGGTCGCACGGCGTGTGTGGGCGTGCCGCCATGCACACTTTCGCTTCTGCCTCGCCGGCACGCGTTTGTCTCTGTTATAAGCATATCACACATTTTCTTTTTTAAAAAGGTTCTTCGGGAATTAAGTGTGGGCGATTGCTGGCCGTCGAGGCTCGGCGGCTCAATTTCCATTTCTGTAAGAATTAGGCATTTCCCACCAACCGCCGGAAATTGACCCCCTTTTCGTGTCTTTTTGCCCATTTTAGGGGAATTTCGCGCCCGGCATGGTTGCTTCTTCGGCGGCATTTAAAAATGGAATTTATTGGGTTGTTGAAATTTCAACGTTTTGAGAGGGTGTCTTCAGCGGGCGCTTATGCCGGTATGCACGCCTTGGACGCTTTGGGGCGATTTATGGCCCCAAAGACACGAATCACCCCTCTATAAGGGCATGTTTCGTGTAACCGCTATCTCTCGCCAAGGTTTCCCGGGATGCCGGCGGCCCCGAGCCGCTAAATGCCAAGGTTCCCCGGGAGGCCGGCGAATCACCCCTCTATAAGGGCATGTTTCGTGTAACCGCTATCTCTCGCCAAGGTTTCCCGGGATGCCGGCGGCCCC
>CAKQVG010000018.1:0-21984 GCA_934277695.1 uncultured Clostridia bacterium
TATAAGCCCTGTCGAGAACGCAAAGCGTTCGAGACAAATAAACCACCCGCTATGCGGGTGCGCGTCGAAGGTTATACCAAAAAAGGCGCCCTTTTGTTACAATAGAGTTGTTCAAGCCTTATTGTAACTAAGAAAGGAGGCCTTTGATGGCAAATATAAATCATAGCTTATCGCATACAAAATGGTTATGTAAGTACCACGTTGTGTTCACACCTAAGTATAGACGAAAAATAATCTATAATCAATACAGAGAAAGTTTAAAAGAAATAATAAAAACCTTGTGCGGGTATAAAGGAGTAGAAATTTTAGAGGGACATTTGATGCCTGATCATGTCCATTTGCTGCTGAGTATCCCTCCAAGTATAAGTATTTCAAACTTCATGGGATACCTCAAAGGAAAAAGTGCACTGATGATGTTTGACCGACACGCCAATTTGAAATACAAGTTTGGAAATCGACGCTTTTGGGCCGAAGGGTATTATGTCAGTACAGTAGGACTCAAAGTAAAGTAGCCCCTTGGAGGGGCAAGCAACAGTGGTAATGACAATAAGGCTTGAACAAAGTGAAACCCCGCGCCTTTAGACGCGGGTCGGTAATAAGGGCTTATAACCCTGAGCGAACCACCCGTTTGACGGGTGGAAGCGATTTGAAAATATTGGAAAAACATTTTGAAGATGCGAAAGGAACGCTTGTTTTGCGGTGGATTTGTGGTAGAATAAGAGTAGTCAAGAGAACAGTTTGCGGCTGCAAATCCTAAGGCATATTTAACTTGCCAGTACTACTGGAAAATTTAGGCATTTCCCACCAACGGCCCCAAAATGGCACCCTTTTCGTGTATTTGGGCATGTTTTACGCCTGTTTGAGTCCGTTTTACGCTGGATTTGCATAGAAGTTTTATCAAACAGAAAAATTCCAAATTTTGGGAGGTTGAGATTTCAACGTTTCTACGGTGTTACATTTTCTCCCAATGTAAGATTTTCCTCTCACAAGTGCCGGGATACACGAAACACCCCTTCATATCAGCCCATCTTCGTGCAAATGCTATTTTCGACCCCGGGGAGCCGTGGCTGCCGCCTATGCGATGGTCCGATCCATGGTTTTCGCAATACGCAATTAATTTCAGAAAGGAGTTTCAGATGCTGGGATTTATAATTAAAGCAATTCTTGTGATACTGGTAATCGGAATTGCTATTGAGATAATGAATTCGATAGCGACGGATATCAGCAAGATGGTTTACGATACCAAGAAGCTTATAAATGCAGGAAAAGAGACATCTTTCATGCCCGTGATTCACTACAGGCGGTGCATGGAAGCAGATGGCGAAGGAGAATTTGAATATTTACGGAAGATATGCCCGAGCGATTCAGCTGCGGCGAAGGATAGATTTCGGATTCTGTATGATTTTTCTTATTGCGGCGACAACTATTTTCTGCTCAGCCGTGGCTATGGTAATCCGTATTTAAGAAAATACAGCATCATTGAGGGTTCCGACGAAATTACAAGATACGTTCTGGAGAATGTGAAGGAAAGGATGGCGTACGAGCTTAAGGAAGAGGACGGCCCTTTGGATCGCTTTTGTCGAAAGAATCTTGGAAAAGGAATAAAACAAACATACATAAATCACAAAGATGAACTCGGCAGAGGTGTTGTTCTCAATACATACCAGGTTTGGTATGGGCCGCCGGCAGAACCGGTTGCGACTGCATACAAGATGGAGACAACAAGTGTGGAGTCTGTTTATGCGAAAGTAAGATCCGGTGGAAAGTCGGCTTCTGCATGGTCAGACGCAGGCATAGACGATTACGACCCTGATTTTGACGATTACGACCCTGATTTTGACGATTTTGACCCGGATTTTGATGATTGCGACCCTGACCTAACTTCGGATCCGGCATTTAACAATCCAAATAAACGAGGCAGCGATGCTTGGTGGGAGGAACAGAAGAAGTTTATTGATGAATCCCTGTATGTCAATCATGACTGGGACATTTTTAAAGAAGAGGAAAAGCGGTGTGATGCCGATCCTTGCCGTAATCCGTATCACCATCACAAAAAGTAGCAGTCGGTTCGTGCGAATCTTTATTGCAAGCAGAACCTTTCAAAAAAGAAAAATAGTTGTAAAACATTTCACAATAGGATATAATTTAATTGCAGATTTTTTGCGTGTGACCGCGGAAATCTGCAATTTGTTTAATAATTTCAGAAGGAACAGCCATGGAAAATCGAAATAATATCAGAAACATTTTTATCGTAAATCCGAAAGCAGGTCAGGGCAAGGGAAATGCAAAGTTCACGGATAAGATTAAGAAGGAAGCCGAGAGACTCGGGATTCCCGTTGAAATCTACACAACGGCAGGCATGGGTGATGCCGAGATTCTTGCAAGGCAGATTTCAGACGAGGTAAAAGGGGAAACCAGAATCTTTGCGTGCGGCGGCGACGGAACGCTGAATGAGGTCCTCAACGGTGTCATCGGAAACGAGAAAATTTCCGTGGGGGTTGTTCCGATTGGTACAGGCAATGACTTTTGCAGGAATTTCCCGGAGGCGGGAGATTTTCTCGACATCGCATCGCAGCTCAACTCACATCCGGTAAAAAGCGATGCCATAAAGTACAGCGGCGTCCTCGCGGGAGTGCAGCAGACAAGATATTGTGCGAATATGTTTAATATCGGTTTTGACTGCAATGTCGTGGATTTGACGGCGACGCTGAAGAACTATCCGCTTTTGTCGGGGTCTGTGGCATATCTTATGGCTGTTTTTGCGATTTTGGTTAAGAAAAAAGGTGCCAACCTCAAGGTGGAAATCGACGGCGAAACAAAGCATGACGGGCCGCTGCTTCTCACGGCGGTTGCAAACGGTTCTTTCTGCGGGGGCGGCGTGAAGAGCTCGCCTATGGCCAGCACTTCCGACGGTCTCATGGATATAAATATAATTTACAATGTGAAGAGAATGGAATTTCTTAAGAAGTTTCCATATTACTCAAAGGGCACGCATATGGAACTTCCGGATATTTCCAAGATACTGTATGCGGCGCAGGCAAAGAAGATTGTGATAACGCCAAACGATGGTACGATGCGGCTTTGTGCGGACGGTGAAATTGTGGATGCCGGAAGGGTCGAAATGGAAATCGTGCACGAGGCATTCACTTTCCTGGTACCTAAAGGGGAGAAAGAAAATGACGATTGAGAGAAAGAACAATCTCGGAACGATCAAATTAGATGATTACATATTTGCCCAGATCATACAGACGAGCCTTTCAAAGAGCGGCGGCAAGGCATTTCACGCTTCTGAAAAAGGAAAGCTCCTGGGCAGTCAGGGCGTAAAGAGCAGCATCGGCGAAATTTCTTCAAACATCAGGATTCGCGAAGAAGCGGACAAGTATGTAATCGAGTTTTATGTGATTACTTTGTTCGGTGCCAGCATACGAGAGACCACCAATGAAATATTGGACTACATTGAGTATGAGATGAAAGGGCTTTTCCCGGAAAAAGGCGGCAGACTGATACTCCGCATCGTCGGAATTAAGTCACGAAGAATTGCGCCGCGCGATATAAAGGTAGTGAGAGAATATGAATCTGAAAGATAATATTTCCTGCCTGAAAGGTGTGGGGGCAAAACGGGCGGAAGCGCTTAAAAAACTGAATATTGAAACAATCGGAGATTTGCTTTGGCTTTTTCCGAGAAAATACGAAGACAGAAGGAATGTTCTATCCGTTATGGAAGCGCCTTTGGACACGGATGTGCTGATAAGCGGCAGGGTTGTAACCGCCGGGCTTTCGGGAAATCCGTACAGCAGGTCGAGACTGCTCAAGGTGCTGATTGAAGACAATACGGGAACGGTTCAGCTTCTGTTTTTTAATGGAAAATATCTTGCAAACTACTTCAAGCCGGGGGATGAGTTTGTTTTTTTCGGTAAAATCACACTTCGAAACGGCGTGAGACAGATGGCACATCCGGAGTTCCATAAGCCGGGGGACAAAGGCGATATCCGCGGGCTGATACCTGTTTATCCGCTTACCGAAGGACTTACGCAGAATCAGCTTCGTTCATGGCAGCTGGAGCTTATGGAAAAGCATGCGGCGGAGGAGGCAGCCGAATGGCTGCCGGATTGGATTGTAACGGAATGCAATTTGTGCAGCCCGGCGCATGCACTGTCGAATATTCATTTTCCGAAAGAGGAAAAGAATTTCCTGGAAGCCAGATACCGTTTGATCTTTGAGGAACTGCTCACGCTTCAGACGGGGCTATTCTATATTAAAAACGGAAGCAGGGGCAATGCGAATGCAGTGGCGGCTTCCAAGGAGGTTTCGGTAAAGCCGTTTGAAAAATCCTTCAAATTTGAACTTACCGACAGCCAGAAAAAGGTTTTTGCCCAAATAGAGAAGGACATGGAACAGGAAAAGAACATGAACCGGCTTGTTCAAGGTGATGTGGGCTCCGGCAAGACCGCGGTTGCGGAAATGGCAATGTTCAAAGCGGTAAAAAGCGGATTTCAGGCGGCAATGATGGCACCGACTGAATTGCTCGCAAAGCAGCATTTTGCAGGCCTGAAACGCGATTTTGAGCCTTTCGGAGTGAAAGTGGAACTGCTGTCGGGCTCACTCACTGCGAAGGAGCACAAGGCGGTTCTCGAAAGCCTGGAATCCGGAGAAACCGACATTTTGGTTGGTACGCTTGCATTGATACAGTCGGATGTGCACTTTGCAAACCTCGGCCTGGTTATCACGGACGAACAGCATCGATTCGGTGTCAATCAAAGGGAACTGCTGTCCGCAAAGGGTAAGAATCCGGATATTCTTGTAATGACGGCAACGCCGATACCGAGGACGCTTGCGGTTATCCTGTACGGGGATATGGACATTTCGGTGATTGACGGAATGCCTCACGGAAGAAAGCCTATAAAAACCTTCGCAAGAAACGAAAGCGCACGCGGCAAAGTATATGATTTTGTGCATGAGCAGGTAAAACAGGGCAGACAGGCCTATGTTGTCGCCCCTCTTATCGAGGAGTCCGAAAAGCTGAGCTGCCGTTCGGCTGAAGAAGTTTTTGAGGAACTCAGGGCGAAGTATCCGGATATCCGAATCGGTTTTGTCCACGGAATGATGAAGCAGAACGAGAAGGATGCGGCGATGGAAAAATTCGCAGCCGGCGAAACGGACATACTGGTATCGACTGTGGTAATCGAAGTCGGCATCGATGTTGCAAACGCAAGCGTTATGGTGATTGAAAACAGCGAAAGATTCGGTCTTGCACAGCTCCATCAGCTCAGAGGCAGGGTCGGCAGAGGAAGCACGCAGTCCTACTGCATACTGATTTCCGACAGCGAAAGCAGGGTGGCGAAGAAAAGAAGCGAAATCATGTGCCAGACCACTGACGGATTTGTGATTGCGGAAGAAGATCTAAAGCTGAGAGGACCGGGAGAACTTTTCGGCACGCGCCAGCACGGACTGCCGGAACTGAATATCAGCGACCTAGTGAGAAATGCCGAAATCCTTGAAACCACAAAGAACATAGCCGTGGAACTGATCGAAAGAGACCCGGAGTTCTCAAGCCCTGAAAACTCCGGATTGAAAGAGCGGGTCCGGAAAATGTTCGGCGATAAGATTCAGCTTCGTTTATAAGCCTTTGCAAATCTTCAGATACTAGTAAAAGACCTTGAGAATGTCCCAAGGTCTTTTACCGTGTATCCAAAGTTTTGATTTACTTTCCAGCTAACTGTTTTTCAGCCATTTCAACTAACTTCTTAGTCATATAACCGCCTACATAGCCGTTCTGTCTTGCTGTAAGGTTGCCCTTGTCAGCCTGTTCATAGTTTGTTAATCCGAGCTCGTTTGCAACTTCTGTCTTCAAGCTCTTTAATGCAGGTTTTGCATTGATGTTCATTTTTTCTTGTAATGACATTTTGTTCACCTCCTATTACAGTACTAGTTTGACACATGCGAAAGTTATTATGTGATGTAATAATTGGCGGCATTGGTCCTGTTTGGAAAAAACGCGGGATTGCAGAAACGCTTTTTTTTCGATATAATAAATGAAAAAAGCAAAGGATAACATAAATTTATGAGAATTATTACAGGAGATTTTAAGGGCAGGCGTCTTGAAATGCCTGTCGGAAATGATATAAGACCGACGACGGAAAAAGTAAAAGAAGCGCTTTTCAGCATGATTTCGGGAAATCTTTACGATGCTGTCTGCGTGGATCTTTTCAGCGGCACGGGAAATTTAGGGCTTGAGGCCTTGTCAAGAGGCGCCGAGAAATGCTATTTTGCGGATAACAGCAGGCTAAGCCTTGAACTGACGAAGCGAAACATTGCGATGTGCCGTGCCGAGGATTGGTCGGTGGTAATTGCAGGTGATTACGAGCGTGCACTCAATCAAATCGCCGCAAAAGGCGAAAAAATCGACATTTTTTTCTTGGACCCGCCATATAAGAAGGGACTGTACGAAAGGTGCTTTGAACTCATTGCCGCCCTTGAACTTCTTTCGGAAGAGGGGATTATCGTAGCCGAACATAATGCGAAGGACGAATTCCCGGATGAGATGGCAGGTTTTGCAAAGCTGAAAGACCGGACATACGGAAGCATCGGAATCACAATTTACGGCTGATTCTTCTTGCCTATAAATTAAGCGTGTGATAGAATTAAATTTAGATATCGGGAGGCAGTTATGGCAACGAAAGCTTTATATGCCGGATCCTTTGACCCTGTAACACTGGGGCATCTGGATCTTATCGAAAGAGCGGCAAAAATTTTCGACGAAGTTGTGGTAGGAGTGGTTGTAAACCTGGAGAAGCACACTTTTTTTACATTTGAAGAAAGGGAGAAGATGCTGAGAAAGATCACGGAGCATCTGCCGAATGTTTCTGTGGACATGTGCGACGGACTTCTTGCGGATTATGTGAACGCAAACGGTTTTAACGTTGTGGTCAGAGGACTTCGCAGCACAGCGGACTTTGACTCGGAACAATCGATGGCACAGCTTCACAAACATCTTTATAATGAAAATGTGGAAACTGTTTTTCTGATGGCAGATGCAAAATATGCTTTTATCAGTTCTACGATGGCCAAGCAGGTCATTTCACTCGGCGGGGACGGCTCGGTTCTTGTTCCGCCATACATTCTTGAAGAAATGAAAAGGAGAGTTAAGTAATGGAAGATACAATGAAAGTTTTAGAACTACTGGAAGAACTTGAGGATATCGTAGATGCCGCAACCAAAGTTCCGATGATGAGCAAAGTAATGGTGGAAGCGGAAGATGTGTTCAGTATTATCAGAGAAATCCGATTGGCTCTCCCGGACGATGTGCAGCAGGCAAAGTGGATCCGCGATGAAAGAGATCGCATTTTGGCGGATGCGAAGACCGAATATGAAAGAATTATCAGAGAGGCGAAGAAGCAGGCAGATTACCTTGTTGAAACCAACGAGATAACGGCAAGAGCAACCAAGCTGGCACAGGAAATCAGGGATGATGCCGATATCAATGCAAAAATCCTGAAAATGAAGACATACGATTATGTGGACAAGATCCTTTACGATATGCAGGCAAAGATGGACGAGATGAATATGCGCTATTTCGGCGAAATGTACTCGAATCTGGAGAAGACATTTGATCAGATCAATCAAACGCTCAGTGCAAACAGAGAAGAAATCAAAGACCTTGCATACAAAACGCAGAATGACTTGGGTGCAGAATAAGGAGATATTGTAAATGCAAACGAAGTCATCCCGCGAGGTCAGCCTTAATTTTTTTAATGTGGCACTCATGTATGTCGGCGCTATCATGGGCGCGGGATTCGCGTCCGGCAGAGAATTGTGGCAGTTCATGGGTCTTTTTGGTGCGAAAGGAATTATCGGAACGATTTTCGTTGCGGTATGTTTTGTTGTGCTCGGGTTCATGACATCCTACATTGCACGCGCAAAAAACACGAATGATTTTGCGATTATTATCACGCCTCCGGGATACCCTAAACTTAGAAAATGCGTGAGCGTGTTTATGTCGGTTATGCTCTTTTCGGTTCTGATCACGATGTCCGCGGCAGGCGGGGCGCTCCTTCACCAAAACTACGGAATCAGCAGAATTTTCGGTGGAGTGATTATATGCTTTTTCGTCGTAATCACGGTACTCGGTGATTTTGAACGAGTTTCACATGTGTTTAAATATATTATGCCGGTGCTGTTTGCAATTGCGGTCATTACAAGTATTGTAATTATTTTCAGCAATTTCGGAGACCTTGGCTATCATCAGAAGGTGGAGCCTGCTGCGATGGCACCGAATTGGGCACTGGCAGCGCTTCTTTATATTTCCTATAATCTGCTTGCCATGATACCGATGATTTCAAGTTCTTCGATACACGCAAAGAACGAGAAACATGCCCTGTGGGGCTCGGCACTCGGCGGACTCATGGTAGGGGCACTCGCTCTTGTAATCATACTTGCGCTTCAGACCGACATGAGCTTTGCGGATGTGAACGATATGCCGATGCTTGCATATGCACAGCTTATCTCAAAACCGGTTGGGCTCATCTATTCCATCATACTTTTCGTTGCGATTTATTCCGCGGCGACGAGCAATTTCTACGGATTTACGACCAAAATCCCGCATGGCCCGAAAAAAAGCAAAATCGTGATTCTCTCCGCGTGTGCGGCATTCGGACTCGGGCTTCTCGGGTTTAAGAATATAGTCGCATACATGTTCAGTGCAGAAGGCTACCTCGGATTTGTCATCATCGCGCTGCTGATTGCAAACTTTATCTGTACATATAAGGAAAAGAGAGGGGTAAACGAGATGCAGCAAAGCATGAAGAGAGGAAAGGAAAGCAGTTATTTTGCAGATTTTCCGGGACACAGCCGGTTTGATTATCCGGAATTTATTATCCGCGTAACCGGCGGAGCAGGCGGGGAGGCGCTTCTCATCATGGGAAGCGAGAAAACCGCATTATATGACACAGGAATGGCATGTTTTTCCGACAACCTCATTCATAATTTGGAGGTTGTGCTGAATAGAGAAGGCAGGACTTTGGATTATGTCCTTGCCTCACACACGCATTACGACCACATCGGTGCACTCCCTTATGTCATCAGGAAGTGGCCGAATGTTATCGTCTGCGGAAACGAAAAAGCAAGCCGTGTATTTAGGAGCCGGACCGCACTTGCAACCATGAGAAATCTTGGCGAAAACGCGAAAAAAACATACGGCATCGACAACGTGGAAATAACTACGGATGGCATGCGAATTGACCGAATTGTGAAAGACGGAGACGAAATTTCGCTCGGAGACAGAACGGTAACCGTGATCGAAAGCAAGGGTCATACGGACTGCTCGCTTGCATATTATATTTTGCCGGAAAAGGTTCTGATATCCTGCGAATCGACGGGGCTTCTCAGAGGTCCGGGCAGAATCAGCACCGCACCGCTGAAGAGCATTGACGAAAGCATCGCCTCTGCGAAACGGCTCAAGGATATGGATTACGAATGTCTGATTATTCCGCATTACGGTGTATGCCCGTACGATTACCGCTATGACTTCTTTGATGATTACATCAAGGAACAGCTCGAGGAAAAGAAACTGATTGAAGACGGGATTGCGCGCGGGCTTACCGAGGATGAAATCCTTGAAGAACACAAGAAGCGTTACTGGACCGAAGAGCGCGGAAAAGCGCAGCCGTATCGGGCGTATGAAATCAATGCCCGCATTGTTATCCAGCAGCTCAAAAATCAATAATTATTATAATTTGACAGAAAGTTTTACATTGACCGATTTACCTCGCTAAATCGGTCAATTGTTTTGTTCAAAAAAAGTGCTTTTTTGTGTAATTCCTTGCATATAAAACCACTTGTGTTATGATTTAGTTAATCCAAAATAAACTTACGAGGTGAATACAAATGGAAAATAACAAGAAATTGGTTATTAATCCAAAATGGTGCAAGGGCTGCGGCATTTGTGTGGAATTTTGTCCGAAACATGTGCTCAGCTTAGCGCACGAAAAGGTGCAGATAAGCAATGCGGACGCTTGCATTCTTTGCGGGCTTTGCGAGCTTCGCTGCCCGGATTACGCAATTTATATTGAGGAGGAGGCAAAATAATGGCTAAGAGATTTCAGCTGCTGCAAGGCAATGAAGCTGTTGTGGAAGGAGCTATTGCTGCAGGGATGCGGTTTTATGCCGGATATCCGATTACTCCTTCAACCGAAATTGCAGAAAGAAGCGCGGTGAGATTACCGCAGGTTGGCGGCAAGTTTATACAGATGGAAGACGAAATCGGCGGTATCGCCGCTGCACTCGGCGCATCCGTTGCTGGACTGAAAGCAATGACCGCAACATCAGGTCCGGGATTCTCCCTGAAACAGGAGAACATCGGCTATGCGTCCATCGCGGAAATTCCAATCGTAATCGTTGATGTACAGAGGGAAGGCCCGTCAACCGGACTTCCGACATCCCCGTCTCAAGGCGACCTTATGCAGTCCAAGTGGGGAACGCACGGAGATCACCCGGTTATCGTAATTTCTCCGTCATCGGTTCAGGAATGTTATACCGAGACCGTAAGAGCATTCAACATGGCAGAGCGATTCAGAGTGCCGGTTATCTTCCTTATGGACGAGATTATCGGACATTTAAGAGAAGGCTGTGAAATGGTTCCTGCAGAGGAACTTACCATTTCCAACAGAAGAATCGACCGTAGATTTAACGGAACTTTGGCATATGCGGTTCAGGAAGGAAACTATGTTCCGGAATACGCACCGTTCGGCGAAGGAGACCACTTCAATGTAACGGGTCTGTTCCATGATCTTGACGGATTCCCGACAAATGACAACAACATTACAGACAGTCAGGAAAGAAGACTTCTTGACAAAATCAGAATGAGAAGAGACCGTATCCAGAAATGGGAAGAGATTGACTGTGAGGATTGTGAAACCATGATTATCTGCTTCGGAGGAACTGCAAGAGCAGTCGCAGGAGCAATCGAAGAATCTCATAAATTTGACTTTATAAAACTCGGAATGTTCAGACCGATTACGGTATGGCCGTTCCCGGAAGAGGCACTGTTAAAACTAATAAAAAACAATAAGCATTTAAGACAGATTATCGTTGCGGAACATAATGACGGACAGATGCTTTTGGAAGTGCAGCGCGTGGTTGAAGGAAGAGTTCCGGTAGCGTTCCTCGGAAAAATCGACGGTACGACAATTACGCCGGCAGAAGTCCTCAACAAAGTCAAGGAGGTGTATTAATATGCCAAGCAAATTGATTGAAAAAACAATGCGTGTTAACAGACTTCCTCATATTTGGTGCCCGGGATGCGGACATGGAATTTTGATGAGAGATGTTGCACAGGCAATCGAAAACTGTGGTCTTGACCCGGATAAAGTGGTAATCGTATCCGGAATCGGATGTTCGTCAAGAGCTGCAGGATATATGAACTACAACACGCTGCATACCACGCACGGCAGAGCAATCGCTTTCGCAACAGGCGTTAAGCTTGCAAACCCGGAACTTACGGTAATCGTTATCACAGGCGACGGAGATGCTTCCGCAATCGGCGGAAACCATCTGATTCACGCATGCAGAAGAAATATCGACCTTACCGTTGTGGTATTCAACAATAACATTTACGGTATGACAGGCGGGCAGTATTCCCCTACAACACCGCACGGCGAAAAGGGAACAACCGCTCCTTACGGAAATATCGACTACAATTTCGATATTCCAAAACTTGCAGAGGCTGCCGGTGCAACCTTCACGGGAAGATGCACGGCATACCATGCTCCGCAGGCAATCAAACTGATTGAAGCGGGAATCAAACATCACGGCTTCTCCCTCATCGAAGGGGTATCGGTTTGTCCTACATACTACGGAAGAAAGAACAAGAAAGGCGACTCTGTTAAGATGCTTTCCTGGCAGAGAGATGTCGCTGTTGATGTGAAGAAAGCGCAGACAATGTCTCCGGAAGAGCTTGAAGGAAAGATGGTAATCGGCGAGCTTTCAAGAAACGAAAACAAAGAAGAATACACGGATATGTATCTTCAGATAATTGATAAGGTTGGAGGTAATAAGTAATGGCAAAGACTGAGATCAGAATGACAGGTTCCGGCGGTCAAGGCGTTATTATGGGTACGATTATCCTTGCCGAAGCTGCTTTTGAAGACGGAAAACAGGTAGTTCAGTGCCAGGCTTACGGACCGGAAGCCAGAGGAGGCTCCTCAAAGGCGGAAACAATTATTTCAGACCAAAAGATTACCTATACCAAGGTTTTGCTTCCGGATCTGCTTCTTTCCCTCACACAGGTTTCTCTTGATAAGTATGTCGGAAGCCTGAAACCGGACGGAATTCTGGTTGTTGACTCGGAAATAACCGTTCCGGAAGAAGTTGAGAAGAAACACAGAGTTTACAAGCTTCCGATCCTGGAGGGCGCAACAGAGGTAATAAAGAACCACATGTCTGCAAACATCATTTCAGTAGGTGTCGTAAATGAGTTGATGCATGTGGCTACACAGGAAGCGGTGGAGGCCGCTGTTCTGAATCATGTTCCGAAGGGAACCGAGGAAACAAACCTCAAAGCACTTCATTACGGAGCACAGCTCGTACGCGAATATAAATAATCCGAATAGAAAGACATGCCAAAAGGCTGCTCGATTCCGAATTGCTTTCGGAAAGAGCAGCCTTTCGCTTTAATATAGGAGCAATAAAATGAATTTTGGTATGCGAGTTATTATCTTCTTGGCTGTGGTCTTCTAGGAGGCTCACAGCACGAATCTTCTCTGACATCACTTCTGCATGGATCACAGCATGGATCACAGCATGGGTTGCAGGACGGCCTTTGACATGGATCGCACTCGTCAGTCTCATCGGATACTTCCCCGCAGTTTTCAAGCGTATCGGAAGGTCTGATCTGTTTCGGGAAAAGCGTTGGGAAAGTTGTGCAGACAGCGTTTTGCTGGGATTCAACGGATACGAACCCTGTTGAAAGAACGCAAAGCTGTACCGGAACAACAATTTTCTTTTCACATGTTACACAGATCGCGATAATCAGATTTCCGGATACGTTTCCGTCGGCATCTATGCAAAGGTCTCTGCCGTAATTGTTTGTCGCAAGCCTTGCTTCACATGCGGAATTGCAGAATTCCGTAAATCTCGGAAGGAATGCGGTATCAACGGTCGACGGCATACAGATTTCGAAGAAGTTTGTAAGTACCAGAGGCTGATTTGCATCAGCAACATTTACATCCGCACATATTGTGAACACCGATTCGTTATTGCAGCTGTCGGAAAGCAGCAAATCAAGTTCGATTATAACATTACCTGTAATTGTTATGTTCTGCGTTCCGAAAATCGGAGTGCCCATGCATCTGTCATCGCATTCCCGTGTTTCGGCATACAGCAGTTTTTCCGAAAAGTTTCCGTCGGCACCGACTACGGTAAGTTCCTCACCGCTGCCGTTTCTTAAGAATGTAGCACCGGAAATCGTAGTGTTAACATCCAGTTTTAAGTTTGTAGGATCGTCTACATTGTTAGGATTAAAGCTCCGCCTGCATCTGATATCTATTACTCTTTTTACTCTGTGTCCGCATGGAATTGATGGAGTAAACGACTGATTTTGAACTGTTTTCATGCCCTGCAGATGCACTAATACCGCATCGTAGACTTTTTGCACATAAATCGGTTCTGAAACCACATTGCTTAAATCACCGTCAAATTCGCAGAGGACATTTGAGTTACAGCAATTTTGATAGAGGTCTTGGGATACTCTTCCACCAAAGCAGCTCATAAATATACCTCCTTATAATCCAATATCTTTTCTTTCTTACTATATGATTTTTCGGCAAAGTGTGTTACAATAAAGTGGTTATTTTATTTAGGGCAGGTTAGAAATGAATAAATCAGTAATCGGAATCGTAATTTCAATTTTATTCGGGTTTTGCCTTATCATATGGGCAACCGATTCGGTAGGTGCATCCTTTGGAAAAATAGGAGAAAATATCGCACTCGGACTTGTTGCGATTGTTTTAATCATAGGATTGATAAAAGCCGGGAGGGAAAAGAAATGAGCAAAATTGAAATTAAAAAATTGAACTGCGGCGTTCGCGTCGTGATGGAAAAAATAGATTATGTACAGTCGGCATCTTTTGGCATATGGGTGCGTGCCGGTGCTGTGAACGAAAACGAAAAAAACGCCGGAGTATCGCATTTTATCGAGCATATGATGTTCAAAGGAACCGAAACACGGAATGCAAGAATGATTGCTGAGGATATTGACAGAATCGGCGGACAGATCAATGCTTTCACAGGGAAGGAAGCAACCTGCTATTATGTCAAGACCATCGGTTCGAATCTTCAGAAAGGTGCGGAGGTCATCCTCGACATGCTTCTGCACTCAGTATTTGACAAGGTTGAAATGGGCAAAGAACGCAAAGTCATCTGCGAAGAAATCAAGATGATTCAGGACCAGCCGGACGACCTGGCTCATGACACCGTGACGGAGATGCTTTTTAAGGGCAGTCCGCTCGGCAAGAGCATCATAGGGACTCCGACTTCCTTAAAAAACATATCAAGAAATGTTCTTATGCAATATAAAGAAGAGCAGTACACAAGGGATTCCATCGTCGTATCGGTTGCCGGAAACTTTGACGAAGAGGCATTTTGTGCTTTTCTGGAGGATAAATTCAGCTCCATGGCAGCCTCCAAGGAAAGTCCGAAATTGGAACCGAATAAGCACGAAGGAAACTTCAAAGTAATGGTAAAAGACATTCAGCAGTCTCACATCTGCCTTGCCGCGAAGGGTCTTCCGCTTGACGACAAACGAATCTACGCTTTTCAGGTACTGAACAATATCATGGGCGGAAGCATGAGTTCAAGGCTCTTCCAAAACATCAGGGAAGAAAAAGGCCTTGCATACAGCGTTTACTCGGTGTCCAGTTCGTTTTCTTCAGACGGATATTACTTGATTTATGCGGGCGTGGGTCACGATAAAATCAGACATGCGCTTGCCGGAATTGAAGAAGAATTGATGATTCTGAAAAGAGACGGTGTTACACAGGACGAACTTTCCATGTCGAAAGAACAGCTCAAGAGCAGTTTTATTTTCGGCCAGGAAAATGTTGCAAGCAGAATGTTTGCAAACGGCAAAAATGTCACTCTCCTCGACAAAGTCTACACTCCGGAGGAGATTATATCGGAAATCGACAGCGTCAGCCTCGAAGATATCGACGAGGTTAAGATGCTGATATGCGACCCGCATCGTTACACGGGAGTTGCGGTTACAGATAAGAGATTTGATTGGAGCAGAGCATGGAAATAAGGATTGTAAGCAAAGGCGGCGCGCTTCCTGCGTATGCAACCGAAGGGTCTTCGGGTGCGGATTTGAGGGCCTATATCGAAGAGCCGGTTACCTTGATGCCGGGCGAAAGAAGACTTGTGCCGACCGGGCTTTTTGTTGAAATTCCGCAGGGAGTTGAGGCACAGATCAGAGCACGCTCCGGTCTTGCAATAAAACACGGAATCGGCTTGGTAAACGGCGTCGGCACGGTCGACAGCGACTACAGGGGCGAATGGAACATCCCTCTGATTAACTGGGGGCAGGAGCCGTACACGATACATAGCGGCGACAGAATCGCGCAGGTGATTTTTTCGCGATACGAACAGGCAGATTTCGTTTCGGTTTCCCAAATAAGCGAAACGGAGCGGGGAGCAGGCGGATTCGGACATACGGGTATTAAATAGAAGGGTTTGTTTAAGGCGAGGTAGAAAATGTTACTTAGAGAAGAACTGGAAAAACGCGAATTTGAGATTTTGTCGGAGAAAGCAGCCAAAAGTGCTGAATCCAAAGGAAGAATGTTTCCCGAGGAAAAATGCAATATAAGGACGGATTTTCAAAGAGACAGGGACAGGATTATCCATTCCAAGGCGTTCCGAAGACTCATGCATAAGACACAGGTATTCCTGGCACCGGAGGGCGACCATTTCCGTACACGGCTTACGCATACCATTGAAGTTTCTCAAATCGCAAGAACCATTGCAAGGGCACTGAATCTCAATGAGGACCTGACGGAGGCAATCGCACTGGGGCATGACCTCGGACACACGCCGTTTGGCCATAACGGAGAAGAAGTCTTGAACAAAATTCATCCGGGCGGGTTTGAGCATAACGTTCAAAGCCTCCGCGTGGCGGATGTCATTGAGTCCACACAGTCCAGGCGCGGAATGAACCTGACCATGGAAGTCAGAGACGGTATCGTTAACCATACCGGCCCTGTGCGTCCTTTCACTTTGGAGGGACAGATTGTCAAAATCAGCGACCGTATCGCCTACATCAATCATGATATTGACGATGCCATTCGAAGCGGCGTTATTTCTGCGGAGGACTTACCGGAAGAAGCCATTCGTGTTTTCGGGAATACACACCGTATGCGCATCAACAATATGGTTGTGGATGTCATTGAAAACAGCGACGGCAAAGACATTATATGTCAGAGTGACGAATACAAAACCAATTTGGATGCGCTTCGCACCTTTATGTTTGCGAATGTTTACAAAAGCAGCAGGGTGAAAAGAGAAGAGGATCTGAACAAGGTTGAGGTCGTAATCAGTTCGCTGTATGATTACTTTATCAAGAACATCGACCAGCTTCCGGAAGATATGAAGGAAATCGCGGAAAGAGACGGCAAAAACGAAGCGGTGAAGGATTATGTGGCAGGAATGACAGACCGATTTGCACTTGCGGTTTACACGGATTTGTTCGTACCGAAGGGGTGGAAATAAATCCCGACATTGACAAAAACTAAATTTTCGACATATTTTTCATAAAAAAAAGGAAACGGCCTTTTCTTCTCGTATATAAAACTAGAATGGTTTTGTACGGAGCGTAAAATGGGTCGTTTTATTAATAATTCAAGCATAGATGAGCTGAAGGAGAGCATTAATATCGTGGATGAAGTTGCCAAGGTTGTGCAGCTTAAGAGAGCGGGAGCCAATTATAAGGGATGCTGTCCTTTTCATAATGAGAAGACCCCATCGTTTGTAGTTTCCGAGCAGAAACAGATTTTTACGTGTTTTGGGTGCGGGGAAACCGGAAATGTAATCAAATTCACACAGAAATATTACAATCTGGATTTTCCGGAGGCCGTTGAGAAACTGGCAAGGGAAAACGGAATCACGCTGAAGCACAGCGGAACCGAGGACAAGGACCGCGAAAGATACTACGAAATAAACAAAGAAGCCGCAAGGTTTTTCTACAGAAGCTTCACGGAAGCAAAGAATGCGGGTTATACATACATGAAGAAACGCGGCATCGAGGATGCGGTTCTCAAAAAATTCGGAATCGGGTATGCGGATGACGAATGGGACAGCCTCTACCGTTACTTCAAGGAAAAGGGTGTGGAGGAAAAAATTCTCTTGGAACTCGGCCTTATTTCCGAAAGCAAGGGAAAATATTACGATAAATTCAGAAATCGTGTCATATTTCCGATTATAAACACCGCAGGAAGGGTAATAGGATTTGGAGGGAGAGCAATCGGAGATGCACAGCCCAAATATCTCAATTCACCGGAGAACAAGGTTTTTCAGAAGAAGAATAATCTTTACGCTTTGAATATCTGCAAACAGGACATTGGAAGGCAGAACAGTGCAATCCTGGTTGAAGGGTATATGGACGTGATTTCTCTTTATCAGGCAGGGGTCAGAAATGCCATTGCGTCCCTCGGGACGGCACTCACCGAGAATCAGGCAAGACTTATCAAGCGTTACACGAAGAACGTCATTCTTTCTTACGATGCTGACCAAGCCGGAAGAAAGGCGGCGATGCGCGGAATCGATGTGCTTTCCGGACAGGACTGCAAAGTCAAGGTTCTGCATGTCACGGACGGAAAAGACCCGGACGAGTTCATCAAGCAGCACGGCAGGGATGCTTTTCTCGCACTTACCGAAAAAGCACTGCCGATGATTGATTACAAACTGGATTCGCTGAAACAGAATATTAACATGGGGAGCGAAGAAGGAAAAATCGATTTTATGAAAAAAGCCGCCGAGGTTTTAAAGACTTTAAGCCCGATAGAGGCGGATATTTATATAAAGAAGCTCGCAAAAGAACTCAAAATTGCAGAAGGCGCTATAAGAATGGAAATCTTAGGCAATAATAGTACGGGTGAAAAGAAAATCATTCATTCCCGGGAGCGCAGTCACGAGCCGGAGCAGGAGGAAATTTCGCAGCTTGAACTTACACTGATTAAATCCCTGATGATAAACCCGCTGCTTCTGGAAGAACTGTTGGACAAGCAGGAAATTATGGAAAGCCGCAAGGCGCGCAAAATACTCAACATCATGTTTGAACTTTACGGACTGAACGGAGATTTTGACAGCGCGGAGATTATGGATCGTCTTGATCCGGATGAAAGTCAAGGCCTTTCAAGGGAACTGGACAAAATTATCATAGCGGGAAATGAGGAGAAAGTTTTCGCTGAATGTATCGCGAAATGGAAGCTGGAAAAACTGCTTTTAAAAGAAAAACAGCTGATTGACCGACTATCTCTGGCCGATGAAGAAGCCGGTGTGGAATCAATAAAAGAATTAACCGAAGAACTTATGGAAGTTCAGTCAAAAATCAAAACATACGGGGGAAGAATTTAATGGCGACAGAAAACAAAAATAAGTTTATTGAAATGGATGTTGCAGACAATTCGCTTGACAGCAAAGAAGAGCAATTGTCAGAAGGTGAAAACAAAGAAGAACTTTCAGAAGAAAAGAAGCAAGAACTGCTCAAAGAATTAGTAGAAAAAGGGAAATCCTTAAAGAACAAACTCACATACACGACGATTGCAGATGTCCTTGAATCCGCTGATTTGGACAAGAACCAGATGGATGATATCTACGATATGCTCATGTCGAAGGGCATTGAGGTTATATCGGAGACTGAGCCTGACGATTTTGACATTATACTCGATGAAGAAGATCTAACAGAGGATCCGGATGCAATCATCGAAGAGGCAAACGAGATTGACCTTGAGGCAAATATGCCAAAAGGGGTTGCGGTTGATGACCCTGTAAGAATGTATCTGAAAGAGATCGGAAAAGTTCCTCTGCTTACCGCAGATGAAGAAATCGAACTCGCAAAACGCATGGAAAAAGGCGATGAGGAGGCAAAGAAACGTCTTTGCGAGGCAAACCTCAGGCTTGTTGTAAGCATTGCAAAGAGATATGTGGGACGCGGAATGCTTTTCCTTGACCTTATACAAGAAGGAAACTTAGGCCTTATCAAGGCGGTAGACAAGTTTGACTACACCAAGGGATACAAGTTCTCCACCTATGCGACATGGTGGATCCGCCAGGCAATCACGCGTTCGATTGCAGACCAGGCAAGAACCATTCGTATCCCGGTTCACATGGTTGAGACCATCAACAAACTCATCCGTGTATCCAGACAGCTCCTTCAGACTTACGGGCGTGAGCCGACCCCTGAAGAAATCGCCCAGGAAATGGGACTGTCCGTAGACAAGGTAAGAGAAATACAGAAGATTGCACAGGAACCGGTATCTCTGGAAACACCTATCGGCGAGGAAGAAGACAGCCATCTTGGCGACTTCATACCGGATGAAGATGTTCCGGCACCGGCAGAGGCAGCCGCATTCTCCATGCTCAAGGAACAGCTTGTCGAGGTGCTGGATACTTTGACGGAGAGAGAGCAGAAGGTTCTCAAGCTTCGTTTCGGCCTTGAGGACGGCAGGGCAAGAACGCTGGAAGAAGTCGGCAAGGAATTTGAGGTTACGCGTGAACGTATCCGTCAGATTGAAGCCAAAGCCCTCAGAAAACTTCGCCATCCGAGCAGAAGCAAGAAATTAAAGGACTATTTGGAATAAACAGGGGATTTTCTGATGATGAAGCTAAGTCCGAGACTTAAAAAAATTGCAGAGCAAATAAATGCAGGCGAAACCATGGCGGACATAGGAACCGATCATGGTTTTCTGCCTATTTATCTTTGGGAAAACAAGATCTGCCCGAAGGTGATTATGGCGGATATCAGCAGCGGCTCTCTTTCAAAGGCCCGCGAAAACTGCGAGATGTATGATCCGGATGCTTCGTTTGATTTGAGACTTGGTTCGGGTATCGAAGTGCTTAAAGAGGCTGAGGTTGATGCGGTTGTCATGGCAGGAATGGGCGGCATTTTGATGACGGAAATCCTCGAAAAGGATGTTAAGAAGTCTCTTTCTTTCCGTAAACTGATTCTTCAGCCGCGCAAAGACGTCGGCAAGCTGAGATACTGGCTTTTTAACAACGGTTTCAGCATAACAAACGAGGCTTTGGTGCGGGAAGGCAAATATATCTGCGAAATAATCACGGCGGTTCCCAAGGAAGTTGCAATCACAAGGCAGATGAACGGAGACGACATCGAATATGAATTTCCGCATTCCCTCATTGATTACAATGATGAACTGCTAGAAGAATATTTAAACACAAAACGGAAGCTTGAAGCGGAAATCCTTGCGAACATGAAAAAGGGCAAGTATACAACTGCAAAGGAAATCAGACATCAGGAATACCGAATTTCATATATTGATTATCTTTTGAGGAGGATCTAGCAAATGAGAATGGATGATTTTATAAGAGAAGTGGAAAACATAGCACCGCTTGAACTTCAGGAACCGTGGGACAATTCCGGCATACAGATCCGCGCCGGAAACAATGAAATTTCAAAGGTTTTGGTTGCACTTGAAATTAACGAAAGGGTAATCGACGAGGCAATCGGTGCGGGTGCTGACATGATTCTTACCCATCATCCTTTGATATTTGGGGAAATCAAAAATGTTGACAGTAGCGATGTTATTGGAAATCATATTGTCAAACTGATAAGAAGAGGAATCAGCGTTTATTCTTCTCACACACCGTTTGACAAATGCATAGGCGGAAACAACGATTACCTTGGCAGCATCCTTGGAATTGAGGACATCGGACCGATGCCGGGAGACGAAAGTGCGATTTGCAGAATCGGAAGCCTGGCTTCTCCTATGACCTGTGCGGAGTTCGCGGAGCACGCATCTCGCGTTCTGCGAATCGAGAAACATTTTTTCCATTTTGCGGGAATACCGGATGAACTTGTGTCGAAAATCGGCTGGTGCACCGGTGCAGGCGCGGAATTTCTTGACACAGCGGTTGCGGCCGGGTGTGATTTGTTCCTGACGGGCGATGTTAAGTACCATACGGCGCAGCACGCAAGGGATTTGGGAATGAATGTGCTTGACTGCGGACACTACGGCACGGAATATATTTTCTGTGAAAATATGCGTTCAAAGCTTGACAAATTCTATAATTTGGATATAATTCAATCTCGTGTGAACATTAATCCGTTCGCAGCAATTTAAGAGAAGATTTTAGAGGTTTCTTATGAAAGATACGAGTAAAACAAAGAGAAGAGTGATACAGGTTGCGGTGATTCTGCTGATTGCTGCAGTCGTTGTTACATACAGCATCACATTTATTGGTGCATTTTATTAATATTCATCCGTTTATTTTCGGGTAGAGCAGACGGTCGCGTGCGCCCTCGCCGGCGTATGAGGAAAGTCCGGGCTCCATAGGGCAGGGATGCCGGATAACGTCCGGCGTAGGTAACTATAGGGAAAGTGCAACAGAAACATACCGCCGAAACAGTACGGCTGTGGCAAGGGTGAAATGGTGAGGTAAGAGCTCACCGGCGGCATGGAGACATGCCGGCCGTGTAAACCCCATCCGGAGCAAGACCAAATAGGGGCTATAGGTGGCTGCCCGTCACCTCCCGGAAGGTAGGTCGCTGGAGCTTGTCAGCAATGGCAAGTCGAGATAGATGATCGTTTAATACAGAACCCGGCTTACAGCTCTGCCCGAATCAATTTTGCACGAAAGACCAAATTGAAGTCAGGAAATAACATTTACACGAAGTCAGCCTCTCTGAAAGGGTGATATGTACCCCCTTTACTGGACACCAGTAAGGAGGAAAAATTATGCAGTATAGTTATGAATTCAAATTGA
>CAKQVG010000019.1:0-18628 GCA_934277695.1 uncultured Clostridia bacterium
GAACAAATTATGACCGAAAACAATAGGGATAACTCCATCTATGATTCCCCCAATTTTCTTCCGTTTACGAATGACAAAATCTTTATGAATGTGATGCGAAGTCCGAAGATTTGCCGCGCGCTTTTGGAACTGATTCTGCCGAACGAAGAAATCGGAGCCATCCGCATTAAAAAGTCCGACAATCCGCTTCTTGATAACTCTGAGATTGATGAAAAAGCAGACGAAAGCATGAGCACAAAAACGCAGAAAACGCTTAAGCTGGAGGCAGACGCACACGGCGTGCGTTTTGACGCCTTCGTTGAAAGCTCAAAGCTTTGGGCTGATATTGAGATGCAGACGAGCGACGGTTCAGAGCTTGATATACGCGCAAGATACTATCATGCCAACATGGATTTGGACTTTCTTGAACAGGGGCAGCCTTACAAAGATCTCAAGCCGAGTTATGTTATCTTCATCTGTACCTTCGACCACTTTAATATGGACGAGCCTGTCTATTTTTTCCGCTCGTGGGATGTGGAAAAAAGCTTGCCTCTAAAAGATTTATCGTATACAATAATGTTGAATACGACATGCTCTCCGGAAAAAGTTCCGGAGGCACTGAAGCCTTTTTACGAGTATCTGAATGACCCAAAGAAAAATCAGGCTTCGGAGCTGACGCGCATGATTGACGAGCGTGTCAGGAAGTTCAATTCAAGCGAATGGAGGCAAAAATACATGACATTCGAGTATATTTTGAACGAGCAAAAGCGGGAAAGCGAAGCCATTGGATTTGAAAAAGGACGCACCGAAGGTGCTGCACAGAAGCAGCGAGAAATTGCGAAAAACCTGAAAGACCTCGGTGTAGGTACGACTGAGATTATCAAAGCAACCGGGCTTTCCGCCGAAGAAGTCGAAGAATTATAAACAGCCCCTTTGTATCTGAGGGTTCAGGTAAGTGAACTTTCACGCTGGAAGAATTAGGCAATTCCCACCAAGTGCCTCATATAGACCCCCTTTTCGTGTATTTCCGCCTGTTTAACACCCATTTGACCACGTTTTCCGCCGGATTTATGTCATGCCTTTACCCTTTTCAAAAATGTCATATTTTGGGATGTTGAAATTTCAACGTTTTTCTATGGTGTCATTTCTGTTATTATTTTACAGAAGCATCTTTTCTCCTCCAAGAATCCCTCGGATACACGAAGCACCCCTTTATAGAAGCTGCCCTTCGTGTAAACGCTATTTCCGGCTCCGTAAATAGCACAGATCTATGAAACGCAATCCTATACAAAAGGGGCTGCGTCCTAACGGTTATTTTCCGTTAATGCAGGCAGCCCTTACTTTTTTCTATTCTTTTATCCCATCCACTCGTCGGCACCGACGTCCGTTCCGAGTCCTTCACAGGTGTAGCACCAGACAATCGTGTCACCGTCCTTCAGGTAGTAGGAAGAACAGCCGTAATTCGGGAACCAGTCGTTGACCTTATACATCCAGCCGCTCTGCGGGCCGCCGTCAAACTCGTAGAGATAATTGATTCCTTCTATGTAGTAGGAAGCGTACAGCGGTGTATAGCTGAATTCAAGCTGAATGTCGTTGTTTCTGCAAAGCGTGTTCAGTGCATCGAAAACTGTGTTGTTCGTCGTGCCCTTGTAAGTCGTCCGCTCAAGGATGACCCCGTCCTTCGGTATGTAGTCCTTGATTGCCGGATTTTCCAGTCTGTCCATATCGTTTGACAATGTGTCGCAGCGGATTTCGAGCGTAACCGTCACAGGCTCTTCCTTCTCCGGTTTAAGTGCTGCATTTCCTCCGTTTGAAGCGGTCGGATCGTCGCTGTTATCGACTTTAATGTCTTTGGCATCAAGATCCTTTTTTTCTTCTTCGGTGAACTTCAAATCCGATGCTTTCTTGCCTTTATTGGAATCCTTGTCCTTTTCGGCCTGAGCTTTATCATCCGGCTTTTCTTCCTCTGCATCGTCTTTGCCGTCGTTTTCGTAAACATCCTCGCCTGTGCCGATGACGGTGTTGCCCTGTCCGTCGGTGAGCTTGGCGTCCTTATTTTCTATGCTGAGTCCAACAATTGTAGAAACCGCAATCACGCAGACAAGCGCGATGAGTGCGTATTTGCGAACCCGCTTTCTTTTCATTTTTTTGACTAATTCGTTTTGTTCCATGCTGCCATCCTTTCCTGCCCCATTTTGATTGACCTTTGCTTCCTATTTTATCATATTCTTTGCATATTTTAAACACATTTTTCATCTATCTAAATACCACGAAATGTGATATAATATTTTATCAAAATATGCAGAAAAATGAATATTAAAATATACAGAAAGGAACCGTGGAATCATTATGTCAGCTTTTGTTACATTTGAACATGTCAAAAAGACCTATAAAATGGGAGAGGTCACGATTGAAGCTCTGCAGGATGCTTCTTTTGAAATTGAAAAAGGGGAAATCTGCGTTATCGTCGGTCCATCAGGGGCGGGCAAGACTACGCTGCTCAATATTCTGGGCGGGATGGATTCTCTTACGGAAGGTCATGTTTTTCTGGACGGTGCAGAGATTTCAAAATACAACGCAAGGGAACTGACCACCTACCGGCGGTACGAAATCGGTTTCGTTTTCCAGTTCTATAATCTGATTCAGAACCTGACGGCACTCGAAAACGTTTCCCTCGCCGCGCAGATTTGCAAGGAGCCCATGGATGCCAAGGAAGCTCTGATTAAAGTCGGTCTTGCCGAAAGACTTGACAACTTCCCTGCACAGCTCTCCGGCGGTGAGCAACAGAGGGTTGCGATTGCCCGTGCACTGGCGAAGAATCCGAAACTGCTTCTGTGCGATGAACCTACCGGTGCACTCGACTACAATACCGGCAAGGCCATTCTCAAGCTACTTCAGGATACCGCGCATGAAACCGGCATGACGGTTGTCATAATCACGCATAATACGGCTATCACTCCGATGGCTGACAGAATCATCCGTGTCAAGAACGGCATGGTTTCGTCCGTCGAACTGAACGAGAACAAAGTTCCCGTGGAAACAATCGAATGGTAGAAAGGCGGTGCATGCACATATGAAAAACGCCATGAGAAAAACTACACTTCGCGAAATCAAAGGAAGCTTCAGCCGCTGGATTGCAATCCTTGCGATTTGCATGCTCGGTGTCGGTTTTTTCTGCGGACTGAAAGTCTGCAAGGAGGCATTCATCCTCACCGGTGATACCTTCCTAAGCGACAACTGCTTCTATGATTACGAATTGATTTCGACGCTGGGGCTTGAAGAAAAGGATGTTGCGAAATTTCAAGATCTTGAAGGCATTGCAAAAGCCCGCGGGAGTTACTCCTCCGATGCGCTCTTTCTGATTTCCAAAGACAAAGATGCCGCGGACGGTTACGATGAAGATGTCGGTGAACGCGTTGCCAAATTCCACACACTCATCGACGATATGAATACGCCTGCCCTCTCATACGGCAGGCTCCCGGAAAAGCCGAACGAATGCGTCGGCGATGCAAGGTATTTTCTTGAATCCGACATCGGCAAAAAAATCACTATCAGCAAGAATAACGACGAAGACACGAAAGATTTGTTTGCCTATGACACTTACGAAATCGTCGGGCTTTGCGAGTCCCCGCTTTATTTGAACTTTGAGCGCGGCTCGACATCGCTGGGAAACGGAAGCGTGGCAACTTATCTTTATGTGCCGGCAGACGGCTGGGACAGCGAAGTTTATACGGAAATCTATGTGACCCTCGAAAATCAAGGCGTCATATACAGCGATGAATATAAGCAAAACGCCAAAGCGATGGAAAAACCTCTCGAGTCCGCACTGGAAACCTGTGCAAGCAGTCGATATGACGAGATCCTCGATGAGGCAAACGGAAAGCTCGACGATGCACGCAGGGAACTTGCCGATGCAAAAGCAGAACTAAAGAAAGCGGAAGACAAGCTGGCGGACGGGCAGAAAAAAATAAATGACGGTCAAAAAGAACTCGACAGCAACAAGAAAAAACTTGACGATTCCGCTGCCGAGCTCAAGAAATCGCGCCGGGAGTACGAAAAGTCACTTGCTGATTACAACAAGCAAAAGGATGATGCCTATGCACAGCTTGCGGCACAAAAGGAGCAGATTGATGCGGCTGCCGGCACGCCTTACTACGAGCAGTATCTGTCACAGTACAATGCGGCAAAGGCGGAAGCCGACGCGAAATTCGAGGCAGCTGCGAAAGAACTTGCCGCAGCGGACGCAGAGCTCACTGCCGGCGAGAAGGATGTAAAATCCGGTTATGCCAAGCTTGCCGACGGGCGCAGGGAGCTGGAAACCTCCAAGCAGGAACTTGCCAACGGACGCAAAGAACTTGCCGACGGCAGGAAACAGGTTGCAGACGGGCAGGAAGAACTGACGAAAGCCGAAAACAAGGTTGATGACATCGAGAATCCGAAGACCTATGTTCTCGGCCGCGATACCAATATCGGATATGTATGCTTCGACAATGATACGAGCATCGTAAATTCCATATCAAAGGTCTTTCCGGTCTTCTTCTTCCTTGTGGCTGCACTCGTATGCATGACCACGATGACGAGAATGATTGATGAGCAGAGAACGCAGATAGGCGTTTTGAAGGCTCTTGGATACAGCAGAGGCAAAATACTCGGCAAGTATGTGTTTTACTCTGCAAGTGCTTCGCTCATAGGCGGGCTTTTGGGATTTTTCGGAGGCTCTTTCCTCTTCCCGGGCGTAATATGGACAGCTTACGGCATGATGTACGATTTTGCAGATTTGATTTATGTAATCAATCCGCTCCTCGGTACATTATCCATTCTTGCAGCAGTTACTTGCTGTGCGGGCACGACGATTTACTGCTGCTATGCGGAACTTGTAAATGTTCCGGCTGAACTCATCCGGCCGAAGGCTCCGGCACTCGGAAAGCGTATTCTGCTGGAAAGAGTTCCGTTTATCTGGAACAAGCTGAAATTTCTGCACAAGGTCTGCCTTAGAAACATTTTCCGTTACAAGAAAAGATTTTTCATGATGGTTCTCGGAATCTGCGGCTGCACGGCTCTGCTGATTACGGCGATGGGGCTTTCCGACTCCATTAAGAACATCATTTCGGTTCAATACGACGAGATTTTTCACAATGACTACACCGTGACTTTTGATCGCGGAATCAGCGCAAAAGAAGAAGGCAAATTCCTTGACGACAACAGCGAATACATTGACAAAGCCCTTTTCCTGAATACTTTGTCCGTGGATGCGCATGTCGGTTCACAGGTCAAATCCATCAACATGGTGGTCGCAGACCCGTCCGATCCTGTTTCGGACTTTATCACCCTCAAAAACGAGGAGGGGGAAATTGCTTATCCCGGCGATGGGCATTGCGTGATTAATGATAATTTGGGGCAGACTCTGGGACTTGAGGTCGGAGATGTGCTGACGGTGTTTGACAGCGATATGCGGGAGATGGATCTTGTTATCGATGCGATGTGCGAGAACCATGTTTATAACTATGTATATGTTACCTTTGATACATATTGCAAGGTCTGGGGCAATCCGGAAATCAACACAGCATTCGTAATAGGAGCGCATTCGGAAGACGGAACACTTGTAAATCCTCATGAACAGGGTGCTAAACTCATGGATGCTTCCCATGTTGCTTCCGTAAGCATCACGCAGGATATGAGAGACCGCGTCAACAATATGATGAAGAGTCTTGACTATATCATTGCTCTTGTCATGGCTTGTGCCGGAGCACTTGCGTTCATCGTGCTGTACAATCTTACAAACATAAACATTACGGAGCGAATCAGAGAAATCGCGACAATCAAAGTGCTCGGCTTCTATCCGGGTGAAACCAATGCCTACATTTTCAGAGAAAACTTTGTGCTTACGGCAATATCCGCACTCGTGGGCATTCCGGTCGGTAAATGGTTTCACAGCTTCGTCATGGACCAGATCAAAGTTGATTTGCTCAGTTTCGACATTCATATAGAGCCTGTAAGCTATCTCATGGCTGTAGCCTTAACCCTCCTGTTTGCACTCATTGTTAATTTTGCAATGTACTTTAGGCTGGAAAAAATCAATATGGCCGAATCGCTCAAATCGATCGAATAGCAAATAAAAAACAGAGGAGAAATCCTCTGTTTTTATTTGCTGTTGTTTCTGACTTTCAGAATTGCTTCAAGATAGTCGGCAATCCATACCTTATCATTCTCAGACAATCGGTTTGCCTTTGAAAATGCTTTCGAGAGCGGTCCCTGTTCATCCGGAGTTCCGAAAATCAGGTAATCTGTGCTCGCTCCCAAAACAATCGAAAGTTTCTTGAGGGTGTCAATTCGCGTTTCGTAAACACCTCTTTCTATCGCAGAAATGTGGTTTACGGAAACATCCACCATCTCTGCCAGCTGACTCTGTGTATAACCAGCCTTCTTTCTAGCTTTCTTTACTCTTTTACCAAAATCTTCTGACATTTATTTTGTACCATCCTTTATAGAAATTCTACATAATAAACATAGAATTTACCACGCATAAAACATTTTAAAGTTATAATTGTTTTATAGTATTCCTGTAAAGGATGGTTTTATTCGTCAATAAATTTCTTTGATTCGTCCCGTCTTAAACGCTTCAACCAAATCGTTAAGGTCTCCGATTCTCTCAACAAAGTCCTTGCCTTGGTCTGTGTCGATGATCAGAAGACGCTCCGGCATTGTTTCCACGGTCTTCATCACCGGCGAGTGGAAGATCTGGGTTCCGTCCGGCATGAGCGGGCTGTAAGGCTTATGCTCTGCAAGTGCCATGAATCTCGAATTGAAGATGAAGGTATATCCTGCAATTCCCGTCTGCTTCTGATACGCCTTTGAAATTCCGCCGTCGATTACATAAAGAAGCCCTCCTCCCTTGATCGGGGATTCTCCGTCCTTAATCTTAACCGGAACATGACCGTTGAGAATTTTTGCGGTACGCGGATCGAGTCCGAACTCTCTGATAATCTTCTCACAGTAGGCTTTTTCTTTAATGTATGTGTAATACGGCTTGGTGTATTCCTTGTGGGAAGTTTTGTCCGCAATAAAAAGTCTTTCGAAGGTCGTCATCTTCTCTTTTCCGAAAAGCGGTGAACTGCTTCCGAGCCATAAATACCACATAATATCGCCGGATCTTCCGATTTCTCCGGATTTGTTCGGTGCGAAATATGCCTTTCTCACCTCGTCATCGAGATAATCCATCAAGGCTTTTCCTGCAAGTTTCACGCCGTTGAGTTCCACCTCTTCAAACTCGCCGTTCTCATCCGTCGGGATGCATCCGTGATACAAAAGGTTTCCGTTTATTTTTGTGTACAATGCCCCGTGGCTGTAAAGGAATTTTATGTGCCTTTGAAGTTTCTCGGAATTGAGGAAGGATGCTTCCAAAGCCTTGAGCATTTCTTTTTCCTCAACTGTGAGTTCGTACGGATTCTCCGGATCCAGCGTCGGGAAATTCGTATCGCGCAGAGGCCATGTCTTTCCTTCTATCTCAACCGTGCCCGTTTCAAAGTCAATCTTATCAAGCAAAAGGCGTTTTTCCATCTTGTATTCCGGATGTGCCTTGATTCTCTGCCCTTCAACCTTGAACTGGCAGATTGCGATTGCCTTATGCATTCTTGCCGCAAGATCCTCGTCCACCGGATCAAACTTGTTTGTATCCAGAATATGCGGTCTGAAAAATTCACACGGGTCATCGCCGTAAACCTTCTCTGCAAAAGACGCAAGCGGTCTCAGGTTGATTCCGTATCCAACCTCAAGCATATCGAAGTTATTGTAGCTTATGTTCATACGAAGCAGGTTCGTTATGCATGCCCAGTTCCCCGTTGCTGCTCCCATCCATACGATATCGTGGTTGCCCCACTGGAAGTCCACATCGTGATATCCCATGAGGAAGTCCATGATTTCATCCGGATGTGCGCCTCTGTCAAAAATGTCTCCTATGATATGAAGCTTATCCACCGCAAGGCTGCTGATAGCCTCCGTAAGCTGAATGATGTATTTCTCCGCAATTCCGCATTCCACGATGGAACTGATAATCTGGCTGTAATAATGCGCCTTGTTTTCTTCATCGTCAGCATGCAGAAGTTCATCTATACTGTAATCCATGTATTTTGGCAGACGTCCGCGTACCCTTGAACGCGTGTATTTTGTCGATACCGATTTGCATATCGTAATTAAACGATACAGTGCTGTGCTGCACCAATCATCAAAGTTTCTCTCGCTTTTTTTCCTTCTGGCGATTTCCGCCTCAGCATTATATATCAAAGCCGCCAAGTCGTCTCTGTCGCTTTCGCTGAGTACGCTTCCGTAGTGCTCGTCGATTTTTGCCTTAATCGTTCCCGATGCGCTCTTAAGCATATGTATAAATGCCTCGTGTTCGCCGTGAAGGTCGCTGAGGAAATACTCTGTGCCCTTCGGCAAAGCCAGTATCGCCTTGAGGTTTATGATCTCGGCGGAAGCTGCCATGATATTCGGATAGTCCTTTGATAATCTTCTTAAATACTTTAAATCTGCCATTATGGTTCCTTTCCCGCTATAAAAAAATATGTTGTTTTATTGCCATTACTATAATACAATGCCCTCCTCACGAAATCAAGAACTAATCTAATAAACTTCCGTTCCGGAGTAGTAATGCTTCAAGATTTCTTTGTATCCGAAACCCTCCTTTGCCATCCCGTTCGCACCGTACTGGCTCATCCCCACGCCGTGGCCCGAACCGTTCGATGTGAAGGTAATCTCGGTATCCCCGCTCTTTGTCTTTCCGAAACCGATCGAAAAAAGCGCCGAACTCAGTCCCAGTGCGTTTCTGACTTCCGTTCCCTTCAAAACAGCATTTCCCGCCTGCATCTTATCGACTCTTCCGCCTGCGGTCCTCGACAGGATTTTGATGGTTGTCTGCTTGATTTCCCCAAAATCCTTTGCGGGATAAGTCTTCGCAAGTGCGTCCTTGAACTCTTTCAATGTAAATGTTTTTTCCTCGTTTCGATGCGTCGCCTCGCTTTCGTACGGGCTTGCTACGCTCACCAGGTAAGGCAGCGCACTCACAAATACATCTTCCGAGTTTTCGGTCTGTCCCCCGCTTGAAGAGAAAAACAGCGGCTGCATAACCGGCTTTTCGTCGTAGTAGAGGATTTCTCCCTCTGTCGCCTTACATGCCGCCTGAATCTTCTTAAAGCCTTCCTCTGAGCCTGCCCAGCCTTCCGGGTGGCAGTCCTTGAGCTCTTTCTCGGTCTTATACACCTGGCAGTGGGTCGATGAACAGATTGGAGCAGACGGATGCGAAGCCGGCTTCTTCTGCTCGTATTTTTCTATCTTCGCTGCCGCAAAGGTTCTTGCCGCTACCGACTGTGCTTTTAATGCTTCGCTCTCGAATGTGTTTGGCATTTCGCTTGCCGTTACGCATGCCACGTATTCCTCAAAATCCACACTGACCGTCTTTCCCTCATTTTCCTTCCAGACTTTTATCTTCTTCGGAAGTTTGACTTTGTTTTGGGGAGCCGCGGCATCCTCGCCTTTAATGTATCCGATTTCCGCCTGTGTGTCCGGCAAGCTTCCGAATGCGAGGACGGCACCGAGCGGGATGGCTATAAAGAAAATCAAACACACGGCGAGGGTTTGTACCAGAATTTTCATCTTCCCTGCTTCCTTTCTTTCTATGTCGCACTTAGAAAATTCTATGCAAAAAGACGGGGTATGATTCCCCGTCTTTTGGTACTTGAAATTATATTTTTGTGATGCTTGCGCCGAGTTTCTCGAATTTCTCTATGAATTTCTCATAACCTCTTTCGATATGATAGATTTCGGAAATCTCCGTCTCTCCCTCTGCCACAAGTCCTGCCAAAACAAGTGCCGCTCCGGCTCTGAGGTCGGTTGCCATAACCTGACAGCCCCGCAGTTTGGCGTTTCCGCGGATTACAGCCTTGTTGCCCATTGCCTCTATGCTTGCGCCCATCTTGTTAAGCTGAGCAACATGCATAAATCTGTTTTCAAATACAGTTTCGATTACGGTACTTGATCCCTCAACCGTAGCAAGATAGGTCATGAATGGTGATTGAATATCGGTCGGAAATCCCGGATAAGGAAGGGTTTTGATGTCGGTCGCCGTATGCGGCCCCAAATCTCCTCTTACAATCATCTCTTCGTCGCCTACCTCTATGCGCACGCCACATTCCCGCAGCTTGGCAATGATCGGTTTCAAGTGATCCGGCACAACATTTGTGATGTGAATTGCGCCTCTTGTAATAGCCGCCGCAAGCATAAATGTTCCTGCCTCGATACGATCGGGAATTACCGTGTGCTTGGCTCCGTGAAGCTTGTCCACACCTTCAATCTTAATGGTATCCGTGCCGGCTCCTTTAATCTTGGCTCCCATTTTGTTCAAAAAGTTTGCCAAATCAACGATTTCCGGTTCCTCCGCCGCGTTTTCAAGATAGGTGGTTCCCTGTGCGAGGACTGCCGCCATCATGATATTTTCGGTTGCTCCCACGCTCGGAAAGTCGAGATAGATTGTATCGCCGATAAGACCCTGCGGTCCGGCAACGGCTTCCACATATCCCTCTTCATTGTTCACAGTTATCACTGCACCGAGTGCTTCAAGTCCTTTCAGATGCAGATCAATCGGTCTTGCTCCGATTGCACATCCTCCCGGCAGCGGAATGCGTGCTTTTCCCTTTCTTGCGAGGAGAGGCCCCATTATCAAAATGGAGGCCCTCATCTTGTTCACAAGTTCAAATTTTGCTTCCGTTGAGGTGATATCCTTGGTTTCTATGGCCAAAACATTTTCTTCAAGCTCCGTAACTTCTGCCCCGTGCGATGCGAGTATTTCCTTCATAAATGCCACATCACGAAGCATCGGAACATCTCTGATGATGCACTCTTCCTCAGCCAGCAGTGCCGCAGCCATTAAAGGCAGTACGGCGTTTTTTGCACCGCTGATAAAGACTTCTCCTCTCAGAGGTCCGCTTTGTTTAACAACATATTTAGCCAATTTCAGCCTCCGTCAGCCTAGAGATTTTTCATTTCCTGCAGACATGCCTTGCATACCTTTTTGCCTTTTACGTTAACAACGTCCTTTGCGTCTCCGCAGAAAATGCATGCAGGCTCATATTTCTTAAGCATGATGTAATCTCCGTCTACGTAAACTTCCAGAGCGTCGTCTGTCTTGATGTTTAAGCTTCTTCTCAGTTCTACCGGGATAACAACTCTTCCCAATGGATCTACCGGTCTTACGATTCCTGTTGCCTTCATAATTAAATACCTCCAAGTTCTTAAAATTTATTTTTCTTTCTTTTTCTTAGCTTTTTTCGTTTCCGATTCGTCGCTGCTCTTTTTCTTTTTTAAAATTCCGAGCAAAGACGAGCCCGCATCGATAATATGCGTCGCAGCTGCTATGCTGCTTTGGTTCCCCCTCATTGCGTCAACCACTTGTCCTACTGTATCGCCGATTCCGTCTACAATTCCGTCTACCTGTTGAACTCGATCAGCAGCAACCTTAGTCATAGTTTTGGTGTCGCCCAAAATCGCATCCATCCGCTTAAGGCTGTCTATCAGTTTTCTGATGAGCACTATGATGTAAATAAGCAGGACAATGACCAACAAAGCAATTACCGTAAGCAATACGCCTTTTAATGTTATTGTTACTGTCATACATACCTCCTTTTTCTAAAATAGGCTTTCTCTTGCCTAGATATTATTATAGCCCAAAAATGGAAATAACTGCAACATCTTTTTTGATTTTTTGCATATATTTTTTGTAAATAATCGGAGGATGTTTTTATGATGAATTATATTTGGGCGATTCTGCTGCTCGCCTCGTTTGCTTATGCTTGTTTTGCCGGTAATCTCACCGCCTTCGGCGCCGCGCTGATGGAAAGTTCACAAAACGCAGTGACCTTCATACTCAGCCTTGCGGGCATCATGGCAATGTGGAGCGGTCTTATGAAAATCGCCGAAAAAACAGGACTGATCAACAAACTTTCAAGGCTGCTTCTCCCCTTCACTTCCCTGCTCTTTCCCAGGCAAAAAGATCCGGAAACACTGTCTTACATAATCATGAGCTTCATGTCCAACATATTCGGCGCTGGCAACAGTTCCACCGTTTTCGCCCTGCGAACCATGGAGAAACTCGATGAGCAGAACTCCCATCGTGAATTTGCGAGTAACGATATGTGTACCTTCGCTGTCGTGAACATGGCATTTGCGCCTTTGATTCCCGTTGTAACCATTCAGATGCGGGAAGATTTGGGTTCATCGGATCCCTACTCCATCGTTCTGCCATCCATCATCACAGCAGCTGTAACGATTCTGGTTTCTGTTTTTGTCTGCAAAATACTTGAAAGGAAGGGTTCCTCGCGATGAGTTCCGTTTTTTCTGCCATTTCGGTCGGCTTTCTTCCGGTAATGGCTGCCGTAATCATAGCATACGGCCTTGCAAAAAAAGCTCCCGTATATGACTATTTTATAGATGGAGCCAAGGAAGGACTTAAAACCGCGGTCGACATTCTTCCGTTTATGATTGGGATTTATCTGGCGGTAAACGGCCTTACATCCTCGGGGCTTATCAATTTCATTTATCTTGCGTTTCGGCCGTTTTTCAACTTTCTCGGTGTTCCGGTGGAGCTTCTTCCGCTTATGTTTCTACGTGCGATTTCCGGAAGCGGTTCGTTTATCATCGTCCAGGACATTCTGGAGCTCACAAATCCGGATTCCTACACCGGGCGTGTGGCCTGTGTGATGTCCGGCGGCTGCGAAACCGTAATCTATGTTCTGGCGCTCTACTTCGGAGTCACGAAAGCAAAAAAATTGAGGCATGCCCTCGCAGGCGGCCTCATCGGATATATGACCGGAATCATCGTATCTCTTATCATATGCAATTATATCTGACTATTTGTAGCATTCCCTCAGACTTTCCGTGTAGGTTCCGTCTTCATTGTAAACATAAAGCGGGTCCAAGAAACGAAGCTGCCTGCCGGCGCCCTTGACATAGTGTATCAGGACGATGTTCGGCGCCTTCCTGAGATTCGGACTTACGAAGCACATCTCCTTCGGCTCCAGTCCGTTATCACGCGCAAAACAGCATAAATCCGCAAGCCTTGATGGCCGGTGCACCATGAACAAATCACCTTTCGGCTTCAGCAGCACCGCCGCACACGAAAAAAAGTCGCTAAGCCCCGCCGTTGTCTCATGCCGCGCTATGCTCTTGGCACTGTTTGCACACTTGAGACCGCCTGCACCCGGCATATACGGCGGATTAGAAGTCACTACATCCATCCGGCCGCACAAATGCGCGAGCTCACGCTTCGCTGCGTTCTTAACATCACCGTTATAGAAGCGGATTCTGCTCTCAAGTCCGTTCAGCTTTGCGTTTCGCACTGCCCTATCGTATGAGTCTTCCTGTATCTCAAGTCCGGCAATCATCTCGGCATCCGTCTTCCATGAAAGGATGAGCGGTATGACTCCCGTTCCCGTGCCCAGATCCACTGCCTGCCGCACGGGCCCTGATGCGTGCTTTGCCGCAAAATCCGCAAGGATTACGGCATCCACGCCGTAGCAGAACTCGCTGGGCTCCTGTATTAACTTTAGATCTCCGAATCCAATATTATCAATTCTTTCTGCCATCTTTACACGACTAGTCCTTAATGAGTTCTTCCATTTCCTTCATGGTTTCGGCATCCAGACCTTCAAAAAGATTTGCGTTTTCCTTCTCTCTGCGGTCTTTGTGACGTTCAACCCTCTTTATTTCTTCCTTCTTGTAAGTGTAAATGTCCGGCGTGAGTTTTTCCTCAGTGCCGTCTTTTTTGTCTTTCTCCATGATGAGCCTTACTCTTACCTTGTTTTCGAGTATGTTTGTGTCAACGACTCGTGCCATGCCGTCCGGTGTCTTTATCTTTTCACCCGTGTCCGGCATTCCTCTGCGAAGTTCCATGTAAATGTCGTTCTCATACTTGAGACAGCACATAAGTCTGCCGCAGATACCCGAAATCTTCGCAGGGTTGAGCGAAAGGTTCTGCACTTTTGCCATCTTAATGGACACAGGTTCAAAGTCAGACAGCCAGCTGTGGCAGCAGAGTGCTCTTCCGCAGCTTCCGATTCCGCCCATCATCTTCGCTTCATCTCTTACTCCGATCTGCCGGAGTTCGATTCGCATCTTAAATACCGCAGCAAGATCCTTAACGAGCTCACGGAAATCAACTCTTCCGTCAGCGGTGAAATAGAATATAATCTTACTGTTGTCAAAGGTATATTCAACATCGATCAGCTTCATCACAAGACCGTGTTTATCGACCTTTTCCTGACAAAGCTTCAGCGCTTTTTCTTTCTTTTTGACATTTTCAAGGTGTCTCTTGTAATCATCGTCGTTGGCAATTCTTACGATTTTTTTCAGCGGCGATACGATTTCCTTTTCGCTCACCTCTGATGTCTCCATTGTAACCGTACCGAACTCCATGCCTCTGGCCGTTTCGACGATTACATTATCGCCTATCTCCAATTCAAAATTGTCCGGGTCAAAATAGTAAACTTTTCCGGCAGTTTTGAATCTGACTCCTGTAACTCTAACCATAAATTCCTCCAATTTTTATTATCATGTCTTTTATCGCGTAATTGTAATTTACGTTTGCGATGATGTCTCTCCTTGCTTCTTCGATAAGCTCGATGTACGAAAAAACATCCTCACTTCTGACAAGCCGTCCTCTCTCGTCATCACCGATTACAAAATTGCGATAGATTATTTCCATACCGTCAAGCAGTTTGAATGCATCTTCTCTGCTTTTAACATACCCCGAAAGGGTCTTTTTCAAATAAAAAAACTTCTCGTTTTCCAAAAGAGCATTGACAATTTCGTTTGCGCCCTCAAATCCGCCGTCATCCGTACGAAATCCTCCGAGTCTGTACGAAATACACCGCGAGCGAATGGTCTCCCGCAGGTTTTCCTTATTCTCGCTGAGGAGCAGGATAACCGTGTTTCCCTGCGGTTCTTCCAAAGTCTTGAGCAGCCTGTTCTGGGCTCTTACGGTCATCGTGTCCGCATTCGCAATGATCGCCATATTGCGTTCACCGGTGGGTTTTGTTTTAAGATTTTCCTGCAGAAGCGCAATGTCCTTATCTTTCACGGAAATCTCGTCAGCCCTTACGATGTAAAGGTCTTCGGAATTGTCATGGTCAATTTTGCGGCAGCTTGCGCACATATCGCATCCGCTTCCCGGTCTTTCCCGGCAGCACAGCGCTTTCAAAAAATCCCTCGCAAACTTCTCTTTATCCGTCTGCGTATCTCCCTCAATGATGTAAGCATGCGAAACATTTCCCGAGCGAATTGCGGCAGAAATCCTGTTTATTAATTTTTGATCCTCTTTCCAATCCGCTAACGACAAATCCGTTTCCTCCGTCTAGCCTATTATTTCTTCGAGTTTGGCGTAAATTTCCCTCTTTATCTCATCAATGCTGCCCGACGCGTCGATTCCGTAAATCCGCTCAGGGTAGCGCTTTTCGAGTTCCAAATATCCCTTGTAAACTTCCATGTGGAAGGCTTCTTTCTCCGCCTCGAGTCTGTCCTGCAGTTCCTCTTTAATCCTATGCTTGCCGACCCTCGGATCGAGTTTCATAAGAAGCGTCAAGTCAGGGATGCATTCGCCTACGGCATACCCGTTGATTATCGTTACCGCATCGCCGAGCCTGCGCCCATAGCCTTGATATGCAATGCTCGAATCAACAAAACGATCACAGATAACTACCTTTCCGGCTGCAAGTGCGGGGCGGATTACCTCTGCGACATCCTGTGCACGAGCAGCCGCATAAAGCATCGCTTCTGTCATGTAATCCATCTCTTTGCAGTTTTTGTCCAGGATGATTTCACGAATACGTTCACCGATGGCGGTGCCGCCCGGCTCCCTTGTAAAAACAAAATCAATTCCCTTTTTTCTGAAAAATTCCTTAATGTTCTCGATTTGTGTGGATTTTCCCGAACCATCAGGTCCTTCAATAGAAATGAAAATGCCTCTGCTTAACGGCTTCATTGCTGTGCTCCTTTTTGTTTTCTCGATTTGATTTATCTGATTTCGTCTACCAGTTTTTTTAAAAAAAAGTAAATAACAACCGCCAGCGGAATACAAACCAAAACCGCCAAGCAAATCTTTGCAAATGTCATATTCGATTCCGCCTTTCTTTCGGATTGCATATATGATTTATTATATCATATCTCCGCGCGCTTTTGAAGTGTTTTAATCGCAAAAAAGACTCCTTGTACCGGCGGAAAATAACCGCTGATACAAGAAGCCTGTATTTTTTATTCTGCCTTTTCCCTATGATAGGAACGAATCAAGTACCTGCCGTCCTTTTCCTGCAAGGTAAGCACGCTTTCGCTGCCCTCACCGTCAGGCGCACTTCGCAGGACAACTTTGCCGTTTTCTTTGCTGCCTGCTGCCGGTACAAAGATTGCTCCTCCGGCATCACTTGTTGTGTTCAGATAGCGGTCGATTTCCGGTACATATCTTCCCTCCTGCCATGTCGGAATGTCCTGAATCCGAATGCCGGCATAATATTCGAGTCCTTTATTCAGCTCCTGCGGGTCAAAAAGCCGAACCGGAGTCGGCGTGTCTATCATCTTCATGTCGCCAAAGGTCTGTTTCCATACCTCTGAATCAAGCAGTTTCCTTTCCTGCTCCTCGGTCCATTCGAAGCATTCCGAAAATGCAGGATAATACCTCAGAAACTGTTCCAAGTCCATCGCTTCCGGCTTGTCGTATTCGCTGCTGAAGTAGCAAAACAAAGTGTTTGGGTTGAAGGCAGACGCATTGTTTCCCATAGATATTTCCGGTTCAAACATCTCAGCAAGCCTATCCAATGTTTCCTGTGAAAGACTGCCGTCTTTTTGGCTGAGAAGAAAATCCCAGCTTTCCAGCTTCAAATGGTATTCCTTCTTCACCAGCTGCTCATATACTTCGTTTTCTGTCTTAGCATTCGCAAGCGCCTTGCGAAAAGCCTCTTCGCCGCCGTAATTCGTATAGTCAAGTTCCGAGACAGCACTATAATCCTTGAGGACAGCATTGATTTCAAGACTTCCCAAATTATCAGACTCCGTTTCAAACAGCCCCGGCATAATCTCAAGTGTCTTGCTAAAATCCAGTTTATATGCGCTCGGCAGCATCGTATCTTCATTAATCCCAATTACAAGTCCGATGCTCTCAGCGATTTCTCCCATTTTGCTCTCATCTGCAGACAGTAAATCGTCAAAATTCATGCCGTTTGAAGCCAAAATATTCTGCAGTCCCTGATTCACTGCAATCGCACAAATCAGTTCCCGGTCATTCGGCATCGCAACGCTGTATTCATTTCCATTTCGCGTGATGGATTCGCTCTTCAAAGCCGCCTTCATGCACTGTCTCAGGTTTCCGAGCATATCAAAATTTCCGCAAGAGGCCGGTTCTCTGTAATAGGAAGCGGCGATTGTTTCGATGCGTGTATCCGTCTTGCCGTAGTCAATCCATTCCTCACCCAATTCGGTATTTTTACCCCGCATATATGTGTGCAGTGATTTGTCACGATTGCCTTCACAATAGAAATCAAGCTTTGTTTTTGATTTTTCCCTGTTTGAATCTGCGGCATCCCATGTTTCCATGGTCATGGTGCCAAGAATTGCAAACGGTTCTTCTGTCTGCCGGACAATCACGGACTCCTGCGCCATGATACCTTCCGGTGAACCGTAGCAGATCTGCGATTTGCGTTCTCCTTCAAGGCCGCTCACCTCAAGCAGGTTTTCGTATGCCTGCGTGAGTACTTCATGGTTTGCCTTGTGATTCCGAGCCGGCAACACAAACACAACACATAAACAAACGAGAATAACAATAACGGCAGCAATTATCCCAATTCGCGTCTTTGATCTTTTACTCATATCTGTTTTCTCCTCCTTACAACCTACACAGAAACAAGTCATCTTCTTTGGCAAAATAATAACATGCGGACAATAAGGTGTCAAGCAGAGATGCTGCCGCTGCCCGCCAGCAGCTCTTGGGCGCAGGCTCCGGGTGTGCACGTTGTGGCTGGCATGTCCGGTGCGTTCTGGGATGCCCGCTGCAGTCTTGGGATGCCCGCGGCGGTCTTGAGATGCCCGTCGCAGGCATCTATCAGATGGAAAAATTAGGCATTTCCCACCAAGTGGCCAAAAACAGCCCCTGTTTCGTGTATTTTGCCCTTTTTTTCACCTCTTTGGGTCCATTCAGCGCCGGTTATACACTGGGATTTTCCCCTTTGCAAAAATGTAAGGTTTTGGGAGGTTGAAATTCCAACGTTTCTACGGGGTGGTTTTTTTGTAATTTTTATCCATCGACGTTTTTTCTCACCTACAACCCCTGGGATACACGAAACACCCCTTCATAGAAGCGTTCTACGTGTAAACGCTATCTGAGGCCGCGGGGAGATGTTGCCGTCACCATACTTTCAGAAAGGGGAGACGCTGCCGGCACGAAAAAAAGACAGTCCATAGACTGTCTTTTCAAATAAAAAAGGCGCGCCTCAAGTTAATGTGCGCGCAGTTTTTTATTTCGATCCTACCTAAATTAAGGTAATAAAAAACCGGCAACGTCCTACTTTCCCAGGCAGCTTCCCACCAAGTATCATCGGCGCTAAGGAGCTTAACTACTGTG
>CAKQVG010000020.1:0-7016 GCA_934277695.1 uncultured Clostridia bacterium
CGAATCACCCCTCTATAAGGGCATGTTTCGTGTAACCGCTATCTCTCGCCAAGGTTTCCCGGGATGCCGGCGGCCCCAAGCCGGCAAATATCAAGGTTTCCCGGGATGCCGGCGGCCCCAAGCCGGCAAATGCCAAGGTTTCCCGGCATGCCGGCGGCCCCGAGCCGCTAAATGCCAAGGTTCCCCGGGAGGCCGGCGGCCCCAAGCTACCTCGGGCCGGGGCGCACCCAAGCTGCCCCGACCGTCGGCCCCAAGCCGCCCCAAGCGGCGCGCAGAAAAAAATTTTTAAAATCCCTCTTGACCTTGGTATGATACCAGGGTTTATGCTGTTTACAGAGGTGATAACAATGACAAATTCAAACAAAAATTATATCAAAACGAAATTCTTCCATTATGTTATGCCTTCCGTTGCCGCAATGTGGGTCTATACCATCTATACGATGGTAGACGGTATCTTCGTAGCGCGCGGCGTGGGCGAGGATGCACTGGCGGCAGTAAATCTTGCGATGCCGGTTGTCAACGCGGCTTTCGCACTGGGAATCCTGTTTGCAGTCGGAGCAAGCACGCGCGCTTCCGTATGCAAAGGCCGGGGTGAGCGCAGCGGTGCGGACAAAGTTTTTACCGGCAGCGTGATTGCCGTTGCGCTGGTCGGTCTTACAGTCGCCGCAGCGATCTTGCTCTTTCTTGATGAGGTCGCGCTTTTTCTGGGTGCAACGGATGAGACGATTGACTATGTGAAGCAGTATCTTGGAATAATCACAGCGTTTATTCCTTTTTATATGACATCCTACAATTTGGAAGTTTTGGTCAAGGCGGACGGGTTTCCGCAGACGGCCATCAAAACATGCGTTGCGGCGGCATGCTGCAACATCGTGCTGGATGCACTGTTTGTGCTCGTGTTCCGGTGGGGAATCGCAGGCGCGGCAATCGCGACGGGGCTTTCACAGCTGATGTCCTTCAGCATTTATATGAAACATTTCCTTTCGGCAAAATCAGAGTTTTCCTTCGTCAGAATCAATGCCGGAGAGCTGAAGGAAGCTTTCTGCCGTACGAGATTCGGCATTGCCGACTGTATGACGGAGCTTTCCGTGGGAATCTGTATTTTCGTCTTCAACCGTGTGCTTCTGAGCATTTCGGGGAATGACGGAGTGGTGATTTATACCATTATTTCGTACTTTTCGCAGCTGGTGCTTATGACCATGATGGGCATAAACCAAGGCACCCAGCCGCTCATCAGCTATTACTACGGCAAAGAAAAAGCATCTTTCTGCCGTTACATTTTTAAGATTGCGCTTTGCTGTGCGGGCGTATGCTCGCTCATCGCATTCGCAATCGGGCTGATTTATCCGGACCCTATCGTAGGCATATACATTGACAGTGAGGCAAGTCCGCTGCTTTTCGAGCAGAGCGTTCATGCATTCAGGCTCTACTCTCCTGCGTTTCTTCCTCTCGGTGCGGTGATTACGCTGATGGGATATTTCACATCTATAGAGCTGCCTAAGTCGGCTATGAGCATATCCGTCGGGCGCGGGCTGATTTTTACATCGGTTTTCGTCCTTATATTCTCTTTCTTCTTTGGCGAGACCGGCGTTTGGACCGCCGCGGCCGCTTCGGAAACCTGTGCGCTGGTGCTGGCACTGACGCTCTATGACAAAAAAATTCGCTCCTAACGGGGCGATTTTTTGTATTTCCCTACAAAATTCTAGGATTTCCTCTTGATTTTTTTCCCCGCATTGTATATAATTACTTCTGTTATCGTGCTTGCGGCATTTTGCGGCAGGTACACAAATGAATATGCTAGATGAACTTTGCAGGAAAAGGTTGAACCTACCGAAGGAGTAAAACTCTCAGGTTCCGCACGGCCTGCCCGACCGGGTGCGCCTCGCGCGGTGAGGACTGTAAAGGGATAGCGTTCTGGAGACGCCCGCTTACGCGGGGGCCGAAGGTGCAAGGCGAAGAATACGCCAATCTCTCAGGCAAAAGGACAGAAAGAAATGATTCCTCCCTACTTTGGGAGTATTTCAGCTTTACATTCTTACTTGTTTATGATTGACGAATATTTGCATAAGAACCACGAGGCAGGCTTTCCGGAAAGCTTGTCTCTTTTTAATTTCTAACATTGACATTGGCTAAAAAGAAAGAGAGGACACAAAAATGCAGGCTTTATATGATTTTGTAGCAGGCACACTAAACACTGTCGCATGGATTTACATCCTGCTTCCGTGCGTATTCGTCGGAGGGTTGTATTACACAATCGGTTCGGGCGGCGTACAATTCCGCAGATTCGGATACGCCATGAAAAACACATTCGGTAAGATTTTTAAGAAGACTGATGCCGGAGAAGGTGAAGTTACGCCGCTTCAGGCTGTATGTACCGCACTTGCCGGAACGGTAGGTACCGGTAATATCGTCGGAACTTCCCAGGCGATCGCACTCGGCGGATACGGTGCAATTTTCTGGCTCTGGCTGGCAGCACTCCTGGGCATGGTTATCAAATATGCCGAAGTTACGCTTTCCATTCGTTATCGTGAAAAGGACACGAAAGGCGACTGGGTCGGCGGCCCGATGTATTATATAAAGAACGGTCTTGGACAGAAATGGGCATGGCTTGCGATTTTATTCTGCACTTTCGCAGTTCTGGCATCGTTTGGTATCGGCAACATGTCGCAGGCAAACTCCATTAACGACTCCATCAAGGGCGCGATTGCAGCGTTTGCGCCTGATTTTGCAAATGTAGCGGCAGTTGACTGGGTAATCGGTATCGCGCTGGCTCTTCTGACTGCAGGCGTTTTGTTCGGCGGTATCAAGAGAATCGGTTCCGTAACCGAAAGACTCGTTCCGATTATGAGTATCGTTTACATCATTTTCACATTGGTTGTCATCTTCGGCAATATTGACATGGTCGGAGAAGCATTCCGCAAGATTTTCATTGCTGCTTTCAATCCGCAGGCTGTTGTCGGCGCAGGCAGCGGTATTCTGCTTAAGAACGCAATCGTTTGGGGTCTGAGAAGATCCGCATTCTCTAACGAAGCAGGTCTTGGTTCAGCGCCTATCGCACACGCTGCGGCAAACTGCGAAGGGCCGGTTCAGCAGGGTGTGTTCGGTATTTTCGAAGTATTCATCGATACGCTCCTAATCTGTTCACTGACAGCGCTCACTATCATCATCAGCGGTGTTGATATCACATTCGGCGAAAAGCCGGGCAGCGAACTCATCACTTCCGCATTCGGAACGATCTGGGGCAACAAGCTCTCCGCAGTTTTCATTGCCCTTGCTTTGATGATGTTTGCATATTCCACAATCCTCGGCTGGTCCCTTTACGGAACACGCTGCATCCAGTACCTCTTCGGAATGAAAGCAGTTAAGCCTTATCAGATTTTCTTCTGCATCATCATCGTAGTCGGCTGCGTAAGCCCGATCGATGCGGTATGGGATATCGCAGATACCTTCAACGGTCTTATGGCAATTCCGAACTTCATTGCGTTGTTTGCACTTTCACCGGTGGTATTCAAACTCACCAAAGAACACTTTGCTGAAGTTGACAGATTGAAGGCGAAATAAAAAATATATACATAACAAAACGAATACCTCCGCATATACTGTTACAGTTTGCGGAGGTATTTTTTTGTGGCACCGGACACCGGAGAATTATTTGCAAGATTGATACAATGTAAGACGGGCGGTTATCACGCAGCCCGGGCAAGATGCCTGCTCTATTTCGAGCTTTTGCATCTTTTGTTTTTACATTTACCTTCCAATTTTTAATTGCTTCCTCTTCTCATGGGGTTTTCGTTATTCCGCTTTTTTCACCATGCAGCCTTTCTTAAAGAAGCATACCGCATATTTGAGTATTGGCTGATACCCATCGTCTGAAAGCGGCTGCGTGTAATTGCCTTTTTCAATCTGGGCAAGCCCGTCCTCACATTTCTTTTCCATGCCCTGAATCGTATCTGAAACCTTGAGTTCCAGAATCATCGCTCTGCCTCTGAATTTCAGTTCGGTCATCACGATGTCGGGTCTTCCGTTTCCGCTCTCACGATTGGATTTCACGCTGTAGCCGCCGATGTTCACAAGCAGTCCTGCCATAAATCCGTGGTAGAAATTCTCGGCATAATCGTAAAAGCTGATGGTGTCCGCAAGCTGTCGGTTAATGAAGTCCTCCGCCGCTTCGCAATCGCCTGTTTCCAGTGCCCGCACGAGCGGGCTGCGGTCGGTTTGTTTTATCCTTTGTTCAAACCAGTAGGCAATGGAATTTTTGTAAACCGTCTTAATTTCCGTATTCGGAATTGCCATGCTCAGATACAGAGTTTCACCGGATTCGTCCTTCCGCTCACTGATTTTTTTCAAATAACCCGTAAAGAACAGAAAGTTCCAAAGATTATCCTGCGTCTGATGAATATCGCCGTAGGTAATGTCCTCATGCACCTGCTTTTCTATCGTGCCGCCGTTAATCAAAGTTTCCAGATCATGTTTCGCATCCGCATCGGCTTCGCCCACCATTTCGCGGATGATGCTGTTGGAGGAAGAATTTGACCAGTATGGCAGAGCAAACTGCGTAATCTTGCGGTCATGGTCATATACATAGTTAACGATGCTCCAGGGATTATAGATTTCGATGTCATTAAAAAGATACCCGTCATACCACTGCTTCACTTCCGGCAGCTCCTCCTGCAGGTTATAATAGGCAAGCATGGCTTCTACTTCGCTTTCGGTAAATCCGAAGCTGTCGCCGTATTCGGTACGCAGAACGCTGTCAACTTTCAAATTGTTCAGCCCCGTGAAAATGCTTTCTTTGCTGATTCTAAGACACCCCGTGATTACGCTTCTTTCAAGGTACGGATTGGTCTTGAGCGCCGATTCAAAGAGTGAACGGATAAAGTCAATCATCTTATCGTAAAAGCCTCTGAAATACGCGTTTTCAAGCGGTACATCGTACTCGTCGATGAGGATGATGGTATTTTTTCCATGATATTTAAAAAGGCATTCTGAAAGGAACGCAAAAGCTGTCGCATATTCATCTTTCGAACCTTTTCCAAGTGATATTCTCTCAAAAATTTCTCTATTCCGCTGTGGCATTTCGCCTTGCAAAACATAGCTGTGTCTTTCAAATTCCTTGCAGATTTCGTCCACAAGGCATGCATACGCCATTTCATATGTCGGCTGCTTCGCTGACTTTAAGGTTAGAAAAATCACCGGATACTGCTGCTGATGGGAGAGAATCTCTTCGCCGCATTGCGTGATCGCCAGCCCGTCAAAGAGACCGCCGTTGTCGACCTTCTCGCCCTTTTCGGTGCGTTCATCCTCGAAGAAGCGGCGAATCATAAACTGATTGAGGGTCTTGCCGAACCGTCTTGGTCGCGTAAACAAGGTAACCATCGCATTACTTTCGATTAACTTTTTTATCATCAAAGTTTTATCGACAAAATATCCGTCTTTTTCAATAATCGTTTTAAAATCCTCCACGCCGATGGAGATTTTTTTTAATTTTTCCTGCTTATCCATAGACCGCAGCTCCTTTCTCAGTCCTCGTATCCACACTTTCCCTGCGCGCTGCAGGAAACTTCCTGCCGATTTCGCGCCGCACAGCTTTCTTTATCTATAGTATACTGGAATCTGTCCAAAGAAACAAGCAAAAAACAAAAGACTGCGGATCACGCGCCGGGGTATCACGCACAAGGCAGCCGAGAAGCTCGACTGCCTTGCGCGGATTGATTTGAATTTGCCTTCAAATCGGTTTGAGTTGTTTTGGGTTACAAAACTCTTTTCCTATTTGGTCCAGAGTCTGCTTGCGTATTTGCACTGCTTCAGCGCGGTCTGTGCTACGAAATTGCCATCCTTGTCATAGATCATGACTCTGGCTTTGTAGTAGTACATCGTGCCTTTCTTGCCGTAGGTGTTGAAATAGGTCGGTGCTTTTTTGGTCAGCACTGCCTTGTAGCCTGCGGATTTTTTCGTGCTTCTGTAGAATTTGTATTTTACGGTATAGCCCGCGTCTGTGATTGCCTTGAGGTCGCCCTTGAGCATAATTTTGACGCTGCCATTTTTCAGCTTCGCGGATCTTGCTGCAAGCACAAGTTCGCCGGCTGCCTCTTTTGCAGCTTTATCAAGCTGTTCCTTCGTCGGTTCCGTAACCTGATCCTTGAAGGTTACTTCAACTTTGTCGCCTGTCTTAAGACCTTTGAGTTCCGAAGCCGCGCCCATATCCTTACCGTTTAAGAGAACCCTATCAATCACTTTACCTGCATCGGCTGTAATTGTGAGCGTTGTTCCATCTTTACTGAGTTCCGCCTTGCCGCCGGCAGGCACTTTGATTTCAGGCTTCTGCGTTGTCGGAACGTAGATGCCGCCGCCACCGAAGGAACCGCCGCCGGTGTAGGTCCAGTGCGCATAGACGGTGGTGTCGGCAGAGAACTCATAAGCAGTCGTGATCTGGGTGCCGCCGCTTGCTGCGGTGTACCAGCCGGCAAAGCTATAGCTGCCGCTGTGTGTCGCGGTAGGCAGGCTGGAGAGCTTCTGTCCACTTGTAGTCTGCGAAGGGATTGTGCCAATACCGCCGTTGATATTAAAGCTGATGGTGTATTCAGTAGCCGGGATTGGCTCCCAGATTGCATATACAGTTTTATTTTCAGTCATATCTACTTTCGTAACGATTGCTTCATCAGTAGTTAATGACCATCCTTTGAACTGTTTTCCCCTTGGTGCTGTAAACTCATTTGCCGGTAATGTGTATTCACCGGTTAAATTAGCAATTGGACTCATTGATCCTGTTCCACCATTTGAATTAAATGTTAGTGTATATTTTGGAACAACAACTTCATTCCATTTAGCATAAAGTGTAATGTTTTTTGTTACAGCATCTTCAAAATTATATTTTGTTGTGTATGTATCATCGGTATACCATCCATCAAAAGTAAATCCTTCTTTTGTTGGCAATGGTGATGGTTCTGCAACTTTTTCTCCTTCTTTAACTGTTACAGGAGCTATTGTGTTTCCACCTTTAGTATCAAAAGTTACTG
>CAKQVG010000021.1:0-3645 GCA_934277695.1 uncultured Clostridia bacterium
GCTATATAGGCAAACATCCATGTGTTCAACTTAAACACGATACCAATGTGTCCAGAATTCTGGGTACATATCAAGGGCATCTTCGTGTAAACGCTATCTTTGGCACCGTGTCAGCCGCACCGAATGTCAAGGAGGGCCCGGCACCGTGTCACAACTGACTTTGAATACCCAGGAAGCTGCATGACGGTAAGCGTTGTGCGGTTTTTTTGTGCTCGAAAAAAAACATGTTTAGCGGCCCGCAAGTGAGGTATAATAGTTTTGTGATAAATACCCGGTGGGGGTATACGAAACGGCGAAACAACAGCACAAATAATTGAGATAAAGCGAGGAAATACTATGAGTGAATGTAGGAAATGCTGCTGTGCAGGCAAGACGACGATGCGTTCGGACGAGCAGAAGAAGGCACTTCTGAACAGGCTGAAGCGAATCGAAGGTCAGGTGCGCGGCATTCAGACGATGATCGAAGAAAATGCATATTGCAACGATGTGCTCATGCAGTCGGCGGCGGTCAATGCGGCGATGAATGCATTCAACAAAGAACTTTTGGCAAGTCACATAAGAAACTGCGTGGTTCGCGACATCAAGCAGGGCGACGACGAGATTGTTGATGAGCTTGTAGCAACCATCCAGAAACTGATGAAATAGGCGGTGATGAAGAAATGGTACAATATAATGTAAAAGGAATGAGCTGCAGCGCATGCAGCGCTCGTGTGGAAAAAGCAGTTTCAAAGGTTCCGGGCGTTACGAGTTGCACGGTGAGCCTTTTGACAAACTCCATGGGCGTGGAGGGCAGCGCGAGCCCCGAAAGCATTATGGCTGCGGTCAAGGCGGCAGGCTATAAGGCTTCGCTGAAAAAAGGCGCAGGAAAACCGGCAGCCGGCGCAGGGACAGCAGCCAGTGCGGTCACAGCCGCAACAGCCGCAGGAGCAAGAGCCGCAGGAGCAGCAGCCGCAGCAGACGATGCGCTTGCAGATACGGAAACCCCGCAGCTTCGGAAACGTCTGTCCGCATCGGTGATATTTTTGCTGATTCTCATGTATTTTTCGATGGGGCACATGATGTGGGGATGGCCGGTACCTGCGGCGCTGGCAGATAACCATGTGGCAATGGGAATTTTGCAGCTTTTGCTGACCGTCATTATAATGGTAATCAACCAAAAGTTTTTCATAAGCGGATTTCAGAGCCTTTGGCACAGAGCACCGAACATGGATACGCTGGTTGCGCTCGGCGCGACAGCGGCGTTTGCGTGGAGCGTGGCAGCGCTTTTTCTGATGACGGATGCGCAGATGCGAGGCGACATGCACGGCGTGATGACCTATATGGACGAGTTTTATTTTGAATCGGCGGCGATGATTCTGACGCTGATTACGGTCGGAAAGACCCTTGAGGCGCGTTCAAAAGGCAGGACCACGGATGCGCTCAAAAGCCTGATGAAGCTTGCACCGGAGACGGCGACTATACTCAAAGACGGTAAAGAAGAGACGGTTCCGATTGCACAGGTCAAGAAGGGCGACATTTTCGTGGTTCGTCCCGGAGAAAACATCCCGGTGGACGGCATTATAACCGAAGGCACGACGGCGGTGGACGAATCAGCACTGACAGGCGAAAGCATCCCGGTTGATAAGCAGGCAGGCGACCTTGTGTCGGCGGCGACCATCAACCGCTCCGGATTCATCCGCTGCGAAGCGTCCAGAGTCGGTGAAGATACAACACTTTCGCAGATTATCCGCATGGTAAGCGACGCGGCGGCGACCAAAGCACCGATTGCCAAAGTTGCAGATAAGGTTTCGGGCATTTTTGTGCCGGCGGTCATGGCGATTTCAGCGGTTACACTGATTGTGTGGCTGGTATTGGGAGCGAATTTCGCATACGCGCTTGCCAGAGCAATTTCCGTGCTGGTAATCAGCTGTCCGTGCGCGCTTGGCCTTGCGACCCCGGTTGCAATCATGGTCGGAAACGGCGTGGGCGCGAAGAACGGAATCCTGTTCAAAACAGCAGTTTCACTTGAAGAAACCGGAAAAAACACAATCGTCGCACTTGACAAAACCGGCACGATTACAAAAGGCGAGCCGCAGGTTACCGACATTCTCGCAGTGAACGGGGAGACGGAGGAAAACCTTTTGAAGAAGGCGGCGGCGATAGAAGCGAAGAGTGAGCATCCGCTTGCTAAGGCGATTTTGCAGCGTGCAGAGGAGGACGGAATCGAGACGGAGGAAGTTACGGATTTTGCGGCGCTTTCCGGAAACGGCGTGGAAGCGGTTTTGAGCGGCAGGAAGCTTCTCGGCGGCAGCATGAAGTTTATCGGAGAGCGAATCGGCATTTCCGAGGAAATACAGGAGCAGGCGGAAAAATTCGCGGAGAACGGCAAGACGCCTTTGTTCTTTGCGGAAGATGAGCGCTTGCTGGGCGTAATTGCGGTGGCGGATACGATGAAAGAGGACAGCCCGCAGGCCATCGGCGAACTGCGGGACATGGGAATCCGCGTCGTAATGCTTACCGGAGACAACGAAAAAACGGCTCGGGCAATCGGCAGCCAGGCGGGCGTTGACGATGTGATTGCGGGCGTGCTTCCGGACGGCAAAGAGAGCGTCATTAAAGATCTCAAAAAACAGGGCAAGGTCATCATGGTCGGCGACGGCATCAACGACGCACCGGCTCTCACGAGCGCAGACATCGGCATTGCGATCGGTGCAGGCAGCGATGTGGCAATCGACGCGGCGGATGTGGTTTTGATGAAGAGTTCGCTCCGGGACGTACCGGCGGCGATACGAATCAGCCGTGCAACACTTCGAAATATCCACGAAAATCTGTTTTGGGCGTTCTTTTACAACACCTTGGGCATTCCGCTGGCGGCGGGCGTTTTCGTCGGCCTCGGGCTCACTTTGAACCCTATGTTTGCGGCTGCGGCGATGAGCCTGTCAAGCTTTTGCGTGGTCACCAACGCTTTGCGGCTGAATTTCTGCAAGCCGTATGATACAGATAAGAATAAAAAATGAAAAATATGGAGGTATTGAAATGATTAAGACAACATTGGAAGTTAAGGGAATGGCGTGCGGAATGTGCGAAAACCATGTAAATGAAGCAATCAGAAATGCGTTTGCCGTAAAAAAAGTGACATCCTCACACGCAAAGAATCAGACGGAGATTATTAGTGAGGAACCGCTTGACGAGGAAAAAATCAAGAGCGTTATCGCCGAAACCGGCTACGAACTCGGTGCAATTACAAGCGAACCTTACCAGAAGAAGGGGCTGTTTTCCTTCGGGAAATAAAAAAGGTCGAAAGCGATAGAAAAATTTTGAAATTTTCGTTGACAAGCTTTCGCTCATGTGCTATTATAGATTTCGGCTCGTCGGAGAAATTACTTTTTTCGACGAAGCCGGATTGAAAAAAGTTAGAAAAAGTTAAAAATGTGCTTGACAAATTTAGCAAGATAGTGTATATTTAATAAATGTGTCGAGCAGTTAAAAAGACATTGTGGGAGTTTAGCTCAGCTGGGAGAGCATCTGCCTTACAAGCAGAGGGTCACAGGTTCGAGCCCTGTAACTCCCACCATTATACCAGATTAACATGGCCTGGTAGTTCAGTTGGTTAGAATGCCAGCCTGTCACGCTGGAGGTCGACGGTTCGAGCCCGTTCCAGGTCGC